>JAEZKA010000090.1 GCA_023436225.1 Bacillota bacterium
CTTGGGTGGTGTGCTGACATCTTTAAAAATGGAAGGGATCGAATATTTATGGCAGCCTGATGAAAGATATTGGAAAGGACAGTCGCCGGTTATGTTTCCGATTTGCGGAAGTATTCGAAACGAAGAAGCTATTATAGGTGAACATAAAAAGTGCCATATGCCAAGACATGGATTTGCACGTTTTGAAGAGTTTGAACAAACCGTTAAAACAAATGACTCCATCTCCTTTACCCTATGCTCCAATGAAGAAACCTTAAGCAAATATCCATATCCATTTAAACTCACGATAACATATACTTTGCAGGAAAAGACACTGAGCTTTCTTTATACTGTAGAAACCATGGGACAGGAAACGATGCCGTTTTTTGTTGGAGGTCACCCGGGTTTTCGCTGCCCGCTTAAGCCTGAGGAAGAATTTTCGGATTATCAGATAGAATTTGAATATGCGGAGAATGCAAATTGCCCTTACCCGGCCCAGGATCCTCTTCTTCTGGATAGCAAAAATCGGAGAGAAATATTAAAGGAGGAGAAGGTATTACAGCTGGACCATGATCTATTCCTTAAAGATGGACTGGTATTTGATGCTTTAAAATCGCGAAAGGTCGTATACAGTAATCCAAAGACCGGTATGGGATTAAGAGTGGAATTTGATGATTTTCCTAATCTGGTCTTGTGGTCAGCAGCAAATCAGGGGCCGTTTATTGCCATCGAACCATGGCTTGGTACCTCAACCTGGACGGACGAAGATGATGTGTTTGAACATAAACGTGGAGTTCACTTTGTTGCTCCAGGAGAGAAGAAGAAGTACTTATTTAGTATTACGGTTTTATAATTCAAGACAATAAACCTTTGGTATTCGCAAAAGCAAGCAATATTCAATTTTTGAATAGAGCATTTCTATTAGGCTTCACAAGTCTTAGAGATAAATAGTACATATACAAAATTTGATTTTTAAGGCTAAAATGTATGAAATTTGATAAATAAAAGACGGATCTATTGAGTGTTTTAGTTGTAAATTCAGCATAAATCCATCTATAGGATGATTCAAATATTCATTATTGCTAAAAAGCATAAACCTTGATTAAATTAATAAAGCGAAGTGCACAAAACCGCAAAATCTGTAAAGATATTTGAAATTACTTTAGAGAGGTTAATAGTAAATGAAAAAAGTAAATAGTAATGAGTTGATAGTACCCAAGAAGGGAAATAGGACATTAAGCTTAATGAAGAAGAACTGGCTGCTGTATGTGTTTTTGTTGCCTGCAATAGTATACTTGGGTATTTTCTGCTATAGTCCGATGTATGGTTTGCAGATTGCCTTTAAGAATTTCGTACCGAGTAAAGGGATTTTAGGAAGTGACTGGGTTGGACTTAAGTGGTTTATTACATTCTTTGAATCACCAAGATTTTGGACTATATTAAAGAATACACTGTTTGTCAGTGGCTATTCAATTGTTTTTGATTTTCCGATTCCCATTATATTGGCTCTGATTATAAATAATGTAAAGAATTTAAAGTGGAAGAAATTCGCACAGACTATTACCTACATGCCACATTTTATATCTGTCGTGGTTCTGGTAGGAATGATGTCAGTGTTCTTTTCTCCCAGATCCGGCTTTATTAATACATTACTGGCTTATCTGGGCGGGTCCGGAGATACATATTTTATGGGTAATGCAAATTACTTTCCTCATCTGTATGTATGGAGTGGAATCTGGCAAAGTACCGGATGGGGATCTGTCATTTATATAGCAGCATTGGCAGGAGTTGATCCATCCCAGCATGAAGCCGCAATGATTGATGGTGCTAATAAGTTCAAGAGAATTCTGCATATTGATCTACCTGCTATTCTTCCTACCATGGCGATCATGTTGATTATGAGATGCGGTTCTGTCATGAATATTGGGTATGAGAAGGTATATCTTATGCAGAACTCCTTAAATATAACTTCTTCCGAAGTGATATCAACATATGTATATAAGTTGGGTTTGATGCAACAGCAGTTTAGCTATTCTTCGGCAATCGGGTTATTCAATAATATTGTTAACTTTATCCTTCTGATTATTGTTAATAAGGTTGTTGGCAAATTAAGCGGATCAAAGCTTTGGTAAAGGGGTGAATGGGATGAATTTTGTTAAGAAGAATATAAAAAAGAAAGCCTGGGATGATATCCTGTTTACTGTAATTAGCAATATTATTTTGCTCTTTTTTGTAGTGATAGTAGCTTATCCCATTTATTTTGTGGTGATTGCTTCTGTGACGGATCCAATGTATGTTAATAATGGTTCCATTCTGCTATATCCGAAAGGATTTACACTGCTCGGTTATCAAAAGGTGCTTCAGAATACCAAATTATGGACTGGTTATGCTAATACAATTCTCTATACTGTATGCGGTACTGCCCTTGGTGTTATGTCAACCTTAATGGCTGGATATTCTCTCTCCAGGAAAGATCTCCCGGGGCGGGGAATTATTATGAAGCTTTTTGTATTTACGATGTACTTTGGTGGTGGCATGATTCCATATTATTTGGTAGTAAAAGGACTTGGTTTGGTAGATTCCCGTATGGCAATGATCGTTCTGGGGAGTATTTCCGCTTACAATATCATTGTTGTTCGTTCCTTTATGGAATCCACGGTACCTGATGAATTGATGGAAGCAGCAACCATTGACGGGTGTGGAAATGGTATTTTCTTTTTCAAGATTGTTATACCAATTTCCAAAGCAGTAATCGCGGTTATGGTTCTCTTCATTGCAGTAGGCTACTGGAACTCCTATTTTAACGCAATGATTTTCCTTACAGATAGTGGTAAATACCCGTTGCAGCTAGTGTTACGCGAAATACTGCTAACAGCCTCTGTTGCCAGTAATAATGCAACTGTAATGGATCCGGAAGCAGCTCTTAAACTTGAAACTATGGTACAGGTAATTAAATATGGTGTAATCGTTGTTTCAACAGCACCTATTATCTGCGTTTATCCTTTCGTTCAAAAGTATTTTGTAAAGGGGGTAATGATTGGTTCCATTAAAGGATAAGAAAGGATAAGTACCATAACATATTACATTTTGCTGTGAGGCTAAGATGCCCGTACAGCTTACGAATTAAGGAGGTATTTTATGAAGAAAAAGATTTTATGTGTAGTTATGGCACTAGCCGTAATGACATCTAGTTTTATCGGATGTGGCTCCAAAGACAATAAATCAGTAGACTCAGCTAAGGAACCCACTACGAAAGAAAGTGTAACTAAGGAAGAAAGCAGCGAGGCTGTTGCTGCTTCAGAAGGGCAGGGAGTAGCGGTTGATGCTTATGCAGGCACCACATTAAAGGTTGCTGTGTTTACACATGCATTGGACAAGAGTGAAAATTATGGTGACAAGCTAGCATTTGCTAAGGCAGCAGAAGCCACCGGTATCAATATTGAATGGGTTCCAGTAGCGGATGGTACAGTAACTGAGAGAATTAATGTTATGCTATCATCAAATGATATGCCAGATGTTATTATTGGTTTACTAAATGAGCAGCAGATTGCGCTGAATATGGAATCCTTCCATGACTTAAGTAAGGATAATTTGCTGGAAACCTATGCGCCTAATATCGTTGCTGACTATAAAACCATGGAAGGTGGAATGCAAGCTATAACGTGGCCGGATGGATCTATCCGTTCCTTGATGACGGGTAGGCAGATCAGCTATAATAACAATGCAGATGGTATCATGGTTATTAACAAAGTGTGGCTGGATCAGTTAGGACTTGAGCTTCCTAAAACTGCTGATGAATTCTATGAGGTCATGAAAGCATTCCGTGACAATGATATGAATGGTAACGGAGATAAAACGGATGAAATTCCCCTGGAATTCTCTGAAAGTAACTGGGCTGCTAAAGTTATGAACCTTGCGAATCCATGGGGTATTGCAGGTCAAGGTGCGGCTAACCCAGAAGCTTTTAAAATGGTTAAGGATGGTAAGGTTGTACCTACAGCGAATACAAATGAATTTCGTGCTTTCCTAGAATACTATAATAAACTAGCAAATGAAGGGCTTGTTGATGTCGAAGGCTTCTCTCAGACGAATGAACAGTATTATGCGAAGTTGAAAGAAGGTGTGGTAGGGTGCTACATTGCATGGTCTCCTTATTCTAATTTCTCTCCTGAGATTGCAGCTAACTATGTGGTATTACCACCTTTTACCGCTATTGATGGTGTGAACCCGGTTAAGACAGGTGATAGAACACGCTTATTTGCAGATAGATGTGGTTTTGCTATTTCTGCCACATGCCAAAATGTAGAAGCTGCCCTGACTTGGTGGAACTACCTGTCTAGCTCGACCGAGATGAAATATACAGCTCGTCTTGGAGAAAAGGGAGGTGCTTGGGATATCGTTGATGGTAAGGTTATACCTCTTACACCTCCTGGGTTATCAGATGATTTTACAGAAACAAATTATCAGTATACCTACGGAACGGTTGACCGTGGACCTTTTATTCGAGCAGATGAGGAAATGGTAGTAGCGGAGGATCCTACTGAAGCAACCTATATTCGTCAGTGCATGGTAGATCAGGTATTTGATATGCTTCCGACAGAAAAAATAATGCCAAAGTTTACAGATCCAGAAAAGATTAATGAGCGTAGCTTCATTGAAGTCGAGTTGTTTGAGCTGATTAATAATTTTATTGCTACCAGTATTGTAAAAGGAGTTACAGATGAGTCCTGGAATAATTATTTGAAGCAGCTTGACGGTGCCCGGTATGATGAGTGGATTAATTGGTATCAACAGTATATGGATTAAGAATTTAATACTTACATAAGTATGACGTTACTTAATGTATAGTTAATTTCGTATTGAGTTTCGAGCAAAAGCAAAGCGGCTGGTAGAATCAGAGCGATTTAATTCTGATCCTGCCAGTCATGGCTTTTGCCTTTTTCTATATAAATATTTTCAGAAAATGTATCAGGGGGAAAGAGTTTTTACAGCAAGATAAATACACGATTATATAGAAAAGAGGTTGAATAATATGAGATTTGTATATCCAAAGGGACTCAGGAAGGCATTGACCTTCAGCTATGATGATGGGCAGGTCTATGACAAGAGACTGGTATCGATTTTTAATCAATATGGATTGAAAGGTACATTTCATTTAAATTCCGGCAGACTAGGTTGTCAAGAGGGAAATAGCTGCTGTATCTCTTCGGAAGAGGTGGCGGAGATATATAAAGGACACGAGGTGGCCTGTCATGGTGTCCACCATCGCAATCCGCCTACTATCACAATCCAGCAGATGGCCGCAGAGGTAGAAGAGGATAGAAAAGCATTGGAGAAGCTGACAGGATATCTGGTACAGGGGATGTCATATGCGTATGGAAAGTATTCAGAAGCTGTCAAGCAGGTAGCCAGGATGCAGGGAATCAAATACTCTCGTACGGGGAAGAGCACGGAGGAATTCTTTCCACCGGTGGACTTTCTGGAGTGGCATCCAACCTGTCACCACAATGGCCTGATGAAGTTGGGCAAACAGTTTCTGGATGTTCCGGAATATTATGAATTGCCTCTTATGAATGTGTTTGGGCACAGTTTTGAGTTCGGACGACCTGATGACTGGCATCTGATAGAAGATTTTTCAGCAATGATGTCCGGTAAGGAAGATATCTGGTATGCTACAAATATTGAAATATGTAATTATATTTTGGCTGTACGGGCACAGGAATTCTCCGCGGACGGAATGACCATGCAAAATCCCACAGCTACAACGGTCTGGGTCAACACAAAGGATGGGCTTGTGGAGGTTAGTCCTGGAGCAGTGACGTATATTGGAGAGAGATAAATTAGAGAACATAATATTAAGTTACTTGAGGGATAGAGATACAGGAAAAAATCCGTATTATAAGTGTTCAAAACACCTTAATTATGAGATATAATGGTAGTGTATGTGTTGCGCAAATTAGTTAATTGTGGAAGTTGGGGTGTGGGTAATTTATGAAAAGAAAAAAGCTGGAGATTGTAAAAAGCAGCACCTATAGGCGTTTCTTTTTTAGCTATGTATGGGTTTTAATCATACCGATTATGGCATTTACATTAATATATACACAGTTTTATGAAAAAATGTACAGGAAAAAAATACTGGAACAATCGGAGAAGGCATTGGAGCTGTCAATGCAAGAATTGCAGAATCACATAGTGGAATTCAATACCATTAGCATTCAGAATTCGTTTTTGGCTATTGCTAAGGGATATAATTTAAAAAGAGATGTTATGAATATTCAGATAAAGAATCTCTTGGCATCGCAGACGATGACCCATTCCTTTATCGAAAGCATTGATTACTATAATGAAGAAGTCCCCAATTGTGTTTATACACAGCAAGGAACCTATGCTCCTAAGTATTATAGACAATACATAAAGCAGGACAGAAGCTTATGTTATCTTCCGCAATATTTGTCGGAACTGGAATCAAGCGGTTGGATCAGTTCTAGGAATATTGTCTGGGACTCATACACAACGGAGTCCTACCTTCAATATGTAGTTATAATTGGAGGTTCAGTTAAATCCTATTGGATTTATACGATTTCCAATGATGGGTTGAGGAAGCTGCTGGATATGGAAGAAGCTGTGACCATATTATATGATCAGGAGGGAAATCAACTGTATCCTTTTGAAGAGGTACCTTTAGCGACAAAGGGGCAGGTTGAAATCATGGAATTAAGCCAGAATGGAAGTAATATAGGCGATGGTTATAGCCAAATGTATTCCTCCATGGATAATGAAAGTCTAAAGCTTGTCAGGATAATCCGCAGTGATTACCTATTCCTGGAGTTAAAACAATTTAGAAATACCTTTTTACTGGCTGTCATGCTGATTATGGTACTGGGAGGAATTTTGGTTGCCACATTATCCTTCTATAGTAACCGGCCGATTAACGAGCTGGAGATTTTCTGTGAGAATAAATTTGGAGATATTCCCAAGAATATCAAGGGACTGGATGTATTTCGATTTACACTGGACAAAATGGAAGAAAAGGTTACTCTGCTGGAGCAGAACCAAAAGGTTGAACGCCTTCTTCTACAGATGATATACGGTAAAAACTGCAATACGGATTATTTTAAGGATATGATGACCAATTCGGGATTATTTATCAATTCGGAACGTTACCAAGTAATTTATGTACATCGCAATGATGATGTCGTCAGTGGCTTCAATCTTCCGCTATACATTGAGATGCTTTTGGAAGGTGAATATGAATTGCATATAATGGAATATGCAAAGCAGAATGTTATTATTGGAATTATAGGAATGAAAGAGGAGAATGAAGTACAATTAAAAGAGCGGTTAAATGCTATAACAGAAAAAATATGCGCGTTAGACTCCGATGGAATTCATATTTGTGTTGGAGGAAGCTGTGACAAGGTAGAAGAAATACATTGGTCCTATATGCAGGCATTAATGCTCAGCCATAAGAGTAATAAACAGGAAAATACCAGCATTAGTTATTTTGATGAGAATGCTAATATAAAAATGCGTTTTATGTATCCTAAGCTGGAATTGGATTCACTTTATGATGCGCTGATTACCGGAAATTTTAAGAAAGCCAGCCTTATTACGGATGTATTGGTTGATACAATCCGAGAGCAAAGCTATAATCGCTTTGTGTGTACAACCCTGTGTTATGATGTCATAAATTCATACTATAGAGCACAAACTGAGTTGGAATTTCAGAATAAGGACAGTGAACCTAAAGTTGATTCTAAACTAATCTATGGAATTACAGATATTGAGGAAATGATTAGTATCATACTTCAAGTCAGAGATAAGTCCAGAGCATACATGGAAAAAGGGTCGCAGGAGGTACAGCCGAAGGATATTGCTACGAAAGTAATCGCATTTATTGATCAAAATAGTAAAGATCGGAATTTGAGTGTCAGTATGGTGGCTGATACATTCCAAATGTCGATATCAAATTTGAGCCATCAATTCAAAGCACTTACAAACATGAATATATCAGAATATATTACAGATAAGAAGTATTTTTATGTGAGGGAATTACTTTTGGATACGGATTACAGTGTACAAAAAATTGCTGATATGATGGGTTATAATCAAACGACAAGCTTTATTAGAAAATTCAAGCAATATTACGGAATGACTCCAAATGAGTATCGTGTATTTTATCAGAAGGAACAACCTGGAACAATGAATAACTAAGAAGAGAAAGTGATAGATTAATGATTAATTAACATAATATATTATGATCAGTTAGCATAGTAGATTGTATTAAGAGGAGAAGATCAATGAACAATGGAGTATGCTGGTTGGATGAAGCGGGAGAATATATCCAGGCTCATGGTGGGTCCATGCTTTATTATAATAACCAATGGTTTTGGTATGGAGAAAATAAAAATACAGAGACTGTTAATCGAAGAGTGAAGTTTATTGGCATTTCCTGTTATTCCAGCCATGATATGAAAAGCTGGAAGTATGAGGGGCTGGTATTAAAAGCCTCCTCTAATATCAATGATGATCTGTATGAAAATTGTATTGCAGAGCGCCCGAAGGTTTTGTATAACAGGCTGACCAATAAATTTGTAATGTGGTTTCATTTGGATAACAGAGAGTATACATTGGCAAGTGTTGGGGTAGCAATTAGTGATAGTGCTATGGGACCGTTTAAATATTTGGGAAGACAGAGGCCGTTAGGGAGAGACAGCAGGGATATGACGGTTTTTCAGGATACGGATGGAAATGCTTATCTAATACATAGCTCTGATTGGAACAGTACTTTGATGATCGACCGATTAAATAGTGAATATACGGGTCTAACAGGAGAAGCTGTGAGTATTTGTGTCGATCAGTATCGAGAAGCACCGGTAGTTATGAAGCAGGATAATAAATATTATATGGTTACCTCCGGTTGCACCGGATGGCTACCTAATTCCATGCTATATGCAGTATCGGATCATATAATGGGACGCTGGAAGCTTATAGATAATCCTTGCATTGGTAAGGATTATAGAAAAACTTTTGGCGGGCAAAGTGCCTTTGCTTTTACCACCAACGGTCAATGGATGCTGGCGTTGGATCACTGGAATCCACAGAATTTAAGAGTATCGGGATATAGTTTCTTACCAGTTGAGCTGGATAAGGATTATATGAGTATTGTGTGGCAGGATGAGTTTCAGGGGCTGTCTTAATTTATTATATGAATAGAAAAGATATTGTTATAATGCTGAAACACGTGGTCAGAGCCCCTAAATTAGAGTATAATAATCTTATTAGAGTATCTTACGATCAAAGGAGAGGGTTCAGATGGAAAAACCCATATTAGTGTTTCAGACGGACTTTACCTACAAGGAGGGGGCAATCTCTTCCATGTATGGTGTCGTTAAGACAGTTGACCGATCGTTGGAGATTTTTGACGGAACTCATGAGATACCGCATTTTGATACCTGGAGCGCCTCTTACCGATTATATCAGTCCATGCAATTCTGGCCCAAGGGAACGATATTTGTATCTGTCGTTGATCCAGGCGTCGGAACTGCAAGAAAAGCATGTGTAGCGAGAACCAAGGACGGCTATTATGTAGTTACACCGGATAACGGAAGCTTATCCCATGTAAAATATCATATCGGTATTGAAGAAGTCAGGGAAATAGATGAAAAGGTAAATCGTCTGCAATCGACACTGGGAACCAGTGTCTTTCATGGAAGAGATCTCTTCGGTTATTGTGCGGCACGCCTTGCCAGTGGGATCATAACCTATGAACAGGTAGGTCCTATCTATTCGACCGAGGATATTAAGGTTCATCATATATTGGAAGGGAGTATAACTGGAAATAGGGCAGAGGGTATTATTGAGATTGACGACCCGAACTTTGGCAATCTATGGAGTAATATCAGCTCGGAATTATTGCTGAAGAACGGATTTGCCTATGGAGATAAGGTTAATGTAAGTATCTGCTGTAAAGGCGATATCGTATATCAGGAAGAAGTTCTTTTTGCAAAATCCTTTGGTTATGTAGAAAAAGGAGAATCGGTACTCTATACCAATGAATTAATGAGGGCATCCATGGCGCTGTGCTTGGGGGACTTTCGCAAGAGATACCAGCTTGGCTTCGGTGAGGAATGGACGATTTCCATTGAGAAGAAGGGGCAAAGAGGGTGAGCTTTAGAGAGAAGGGTTCTAAAAAACAAATAAAGAGAGAGGCATATTTATGTATATTATACCAAAACCACAGAGCTTACAATTTCTAGAAGGACAGTTAACCATATCATATCAAAGCCGCATAATTCTTGCAGCAGAGTGTGGTGGTAACACATTCTCCTACGCAAAGCTGATACAGAAGGAGTTAGAGAAGCTACTGGGCTTTAGCCTGGCCATTACGAAGGGTGATGCAGAAGCCGGAGGGATTTATCTGACGCTCTTGTCTACATTGAGATCGGAGGAATATCTCCTAACGATTAATGGAGATGGAATTTTACTGCAGGCCGGATCGGAAAAGGCGATGCTTTACGCCGTACAGACACTTCGCCAGATTATCGCTCAGGAAGGAGCCTGCCTGAGATGCTTAATGATAAAGGATTATCCGGATATCGATAATCGTGGTTATTATTTGGATGTGACAAGAGGAAGAATACCAACCCTGGATTATCTGAAAAGCTTTGCTGACAAGCTAAGCTATTATAAAATCAATCAATTTCAGCTTTATGTGGAGCATAGCTTCCTATTTCGGGAGCTAAGTGAGGTATGGAGGGATGATACACCACTCACAGCAGAAGAGATATTGGAGCTTGATGAATATTGTGACCGTCTTAATATTGAATTGGTACCATCAATTGCTACCTTCGGTCACCTCCATAAGCTACTTAGCACGAAGAGCTATGCCGGACTTTGTGAATTACCGGATTCTGAGCTTCAACCCTTTTCCTATGAAGATCGGATGCAGCATCATACTATTGATGCCTCCAATCAGCAAAGCATAGCACTAATTAAGACAATGATAGATGAATATCTTCCACTGTTTCGTTCTAATCAGTTCAATATCTGTGCAGATGAAACCTTTGATCTGGGTAAGGGTAAATCAAAGGTGCTAGCTGAGCAAAAGGGTGTGGATGAGATTTATATTGATTATGTCAAGACTCTTTGCGAATACCTGGTTGAAAAAGGGAAAAGACCAATGTTCTGGGGAGATATAGTATGTGGTTTCCCGGAGGCGATCAAGAAGCTTCCACCAGAAACCATCTGCTTAAACTGGGCATATCATGAAGGAGTGACGGAGGAAACAACCAGGAAGCTTTATCAGGCTGGAGCAACCCAGTATCTTTGTCCCGGAGTCGGGGGCTGGAATCAGTTCGTCAACCTAGTGGAGTCCTCCTATATCAATATATCAAAGATGTGCAGCTACGCCCATAAATATAAGGCTCTGGGTGTATTGAATACGGATTGGGGCGATTTTGGGCATATTAACCATCCGGAATTTGCTTCTATTGGATTGATTTACGGTGCAGCTTTTTCCTGGAACCATGAAATACCCTCTTTTGAAGAGATCAATACTCAGATCGCACAGCTGGAATTTGGTGACAGCAGCGGACAGCTGGTGAAGCGGATCGCCTCCATATCCCGTGAGCAGGTGTTTGAATGGTATCACATCGTACGACTGAAGGAAATGGATGCTAAGAAAAAGACGTCCCAGGAGAAGCAGGATTATCTACTGTCCTTGGATTTTAGTGGTGCTAAATCGGCAAATAATAGGCTTACGGTGATTATCAACGAGCTATACGAAAACCTTCACTATCTCCAATCCGACAAGAGAAGCCTGATAAAGCCTTATATTCTGGCAGCAGAAGCGACGCAGATCTTTAACAGAATCGGTGCAACCCTGCAGCAGTTAAAATACGGTGCTTCAAATGAAGCTGCTACTAATCCCTGCAAGCTCGCAGGCTGCCTGGAGCAGTGGTTCTATCAATATAAAGCCG
This sequence comes from Bacillota bacterium, assembly GCA_023436225.1. GTDB lineage: Bacteria > Bacillota > Clostridia > Lachnospirales > Lachnospiraceae > Mobilitalea. Next base: position 11,961 of record JAEZKA010000090.1, read on the forward strand.
TATGGAGAACCATCAGTAAGGAATCTGAGCTGTATCGCCTACAGGAAGTGATACTATGGTATGCGGATGAACTACGAAGCTTCACTTCATCCGAAATTCTCAATTAAAATGAAGAAAAATAGGATAAAGAATATAAATGGATAATGAAAGGCTGTTGCAAAATAAATTATATTACAGGATGAGGGAAGTCAGTTTCATCTTTTAATATAAGCTTCATTTTGCAATAGCCTTTTTTTATACAGGCATTAACATACCGGAACCTAAAGAGAGAAATAAATGTAATTTCTAAGAGTAAAGTTTACATAGTTAATATAGTTATAAGGAAGAGAATGGCGAAGATTTTCATATTGACAGAAGAGCACTTATACTTTAATATATGTTAGGTACCTAACAAACAAGAGGGTGATGAAATGATAGAGAGAGAAGAAAGACACCTTGGTAAGATGTTAAGAATCTTATCCAATCTAGTTCGTAGGAAAGTAGAGAATGAATTGAATCAAAGGGGAATGGAAGTGACAAGCTCTCAAGCCAGAATTATCGGTTTTGTGTATCGGCAAACTCAAATTCGTAATGTATACCAAAGGGATATTGAGGTGGAATTCGATATACGTAGATCTACCGCTACGAACACATTACAGCTTTTAGAAAAGAACGGATATATTACGAGAGATAGTGTTGATGAAGACGCCAGACTAAAGAAAATTCTACTTACCGAAAAAGGGATAGCAATTTATGAGGTCATAAGACAGAGTATCTTAAAGGTGGAGGGAGAATTAAACAGTGTTTACACACTAGACGAATTAGAAGAATTGCTTTATCTGTTAGATAAGCTATATGTAGCTTTAGAGGAGTAATACATTGCTAAGCATCATCATTGAATTATGGTTTGGATGTTAAGCAGTTAGAATGAAATTAAGTAATTCATGGCAATAGAAGGTTTGCTAGGTGGCTTTCTATTGTTTGTTTGACTAATTCTTAATAAATGTTCTAATAAGCAACGTAGTGAATAACAAATCAAACAGATGGAAACAGCTGATAAGCTAAGCTACGTCCATCTAATATTCAAAACAGGAGAGTGATATAATGCTAAAAAAATTATTAGGAAACGTAGGAGAATACAAAAAAGATTCGATTCTAACTCCTATTTACGTGATTCTTGAAGTAATAATGGAAGTAATTATTCCATTATTAATGGCTAAAATAGTGGATGTTGGCTTGGCTAATGGTGATATTAATTATGTGGTTAAAACTGGGGTTATCATGCTTATGCTGTCTTTTTTAGCCCTATTTTTCGGCATGTTGTCAGGGAAGACGGCTGCAAAAGCCAGTACAGGGTTTTCTAAGAATTTAAGGAGGGCTATGTATGATAAAATACAGACCTATTCCTTTTCCAATATAGATAAATTCTCTACCTCGAGCTTAGTGACCAGGTTAACGACAGACGTCACCAACGTTCAAAACGCCTATCAGATGTGTATCAGAGTTTTGGTCAGGGCACCGATTATGTTGATATCAGCGTTAATCATGTCCTTCTATATCAACTCGGAATTGGCTATTATTTTCCTTGGAGCCATCTTATTCTTAAGTGCCATTTTATATTATATAATGACTCGGGCTCATGTACATTTTCAACGTACCTTTAAAAAGTATGACGATTTGAATGCGAGTGTACAAGAGAATCTTACCGGCATCCGTGTTGTGAAAGCCTATGTGAGAGAAGAGTACGAAACCGACAAATTCCATAAAGCATCAGAAGCTTTGTATAGTGGCTTTCTAAGTGCTGAAAAATTATTACTGATTAATACACCTGCCATGCAATTCACGATGTATACCTGTAATTTACTACTTTCCTGGCTTGGTGCACATTTAATCCTTAAGGGAAGGATGGCAACGGGTGAACTAATGAGTATGTTTACCTATACCGGCAATATCCTAATTAGCTTAATGATTCTATCCATGGTCTTTGTTATGGTTGTTATGTCTAGAGCCTCCATGGAAAGAATTTATGAGGTATTGAAGGAAGAAAGTAATCTAAGCAATGGGGCTAACCCTGTTTACGAAGTGCCGGATGGATCGATCGAATTTAAGAATGTTGACTTTAGTTATAGCAATGATGAAAACAAGCTGGTGCTAGAGAATATTAATCTAAAGATCAATTCGGGGGAAACCATAGGTATTATCGGTGGTACCGGTAGCGCGAAGAGCTCCCTGGTTCAATTGATTCCCAGACTTTATGATACAACTAGAGGCTCATTAGAAGTCGGAGGTATTAATGTAAAGAATTATGATATGGATACCCTGCGAAATGAGGTTTCCATGGTGTTACAAAAGAATGTATTGTTCTCCGGCACGATTAAAGAAAATCTTCGTTGGGGAAATAAGTACGCAACGGAGGAAGAAATCAGAAAAGCATGCGAGCATGCGCAAGCACGTGAGTTCATTGAGAGTTTCCCAAAACAATATGATACTTATATAGAGCAGGGAGGTACGAATGTATCAGGAGGGCAAAAGCAGAGACTTTGCATTGCTAGGGCATTACTGAAGAAACCTAAGATTCTTATTTTTGATGACTCTACCAGCGCTGTAGATACGAAGACAGATGCTAAAATCAGAAAGGCTCTTAGAGAAGAAATACCCGGAACAACGAAGCTTATCATAGCCCAAAGGATTTCCTCCATCGAAAATGCCGATAAAATTATCGTAATTAATGATGGAAAGATTGATGGCTTCGGAACCCATGAGGAGCTTCTTAAGAGCAACAGCATCTACCGGGAGGTATATTTATCACAGACGAAAGGAGCTGGCCAGGAAGATGAATAACGAGAAGAAACAGAGTAGCAATCAAAATAAAACACCAAAGAAGAAATTAAGTAAAGACAGTATGAAAGTACTCAGACGTCTTTTGTTATATGTCTTAAAAGAAAACAAGCTAAAAGGGATCAGTGTCGTTGCTTTCATTGTTATAAGCTCACTTGCCAATGTAGCAGGAACCATTTTTATTAAGAATGTAATTGATGATTACATCGTTCCCTATCTGAATCAAGATCTGATTAATTACAAACCATTATTAAATGCAATCCTTGTTATGGCGTTGATCTATCTAATGGGCGTATTTTCTACCTTCTTATATAATCGGATTATGATCTACATCACACAAGGAACGTTGAAAAGTTTCCGAGATGATATGTTCGCCCATATGGAGAAATTGCCGATCAAATTCTTTGATACCAATTCTCATGGGGAAATCATGAGTCTATATACGAATGACGTGGATACACTGCGACAAATGATATCTCAAAGTATACCGCAGTTGATATCTTCCGTAATTACAATTGCAACGGTACTGGTGTCTATGATTGTACTAAGCATCCCCCTGACCTTGATTGCGCTGCTTATGGTAGTGATGATGTTTACTATCGCTAAAAAGATTGGCGGTATGAGTGCGATTAACTTTAGAAAACAGCAAAAATCCATCGGTACTTTAAACGGTTATATTGAAGAAATGATGGAGGGTCAGAAGGTAGTAAAGGTTTTCTGTTATGAAGAGGAAGCAAAAGAGAAATTTAGTAAACTAAATGAGGAGTTATTTGAAAGCGCGAATAATGCCAATAAATATGCTAACATAATGATGCCCATCATGGGTAATATTGGATATATTAACTATGTTCTATCTGCAATGATAGGTGCTGTGTTGGCAATCTATGGTGTTAATGGATTTACCATCGGAGGTCTAGCAGCCTTCTTACAATTGACAAGAATGTTTAACCAACCGGTATCGCAGATTTCCCAGCAATTTAATTCGATTGTTATGGCCTTGGCCGGTGCAGAACGGGTATTTAAATTACTGGATGCCACGCCTGAATACGATGAAGGTTATGTAACCTTAGTAAATGCCAAGGAGGATGGAAAGGGTAACCTAATCGAAGTGAAGGAAAGAACGGGGATCTGGGCCTGGAAGCATCCCCATTCCGATGGAACGGTAACCTACACCAGACTACTGGGTGATGTGGTCTTTGATAACGTTGATTTTGGTTATAGTGATGAGAAGATTGTACTTCATGATATTCAGGTATATGCAAGACCCGGTGAAAAGGTTGCTTTTGTTGGAGCGACCGGCGCCGGTAAGACGACCGTTACCAATTTGATTAACCGATTCTACGATATTCAAGACGGTAAGATACGATACGATGGGATTAATATCAACAAGATCAAGAAGGATGACCTGAGGAGAAGCTTAGGTATTGTTCTTCAGGACACTCATTTATTCACGGGTACGGTAGCAGATAATATTCGTTACGGTAAATTGGATGCCACCAATGAGGAGGTTATTGCAGCAGCAAAGCTGGCCAATGCAGATCAATTTATTAAGCATTTACCCCAGGGCTATGATACAATGCTGACCGGAGATGGTGCAAATCTATCCCAGGGACAGCGACAGTTAATCTCGATTGCTCGTGCTGCCATAGCAGATCCTCCGGTATTAATTCTTGATGAGGCAACCTCCAGTATTGATACCAGAACAGAAGCACTGGTGCAGGAGGGGATGGATAAGCTCATGGAGGGAAGAACGGTATTTGTAATCGCCCATCGCCTGTCAACCATTCGCAATTCCGATGTTATTATGGTATTGGAGCAGGGTAGAGTGATTGAACGCGGTAATCATGAGGCTTTGGTTAAGCAAAAAGGAAGATATTATCAGCTGTACACAGGTGGGCTTGAGTTAGAATAGTGATATGGTATAGTATTTATGATGTCCTTGTGATGACATCACAATAAGGGTTTCGGAGGCATTTGATCGCTTCCGGAACCCTTGTTTTTTACCGCTTTCCTTTTTCCAATACCGAAACCAGATCAAATCCGTTTGGAAAGACGGTATATTCGCAGTTTAGATGTTTTGATGATCGGTATAGTTTTATGATCTGTACCATATTGGATAACTCGTCTATGTTGTCATCACAGACCGCAATCTGTAGCATAACATTCCTCCGCTTTATTATTTTTCCATGATAAGTTTACCATAATAATCGAATATTCGAAACACTCCTTTGGAGCAGGAAATATCAAAAACATTCGATTCATGCAGAAAAAAACATGTTTCATGCAGTAGGCGGTTTTTTTTGGAGATTACAGAGATAATTAATTCGATGGCTGCATTTTAAGCAGAAATTGAAAGTGATGACTTATCACAAGATAGAGCAGATGAAATTATTGCTGAACTGAAGGATTATCCAGCTAAGATTGCAGAGATGAAAACCAAGGTCGATACTTTGATCGAAAGCGGTAGTGCAGGTATAACAGAGGACCAGCTGGCAACATTGGCACAGCTGGCACAGAGTATAGCAGATTAAATACCTTGTAGCCTCACAGGAGTTAGAGCCGGGCAACGGTTGGCTCTATAGCGGTTGGATTGGAGTACTAGCAGGGACCCCGGACATGGAACCACTGGAGCTTGCCAAGGTGATTTGCGACAGCTATGAACAAACTGGTATGAAAAAACCATATGAAAAAACGAATGCTATTTATGCTTTTTGTGCTGAGCATGGTATTGATCACTATACGGCTGTCAGCAACAGCGGAATAAGCGTATAGGGAAATTAATAGCCTCGTAGAGCTTATAACTGCCATAGACGGTGCAACAGGCAACTAGAAAGGATCTTTCGCACTTATTTGTGCGAAAGACCCTTCTCAATGCTACACCTCAAAACAGTGGGAGCTTCACGAACGCAAGAAAATGCTTATACCGAAAATGCTTATCCTCAATAGTAAAATGCTTATAAAGATTACCTAAATTAAATTTCATGTCGAAATTTTGATGTTTCATGCAAAAAATGAATTTACATTTAAAATATATGATAGATTAAATAAGGTGAAAATCAATGCATTAAATCTTAGAGTTGCTTATCTTGGTAAGTGGATATCACTTTTTGTGAACTGGCTTAAAGCTTGATTAGCCATTATTATGATAAAATAATTAAAGGAGGTAGTATATGAACAAAAAGTTATTAAAAGTGGGTATTTTACTTTGTATGACACTAATTTTTCTGGGCATGAGCAGAAATCAGCAGGCCCAGGCAAGTGCGATTGATGTGGCCGTTGCCAAAATCAACGGTGAATCGTATTCTAGCCTGCAAGAAGCAGTTAATGCAGTTGGAGAGGGAGAGATCATTCAGCTGATGACGGGTATCACACTTGAAGGTACAGTCACTATCACTAATAGCAATAACTTTACCCTTGATTTAAACGGATATAAGCTGGACGGTGGCAGTAATTACGCTATTGATTATAATGGTGCCGGTACACTGACCATTACCGATGGCAGTGATAGCAAAAATGGCTTGGTCACTAGCTGCTATTTAGGATATTGGGGTACGATTAAGATTAGCAAAGGAAATCTTATACTTGCTGGTGGTGTCGTGGAAAATACTAATACTGGTGAAGGAGCTGGTATTAATGAACATGCTTATGCAATTTACTTCAGTGGAACTAGCTTGAGCATCACGGGTGGCATGGTGACGAGCAATGAAAGAGCGATTTATTCTACGGGCTTGATCAGTGTGAGAGGCGGTACGGTGCAAAGTAAAAAAGAGGCAATTTTTAATTATGGAAGCAAAGGTGTTGTCGTTGAAGGCGGCACAGTGAAAAGTACTAGTCATAATGCCATTAGTAACTATGCATCTGGTAGTGTAAAAGTGACTGGCGGTACAGTGGAAAGCGGCGTTGGTTCTGCAATTTTTAACGTTAGTTCAGCTAGTGTGAACATCTCCGGTGGCACAGTGAAAGGTAAATTGAGGGCGATTTACAATCATCTTAATGGCAAAATCTCCATCAGCGGCGAGGCTGAGCTCACCAGTGATGATGCCACAACGGGTACGATTTATCTGTATTATTATGGAATTACTGAGACGGAAATCGTCCTTGAAATTACCGGCGGAACGATAGAAAACACTGCCACGGGCGGCACCGCAATTATTAACGATAAAAAAGACTCCTGCAAAATCACGATCCCAAGTGGTACGCCTGTTATTAAGGGTGGCGGTATGGCGATGAACACTGCACCGGATTTGAGTCAATATACGAAGGTGCAGGTTACGGCAAGTACTGATGTCGGTGGAACGCCGCGGGTAGAAGAATATAAAGAGGAAGGCATAAAAGACTATAGATACCTTACTTTTGCAACTAGTACGGGAACTACAGTCAAAGACGAGGATTTGGATCTAACAAGTATATTGGATGCTCCAGTAGTTAGTGCTAAACCAATGACAGACATTAGGACCGATAATAATTATACTGGTTCGGTGAGTTGGAGCAATGCCCCTAAGCAGTTCCTCGGCAGCACGGGCTACACGGCCACACTCAAATTAAAAGCAAATGAGGGCTACACCTTTTCCGGAGTGGAAAAGAATACATTCACATACACCGGAGCTAACGTTACCAATGCTAGAGGCACAGGAGATATCCTGACCGTAACCATTATATTCCCTGATACAGCAGAAGGAACCAAAATCGCTATTCCTACCGGCAACAACGGACTCAAGTGGACCGGTAGCGAGCAAATCGGCGTGGAAAGCGGCGAAGGCTATGTCTTAGTCGGAGATAAAGCGAAAGATGCGGGTAACTATACCGCCAAAGCAACACTAATCCCCGGTTATATATGGAACAATAATACCACCA
>JAEZKA010000001.1 GCA_023436225.1 Bacillota bacterium
GGTATGCTATCATGGCAAAAAAAGTAACAGGTTATATCAAATTACAGATCCCAGCTGGCAAGGCTACACCGGCTCCCCCGGTAGGACCCGCACTCGGTCAGCACGGCGTGAACATCGTTCAGTTCACTAAGGAATTTAACGCAAGAACAGCAGATCAGGATGGTATCATTACACCCGTTGTAATTACCGTATATGCAGACAGAAGCTTCAGCTTCGTAACAAAGACTCCTCCGGCAGCCGTATTGATTAAGAAGTCACTTAATCTTAAGTCCGGATCCGCTGCCCCGAACAAGACGAAGGTAGCAAAGCTTTCAAAGGCAGAGCTTAGAAAAATCGCTGAGCTTAAAATGCCTGATTTAAATGCAGCTAGCGTAGATGCAGCGATGAGTATGATCGCAGGTACCGCAAGAAGCATGGGCGTTACCATTGAAGAATAGACTATAAGTCGGCTCTAAAATATACGCTTTTGGTATATTTTATGTTGACCGTATAGTCACGATTAAGAATGAAACAGCATGGTTGAAAGAGATCATGCGATTGAGAATCTAATAACGTGGGAGGAAATGCCGAATGTATAGCGCATTCGACATAGCGGTATTCATTGAATAACGTTTTCTCCGATAAAACCACTAGGAGGTTTATAGAATGAAAAGAGGAAAGAAATATCAAGATTCTGCAAAGTTAATCGACAGAGCAGTTCAATACGATGCAACAGAAGCAATCGGCTTAGTTAAGAAGGCTGCTGTAGCAAAATTCGATGAAACCATCGAAGCGCACATCAGACTTGGTGTTGATGGACGTCATGCTGATCAGCAGGTTCGTGGTGCGGTAGTATTACCTCACGGAACTGGTAAGACTGTACGTGTACTCGTATTCGCAAAGGGTGATAAGGCTAATGAAGCTTTAGCAGCTGGCGCTGACTTTGTTGGTGCAGATGAATTAGTACCTAAGATTCAGAACGACAACTGGTTCGAATTCGACGTTGTTGTTGCTACCCCTGATATGATGGGTGTCGTTGGTCGTTTAGGCCGTGTACTCGGACCTAAGGGTTTAATGCCGAACCCGAAGGCAGGCACCGTAACTATGGATGTTACCAAGGCTGTTAATGATATCAAAGCTGGTAAGATCGAATATAGATTGGATAAGACAAACATCATCCACGTTCCGCTTGGTAAGGCTTCCTTCACCGAGGAAATGCTGAATGATAACTTCCAGACCTTAATTGGCGCTGTAATTAAGGCTAAGCCCTCCGCAGCAAAAGGACAGTATTTAAAGAGCGTTACATTAGCTTCCACAATGGGTCCTGGCGTAAAGCTTAACACAGCTAAGTTAGGTTAATTAATACAGAATAATAAGACATTTGTTTTGAAGTTCACTTATGCTGCAATTTGATTTTTGGGGTTGACACTACACTGTGTCCATGCTATAATTCATTTTGTGTGTAAGCGAAGGATTTACATTTTGCTTATAAAGCTGCCGAAGACAGTAGGTGCCGTAAGGCATAAGGTGTTACCGCCTACCGAGGAAAAGTTGATTTAAATCATTATGATTTTATTGACCTCTTTCTGCCTTGGCGGAAAGAGGTTTTTTAATTCATGACTATGTAAGTGAATTGATTGATCAATTTGTCTTGTATACATGAATTCAACAGACTCGGCGAAGAGGTAGTATGTTGTAGAAAGAAAAGGATGATGACAAGCTGATCATAGCTTGATGTAAGCAATCGTCCGTATAATGAAACAAGGAGGTGTACTTAATGGCAAAAGTTGAACTAAAACAACCTGTTGTAGAAGAGATTAAGGGTTATGTTGGCCAGGCTAAGGCTGCTGTATTAGTAGATTACCGTGGATTAACCGTTGCTCAGGATACAGAGCTTCGTAAGAAATTAAGAGAAGCTGGTGTCGTTTACAAGGTTTATAAGAACACAATGCTTAACTTTGCATTTAAAGGAACAGAATTTGAAGCTTTATCAAAGGATCTTAACGGCCCTACCGCTGTAGCTTTTGGTTTAGAGGATGCAACTGTTCCCGCAAGAATTTTACTTGAATGTACAAAGACAATGCCGAAGTTAGAATTCAAGTCCGGTGTTGTTGAAGGAACTTACTATGATACAAAGGGAATTCAGGTTATTGCAACTATCCCTTCCAGAGAAGTTCTTATTTCCAAATTACTTGGAAGCTTACAGTCTCCTATTACAAACTTTGCTCGTGTACTCAAACAGATCGCAGAGAAGCAGGCTTAATCAATTCTTTGGTTAAGATGCAATCTGTTCACAGATCGCAGAGAAGCAAGCTTAATCAGCTTTTTGCTTAAGATCCCGGCATTAGTAAAAGTGAATTAACAGGAAATCAGTACGAATTAAACAATAAAAATATGGAGGTAAATAATAATGACAACTCAAGATTTTATCGAGGCAATTAAGGGCCTTACAGTATTAGAATTAAATGATTTAGTAAAAGCATGTGAAGAAGAATTCGGTGTATCCGCAGCAGCAGGTGTTGTAGTAGCAGCTGGTCCTGCAGCAGCAGAAGAAGAAGAGAAGACTGAATTCAATGTTGAGTTAACAGATGCAGGCCCGAACAAGGTTAAGGTTATCAAAGTTGTTCGTGAAGTAACCGGTTTAGGCTTAAAAGAAGCTAAGGATCTTGTTGATGCTGCTCCTAAGACAGTTAAGGAAGGCGCAAACAAGGCAGAAGCTGATGATCTTAAGGCTAAGTTAGAAGCTGAAGGCGCTAAAGTAACATTAAAGTAAGAAATCGAAATCCTGCTCGAAAGAGCAGGATTTTTTTGCTTGAAAGTACTTTTCAAGCAAAGTTGCGAAGCAACGATTTCTTAACGAGCAATTTACCGAAGGTAAATTGTGAGTCATTCGATTCATTCGCTTTCATTTATGTATTGATTAACTACCACGGGAAAGCTATAATTAGGGAGGGTATTGAAGATGTATACTCTAAATTAACAATACCTATTGTTAATAGACCTGAAACTTTCGTGGAGGCTTGATGATTATGATGCATAAAAGATTTGTAAATGCAATGGAAGAATGCCCGATTATTGCTGCGATTAAAGATATGGAAGGCTTAAGCAGATGCCTTGAATCGGAAAGCAATATTGTATTTGTATTGTTCGGAGATATCTGTAATATCGCTCATATTGTAAAAACAATTAAGGATACAGGAAGAGTTGTTATAGTACATATTGATTTAGTTAACGGTCTTAGTTCGAAGGAAGTATCGGTGGATTTTATTAAGAATAACACAGTAGCAGATGGTATTATATCAACTAAGGTTGGCTTAATCAAAAGAGCAAAGGAACTAGGGTTATATACGATTCTACGTTTCTTTATCATAGATTCCATGGCCTTTGAAAACATCAGGAAACAAAGTGAGCAGGTAAAGCCGGACTATATCGAGATATTACCGGGCGTTATGCCTAAGGTAATTAGTAAAATCAAAGCGATAAGCTCGGTTCCGATCATTGCGGGAGGACTTATCTCGGATAAGGAAGATGTGCTTACCGCACTGTCTGGAGGAGCAGTATCTATTTCCACGACGAATCAGGAAGTCTGGTTCATGTGATGCAGCTTTAAGATTTGATATATATATTATGATAGAGATTGATACTCAAATTTTTATTGCACAAAGATGGAAAATCTGTTAATATTTAAGGTAGTAGTAATGAATTGAACAGTGTAATAAAACACTGCTTCGATAGAATAATTAAATATGGAATGCATGAGACCCAGAGCCAAGCAGAATAATACCATAATTCATGGTATTATTTGTTTGGCTTTTTTTATGTGCAAAAAAGGAGAAATAGCATGTATGATGTAATCATTATCGGTGCCGGCGTAATCGGAAGCGCTGTAGCAAATGAGTTGATGCGATGCGACAGAAAGGTTGCGGTTCTGGAAAAGGGACTGGATGTCTGTGAAGGAACCTCAAAGGCGAACAGTGGCATCGTTCATGCGGGCTTTGACGCTACCCCGGGAAGTCTGAAAGCTAAGCTGAATGTGGAGGGAAATAGGATAATGGAGAAGCTTTCGAAGGAGCTTGATTTTTCGTTCCGTCGAAATGGTTCTCTTGTTCTATGCTTTCATGAGGAGGAGAAGGATAAGTTAGAGCTGCTTTATGATAAGGGAATTAAAAATGGAGTTCAGGAGCTGCAGCTTCTATCGGGGGATGAAGCAAGAAGGTTGGAGCCTCATCTTTCAGAAACTGTAGTGGCAGCGTTATATGCTCCTACGGGAGGAATTGTGTGTCCCTTTGGACTCACAATTGCATTGGCTGAAAATGCATTCGTAAATGGTGCAAAGTTTTACTTTGGCACAGAGGTGACTGCAATAATTAAGAGGGAAGGCAGTTATTTGCTTCATACAACAAAGGGAAATTTTGAAAGTCGTATCGTTGTCAATGCAGCAGGTATCTATGCGGACAAGTTACACAATATGGTTAGTGAAAATAAAATGACGCTGGTTGCAAGGAAAGGAGAATACTGTTTGTTTGATAAACAAGCAGGAGGATTTGTCTCAAAGACAATTTTTCAACTTCCCACGCAATATGGAAAAGGCGTGTTAATTAGCCCTACTGTTCACGGAAATCTTCTACTCGGACCTACTGCAGAGGATGTCTGGGAGAAGGAAGGCATTTATACAACAGGGAGAGGTCTGGAGGAAGTGATAAAGAAGGCAGCCTTAAGTGTGAACGAACTTCCGCCCATGCGTCAGGTGGTAACCTCTTTTGCCGGGCTTCGTGCGCATGAGACAAAGGATGATTTTATTATCGAAGAAGTGGAAGATGCAAAGGGCTTTATCGATGTTGCGGGTATTGAATCCCCAGGATTAACGTGCGCTCCTGTAATTGGAAGCTATGTTGCAGATATTGTTAATCGAATAGCTCCAGCCAGAAGGAAGGAGGATTACATAAGCCAAAGAATTGGAATCAAGAGTATGGCCTCTGCATCCGTGGAGGAACAGAAGAAACTAATTAGTAAAAATCCTGCTTATGCCAATGTAATCTGTCGTTGTGAGATGGTGACGGAAGGAGAAATCCTGGATGCCATTCATAGACCCTTGGGTGCACGAACCCTCGATGGAATAAAACGACGTACTCGCGCCGGGATGGGAAGATGCCAGGCTGGTTTCTGTTTACCTAAGACAATGGAAATACTCTCAAGAGAGTGGAAGGAAGATGTAAGCTCGTTTACAAAGTCGGGTGAAGGCTCTTATTATTTAACCGGATATAACAAGCAAGAAGGAGAAGGGGGGAGCAGCGATGAAATATGATATTGTTATCATCGGCGGTGGTCCGGCTGGCCTTGCTGCCGCAATTGCTGCAAAAGAGCAGGGCACAGAACGAGTATTAATTGTTGAGCGGGATAAGGAGCTTGGTGGTATCCTAAATCAATGTATTCACAATGGCTTCGGACTTCATACCTTTAAGGAGGAGCTGACCGGACCAGAATATGCTGCCAGGTATATTCAGAAGGTGAAAGAGGCAGGTATTCCTGCCATGCTGAATACGATGGCAGTTGATATCAGTGAAAATGCGGCAGTGGAGGATAGCACGGAAAAACCATCTCAGTTCGTAATCACAGTGATGAATCGAACAGATGGACTCTTTCAAATAAATGCAGATGCGGTAATACTTGCCATGGGCTGCAGGGAACGCCCGAGGGGAGCCCTCAATATACCGGGATATCGCCCAGCTGGTATTTACTCTGCCGGTACCGCACAGCATTTTATTAATATCGAAGGCAGAATGCCAGGAAAAGAGGTTGTAATCTTAGGCTCCGGTGATATCGGACTGATTATGGCAAGGCGTATGACTCTGGAGGGTGCCAATGTGAAGCTGGTAGCAGAGGTGATGCCCTATTCAGGAGGATTAAAACGTAATATTGCACAATGTCTGGATGACTTTGGGATTCCGCTTAAGCTCAGCCATACGGTCATTGATATAGACGGTAAGGAGAGGATAAAGGGTGTTACAATTGCTAAAGTGGATGAGAAAATGAAGCCAATTCTTGGTACCGAGGAATATATTACATGTGATACGCTACTGCTTTCGGTAGGATTAATTCCAGAAAATGAGCTTTCTATGAAATTAGGAATTACACTTAGCCCGATTACTTCCGGTCCTATTGTAGATGAGAGTCTTCAGACCAACATACCCGGTGTATTTGCCTGTGGTAATGTACTTCATGTGCATGATCTGGTTGATTATGTCTCCCAAGAGGCTATGACAGCCGGAATGAATGCTGCAATCTATGTTAGAGGAGAACAAAAGCGCAATGAGAAGCGGATTGCTATCAAGCCGGATTATGGCATTCGCTATACAGTACCATCCTTTCTTGACCTTGAGCGTATGCCGGAGGAGCTAATTGTGCGTTTTCGTGTAAGTGAAGCATTTTCGAAGGTTAAGCTGTGCATCTATTATGACGATATCCTTGTGAAGAAAATTACAAAACGAATTATGACACCCGGTGAGATGGAGGAGCTTAAGCTAAAAAAGGCGGAGCTAGCCCAACATAAGGATTTACGGCAAATACGAATTGCAATTGAGAAGGAGAATGCTTAGTATAGAAAGGCAGGGTGATTATGATGGAAAAGAAAGAAATGGTCTGTATTTGTTGCCCGCTAGGTTGTATACTTAGTGTGGCTGTAGAAGAGAAAATCAGTGTGGAAGGGTATTCCTGTCCTAGAGGAAAAGCCTATGCAATAGATGAGGTAACTGATCCGCGAAGAATAGTAACGTCTACTGTGAGGGTAAGAGGGTGCAATACCCCGATGGTGTCGGTTAAGACAAAGGCAGGTATACCAAAGCATAAGGTGATGCAGTGCATAAAGGAGTTGTCTGCTATTGAGCTTCAAGCCCCAATTCATATGGGAGATGTTGTCAAAGCAGATATAGCAGGGACGGGTATTGATGTTATTGCAACAAAGAATATTGCCTGAGGAGAAGAATGATATGCAGGGAAAATATATAATGGCATTGGATCAGGGAACGACAAGCTCTCGTTGTGTAATAATTGATAAGAATGGAAAAATTCTTAGTAAGGCGCAGAGGGAGTTTAAACAGATTTATCCTTGCCCTGGCTGGGTGGAGCATGATCCGATGGAGATTTGGTCCTCTCAGTTAAGCGTCGCCAAGGAAGCAATGGCGATGCTTAATGTCACAGCCAGTGAAATTGCAGCATTAGGTATCACCAATCAGCGAGAGACCACAATTATTTGGAATAAACATACGGGAGAACCGATTTATAACGCAATTGTCTGGCAATGCCATAGGACAGCAGATCAGGTTGAGGCTCTGAAAAAGGATGGGTTTGACAGAGTGCTTCAAGAAAAAACGGGTTTAATACCGGATGCATATTTCTCGGCGACAAAAATATGCTGGATTCTAGACCATGTGGAGGGGGCCAGGAGGGAGGCAGAAGCCGGTAATCTTCTATTCGGAACAGTAGATACCTGGCTGATCTGGAAGTTATCAAAGGGGAAAATCCATGCAACCGATTATACAAATGCATCCAGGACCATGCTTTTTAATATTAGGGATCTATGCTGGGACGATGAGATATTGGAATACTTTCGTATTCCGAAGCTGATATTACCTCAAGTGAACTCCTCCAGTCAGCTGTATGGTTATGCGGACCGAGATTTTCTGGGAGATGATATCGCTATTTCTGGTGTTGCTGGAGATCAGCAGGCAGCGTTGTTTGGTCAGCTGTGTTTTGATAAGGGTGATGTAAAGAACACATACGGAACAGGTTGCTTTTTGCTTATGAATACCGGTCGGGAGGCGATACGGTCAAAACATGGCCTGTTAACAACGATTGCAGCCGGTACTGCATCAGAGCTAAATTATGCACTGGAGGGAAGCGTTTTTGCTGCAGGAGCGGTTATTCAATGGCTGCGGGATGAGCTGCATCTGATTGATGATGCATCCGAGGTACAGAGCCACGCGGAACAGGTGGAGGATACCGGTGGAGTATATGTAGTACCAGCGTTCACTGGCTTAGGGGCTCCATACTGGAATCCGTATGTAAGAGGTACCATTGTTGGCATAACCAGAGGCTGTAGTAAGGAGCATTTGATCCGCGCCGCTGTTGAGGCCATTGCGTATCAGACCCATGATGTACTACGGGTTATGGAGAAGGATGCCAATTTATGCATCAATAGCTTAAAAGTCGATGGTGGAGCGAGTGTAAATGACTTTTTGATGCAGTTTCAGGCGGATATTCTAAATGCTCAGGTAAGTCGGCCTAGTTGTATTGAGACAACAGTTCTAGGGGCGGGGTATCTTGCCGGACTTGCGATTGGGTATTGGAGGGATAAGGAGGAAATCAAGGAATACTGGAAGACATCCAGAGAGTTTCATCCGCAAAGGAAGGAAGAACAGACCAAGTCGCTCCTTCAAGGTTGGAAGAAGGCTGTGCAATGTGCATTAGCTTGGCAGGAAGGAGACAGGTAAATCATAAAGAGTTGCAAATACTTTTTGATAACAGGCTATAAGCCTGGATAAGACAAGGGGAATTTCAATTAGTTGACTTATTTATAATGATAAGGTTGAGTAATCGATAATGTTAAATAAAGAAAGGGAAGAAAATCATGAAGGTAATAGCACATCGAGGATACAGTGGTCAATACCCCGAAAATACCATGCTTGCTTATGAAAAAGCAGTGGAAGCAGGCTGTGATGAGATTGAGATTGATGTACATATGACAAAAGACGGGGTTCTTGTTATGCTACATGATGAAAACGTGGAGCATATTACGAATGGAAAAGGATATATTAAGGATTTGACGTTTAAGGAGCTGCGGCAGTTTAATGTAGATGCAAAGTTCGGAGATAAATATGGCTTTAATCCGATACCAAGTCTGGAGGAATATCTGGATTGGGTTCGGAAGCAGGATATAACAACCAATATTGAATTGAAAAACAGGAAATATTATTATAAAGGATTGGAAGAAAAAACTCTGGAGCTAGTTAAAAAATATGGATTAACAGATCGGGTCATGTTCTCTTCCTTCAATCATGCATCTCTGCTTAAATGTAAGTATTTAGCTCCTGATATTGAATGCGGAATATTAGTAGGTAAACCGGAGATCTGGAATGCGGGATCCTTTGCCAGGGAATATCAATTGGAGTGTTATCATCCTGATATCGTGAGCCTTACAAAGGAGACAGTGGATAATTGTAAGGAAAACGGTATTAAGGTGAATGTGTGGACAATTAATGGCATGGATGAACTGCAGAAGATGCATATGTGGGAGTGCGATGGGGTAATTACGAATTATCCTGATATTTGTAAAGCCTGGTTAAGCCAGACAACAAGTAGAGAATATCGATAATGCTAAGATAAGACTACTGAGGATGATGGAATGGAGGCAATATATGGAAGGGATTGAAATTCTACATACAATGGATGAAGGATATAAGCCGCAGGTACACTTTGAAGCCTGGCGAGTAGCTATACTACGGTATGCTGACCTATTCGACCGAGATAAACTAGTACGATTGGAGAGACATCACTTAACAGATGAGGTTTTTGTATTATTAGAGGGAGAAGCAACACTGATCATTGGTGAGAACTGCGAAGAGTGCCCTATGGAAGCGAACAAGATTTATAATGTGAAAAAAGATGTTTGGCATAATATTGTTGTGAGCCGGGATGCCAGAGTCTTGATTGTAGAAAATGATAACACAGGGCGGGATAACACAGAATATCTACCGCTATCCTAGTCAGTTGATGCTAAGAACTTGTAGAAAGTATAGAATAATACTGGGAGAAAGTATTTTATTGCAAAAGCATTAGCGTGGTTTGCGGATCCGCTAGGGATTGATCTTCTGTATAAAAGATTTGATGAGTTAATTCATAACGAACGCATTGATAGTAAAAGTGATATCGATGAGAATATGGATGTGGTACGTCATGGAGTAGCAAATGAGGATATCAATGATTATTGGGATCTAAATCAATTAATTGTGTTATTCGAAAGGCTGAAGGATCAATCCCGAATCACTGAGTTATGCGATCTAATCAAACGCTCAAATGCAGGTGGGGCTCCTTACCGGAGTAAATATGTTTACTATGCATCAAGAGCGGATATGGTATGCGTTCCTTATTTTGAAAGACTATATATTCTCGCACACTATTTTATTCATCTGCCTAGTAAGAAGGCAGCAACTGACTTATACGAATTATTAAGCAAGGAAAACATCGGTGGTGGATTATATTGTCATAGCTTAGAAGAACCGCACCTATATTTCTCGTCTTATCTCGAGCTAACGATTGCCAGGGCTGCGTATCGATGTGGCGAAAGTAAAGCAAGAGAAATTATTAGAGAATATTCCTTGGATATTAGAAAAACTCTTTCTAGCTGTGCTCAAAATGAACTATAAGTGTGTTAACATCTCAGGCGGCTGTCGCAAAATTAAATTTTTGCGACAGCCCTTATTTCTGCACCCTCCATAAAACTTTTATTAAGTATTCCTTCCACTTCCCTTCAGCTTTTTTTAACATAATTTTTTAATGAATTGTAATATTTACATTTCTACTGTATAATTCTAGCAATGGAACAATTTTGAAGTATTATTAGTGTTTCAAATTAGCAGGGAGAAGTTTTATGAAGAAGGTTAATTGGACAGTCGTTTTATTAACGGCTTTTATGCTGATAATCTTGGGATTAATCCTAAGCGTAGTTACAGCGTTTTTTGGAAATCCCATAACTAAAATGATTGCTACCTCACAAATAAGAAGCTATGTTGAGAAGAATTATCCGGACATGGACTTAGAGGTAGCTAAGGCGGTCTATAACTTTAAGTTTGAAAGCTATGGATCGAAGGTGCAATCAAATACCAGTGTTGATACCAAATTCTATGTACATTGGCGCAGGGGTAAAATTGACGATACCTACGAGACGGATGTATTGAAGCACAATACGACTTATCAACGACTGCAAAAGGAATTTAGTGATCTTGTGGAGGAGATAATTAACCGGGAATTTCCTTATCAAACCTCGATTCTCTTTGCTGACATAGATAAGTACATGGATGATTTTGGTGGTCTGACACTGGATATGCCTTTGGATCCGGCCGCAATTCCTACGTCACCGACTCTTGTGATTTATTTTTATCATGATCAGATTAATTATGAGGTGTTTTGTGAACGGCTTCTAGAGCTTCGTGATATCATGAAAAAGAATAATATAAAGATTGAATATTACACGGTTGTAATGGAGGAGCCATCAGAAGATGGTGAGAAGCCAAAGAGTAGTGGAGAAGCAATATATTTATATGATTACCCGGCGAATAAGCTAAACTCCCAGACTCTGCCTGAGGATATCAAGATTTACATGGCAGCATGGGAGAAAGAGAATGAGAAGTAGTGCGAAATAGGATAATATGGCTCTGTAATAGAATGGTTATCATGTTCTTGTTTTTATAAGTAAAGAATAAAAAAAGCCCTAATAGGAGTACTAACAAATGGTTTATTTGACAATGTTATCTTTAACAGCTTCTTTATTATATTTTATTATCGGCTTCTACGTCATTCGATTATTTCGAAAATCCAAGGTTTGTAAGATTTTTTTTGTTCTTACATTATCGTTGGCAATATGGTCCTTGCCAGCATCCTTTTTATATTTAGCAGAAAATACAATAGAGTATGCTTTTTGGAATAAAATCTCTGCGTTTGGATGGTGTACATTTGAAGCGATCGGGTTATATTTTGTAATGACGCTAACGGAGAATAAATTAATGAGGCATTGGTATATCAGGCTGCTTATACTATTGCCGGCGGGGATTTTCCTATTCATGGTTCTATTCCTTTTTGGCCCTGATATTACGACAGCACCGATTATTGAGAATATTTTTTATAAAGGAAATTTCCTATATAACTTTCTATATTCATTGCTGAGTATTATATTAATCATCAGATGGGGTATGAAATCAAAGAGTAAGATACGAAAAAAACAAGCGTATATCATATCCAATAGCAGCTTAATTTCTTTTCTCTTGATACTGATTGTTGAGACGCTTTTACCTGCAATAGGGGTTCCCAAAATACCTAGCTTAGGGCAGGTATATTCTTTGGTTATGATGTATGGTGTTTTTTATTCCATTTATCGATATCAGTTTATGTCCATCCCTACCGCATTGATTAACAATGAGCTATTTAAAGAGCTAACCGGATTGGCTTTTCTGTTAGATTCCCAAGGGGTTATTACGAAAGCGAACAAGCAGCTGTATCAGTTACTTAACTATGTAGAAGATGAGGTCATAGAAAAGCATATTACAGAGCTAATAAACCATCCGGATATCAAAGATATAATCGATAACAGTGAAACAATATTGGAGGCGCAACGATTTGAAGAGATCTTAATTACTTCTAAAGCCGGTATAAATATTCCGTTTAAAATCTCAGTCATCCCTCTCAGGATAAAATCCGATTTTCTATTGGGCCTTTTAATAATCGGTGAAGATATGAGAGCGCTGATACATCAGAAGAATACAGAGGCGATACTAAAGCAGAATAACGAAAACATCAATAATTTAAATAATGAGCTCCTTGAGATGAATCAGAAGCTAATTCAAAAATCCAACAGAGACAGTCTGACTAATCTTTATAATCATCAATATATTAATACGATATTAGAGGATATGTTAGTGCAAAAGCAAGAAAAAGCTACTGATATTTGTGTTATGATGCTTGACATTGATTATTTTAAGAAGGTAAATGATAGCTATGGACATTTGACAGGAGATAGAGTTCTGGTTACCATCAGTGAAATTATATTGAAAACCCTTCGACCATATGATTACATAGGACGCTACGGAGGAGAGGAATTCCTTGTTATTATGCCGAATATCAAGCTGGAGGAGGCATCTCTCATCGCTGAGAAAATCCGAAGAAGTATAGAAACACATAAGTTTGAGATTAAGGAACTCGCCGTTACAATTAGTATCGGGGTAGCTCAGTATGCCGGAGAAACATCGAATGAGCTGGTAAATAAAGCAGACAAGCTACTATATCAAGCGAAGAGTAAGGGCAGGAACCGATATGAGTCGGTATTGGATAGGAGATAAGGAAAGAAAAGGAAGACCGCATCTCTACGCGAAAGCAGACTCGCGATTTTCTAAAATACAGAAAATTGCTCGTTGAAAAAGCAGACTCACAAATTACAAAAACGTAATTTGTTCGTTAAATAAGTAGCCGACTCCGTCGACTAGCTCGATTACAGGGTAATCGAGCCTTATAAAAAGCCTGCTCAATGAGCAGGCTTTTTATAAGCTTATTTAAATTGTATATATTTGTTTGTATAAATTTAAAAAACTCAATGAATTTGAGTTGACAGTTGCAAAAAAGTGTGCTAGTATGAAAGATGCACTATTGTGGTGTTGTATGCCTAATACTAATATTATAGCATATATAATTCGAAATGAAAAGTAGTTTTTTATTCAGAATTAGGATTAAGATGGAAAAAGTTGATAATAAATATACATAGTACTATATAAAGTGAGATTTTTAGCATTTTGTAATAGATATAGTGCATGTTTAATCCGATAGATGCTTTTCCATGTTAATCAAAAACTTATAAAAATTCAAGGGGTGAAAACGTCAATGGACAAGAACAGAATGCATCCAATTAAGGTTGGTAATAACGTTAGAATGAGTTACTCCAAACAAAAGGAAGTCCTAGAGATGCCCAATCTCATTGAAGTACAGAAGGATTCCTATCAGTGGTTTTTGGATGAAGGACTCAAAGAAGTATTCGATGATATTTCTCCGATTGCAGACTATAGTGGACATTTAAGTTTGGAATTCGTAGACTTCGCGTTATGTGAGGATGACATCAAATATACGATTGAAGAGTGTAAGGAAAGAGATGCAACTTATGCAGCTCCTTTGAAGGT
>JAEZKA010000023.1 GCA_023436225.1 Bacillota bacterium
CCTTCAGTTAGAAAAAATCCCGCGGATTATTCCGCGGGATAATATAAGCAAAAGTGCTGGAATTTATTTGCCTAAAAATGCTAGAAAATAAATTCCGTTTTTTGCTGGAAAGTACTTGCCGTTTACAATTGTTTACAAACGAAGCATATTATTATGAGACAGAATTGTTTGCGAAGTTTGAAGATGCCTTTCTTCATGAGACTGGAGCAAAAGGATCGGGGATAGCGGTAGTTCATGGACAAAGAAGTGTAGTTAAAAGCTTAAGCACAGATAAAATCTGCGAGCTTGGGGATGTTAGAATGATTATTTATCAGCCTTCGACAATTAAAATGAGGCAAATTTATATTCAGTTTAAACGTCAGGATGAAACAATAATAATTCCAGGAACTCGAATAGTGAAAATAAGCGAGAAACAATATGATTTGTATAAAACTCATCCAGAAGTACGAGCAACAAGAAAAGGAGTATATATTGATTCTAAAGTTTTACAAGATAATACAGGAAGAGTTATGGAAGATGCAGGTACTATGTTTTGTGCGATATATAAAGATGGGAAAAATACTTGTTTAGCTTTTTCAAATTGTAATGGAATGTTACTAACAAAAACTTATAGTAGAAAGAATTATGTCCTATGGGAGATAGATTCTATGTTTCATACAATCATGAATAAAGGCGGTTCTTATGCATATTATGAGTCATTAGGGTCATTTAAAGATTTTTTAAATGGTATTAAGGAAATGAATATTGGAATGGAGGTGGAATATATACCCATAATCGATATTCCTGCTTATATCATACCTACTATATATATTAATGTAGATGAATTGACAGATTAACGATTAATGATCTATATTGAAAAACAGGAAACAAAAGACTTGGTTATAATTAAAAAAAATGGTAGAAAAACAGGAAGATTTTCTGGAACGGCTTGATAATGTAGAGTTGAAGGCAGAAGAAAACAAGTAAGAGTAATATTATAAGTTACAGTTATGAAAGGATTGCTAAATGGACGAATTACTCAAGGAAATGGGCATATCAGAAACAGAAGATCTTTCAGTAATTAAGGAAAAGCTGGAACATATGCAGGTAGAGCACTTGGACAGGCTTGATAATGTAGAGGATGAAAAAAGAAGGAAGCAGTTAAAGGAAAATTTACAGAAGATAGAGAACGCGCTGTCTCATATTACTTGGATGCAAGAAAAGCTAAATAAGGGTCTAGTTCCCAATGAGGGAATTAGTAGTAAAGTAAACCAAGGAAGTAAAGAAGAAAAGATAAATGTTGAAAGTCTCAAATCTAAAATAAGGAAGAAGATCAGAGTATTAACAATTTGAGTAATACCCAAGGAAATTATTCTGGTAGTATTCCAAATGGCAAATCGAATAACAGCAACATATTGCCAAAGTTACAAAGAGCTTTCATCTGCCTAGAACATGGAGATTGGAATAAAGCGGATTCTTTACTTGAAGATGTGTTAAACGATAATCCCACCTGTAGTAAGGCTTATGTTGGTAAGCTAATGCTTGATTTGCATATTTCTGATGAGACGAAATTAATGGAACATAGCTCTCTTTTTGACGGGTAACCAGAATTATCTACTAGGTCTAAAGTATGCAACTTCAGATTATGCTATAATTCTAAAAGGTTATAATGATTACATAGAACAGTCTATCGCATATAAGTCTGCGTTAAAAAACATGCTGAATGCAAAAAACGAAGATGAGTATGCGCAAACTGCAAAAGAATTTGACAAGATTAGTAACTTCCAGGATTCTGCTAAAAAAGCATCTGAATGCAGAAAAAGAATAAATGATCTGAAGTAAGCTGAAATCCAAAGAAGACAAAACGAATTGGAAAAATATTATCAAGAAGCTGTAAGTGAGATGAAGAAGCATGAGTATGTAAGAACTATTATGGCTATTAATATTTTTTCTACAAGAGACGGTTTGGAAAATTATAAGGATGTTCCTCAGCTATTAAAACAATGTGAAAGTGTACTAACAGAACAAAAATATATAGCAGCTATTGATTTGATGAATCAAGGAACGTACGAAAGTGCTGTAAAGTTTTTTGGTGAACTAGGAGAATACAAGGATTCCAGAATGTTTAATCTGATAATAAAAATTGATCAATTACATGATCAAGAATATAATAAAACTTATGTAAAATAAGGAATTAATATAACAAATAATGTAAGTGTATGAGGTGGAAGCATGATATTAGGAATAGACTTAGGGACGACTTATTCCGTCGGCGCATTTGTAAATAATAACGGTGATCCGGAGGTAGCAATCAACAGTGAGGGTGAAAGGCTTACTCCATCCGTGGTTCTGGTTGAGGGAAAGCAGTACTGTGTGGGTAATGCAGCGAAAGAAAACTGCATGATACAACCTGAAAATGTGATATCCACTGTAAAAAATCATATCGGTAAAAAGAATAAATTTAAAGTGTCTGCGGGAACGGAATTTACTCCGGAGGAAATATCCAGCTTGATCATTAAGAAGGTGGTAAAGGATTCCTGTGAGAATATCAGAGAGAAAATCGACAAGGTTGTAGTTACGGTTCCGGCATATTTTACAGACGCACAGAGGAAAGCAACGGAGGATGCCGTTACCTTGGCAGGAGTGAAGCTGATGGCTATGATCAATGAACCTACGGCAGCTGCCTTATATTTTGCACATAGAAATAAATTAGAGAAAGCTAATATTCTGGTCTACGATCTGGGTGGTGGTACCTTTGATGTTACCGTTATGAGATTAGATGGTAATAATATTGAAGTGAAAAGTACCGGAGGATTATCGAATGTCGGCGGCTACTTTTTTGATAGGTATATTGTTGATCATGTATGCAGTCAAATTGCAGAGAAATACGGCATAAATCTGAAAGAAGACGAATATCGTGAGGTCTATCAGGATATCTGTATCAAAGCAGAAAAAGCAAAAATCCAATTAAGTAATAAGACAAATTCGTTCATCACGGTATGGTTCGGAGATATTAAAGAAAATATTACGATTTCGCGGGATTTCTTAGAGGCAAAAATAAAAAGCTTATACATAAGAACAGAAAGTAAAATGAAAGAAGCGATTCGCAATTCCGGGATGAGAGTGGAGGATATCGATCGTGTATTACTGGTCGGAGGCTCAAGTAAGATTCCGTATATTTCATCGAGAATTGAAGCTTTTCTCGGTAAGAAGCCCTCCAAGGAGATTAACCCGGATGAATCGGTTGCCTTGGGTGCAGCCCTATACGGTAATATGTTGGAAAGAGACAAAAAGGATACAAAGCTTAATTTCAATGATGTTTGTTCTCACAGCATAGGTATTGTTGTTATTGACAAAAAGACGAAGAAACAGGAGAACTTTATTATAATTCCGCGCAATTCAGCAATTCCAGTCTCTAGTACACAGAAGTTCTGTACCTATTGCCAGAATCAAAGAATGATTGAAATTACTATAACAGAAGGAGAATTTAAAGAACTAACAGATGTAACGACAATTGGTACCTATGAAGTCGAGCTGCCACCTGGTATGGAACAGGGTGCGTTAGTAGAACTGACCACCAGCCTCGACGAGGATCAAATGGTACATCTGTATCTCAATATCCCTTCTGCTAATTTAAAGAAAGAATATCAAATGGAGAGAAAAGCCAATCTAAGTGAAGAAGAGCTGAAAATGCTTTCAGGAATCTACCGGGATATTGAAGTGAAGTAGATTAAATAATTATAGATTTTTAATCTGTTTTGTCAGCATGAACGATTATTGTGTAAGAGCAGGTTTAACTTCTATGTAAAACTTACTCAGTGGGAGGGCATGGTTTAATATGGATATCAGGGAGCTGGCTTACTTAAAAAAGAATCATAACTACAACAGAATTGCGGAATATGGGGATAGCCTGAAGCTAGATCAGACAGAGGATTCCGATGTATTGATCTTTGTAGCGGAAGCTTATTTTAAGAATGAAAATTATTCAAGTAGTATAGAGTGGTACAAAAAAGCACTTGCTTTATCCTGGGAGGAAGTGGCAGCCGTCAACCTTGTTGAAATATATATAAGAACGAACGACGCGATGGGCTTGGAGGAGTTGACAGAGATTCTTGATAAGGAAGGAATCTATGAGGCGACTGCTGCACTTGCACGTTATGAATACGCACGTTGTACGAAGGCCGACGAAGATGAACTGATTGCTAAATTACATGAATATATCAGCCAGGAATATAATGAAAGCTATATGCTTCTCCTGGCGGAGCTTTATATCCGTAATAATGATGAAGCTGCTGCGATAAATATTTTAAAGGATATGCAGCGGCTATTTCCTACGGGATTATATATGCAGCGGGTGAGTGCTTTGCAGGAAGCACTTCATAATAATGCAGCTCAGAGTTACATTGAGAAGAATTCGATAGAAAATGAATTATACTGTCCAGCGGATCAAAAGAAAGTTGTGCAACAGTTAGGTGAAGCTTTATCTGCTTCAAAGCAGCCCGAGGAAAAGTCTGATACGGGTAGTAAGTTGGATATAGAACAAGCTGCAAACCTTGTAAGCCAAACTGCACCCATTGTAAATAGAACAGAGGCTTTTATAGACAATCAGAAGTCATCATATGCCAAGACACAAGCCACTAAAAGCCAGAGCTTTATCAGTCTTGGCAAGGCGCTTAATATGATAAAGCAGGTGACAAAGAAGATTGTTAATGAAGAGCCAATGCCGGTAGAGGAACGCTTTCAGGATATTGTAGGTATGATTGAGGCAAGAGAGAGGATCGGTAATCTATATCGGCTGTTTTGCTTGCAGAACGACAGAAAACGCAATAATTTTCACAGCAATCTGATAAAAACGACGCATTTTGCTATCTGCGGAAAAGAAGGCTGTGGTAAAACAACATTAGCTTCAATTCTTGGTAAGCTGTTGTATGACTTTGGTATCAGAGAGGTTGAGGAAGCAGTTTTAGTCGAAGCAAAGGATCTTGAAAAGAATCTGGGGGATTTATTAAAACTCTCAGGAACGGTACTCATTATTGAGAATATTGAAAAGTGCAGAGATAACAACGGCAGTTATGATGCAATAGCCTGGCCGCTGCGTTGTTTGATGTATCAGCATGTGGAGGATTTATCAGTAATCATTACAGGCTCTCAAGAAGGAATACAAAGCCTTTTTGATCAGGAAAGTGAAATCAAGGATTTGATTTATGATTCGTTATATATCCCGGATTATTCGATTGACGATTTGATAGAGATAGCAACCCGTATTGCGCACGGAGTGGGCTTTGAATTATCCAGGTCGGCGATAGAATTACTCAGAAAGAATATCAGCAGAGAATATAAACAGCCAAATTTTAGAAATGGAAAAGCCATCGAACAAAAGATTTTTAATGCTGCGAAGAAACTAGCAGACCGTTATGCCCAGATGGATGACACAACCGATGAGGATATGGCCTTATTGGTAGACATTGATTTCGAACTTAGCACTGGTAAAGAGGACAATCTTGAGGATTTGATAAAAGAACTTGATCATATGACAGGATTAAATGCTGTGAAGGATGAAGTGCATCAGCGCATCAAAGCAATCATAGCGCAGAGACAGGCAGAAATAGCCGGATCAACCAGAAAAGGCGGGTTTGGAACATTGCATATGGTCTTTCAGGGAGGACCGGGTACCGGGAAAACAACAGTTGCAAGAATTATCGGAAAAATATATCAGCAGCTCGATGTATTGCCGGGAGATGTCTTTGTGGAATGTACCAGAAAAGATCTGGTTGCTGCTTATGTCGGTCAGACAGCGAAGAATGTTCAGGCTAAAATTAAGGAAGCAATGGGCGGAGTTCTCTTCATTGATGAGGCGTACTCACTTTGTAACGGAGATAATGACCAATTTGGAAAAGAAGCTGTTGATACTTTGATCGCAGAGATGGAGAACAGCAGGGACAGTCTGATGGTAATTTTCGCGGGTTACACTTCTGATATGAACCGTTTCCTTAATGCGAATGAAGGTCTGAGAAGTCGTATTTCAAGATATATAAACTTTGAAGATTATTCGGTTCCGGAAATGGTATCAATTTATAAGGGCATGGTGAAGGCCAAAAACATGTATCTGGATGCGGACACGCAGGAAATACTTACGGAGCTTATGAAGAAAAAGTCAAAGCTTAAGGATTTCGGAAATGCAAGAGGTGTCAGGAATCTTCTTGACAAAACGATCGATGCGGTGAATGATCGTGTGACAGAAAGAATCGAGCAGGGACATGAGACAAGTAAGAATGAATATGACATCATAAGAGCGGTTGATATAAAGAATGTTCTTGAAGTGAAAACAATGGGCGAGAAGAGTCTGGAAGAGTTGATGGAAGACTTGAACCTGCTGACGGGGCTGGCATCTGTGAAAGATGAAATCCGTAAAAAGGTACAGAAAATCAATATCGCTCAAAAGAAAGAAAAGCTTGGAGTGAAAAGGAGTAACGAAATAGGATCCTCACATATGATTTTTAAAGGGAATCCGGGTACGGGTAAAACAACGGTAGCCAGACTGATTGGCAGTATATACAGGCAGCTTGGCATATTACCAGAGGGAAATAAAGTGATCGAATGCTCCCGGAGTGACCTGGTCAGTGATATCGTAGGCAGGACTGCCAAATGTGTAAAGAGTAAAATAGAAGAAGCGATGGGGGGAGTTTTGTTTATTGATGAAGCCTATACCTTAAGCAGGGATGACAATGATACGAACGGTCAGGAAGCAATTGATGCGCTGTTAATGGACATGGAAGAGTACCGGGATAGCTTTATGGTTATATTAGCAGGCTATACACATGAGATGGATCATTTTCTGACGAAAAACCCCGGTTTATCCAGCAGAATTTCAAATCAGATTATCTTTGAGGATTATACCATTCCTGAGATGGTAACCATATGGAAGGGCATGGCGATAAACCAAGGATTACTAATACAGGAGATTGATGATTCGCTACTGGAAGCATTAATTAAAGAAAAATCTAAAGTAAAGGACTTTGGTAATGCAAGGGGAATTAGAAATGTTCTTCAAGCTGTAACAACAGCTATAGAAAGCCGGTTGGAAAATGAACTAGATAAGATTAATGAAAACAATAAAGAGGATCTGATTACGGTTAAACAGGAAGATATCATAGCCTGTATGAAAGAGCCCGCAGCTAATACAGAAAATGCAGAAAGTCTCCTAGCACAGTTGTATGCATTGACTGGCTTAACATCAGTTAAAGCGAAGGTTACAGAGATGGTTAACATGATAAAAGCCAAGCAGCTGATGTGCGAGAAGGGGATTGATACGGGGGAAGGCTTTGGAACACTTCATCTTGTATTTAAAGGAAACGCAGGAACCGGTAAAACGACAGTAGCGCGATTAATCGGCAAAATCTATGGAAGTCTTGGTGTACTTCGGCAGGGTGATTTATTTATCGAGTGTAGCAGGCAGGATCTGGTAGCCGGCTATATGGGACAGACTGCCGGCAAGGTCATCGAGAAGGTAAAGGAAGCCTCTGGTGGTATTCTGTTTATTGACGAAGCGTATACTCTTAAGCAGGGGGACAATGATAGCTTTGGGCAGGAAGCCATTACCACTCTTTTGGCACAGGTAGAGAACAGAAGAGATGAATTAATGGTTATTATTGCAGGATATTCAAAGGATATGGATGATTTTCTTGCAACAAACCAGGGTCTGAAGAGTCGATTTGCCAACGAGATAATATTTGAAGACTACAGTATTGATGAAATGCTGTCTATTTACAATTATCAAGCAAGAAAGCTTAACTTAGAGGTTCCGAAGGCATTGATACCTTTAATCAGAGAGAGTATTGAGAAAACAGTAAAATCAACAGAAAACTTCGGCAACGCTAGAGGAATACGTAATCTCGTGGAAAAGACAAACAGCAGACGTATGGTCAGAATAGCAGAAAATGCAGCAATAGGAATTGAATTGACGGCGGATGAGATGAAGACCCTGACAGAAAGTGATATAGTATAGGTTAGCTATAGTTACGATAGGAGAGGACAATGCAGAATTTCAATCAGCAAATGCGGTTTCAAAGGCAGGAAAATCGGGAAAAACAAAGCAAGGAGCAGGAAGGTAGCGTAAAAGCAGCAGGTACTGCCTATTCCAAGGCGGATCATGAGGATTTAGTTGATAAGATCCTTCGTCAGCCACGATCAAAAAAGTATATGAAAGCGTTGAAGGATATTGATGTACCAAGCCTTACAGACCTTGAAATCATCGAACGTATGAAGAAGAGATGTGAACAACGCGGCGAAGAGTTCTCGGAGGAAAGTGTATCGCAGGAGGATATCGAAGCTTTTGCCAGAAGATGCTTAGAAGAAGTAAAGGCAGAGATACAGAAGGAGAAGGAAGAGGAGGAGAGACGTCTTCGTGAGCTGGAGGAAGAAAATATCCTTCTTATGACCTTAAGTCAATGCTACATAGCCGGGTGTATTATTCATGCAATTGACTCGAACGGTGATGTTATTCAGCATTACAATAGTTTGAGCGGGCTCCCCAAACAGGGACAGCTGGGCTATCATATGTTTCATGAATTAAACTGCAGCTGCGTGGAAGTGTATATGAGAAGACTGGTAGCAATCGGCAGCAGCGGGAATGTTATCGAAATCCGACGAATAAAGGATGATCAGTTGAATTGATTAAATATCAGCGAGCTAATGAAGTAAAGAATGGTTAATAAACTGAATGAGGAATTGCTAATAAACACTTGACACAAACCTAATTGTCAAAAAACTTCGATATTAAATAGTATAAAGTATAATGACAGATAGATAAAAAAGCAATCTGATAAAAAGCATTACATTGAACTCTACTCTAAAACAAATAAATAAACATTTACGAAGGATGAAGGAGAGATCATGAAATGGAAGATAATAAACTTTTGGGAACTGATTTGAAGTATGTTGTTGTATATCAATGCTCACCACAAGTTAAGGAAGTGAGCAATTATAGAATTAGGACGGAGACAAAACTACAGATTACGATTAGGATAGAAGAGAATGGCTTCCGGTTTGAGGATGTATATGCAGAACAGAATTATAATAACATATCAGATAGTATTGGAACTCCAAAGCTTTACAGTGTACTATATATCAATCATAATGAAGGAACAGTAAAATACCATTCAGAATTAGTAAATGATATAACCAGAAGTCTGGCAAATAAGCTAAACGATGATAAAAATTATATCATTAAAACACAGGAGATTATTTATTTACTTAAGGAATATGAAGCATATATTAATGATCTCTATACGTCATGTAAAAGTTCTGATATGGAGTTTGTATTTATCAACTTTATAAAAGATTTATTTCAGACCTATCAACAATCTAAAATACGGAATGTTGAAAGAATAAAAATTATCACTACAGGAGAAAGCTTTAAGTCACAAATATTTATGGTTTGTATGGACCAGGAATTCAAAAATAATATCAGAATGAAACAAGTGCTGGTTAGCCTCAGGTTAGGTGTAGAAGATATAAATTATTATAATAGATCTATTAATAATATATTTGCGAAAGCAGTAAAGAATATTCGATTAATGGAAGAAGAAATAAAATATAGATATGAAAACTGTTCTGGGATTCTACGTGGTAGACTTGGAAATAGTTTATATAATTTAAATATTAAGAATAATCAGTATTTTTTAGACGCTTGGACATCTAAAGAAACCAATAGTAGTTTAAAATATATAGTAATTCCTTTAGAATGGATGAAAATTGTAAATGGATTATCCGAAGCTGATGAAATAAGATTTGTAGAAATAATTAAAAAGATAGAAAACAATTTAAAAGCTGATTTATATTATTTGTCTACATGTCAGAAAGGTGACAAGGCGCTGTCTACAACAAGGAGCTATTGTATAAGTAGTCTCGCTAGACATGAAAAGAGTTTTGATAACTGGCCTTACGAGCTTGACTTTGATCCGGAAAATAAGCTTGAATTAACCGAAAGTTTGATGAAGGATTTAAAATTTAAACAGGAATATGGTATAAATGCAAAATCCATAACAGACACTCAAAATTACGAAGCGGTATACCTGAGAGAAAGGGGTTATAAGCAGGAATACATAGATGCTTTTCTTAGATTTGTGAAAGTTACAGTTGATCAAATAGCCACCGTTTCCATAGAAGAAGATTTTAACTGCATAAATAAATTGATCGAGAATACAGAATTATTATCTGATTATCTGATAGGATTAATGAAATTCTCGGGCACATTAAGAGTATTTCAAAAATCTCAATTAAATAATATGGAGCTTGGTAAGGTTCTTTTGGGGGAGGATTATCTCTTTTTTACAAGAGGAGAACTGCTTTCAAAACTGGATGTAATTAATAGAAAATTCATAGAAAAGAGTTTTACGAGTGACGAATCCAAATTATTTGAAGCATACGAGACATTGCTGGAGCAGTTTGCACAGTCGGATGCTTCCAGCTGGTGTAAGGAGAAATTTACGAAGTGTTTTTTGAATGAGATCTTTTATGATAATAACAAAGTAGTGGATTTTACAGAGGAATCATTTCAGGATTTATCCCAGCTATTATATTTACGAGAATTGCTGATTGAGAAAAGAAAGTATTTACAGGATGGTGAAAAAGAAAAAGAAATACTGGAAAAACTGGAATTTCTTGAAAAGGATGTATTAGCATATTCAAATAATGCCTGTACGGGAGTGTTGGCTGGCGCCAGAGAAGCCGAATTGCTGCAAGCTCTGCAAAACTATGCGATCGAATGTACGAGATTGTCTGATAAATATAAGGTAATTACAGATGGTAATTCACAAAATCATAGTAAATCGGAAAAGACTGGTTTTTTGGCAGGTCTGTTCGGAAAAAGAAAATCAGTAGAAGTGGTTAAAAGCGAGGAAACAGTATTAGATAGTGTACAAGGACAGAGTGAAGAGTTGGCATATCAACTGAAGGATATTAGCAGAAATATGATAGAAATGTGCAGATTACTGGAGGCTGAGGTAGAATAGCAATGGAAGAATTATTAAAGGAACTAGGGATAAATGAAACAGAGGATTTTGAAAGCATCAGAGAGGAATTGGAAAATAAGCAAACGGAATATCTGGAAAGGCTTGATAACGCTTCCGATGAGAACAGAAGGAAACAGCTAAAAGAGACCTTAACGAAAATTGAGATGGCATTAGCCCATGTATCGTGGATGATTGAAAAGATCGGTAAGGGCTTGGTGGTGGAAGGTTCTGGAGATTCAGGTGAATCTGAAGATAAAACAGAAGAGAGGAAGGATTTTACTTCCTTAAAGGGAAAAAGCCAGGGAAATAATCCGGGAATGAAAGACTTGAGTAGTGTACTCGGGAATACAATGCCACCTTCCGGTCAGAGTACATACCCAGCAACATCACAGCAGAGTACGTTACCTATGGGTGCGGCTGTCTCAGGTACCAATGGGAATCATGGTGGCATCCCTCCAAAACTACAAAGAGCATTTATCTGTCTGGAAGAGAATGACTGGGATAAGGCTGATTCGCTGCTGGAAGATGTTTTAAATGATGATCCGACCAATAGTAAAGCATATATCGGAAAGCTTATGGCAGAGCTTCATATTGCCAAGGAGAATAAAATTAGGGAATATAGTTCATCAATCAAGAATCTTAATAATTTCAAGCTGGCACTTAAGTATGCAGGCTCCGATTATGCCAATACTATTAGGGGATATAATGAATACATAGAGAAAACGATTGCATACAAGGCTGCGTTGAAGGATATGTTAAGTGCAAGTAGTGAGCTGGAGTATAATAGAGCAGAAAGCTTGTTTGATAAGCTTGGCAGCTTCCAGGACGCAGCTTCCAGGGCAGAGGAATGCCGAAGAATGTCTCAGAAGATAGACCAGGCAAAGAAGCAGCGCAAGCTAGATGATTTAGAAAAGCTGTATCAGCAAGCAGTAAGCAAAATGAAACAACATAATTATTTTAGTACGCACAGTGCTATCTCTGAATTTAAAGTATTAAAGAATTATAAGGATGCCCCCCTTTTACTTAGACAATGTGAGGATGAACTGACCGAACTTAATTATGTGGACGCTCTGGAGAAAATGAACTCAGAATCTTCCGATTCTCAAAGAAAAGCATTGGAGTTGTTTAAGGAGTTGGGCAATTATAAGGATTCTAAGAAAAAAAGAGAAGAATGTGAGCTAAGAATACATAAGATTTTACAAAAAGAAGAAGAGCATATTAAGAAATATAAAATCATCCGAAAAACAAAAAAAGTCGTTGTAACCTTTTTAATCATTTTTTGCATTATCATGTGTAAGATAATTTATTTGTGGTCATGTGTCGACTCTGAGGGTACTCTAAAATCATATAAATGGTCATTTGGCTATGAAGTGATTCCAAATAGTGTGCTAGGTAAAAAGATTACATCAATAGGGCCAAAAGCCTTCTATAATAATAAAATGTTACTTAAAGTAATCGTGGCTGAAGGAGTGGTTAGCATAAAAGATTCAGCATTCGAGGATTGTAGTAATTTGATTGAAGTGGATTTACCGGATAGCTTAAAAGAACTAGGTTCTTATGCTTTTGCGCAAAGTGGGATCAAAAAGATTATGGTACCTGCGGTCGCCGAGATGGGTTCAACTCCATTTGATAATTGTGAAAATTTATCAAGAGTTGTTTTTGCAAATGGAACTAAAAAGATTGATTTTGATTATTTTCATGGTTCAACGAGTTTAACAGAAATTATATTTCCTGAAGGGTTGGAGGACATAGATGTAGGATTTTTTGTGGGATTAAATAACCTAGAAGAGATTACATTCCCTAGAAGTTTGACTAACATTCGTGGTGATGTCGATCAGTTACGTTATTTAAATGCTAAAATATTTGTATACCGAGACTCTGAAGCCGCAAAATTCTTTGCAGGTGATCCCCGTATTATTTATATAGATTAGGTTTTGAATAGACGATGATAGCCTACTTATAAATGGTCTAAATAGATGGTCTATTTGAATTAATCTTATCCAACTGGGGATAAAGGAGTCTCTCTCAATAGAGAAAAGGAGGTTACTCTACTTCCGAACATGTAAAAGAAAGCATATAGAGATATATAGATGATATCAGTGTGTTCACATTAGATGACGGAACAGGCAAAGAACGTACTATTTTAAGTGGAATTCACTCTTATTACGAGCCAGAAGAGTTAGTTGATAAGACTTTGATTGCGATCACCAATCTTCTACCTAGAGAAATGATGGGAACTAATTCCTACGGCATGCTAATTTCAGCAGTACACGAGGAAGAGGGAGTAGAAAAGCTTCATCTTCTTATGGTAGATGACCACATTCCTGCTGGTGCAAAGCTATACTAAATCTTAAGCCAAAATTAAATAAATAGGCATAGGCCTTTTTGAAGCCACTTTCTAAAAAACTTAGGAAGTGGTTTTTATTGTATAGGAAAGTTCGTCCTATACAATAAAAACCGCTCCGTGCAGGATGCGCACCTCGCGGAAAGTTATTTGTTGCTTCACATCGCTCAGGCGCGAAGTGTCAGCAAGCTGACACATTGTTCTAGGAAAGAGCTCCTATCGAATTAATTGAATAATTAATACATAGATTTGGATTAACTTGGATTGATAGTATACATGGTTTAGCTTATAATTATGATATCGATGATGGAAAGACCTGCTCTAAGAGTAATTCCAGCAGAAATCTCTTATGAGATACCATCGATTGGCAGACTTATTAAAGAAAGCCACAGAAGATATGGCTTTGCCAGAAAGATGATGCTTGAGGCTATAGGAATTATAAAGAACGAATTCAAGGCAGAAAGGATAAGAATATCCGGACAAGCATATCTAGAGGATTTCTATCAGAGTCTTGGTTTTCAGATTGTCACTGATATCTATCAAGAGGATGGAATTGAACATTACGGTTTTGAATTGGATTTACTAAATAAAAGGAGGTGAATTATGCAGTTTAAAGATAAGGTCGTGGTAATTACAGGTGGAGCACATGGTATTGGTAAAACTACAAAAGAAGCCTTTGAGTCAGGGGGCGCAATTGTAGAGGTAATTGATACTGCTGCTGGAGATCATTATGTTGGAGATATCAGTAAAAAGGATGTGCTTGAAGCTTTTGCAGAATATGTAATCGATAAGCATGGTCATATTGATTACCTTATTAATAATGCCCTCCCGATTATGCGTGGTATAGGTGAATGTTCATATGAAGAGTTTGAATATGCTATGGCTGTTGGAGTGACAGCTCCATTTTATCTTTCAAAATTATTTATGGAACATTTTGCAG
>JAEZKA010000101.1 GCA_023436225.1 Bacillota bacterium
TATTAAAGTGCATCATTTTTAAGATAATGCTCGGATTTATCTATAATAAATATAGAATTCCTAAAAAATAACCTAAAAACGGAGCTGTCGCACTGGTGGTTGAATAACCGCTAGTGCGACAGCCCCATTCATCTTTATTGATATTTATTCCTATATGCCTAATATGAAAACGACAGTATTACATTACTAATAGAATCTCATTGGTTTCTTTCATCATGCTCTCCGGTAAGTAGTTCTTCTCCAGCTTCACGCCGTTAACATAGAACTCTGTAAAGCCATTCTCGGCACCATTTGGGTTCTGAACCTTAATATTCAGCTTCTTACCACGGAAGCTCTTCTCGATAGATAATTCCTTCCACTCACTCGGAATACTGGGTGCAATCAGAATGCCATTTAGATCAGGTCTCATCCCCAGAATACCTTCTATACTACCTACCATAACGGTGGAAGCGGTTCCTGTCAACCAATGGGTATGGGAACGTCCAAAGAAAGGACTGTCGGTTGCCTCGGTAAATTGCCCGTGTGCATAAGGCTCGATTACTCGTATCTCAGCATGATCATTCTGGGTAGCTGGGCAGCATTCGGTATAGTATTCATAAGCACGGTTACCATGTCCCATCAGAGCCTCTGCAAGAATGATCCATCCCTGAGGCTGTGAGAAGATACTACCATTTTCCTTCGTGGAGGGGTTGTACAGAATTGCCAACGCTCCGTCAAAGGCATGATCAACATAAGAAGGTGCCATAGTTCTTACTCCGTACTTTGTATTCAGTTCTCTATGAACACTCTCCAGAGCCAATTCTGCCTGCTCCTTAGTTGCAAGTCCACTGATTACTGCCCAGGATTGAGGATTCACCCACATGCTGGCTTCCGGATCCTTCTTGGAACCGATTACCTGACCATCCTCCTTGAAGCCACGGATGAAACGGTCTCCTTCCCAGCAATTGATGTTCAGGGTCTCTCTTAAATCCTGCTGCACCTTATCGAGGTATTCGATATACTTTTGGTCATTTCTATCCATTGCAATATTACGGATTACATTCATTGCGTAATATAGCTGGAAGGCAACAAAGGTAGACTCTCCCTTCTTACCTAGTCTTAAGCAGTCATTCCAATCCGCATGAAGGCCGGCAGGCATGTTATGTACGCTAAGTCGTTCCATGGAGAAATTAATAGCACGCTTTAAGTGATCATAAACATCGCCTTCCTCCTTGTTGGCATATGGTATCACCTCATCTAAGAACTTTTTATCGCCTGTCTCAGCCATGTATTTATATACAGTTGGGAACAGCCATAAGGCATCATCGGCGCGGTAAGCAGGATGCCCGGTTGCTTGTACATAGGAGGTATCATCCGGTGTATCCTCATGTCCTGCCTTATGGTCAAACTTAACCAAAGGAAGACCTCCACCGTTATCCACCTGAGCGGATAGCATAAAACGGATCTTCTCCTTCGCCATAGCAGGGTCCAGATGAATAATTCCCTGGATATCCTGTACGGTATCACGGTATCCATAGCCGTTACGAAGTCCCGCATAGATAAAGGATGCAGCTCTGGACCAGATAAAGGTAATAAAGCATTGATAAGCATTCCAGGTATTTAGCATTGCGTTGAAGTTCCCATCGGGAGTCTTCACCTTGAAATTGGATAGCTTACCATGCCAGTAATGAATTAATTCATTCAACTCCGAGGTAACGATCTTAAGGTCAGCATAGGTATCAAGTATGGCCTTTGACTGTTCATCATTCTTCTGACCAAGGAGGAATACGAACTCCTTGCTCTCACCGGGCTGCAGTGTCATCTTAGTATGTAGTGCACCACAGGCATTGGAATTGTAATTAAGTACGTTATCACACATTCCCCTCTCTACTGCAATCGGATTATGGAAGCTATGATAGCCACCAATAAAATGTGATTTGTCACCATTATAGGAGGTAACCTCCGCACCGGCTAATCCAAAAAAACGATCCGTGGCGCTCTTTCCGTCTTCATTCTTATGCACATTTTCATTTATTGTCTGTATTATCTTATTGCCTTTAAAATAAGTCTTCGTGATAAATAGTGTGTATTGTAGATTCACCTGATCATTTTCGTAATTACCCTCATTCGTAAATTCTACAAACCCAAAAGCTGAGATATTGCGAGGCTTGTCACCCGTATTCTTTAAGGTAACCTTCCACACCTCATAGGTCTTGTTCAAAGGAACATAGTACAGTACCTCTGATTCAATTCCCTTATACTGCGCTTTAATTGTTGTATAAGCGGTTCCATGGTGGCACTGGCTGGAATACTCTGTCAGCGGTTTACCAACCGGTTGCCAGGATGCGGACCAATAATCGTTTGCATCATCATCACGCAGATAAACATATCTCCCCGGTTTATCCTCCTGATTGAAGATGTAACGGCTAATTCTCCCGTTCGCACCGCTCTTTACAAAACTGTAACCACCTGCATTGTTCGAGATGATTGCTCCATACTCCGGGGAACCCAGATAATTTGCCCAGGGTGCCGGTGTATCAGGCCTAGTAATGACATACTCCTTATTCTTCTCATCAAAATAACCGTAATTCATACATACCCTCCCTCATCGTGTAAAGCACACTTTTACTTTTATAAAAGAACCCTAAAAGGGTTATTTTCAAAAAGATATTTAAATCGATTGTCATTTATCATATATCTGTCACTATTGATAAATTCTGTAATT
This sequence comes from Bacillota bacterium, assembly GCA_023436225.1. Classification (GTDB taxonomy): domain Bacteria; phylum Bacillota; class Clostridia; order Lachnospirales; family Lachnospiraceae; genus Mobilitalea. The sequence goes on from JAEZKA010000101.1 coordinate 2,705, forward strand.
GCCACTCAAAGCCATGAGAGCAAATAGATATAGACAATTATCATAATAACGGCGTTCTCCCTTACGAAGAGGTGTATTCCAGAAAAGGTCTACACATTCCTTCTGATATCTCCCCTTACTAGCTAAGGATGCCTCTGCGTTGGTCGCAATAATCGCCACCGGATGCAGTGCCTTCTCTTCAATAATGGTTCCGTCCAGCTCATATACCATGTCATTTCTACCCTTTACTGTCTCGCAGAAGAAGGTCTGGATCTTGTCAGCGCACTCACTTTCCCAATCATCTGCTGCAAACCATTCATAATCCAATCCCAGGTTAGCGGGCACACGATACGCATCGCTATAATAGCGCTCTCTATGATCCTTCATAAAAGGACTTCCATCATAATGGGCATATTCCGGCGCAAGTCCGGTTACAGGATGGCAAGCCTTCTTCAGATATTCTCTGCTTGCTTTGGCTGCTTCTTTCCAAAACTCTCGATCTTCTTCATTTGCCCACAAAGCAAACAACTCATAGAAATGAGGCAGATGATAGGATGGATCTGAGAAATCGCAATTGGGGATAAACTTAATCAATTTATTCGAAGGCTCCCACATGGGATCACCAGGAAAATCCTCTTCCCCCTTATGAACACAGGCATGTAGAATATCTCTTGCCTCTTTGGAATAATTGTAGATGCCTTCGCCATCTCCCCATCTATTTGATGCAAAGAATAAAGCAAGCGCAAAGTATTCTTCTCCATCCGGAGCCGGTCCTTCCGAATTCTTTGTTCCGTCCGGCTCAACAGACCAGGCAAAGTAACCCTTATTCCAGCCATAGTCCATCCACATATATGTTTTGGTAAACTTCCAAAGCTTATCAAATTCTTTCTTCCAGTCTCTCTGTACGCACATCATCATGGCATAGGACATGCCTTCGGTTCTGGCATCAAAATTACCGGTGTCTTCAAAATATGCCATATCCTCACCGACCTCATGGTAGAACCTCTCATCCTCCGGTCCATAGAAAATGGTCTGGTAAGCCATTTCTAATCTTAGTTCAATCTCTTTCTCATCGTATCCGAACTCCTGAAACAGATTCCGGTATTCTCCTGAATAAAATGCACCTTTCATGATTTCCCTCCATATAAAAGTACGCCCACTAATAAAGTTGACGCTTTCACACCTAAACGGATCGTATAGCAATATACAATATTCTATCCTAAATACATGGAATATTTTACACTTTTTAGCATCCGTTCACAATGGAGTACCTTATCCTCTTTTTGTGATATCTATTCTGATTCGATGAGATAGTAAGATCCCGAGTAACAAAGTACACTCAGTCTAATATCCATGACTACTTACTTCTATCTAATAATTCCTTTAATTCCTCAACCGAGAAATGATAGTGGGTATTGCAAAAATGACAATTCACCTCAATTGGTTTCTCTTCCTCTATCATATCTGCAATCTCTTTCTGTCCAATAGAGATAATCGCTTTCTCCACTCTCTTCTTCGTACAGTTGCACTCAAAGGAAGCCGGCAGCTTGTCCATTAGCTCCAGACCAAAGTCCCCCAGTATATACTCCAGAATCATCTCAGGAGACATTTCTTGATCTAGGAGTGAGGTGATACTTGTAATTTCATTTACTTTCTTTTCAAGCTGATCAATAATCGTTTCCTCTGCGAAAGGCATCAGCTGTATGATAAAGCCCCCTGCCTGCTTAACGGTATTTTCTTTGTTCATCAGCACACCCAGTGCTACCACTGACGGCACCTGTTCACTGGTCGCATAATAATATGCGATATCCTCTGCGATCTCACCAGATACCAGATGGGTCTGTCCTGTATAGGGCTCCTTTAGTCCAAGATCCTTAATGACGCTTAATATCCCTGCTCCTATTGCTCCACCTACATCCAGCTTTCCCTTGTCGTTGGCATGAAGTATAACCTCTGGATTATAAGCATATCCCTTGACTGTTCCTTTGGAATTAGCAGTGACGGTAATTCCTCCAATGGGTCCACTGCCCTTAATTAAAAGAGTGAGAATATCCTCCTCTCCCTTCATCATACTTCCCATAATCGCTCCTGCGGTAAGAAGTCTACCAAGAGCAGCTGTCGCTACCGGACTTGTCCCATGGATACTTCTTGCATGCTCCACTAATTCCTTCGTTGTGGCTGCATATGCGCGGATCTGATTTTCAGCAGCACTTGCACGTATAATATAATCGCCCATAATATTCTCCTTCTATTTGTTACATTCCTGACACAAACTCTCATCCAATAAATATCTTCCATTTTCTCTTGTAATACTTTGTCCTACTTCATTCTATTATATAACCGAAACACTTTACCCACTTATATAACCTAAACACTATACCCAGTCTCATTACTTATTCAAAGCCTTGTAACCTACTCATTAACCCAAACAGTTCATAACACCCGGTGCTCTATGGTTGTATATACAATTTATTAGCTTGAGGCTTCTCCCTGGCAATGATATAGACTCTCTCACTATCCTTTTTAGGCTTCTTTTCGGTCAGCATATCATAGATTGCTACCAGCTCCATGCCTGCTTCCTCTATTAATCGTGCTATCGTATCCATGGAATATGCCTTACGGTAATGAGTCTCTTCATATTTGTGATATATCTCCTCTGCTTCGGGAATAAACAGCGTCAAATTAACCTCATTTATCATCTCTTCTTCGTAATAAGTATTTTCCCAGATAAAGCTTCCCTCATCACGGTTCTCAGCAATAGTGTTATCACCCAGAACCTCTTCATATGCATACCTGGTATCCAAATCAAAGATAAATAATCCTCCCGGATCCAGGTAATTGTTCACTAAACGGAATACCTTCAGAAGCTCTTCCTCTGAAAGAATATAATTCATACTGTCACAGACACTGATCACAGCTGCCACAGTCCCATATAATTCAAATTCTCTCATATCCTGGCATAAGTACAATATATTGTAATCGTCTGCACTGTTCTCTCTTGCGATGGCAAGCATCTCCTCAGAATAATCAATTCCAATCATATCAAAGCCTCGGTCAGCCAAACGACGAGTAATACTACCGGTTCCACATCCCAGCTCAAGAAGTAACCCCTTCTCGATTCGATTTTTCTTTAATAAACGTTGTAAATAGTCAGCCCACTCCTCATATGGAACATTATCCATAAAGAGGTCATAGACTGATGCAAAGCCACTGTAAGGCTGCATCGCTTGCAGCTCCTTTCTAATCATGAATAGGCAGCAGGCTAATGATCTGTAACAATGCCTTGCTGCCGTAAGTGTTATTTATGCAATTACATCAGAACTCTTATGCTACTTACTGAGTAGCTATTAAGCTATTATTTCTGTTAAGCTATTCTACCATACCTGGAAGTTCTTATCAATTTAAAAATATATGACTCCGTTCTTCTCATTCATGGAATTATGCCTCTTCTGATCAGCGAAAAGGAAAGAACCATAAGCATCCTTCACACAAAGGCTGCCTGTTGTCCTTTCCTTCCGCATTAGCTTACATTTTGCAACAGCTCCGTTCCAAAATGTATTACACAATTATTGAAATTTATGTAAAGCTTAAGTTTCCTTTTCTCTTATGCCATCTTATCATAGATATTCATCAGAGTAGGATAAAGCTCCTTGAATACCTCATACTTCTTATTGTAAAGCTCAACTTCCCTCGGATCCTGTTCGGTAGTATCGATTACCTTAATCAGCTTGCTCGTTGCTTCCTCAACATTAGCATATTTGCCACAACCAACAGCGGCAAGAATTGCTGCGCCGAAAGCGGGACCTTCTTCTGAATTGATCTTATCGACCTTAACATTAAGCACATCTGCAATAATCTTACACCACAATGGACTCTTTGCACCACCGCCATTGATACGGATCCGTTCTATATCTACACCCAGAGCTTTTACGATCTCAAAGGAATCACGAAGAGCAAATGCGACACCCTCAAGAACAGCCTGAGTCATATCAGCACGGGTGGTATCCATGGTCATTCCGATAAAGGTACCTCTGGCATTTGGATTATTGTGCGGGGTTCTCTCTCCCATCAGATATGGCAGGAAGTAAACATTATTCTCCCCAAGCTTTGTAATTGCCTGCTGCTCCTTACCATATTCCTTTGTTCCGATGATCTCATCCATCCACCACTTATTCGAAGCAGCTGCCGAAAGCATAACTCCCATGAAATGATATCTACCGTCAGCATGCGCAAAAGCATGAAGGGAATTGTTATCATCGACTGCAAATTCCTTGGTTGAGATGAATACTACACCGGAGGTCCCTAAGGAAACATTGCACTTTCCTGCGCCAACAGTTCCAGTTCCTACTGCTGCAACTGCCTGATCTCCGCCACCTGCTATCACTTTTACGCTAGTCGGAAGCCCCAATTCTTTCGCGGCCCTCTCAGTTATGGTTCCTACCACCTGATAGGATTCATGAATCTTTGCCATCTGCTCTTCCTTTAAACCACACAGGTCAAGCATTTCTTTAGACCACTTCTTATTCTTAACATCAAATAATAGCATACCGGAAGCATCGGATACATCAGTGCAGTGAACACCGGAAAGCATATAAGCGATGTAATCCTTCGGCAGCATAACCTTCTTAATCTTAGCAAAATTCTCGGGCTCATGCTTTCTTACCCATAATAACTTCGGAGCTGTAAAGCCGGTCAATGCCATATTCGCTGTGTAACCAGAGATCTTCTCTCTTCCGATCTCCTTATTCAGGTAGTCGCATTCTGCCTGAGTACGTCCGTCATTCCACAGAATAGCCGGGCGGATAACCTTATCATTCTCATCAAGGATAACCATTCCATGCATCTGTCCGCTAAAGCTGATCCCATCAATCTGAGATTTGTCCTGGTCCTTTATAAGTTCCTTGATACCGTCGACCAGAGCAGTGTACCAGTCCTCCGGGTTCTGCTCGGACCAACCGGGCTTCGGGAAATAAAGTGGATATTCTCTTGTTACAATACTCTTAATGTCTCCTGCCTCATCCATCAGAAGGAGCTTCACAGAAGAGGTTCCTAAATCTACACCTACGTATAACATAACATTATCTCCTTTTTATACTAAGATTTATAATTGATTTGTTGAATAAACTAATGTATAAAACAACTATATCAACTTGTATTAACGATGTCAAGCATGATCTGCAAGCACCTCTAAGTTACGAAAGAATGATTAATCAATAGGTTTTCAAGGCAATCTTTAAGGGTTTCTTGTTAAATAACTAAACAAATTTATAATTTCTCTTTCCAAAAAAATTTTTTTATGTTAACATTATAGCTATAATTTTGATTACGAAGGGTGACTGTGATGGTAACAGGCAGCAAAGAACTTATACGAGATATTAACACGAATCTAGTCTTAGAGACGATTATTAACAATACATCTATATCAAGAGCTGCGATCGCAAAGCATTTAGGCTTAACGAAAGCAACTATATCTGCAATCGTACAGGAGCTAATCAACAAAAAGCTTGTAATAGAAATAGGCAGTGATGATACTAGCTTAGGAAGAAAACCGATCCTACTCAGTCTTCATAAGAAAGCAGGCTTTGTAATCTGTATCGATATCGGTGTAGATACCATATCTGCATTAGTATCTGATCTAATCGGAGAGGACTGTAGCCTAAAGCAGATCAAAACACCGAAGAATTCATCAAATATTGTAAATGTTTTGATCGAATTAATCGAATCAATGAAGCTTCCAAAGGAAACACCTTATGATCTGGTGGGCATTACCCTTGGCATCCATGGCGTTATAGCCAATAACCAGGTATCTTTTGCTCCATATTATAACCTATCTGGAATTAATATTGCGGAAGGCTTAGAAAATCATTTCAACACTCCGGTATATCTGGAAAATGAAGCGAATCTCTCCGTAATCGGCGAGAAGACCTTCCAGTATGATTATGCTAATATTGCTAATATCAGTGTGCATTCCGGTATCGGTCTTGGAATTATAATAAATCATCAGCTTTATACTGGATATAACGGCAGAGCCGGTGAAGTCGGACATACTGTAATTGAGATTGACGGTAGACAATGTCCATGTGGGAATAAGGGGTGTTTTGAGCAGTACGCTTCCGAGCGTAATCTGTTACGTGAATATTCCAAGATAAAGAACGTCGAAGAGGTGAGTTTTGAGCAATTCAGATTAGCATATGAAGCCGGTGATCCGGATGCTCAAAAGATAATGGACGATTTTGTCAAGTATATGTCCATAGGTGTCAATAATATTTTGAATGCTTACAACCCAGATATCGTGATTATCAATAGCTCCTTCACCATATTCTTCCCTGATATCACCAAAAAGATTGAAGCTGCTTTAACGAGTCGGATGAACAGCTATATTCGTATTGTACCCAGCATACTTCAAGACACCTCCATCCTACTTGGCGGTATTTGCGTAGCGATCAAAGGCTTCCTCGGAGTTGATAACCTTAAATTAAATCATATTGATCTGAGAAGTTAATATAATATGTTTTTTGTTATATCGCTTTCTGAATTAAATAATGTACAACGGAACAGGCTGCTATCTTCGGACACTTCTGCTAAGGAGTATTCCGATTATAGCAGCCTTATATAATCCATCAATTCTTCCCAATCGCTAATTGTAAGACAATCCATTCCGGGTACCAGTTTGTTATGCTCCTGAATCGCCCCCCTATACCATACAGGAAAAATCCCCATGTTTAATGCCCCTTCCACATCGTAATAGGCATTATCGCCGCAATACCAGACCTCATTTGGCTTAAGCTTCGCCTTTCTCAATGCAAGCTCAAAAATTCTGCTATGAGGTTTACGAAAAACATATTCACTGGTAGCAAGAATGAATTCAAATTCATTCTCCGGAAGTAAAGAATTAATCCTATCCTCCAATGCTTTTCCGCTGAAGGATATATTACTGATAACTGCAGTTCTGATCTGTTGTTCCTTAAGATAACTCAGAAGCTTCTCCATATTTTTCGTCAAAACTTTCTCAGCTGCATTATCCCAAAATACTCTCTCCATTTCCTCGGGAGACAAGCCAATTTCGATGTCATAATATTCATACAGATATTTTTGAAATATATGATTATGAACTTCGATATGAGTTGCCTTCCTTACATCTGGATCATATCTTCCGATCTCCTTGTTGAGAGTTTTTGCAAATTCCTGCAAGGCCTTTGCAGATATCTGATAAGGATTCCTAGTTGCATGCTTTAGTACTGCTTTTGTTCCGGCTTCACCGTTAAATGCTCCTTCTGATATCAAGGTCTGTCCGTAATCGAACATGATCATCTTTGGTTTATTCATCTACTATCCTCTCTATACTCTGACGTTATCCATCATTACTTACTCTCTTGATTTTTTAACTCATTCTTCCGCTTTGTAATAAGTCCTCCAATTCTTCCCGACTCCTTTGCTGTCAGGGACTTCCAACCGGTCGCCATTACCTTATCCAGATAACCTAGTTCTTCCGCAATTTCATACTTTATCTTTTCCTCCGGTTTTATATTATCTAAATCAATCTCTTCCTTCTTCTTGCTCATGTTAGTCACCCTTTCTGTCATACTAAAAAAACACCTTATTTTTCACACTAGTATATTGACTAAAGTGTAACCAACTTCTATTCATCTATACGAATTTCCTTACCAAGAGGGAGCGAATAGATGATCATTTCCTTTACCTTTTTATTCAGCATTTGCTCCAAGGCTCTCTTATAATATTGGAGCTGTACCTTATATCGATGAACCAACTGCATCTCATCTGTTACGATATCCGACTTATAATCAAGGAGCACCAATTCCCCGTTCTCCTCAAAAAAGACGTCAATAATACCTTGGATCAGAATGAGCTCCTCACTATCGATCGATCCCAGTACCTCGGAAGCCTTGATACCCATAACAAACTGTTTCTCCTTGTAAAGCTTATTCTCTTTCTCCGCTTCTCTCATCCGATTAGCAACGTCACTTAAGATAAATCCCATAATATAATCTAATTTTAATTTATCTATATCCCTGCTATTCAGCTTATTTGCAAGAGCTAGAAGCTCCAACTCCTTATTAAGATCCTCTCTGTCATATACCCGTTGCAGATTAATCAACTCCAATACCTTATGGTACAGGGTACCTCGATCCGTTCCTGAAATCGCTGCTTCTTGCTGACGAAGAAATGCCGGTATCGTAGCTTCTATCTCCGGTTCGTCCGCAATCGATAGCTTTCTTGTCGGTTTAGAGCCATATAAATTGACACTTTGCTCCTCATCCTGAAACTGTCCAAGCTTCTTTAATTCCGACACTGTCATCTTAACCTTTAATTGTGCCTCTTTCCGGTATGCATATTCATAGTTGAGCCTTAACTTCATTTCCTCTTTCAGCTCTTGATGGTAGTTCTTATCCTTATCAATCTCATCTAGTTCCTGTAAATCCTTCTGTAAGAAGAGCTGCTTCGCTACCTCCTCGCGTAATAAAGATTTCTTGGACAAAACTGTGATCAACATGTTCCCTTGTTGCCATACAAAGGAATTCTCCATAATATCCGGGACTTCTCCCATACGATTTACCATTGCCGGAAGTACGAAGTCCAGATAACTCTTAGCGGAAAGAAGTTCATAGAAAGAAAATTCCTTACCGCTTACCTTCTCCTTCGATTTCAGGTATCCGGTTAGGATCAATTTTTCTTTAGCTCTGGTCATGGCGACGTATAATACGCGAAGCTCTTCGCCAAGATTTTCCACTTGTACCTTCTTCTGTATAGCCTTCTTCAGTAAAGTAGGTACCTTGGTTCTGTTCTTACTGTCTATAAATTCAGGACCAACCCCCAATTCACTATGGAGTACGATGCTACTGCGAAGATCCTGGGTATTAAACTGCTTACTCATACCTGCTACGACAACAATTGGGAACTCCAATCCCTTACTCTTATGAATACTCATAATTCGAACTGTGTTATCCTGTTCTCCGGAAGTAGCGGCCTCTCCATAATCCACTTCATATTTATGAAGCTTCTCTATATAACGGATAAAATGGAATAGACCGTTATAACTCCCTTTTTCAAAGCGAACTGCTTGGGCAAGGAGCATATCTATGTTGGCTTTTCTCTGTTCACCACCGGGCATTGTACTGGCATAATAGTAATACCCTGTCCTATCGAGCACTAATTGAATCACCTCATGTATCGGCGTATAATTAACAAGAGAACGGTAATGCTCCAGCTCCTTAAGGAAGTTTTCTACCTTTAATCTTAGTTCTGCCATCTCAATATCACTATCCTTAAGCTCTATGCTTTGTTGACTATCTGTAGTCTGTGCAGTAGCAAAATTCTGTAAGGCAGAGTACATGCTGATGTTACGATTGGTTGCACGAATTAACGCAAGCTCTGTTGAAGATAAGCCTACCATAGGTGAATATAAGACGCCGACCAAAGGAATATCCTGTCTTGGGTTATCGATAATACGAAGCATATTTAGTAGCGTCATTATCTCCAATGTCTTAAAATAACCAGTTCCGGTATCTGCATACGCCGGGATGCCTTCCTGCATCAAGGTGTTTACAAATACCTCAGACCACCCTGTCATACTACGAAGCAATATAACGATATCTCTTAGCTCTGCTGGCCTATGCTTCTTTGCTTTCTGGTCATATACCAGCATTCCGTTATCAGGATCCGTCAATTCCCTAATCCTCTTAGCAATTGCTCTTGCTTCCAGTTCCTTCTTGGTATAGACGGCCTCCTCTTCACTATCCCCATTTATATCGGAGGATACGTCTTCCTTATCCTCCTTCACCGCCCCTTTGAAGGCATTTTCTCCATCTATGGTCATGCTTTCTTTCTTCTCTTCATCCTCTTCCTCTGTTACGAGTAATAATTCAACCTCATTGGCAATCCTAGATCTTATGCCCTCAGGTAATGTTTCCTCATAAAGCTCACCATATTTTAAGGAGGCTGCCTCATCATAAGTGATGCCACCAACACATTCCTGCATAATTTGCTCAAAGATCTCATTCACATATTGTAATACGGTAGCTCTGCTCCGGAAATTCTTGTCCAGGTCAATTCGCTGGTAATGATTCTCCTCCCCCTCAGTGGTAAGCTCCTCACAGGAATAGCTTGCATACTTCTCCATGAAGATCTCAGGCATCGCCAGACGAAATTTATAGATACTCTGTTTAACGTCACCAACCATAAAACGATTCGGTCTTCCCAGGTCTTCACGGGAGATACTTCGAAGGATGGTCTCCTGAACCATGTTACTGTCTTGGTATTCATCGATCAGAATCTCATCAAAGAGCTCGCTTAATTCCAGTGCTGCCGGTGATGGAAGCCATCCACCACTGTCTTCTGCTTTTTCTTCTACAAGTATCTTCAGGGCAAAATGTTCCAGGTCATTAAAATCAATCAGGTTCTTCTCTTCCTTCTTCTTAGCAAACTCCTCCATGAATTCAAGGGTAAGATCAAAAAGCACCTGCATAATATTTCCCACCGCCTGATGATCCGCAAGCATCTCCTCGGGAGTTTGAAAGAAATACTGTCCTGATAGGTCCTTTAATCCTTTTTTGACCTCGTCTCGTAGCTCCTTAACCTTATCCTTCTTCCAGGCCTGAACCCCTTCTTCCTTCTTATTAGATAAACGATCATAAGTAATCTCCGGGAAAAGCTTAGCATATTCCTCGTAGGACTCTGCTTTAATAAGAGACTCCAGAATGCTCCGATCCGAAAGTAAAGCAGCCTCATAAGCAGTGGGCCCGCCGGCTTCACTGCAGATTTCAATTGCTTTGCTATTCTTCTTGAGTAGATCATTAAGCACTACTCTTATATAGTCCAATATCTCATGCATCCAGGATGTCTCATTCAACGCTTGCAACGAATCAATATCGAACCTGCGCCGCAACTTATCGATCCAGGCTTTTGGCCAGGGATCACTCATAGAGAAATCGAATAGCTGGAGAATTAGATCTTCGATCGGTAAGTCCGATTTGGAATAGGAATAGCTTTCTATAAAGTCATGGTAATCCTCCCTGCCTTCTTCGTACCAGCGTTCTAAAATTTCAGAAATCACATCGGATTTTAGTAATGTAATCTCTGATTCCTCTGCAATCTTAAAGGATGGGTCAAGATTAATTCGATGAAAATAATTTCGGATTACATTAAGGCAAAAGCTATGTATTGTAGTAATCTGAGCGCTTTGTAATAAGGATATCTGCCGCTGAAGATGACGATTATCCGGCTTCTCTTGAAGCTTCTTCTCAATCGCCTTCCCGATACGTTCTCTCATCTCTGCTGCCGCGGCGTTCGTAAAGGTTACCACCAAGAGATGATCAATATCGATTGGCTTCTCACCTTCCGAGATCATAGAAATAATACGTTCCACTAATACAGCAGTCTTACCAGAACCTGCTGCCGCTGAAACCAAGATATTCTTATTTCTTGCATCGATAACCTTTTGTTGAGCTAATGTCCAACCCATACTTCTCTCTCCTTACCTTATTTAAACACTCTAAGAATACATGCTGCATTCTTGATGCAGACGATAACATAATTCTAATGTCAAAAGATCCAACAAAGCTAATATACGTAATTTGCACAAAATAGCTCGATATTAAAGTTATATATAATATAGTTTGATGAGCAACTGTATGAGTCCGTCGGTACTTGTAACACGTGTTTTGTGTTAGTATGTACCGCTACGTACTCATACAAGCGAGAGCGTGTTGCGATTGAACTATGTTATATATAACTTAATCACAACAGAAATTGTGCAAATTAACTCGCAAAATAGAAACAGGCTTTTGACACTAGAATGATACCTTATTCTCCAAAGATCTCAGCCTTAATCTCATCAGTGGATTTCTTTGCTAGATTGCGATAAGCATGTCCGGGCAGTCTCTGGTCAAAGCCACAGGCAGAACGATACTCACAATAAGCACAGGCAGTTTGCTTGTCAGAACGATAGGGGTTCAGCCTCGTATCTCCTGAAAGAATCTGTCTACTATCCTCTACCAGCTTTTGATTCACATAATCCACCAAAGCCTTTATCTGCTTCTTACTTGCCGCCTGGGATCTTTTCGCAAGTCCACCCTCTTTGTTCGTCTCAATCGGAATAATTTCAGACTTTGCACTGGGTCTCAGTGTGTTATCCGGCCCTTCTAGCTTGGTATCCATTAAAGCTACTACTTTGCTGTCACCATTGACCAATCCATTCATTCGAAGACTGCGATAGATATCCTCTTCCACCTGATCCGACTTCGCAACGATCGGATCGTCAATGTGATAGTAGAATATTCCGGAGGGAACAATCTCCTTCTCAGGATATATCTTAGCCAGATAATCCATCGCTGCGCTTAGGTATACCGACAGCTGTTGCTGTAGACCATAATAAATACTTCCGATATCAAAGAAGGTATTGCCGGATTTATAGTCAATAACCCGAACATAAACCTTATCCCCATCCTCATATAAATCTAGTCGGTCAATTCTTCCTGACAAGGTCAGAGCCGTATCCGGAACATGATAAAAGGGCATCTCATATCCTGCCGGCTCAAAGGCTCCCTGTCTAATCTGATTACAAAGCGCCCATAAGGTACGTATTGTAATCCGTTCCATTCTGGTGATCAAATATTCATTTCGTTTGTTACTTCGAAGAATAGAATTCTCATAATCCTCTACCGCCCGTTGAACACTTTGAGTCGCCCACTCCTCTCGAACCTCATCCGGTATGGTATGCCAGTTATATTCCGCACCGTCCAGGCGCTTAGAGAAGTGATCGATTGCATTGTGAAAGATATTACCGATATCCGGTATCGCCAGCTTGTATTCCTTCCGTTCCTCCAGTGATAAACCATAGCTCATAAAATGTGCGAAGGCACAACCGGAATATCGCTCCAATCTGGTAACACTGCCTTTTAGCTCCATGCCATAGAGTAATCTGGCCGCTTCCTTCGAAATACCTTTTTCATTATTGATATAGAAGGCTCCTTGCAGGAGCTTCTGGAGTATGCGATTCTTCTCCTCTTTGGATCGATAATAAAGATATAATTCCTTCCATAGCTCCGTTGTATCCTTCTGATGATATCCACGAAGTCCCTGGGAGAGATAGGACAGTCCATCATCCTTCAGGATGTGTTCTACATCCTCTACAAAATCATCCTCATCAATAACTGATAGCCTAGGGAAGAGCTGCTTCAGCTTACCGATCAGGAAGGAGGGACTCACTGTCTTCCCTTCCTCATTGACCTTATGATAAGTAACATACAACTTATTCTTCGGTTTAGTCATATTCAGATAGATATAGAACTGCTCCGTAAATGCCTGCTGGCGTTTGGTCGGAGCAAGCTCAATCTCATTATTAATCAACAATTCACGTTCAATATCGGAGAAAATTCCACCGCTGCTGATTGCCTTGGGGATAATTCCTTCATTTACACCGATAAAAAACAAGGCCTTAATATCTTTTAATCTGGTACGTTCTGTATCTCCGACAACCACCTCATCAACTCCGGGAGGTATTAGCCCCACCTTCACCTCGACAAAACCAGTATCAAGAATCTCACCAAATTCCTTTAGGCTGCACCTTTCCATGCCAAGCAGGAGAACCATCTGATCATAAAGCTCCATAATAATCGGATAGACCTGCTCAAATTCCTTTGCAACCAAATGCTGATTCTCATCTGTAAAATACTTACGATATTCCTCTAGTTTCTGCTCCACCCTTAGCCTGATACCAAGCTCATAAAGGGCTGCTGTATAATCCCTTAATACCTTATCCTTGTCCTTAAGCACCTCATATAGCGGTCCGATCATTTCCAACAGATGAACTCTTGACTGGTTAATTTGTTCTAGATTCAAAGGCTCTCTACACTTATAAGTTCTTGTAAAGGGTTCACTCCACCTTCGAAATCCACGAATTCCCGTTGCCAGTATATAATTCTCTAATCGGTCTATCTCATCCTCACTGATATCGGTAAGTCCGGTACGCAAAAAACGGAATATTCCTTCATAGCTAAAATCCTCACTGACAATGGATACTGCAGAACGAAGAAGCTCTACGAAAGGATTATTCAGAATATCCTTCTTATAATCAACAAAGCAAGGGATCCCAGCCTGTGCAAAGCTACGCTTCGCAATTCTACCGTATTCCTCCACATTGCCGGATACCACTGCGATATCGTGATAGCGATAGCCCTTCTCCCGAATCAGTTGCTTGATTTCTCTTGTTACAAAATCAACCTCTGCCTTCATATCCTTCGCGGTATGTAGCTCAATGTTCTCCTGCTCCTCATAATAAGGCTCATAGGGAAATCGAAACAGATTATGTTCCAGAGAAGCCAATCCCTTAGACTCAAGAAAACGATAGGGTACTCCCATTCCGCTTCTCCGTTCCGCATAGACCGGGTCCAGAATCGATACCTGTTCCTCCTGTGCTAATTGCTGTAGCTTTTGTATGGTTTTTTTACTAAGGCCGAATAGCTGATGCTCCTCCACTGTACCACCTAGCTCCTCCGAAGGGTCAATCGTTACCGTAATCATTACCTTCTTCGCGTAGCGTAGCATCTTACGAAGCACCTGATATTGGCAGGGAGTAAAACCGGTAAAACCATCAAGACAGATTACAGTTCCCTTAATCCATTCCGAATGATCGATTGCCTCATTTAATACAACAAGTAGCTCCTCTGCGGTAATATATCTTTCCTTCATAAAATCCTGAAAGCCTTCGTATATCGTCAAAAGATCCTGAAGCTTTGCTTTAAGCACCGGCTTCTTACCCGCAACCTCGAACATCTTCCGAAAATCTTCGGGCTGGACATTATACTGATATAGCTCCGATAATACTGATTTAAGTTCACCGATAAAACCCGGCTTTCTGACATTGGATCCAAATAGTATTAAATCTGCTCGCTTCTGAGCCACCACCTTGCGTAGCACCATACTCTTTCCTGTATCCTCTAATACTGGAGCGTCATATCCTCCAACCTCATCAAAGACCCTGTAAGCAAAGCGCAAAAAGCTAAGGATATCCACATTCATGACCCCATGCTCCGGGTGCATTGTTACGATATCCTTCTGTGTCTGTAATGTAAACTGCTCCGGTACAAGCACCAAATAATTAGTCTCCGGATTTCTCTTTGATTCTTCGATTACTTCACGATACATCTGATAGGATTTGCCCGAACCGGCACTTCCAAGAAATAGTTGTAAGGACATAAAAATCCCCCCATCAATAAAATATATCTGCATAAAACAGAAACGAGTTTAATAATATATATTAAGATTAAGACATGAAGCAAATCATGCTTGGAGGTTAAAAATGGCAAAGACGAAAATAGTCGTTATCCAATTAAAAGAAATCATATATACAGTGATTTTTGCAGCGTTAGGAATTCTTCTGATTCTACTTCTCATATTCATGTTCAGACCTAACAAGGACGATAAAGCAGCTTCTACAGAAACCAATCTGTATACTGCAGGTGTATATACCTCCTCCATCAGTCTGAATGATACTGCACTAAACTTGGAGGTTGTGGTTGATAAGAATCACATTAACAAAGTGAGCATCAAGAATATTGATGAGGCAATCACTACTATGTTCCCTCTGGTAGAGCCTTCTCTGGAAGCCATTGCAACCCAACTGTATAATGATGTTCCCGTGGATCAGCTTGAACTCCTAGATGACAAAAAATACACACAGCAACTGCTGATTGAAGCCATCAAACAGGCACTCGAGAAAGCAAAAGTTGAAGAATAACAAGGATGCTGTAAAGCTTACTACCTCCGTAACGGCTTTACAGCATTCTTTTTACATATAACGAATTATCTCACACCCTATGGACATATGGTGTCAATCTACTAAATATTTTTTAAAAGGAGACTCTTCATTTAAGAAAATAATTCCGATAATCCCCGGTCCTGTATGAGCTCCGATGGCACAGCCTACATAATTATCAATATATCTCATACAACCGTATGCATTCGTAAGCTGCTCCTCCATCGCCTTCATCGTCTGGGCATCATCACCATGAACCACACCAATGACCTGATTAGCCAAATCAGCCCCGCGTTCACCAACAATTTCAATCAGACGCTTTAAGGACTTCTGTCTTCCTCTCACCTTTTCGATGGATTCTAATGCTCCTATGTCATTTACATGGATAATCGGCTTGATATCCAATAACCCCCCAGCAATTGCCGAGGTCCGGCTGAGCCTTCCTCCCTTTAGCAGATATTCCAAGGTGCTTACGGTAAAGACCTGCTCCACATGCTCACAATGCCACCCTATACCATCAATGATTTCCTGCTTTGATGCACCATTCTTCTGCATCAAAAGAGCATAATAGGTCGCGATACCAAATCCTAAGGAGGCACACTTGGAATCAATAATAGTAAGATCAAACTCAGGATACTGTTCTAAAAGTTCTGCTTTTGCGATATTGGCTGCATTAAAGGTTCCCGCGATTCCGGTGGAAAAGCAGATATAGATCACCTCATCCCCCTTCTTCGCATAAGGTTCAAAGTTATCATAAAACATCTGGGCATTAATGTGATAGGTCTTTATATCTTTCCCACTCCTTAGGATCTCATAGAATTCCTCCGGCATGATTGTTTCGCCGTCAAAATAATCCTTTTCATCAATAACTACTGGAGTCGGAATCACATGGAGGTGAAAACGGTCAATCACCTCTCTTGATATATCTGAAGCTGAATCTGTAATTATCTTTAGTGCCAATTATTCTCCCTCCTAATTCCTGAATATCTTAAAGTTAACGATAGAAAGCACGCTTCGCTAACTTTCTATTGTCATGAATTATAACAGCTCCAACTCTCTCATCCATAGTGCAGCTGAGGCATCACTCGGCATTCTTAAATCACCTCTCGGAGAAACAGATACACTTCCTACCTTCGGACCATCCGGCAGGCAGGAGCGTTTGAATTGCTGTGTGAAAAATCTCCGATAAAACACCTTTAACCACTTTAATATCACATTATCCTCATAGCGATTCGCAAAAGCAATTTTGGCTAACCGATATACCTTGGAAGGCTCAAAACCAAATCTTAAAATATAATAAAGGAAGAAGTCATGAAGCTCATATGGTCCAACAATATCCTCTGTCTTCTGTGATATCTCCCCATTCTTCGGAGGAAGGAGCTCCGGACTAACTGGTGTATCTAAGATATCCCTCAGTACATCACTCAACTTCTCATCCCCTGTAGCATCTGCAAAATATTCCACCAGATACCTTACTAAGGTCTTCGGCACAGAAGCATTCACACCATACATAGACATATGATCTCCGTTATAGGTAGCCCAGCCAAGGGCAAGCTCGGACATATCCCCCGTCCCTACGACAAAGCCATTATATTTACCTGCTATATCCATCAGCACCTGAGTACGTTCTCTGGCCTGACTATTCTCATAGGTTAGGTCATGCTGGTTCCTATCGTGTCCAATATCCCTAAAATGTAATTCTACAGCGTCTCTTATCGGCACCTCCATAAAGGTAACTCCAAGACATTTCGCTAAATCTACGGCGTTCTGATAGGTTCTGTCCGTCGTCCCGAAGCAGGGCATCGTAACCGCAACAATTCCCTTCTTATCGTAACCTAACAGCTTAAAAGCCTTATCGATCACTAACAATGCTAGGGTGGAATCAAGACCGCCAGAGATCCCAATCACCGCACAGCTTGTGCTTATATGAGCCAGTCTAGTCTTCAGACCCATGGACTGAATATTAATGATATCCTGACAGCGCTTCTCCCGGTCTGCTTTACTGGAAGGCACAAAGGGAGCTGAATCGATGAATCTCGTTAAGGTCAGCTCGGGAAGCCCTGAACTTTTCTGAGGGAAGGAGAAGGGTATCACCTGATACGCATTGGTATTCTGACCAAGATAGGTATTCATTCTCATTCGCTCACTCTTTAGCCTACCGAGATCAAGCTCGGTAGAGATCATTCCATTCTGAAAGGCAACTGACTCTGCAAGCAGGGTTCCGTTTTCTGCGATCAGGTTATGACCTGCAAACACCACATCTGTGGTTGATTCTCCTTCCCCTGCATCGGCATACAGATAACCGCATACAAGCTTAGCAGACTGGTTCTTCACCAGCTCTCTACGGAAGACGTCCTTTCCAGTCACCTCATCGCTGGCAGAAAGATTTGCTATGACAGAAGCACCCGCAATGCAATGAGAGATACTGGGTGACTGAGGAATCCAAAGATCCTCACAAATCTCAACACCGAGAATAAATTCCGGCATCTCACTATTCTGAAATAAAATCCTGGAACCAAAATAGATCTCTTCTCCTAGGAAATTTATTGATACCGGGTCCACAATACCTGATGTAAAATGTCTCGCTTCGTAAAATTCGGTATAGTTTGGTATACTGATCTTCGGGATTAACCCCAGAACCTTTCCGTCCTGAATTACGGCAGCTGTATTATAAAGCTTGCCCTTTACAAGAAAAGGGAGCCCAACTACCACCAACGGATCTAACCCCTTTGTATAGGAAGCGATCTTCTCTACACTCTCCTTGGCTCCACGTAGTAAGGTATCCTGCAGAAAAAGATCCCCACAGGTATATCCAGTAATACAAAGCTCAGGAAATACAACCAATTTAATCTCCTGTTTCTGTGCTTCTTCTATTAACTCTATAATTCGATTGGTATTGTATTCACAGTCAGCGACCCGGATGGTGGGGGTCGCCGCGGCAACTCGAATAAACCCGTGTTTCATAATAAGCCTCCTATAAACATAAATCTTCTATGCTTTATTATAAGTTATTCTGTCCAAAAAAGACAAGCATATTATCATTCTTTCTAACCCTTTCTCGTAAAGGCTTGGAATATGTAGGCCTTACCTCAGCTCGCAAGGTTCATTCAAAATATCTGCCAGGTAGATTTTGTGAACTCCATAATACAAAAGTTATTATGAAAGCTATTTGAACATATCTAAAAAGAAGCTGTGGCTTTCTCCACAGCTACCTTTTACATTAATATTATGTAATTATTACCTTTTCAACAAGTGTAGTTTCATGGATTGGCTTCATTCCTACTTTCTCATATAAGCGGTACGCACCTGAGAGGTTAGCCGTGTCAACACCCAAAGATAATCCGTATGCCGTCACTTTACCACTTCAATTCTATTGTCATGAATAAAAAAAGCGGCTCGTGGCCGCCTTTATCATTGGTGTTATACCCAAAATGCCGTTTCCTGTATTTTGACTCCTAGCGAAGCTAGGTGGGTAACCGCACATAAGCTTCTGCCTTCCACTGCAAACGATGGCTTGACATCTACTTAAGAATAATAGGAATCCCTTTTTAATCATGTAGGTTCAAAATAACAAGAGTATCGAACATCTCAGGAATTAACTTAACTATATTATACTCGATTATCTACTATTTTTCAATGTTTTTATCATTTTTTAGCCCAGTAACTTTTACCACATTAAAATCCGTTTTTTTGTCATTTTATATTAATATTGCTTAAATATCTTTTTCAAAAAGCGGGAAGGTAAAGATGAATTCCGAACCTATTCCCAGAGTGGAATTCACCCCAATGGTTCCGTCATGCTTTAAGGCAATCTGCTTCGCTATAGCAAGGCCAAGCCCTGTACCGCTTGCATTTTGACGCAAGTTGGATTTATAGAACTTCTCAAATATATTGTTAATATCAGTAGGATCAATGCCGACTCCTTCATCCTTAATGGATACAATTATTTTGTCCGCTTTCTCAATTTTTATGTGAACGGTTTTATTTTCCTCTGAGAATTTAATCGCATTATCAAGGATAACCATAAACATTTGACGTAATCGGTCATAATCGCCTAATATCATATTAACCGGTTCTTCCCTGATTACCTTAATGTTAATACTTTTCTTTTCGGCAATCGTTCCTGCACTGCGAATGATATCCTCAAATATCTGATTAAGGTTTACCGGTTCACTATCAATCTCAAAATCGGGATTCTGCATTTTTGATAATAGCAAAAGATCTCCTACCAGACGTTCCATGGATTTGCATTCCGAAAGCATTCGATCATAATACTGGTGAACCTTTTCCTCTTCCTGAACCACACCGTCAGATAAGGTTTCTGTATATGCCCGGATTACTGTAATCGGAGTTCGTAGTTCATGAGATACATTGGCAAAGAAATCAAGTCTCATCTGATCCAGCTTCTTGCGTTCAATGTCATTCTCCAAGAGCTTCTCCGAGAGGATATCCACTGTTTTGGCCAGATCCCCGAGCTCATCATCCCGTCTGATACCGGTCTTTGCCTTATAATTTCCGGAGGCAAGCTCTAAGGCAGTAATACGCATTCTCGATATTGGCATGGATAACTCGGTTGCAAATATAATAACAATTATAAAGGAAATTCCTAAGGCTACTACACTACTAATGACAATATATGACAAGCTTTTTTCCACAAGTTCGGTCTGGTCCTTTGCTTTGCCAACAATAAGAATAGCACCGACCACCTCCTGTCCTGCGGCTTTGATTGGAGCGGCCACCGTAATAATTGTCTGCTCATATACATCATCAGCCCATTTTTTATGATTGGTTACCCCTTTGAAGGCTTTATCGAGGCATTCTACATAAGGAGCATATTCTTCCACGGTAATAAATACATCATAGGGATCACCGGTCTCCATTGAGGCGCTCATTGGATTGTTTGCATCCGGATTCGAGATCGACCAGATATCCCAATTGTTAACCCCACCTATCATTTTGATATCTTCGAGAAACCCCTCTTTACCACTCGTAATATATTCAGATGCCATTTTACCTATTGTATTGGCTTGTCTCTTCATTTCATCAATATTAGACCTCATTGTCATGTCACTATACAGCTTCATGAAAATCAGACATATTAACACTGCAGTAACTAATAGCATTACAGCATAATTGAGATACAGCTTAAAAAACAACCGGTTATAGATATGTACCTTATTATCCTTCGACATTAGACTTCCCCTATTTCTCCTCGACTTCAAATTTATAGCCGACACCCCAGATGGTCTTAATCGTCCAGGTAGGATGTTCCACTATATCCAGCTTAGATCGAAGACGTTTAATATGTGAATCAACGGTTCTGCTGTCGCCAAAATAATCAAAGCCCCACAAGCTATCCAATAGATTATCCCTGGTAAATACCTTATTTGGATTCGTAGCCAATGTCCACATGGTTTCGATTTCTTTCTTTGTCAAAGCGATTTTCGTACCTGAAATATGTAGCGTATACTCATCGAGATTTATCTCTAGGCTACCAACCGTCAAGACATTCTCAGAAGATGCCTCTTTGGTGGCCTTTGCCATACGTCTCATTACTGCTCTTACCCTCGCCATAACTTCTCTTGGGCTAAAGGGTTTTACTATATAATCGTCGGCGCCTATATCAAGGCCCATGATCTTATCAAAATCTTCTCCTCTTGCCGTAATAAGGATTACCGGTACATTGGATTTACTTCTGATCCTTCTGCATACCTCGTAGCCATCCTCCTTCGGCATCATGACATCCAGTAAGACTACATCAGGATTGTATTGGGTAAACAGACGAATTGCTTCTTCGCCGTCACCTGCTACAACAGGTTCAAAGCCTTCCATTCTGGAGTAAGTAGATAAAATATCTGTAATATCACGATTATCATCCGCGATTAGTATATGTTGCATTATCAAATTTCTCCCTTCTTAGTTCTATCCCGTTTTTTCTTCGTATCTTGTTCCATTCTTTTCTGATTTAAGGCAGACAAGAAAAGGCCTGTGTTTTTATGCAGACTAAATAAAACATATGCTGCAACATAGGTCGGATCCTGGTGCAAATCAAATTGACATTCCTTATTATATAGTATCTGATAGAGTGAAACAAGTAGAAAAACTTATCAATATTGAATTTAAAGCCATGGAACCTATCAAATTTCCTGTCAATCATTTTAATTTTCCATGAGTGGAATCGCAGAAGTCCTTATAATAAAAGGCATTATGCTAATATCTACTGTTATATTGCGGTAATTGTTCTGGAATATATTAAGTATTTATTATATATTTTTTTACATTATGACACTTTTCTGACAAAAATAATTGTTATTATATGAACAGAATAGATAGGATGTGACATAAGGAATTTCCAATTATTCGGAGGAATGGCCATGAAGAAGAAAAAATTATGTAAATGCTTAATTACTCTTGGCTTAATTCTTTTCATTACATTGCTTTTACCGTTGACATCATACAATGTTGTTACAGCGCAAGCAGCCAGTATTGAAAAGGAAGTAAAAGACAGCTACAGATTAAATTTAAAGAGCGTTACATTAGTAAAAGGCAAATCATTTAATTTAAAAGTTTACAATCTGGGCGCAAACTCAAAGGTAAGCTTTAAATCCGATGATGCGGAAGTTGCTTCTGTTAGTGACGATGGTACCATAACAGCCAATAAGGTTGGTGCTACTATCGTTACAGTTACCATTAAGGATGGCATTGACAAAACACCGTTAACTTGCGATGTTACTGTTGGACCTGCCGCGATTAGTGTTAAATGGACACAAGAAAGAGCTTTTGTTGGAACTGGTAATGAAGATATCTTAAAGGTCATCATAAAACCGGACAATACAACAGAGGTTGCTAGATTCTCCAGCTATGACTCTTCCATTGCTGCTGTTAGCTCCGGTGGCCGCATCACTGCAAAGAAGGTAGGTATGACTTATTTATTTGCAGAGATAGATGCTACGAATTTAGACGGTACCCGCAAGTTTGCAATCTGTACCGTGTTCGTAACCAGCCCTAAGGATGTTCCTAAATTACAGGAATATTTTAGCAATCATAACGAGCTAAACAGGATATCCAGCTATGATTTAAATCAAGCATTGGATAATTTTTTCAATGGAGGTAGTGCGGAAGCGGCTGTAACCGCCGAAGATGCAACCGAGTCAGCTTTGGTTAAAGCACTAGATAGTTATTTGGAGGAAACATTCAAATTATCTGAAATACGTGCCAAGATCAAGGCGGAACTTGAAGCTCTTACTAAACCAAACAATACGGATGCAAATTCCGTCTCACAAGCAAAATAACATAATGATATGACAACAACAAGGACGTGTGAAAAACTAACTTTTTTTCGTTAGGATGCAACACGTCCCTACTTTTATATTAAAAAAGGGATCCAAATCCCAATAATCGAAATATCTTTGCTTTCTTAGGAAAACACATTCATTTCTCTTATTAATAATCCACTTTAGCCTTTCAAAAAATGTTTCTTAATCATATGTGCCGTTATAATTGTGTAACTATAGGCATTTACTGTAATGGTATAATTATCCATATCAATATACCAGTTTTTACCTGTTCTAATTATTGAAGAATTCGGATTTTGTATCTTTGATTTACACCAGCCGACAACATCATCTGTATCTAAAGAAAGATTTCTTCTAATTCGCATAACTCCCAAATCGGTTGTATGTAATTTATCTAAGTTTAAAAGCAATCCATTTTCATTAAAAGTATTCATATTTGTTTTCCAATGCTATCCTTTCAATATCCGAGTTATCACTCTAAGCAGCCAATGGAACGGAGGTCTCGTATAGTTGCAGATCTTGGATAAGAGTTTATTATGCCTGTATCAACATAATAATTATTTTATTACATTTGTTATTTCAATTTCAATTACTTTTGTTATATAATGAGAACATAATCTAATGAAAGGTGGTCTAACATGAATTTCAAATTTGCACACAATAATATAAATGTTCTTGACCTTGATAAGTCCATAAAATTCTACGAGGAGGCTCTCGGGCTAAAGGAAACCAAGCGCAAGGAAGCTTCCTCCGGAGATTTTATCATTGTGTATCTCGGAGACGGGGCAACTACTCATCTCCTTGAGCTGACCTGGTTGAGGGATTGGGATCGTCCTTATAACCTTGGCGATAACGAGTTTCATCTAGCCTTTATTGTTGATGACTATGATGCTGCTTATCAAAAGCACAAAGAGATGGGTTGTATCTGCTACGAAAACCCTTCTATGGGCATCTATTTTATCAGTGACCCAGATGGTTATTGGCTTGAGGTTATTCCGACCAGATAAATAAAGTGATATTCTCTATTACAAAAGTGTACTTATTCATTTTCTCTATTTATCTTGAAAGAACAACGGTCTTTCACATAGAAGCATTTAAAACAAGGAAGGCAGTATGCTTCCCAACCTGAAGTATCTCTTATTATGAGAAGCTTCCGTGAGGGAGGTGTGCTATCTTCCTTGTTATTTTTATAACCCTAATCGCAGCCTCAAATTAACTATACTAAACAAAAATGCTTCTCCAATAAAGCAAGTGTTTCCTGTCTCGTGTCCTTATCAATCTCTTCCCGTATGATTGTAAAAAAGCCACTGGTGGCATATTCTTCGTAGTGTTCTTTGCTATTGACTCTAGCGATGCATTCCCGGTAATTATTCATTGTCTTTTCCGGGTTCTCACTTTTCCCAATCTGTCGTAGGAGAAAAGCCTTATCCGGAGTAGCAATTTCCAGGAACTCATCCAACTTATAATTCTCTCCACAATGATATAAATCGTATTTTTCAGCCAACATAGCACACATTGTTGATTTGCCTGCATAAGCTGTTCCTGTAATAAATAGTACATTCTTAAGATAGCTCTTCAGTATATTGTTTTCAATATTCATGATACTAACCCCTTTCTCTGTTCACATTGGCTTATTGTTTTCAATACCAGTCATAAAATATGACTTGGGTTATTCTCAACGATAAATTATTGAATTAATTTCTCCCATTTTTTCAACCACTCCAACTGATCATCTACAAATCCCTTATCGATACATTCAATCCCAAGATTTTCGATAATCGTAGCCTGCACTTCATAATGCCTTATTGCAATAAAGCTATAGATGGCGGTTAGCTCCTGATCATTAACCGTATTGAATTCACTATAGCCCTTCATAAATTCCTCGAGCATATATCTGGTATCTTCATACTCATGCTCGGATAATTTAAAATAATTCGTCATATCACAGAATATCGCGATATCATACATGGCGAATGCTTTTGAGGCAGCATCAAAATCAAACAATACATACTGACCATATCTATTCAGAATCATATTACCCGTATGATAATCACCATGGCAGAAGCTCCTCGGGAGATTCTTAACCCGATCCCAAAGCAGGCTACCGTACTCCTCGAATTCATCGATTCTCTGATAGTTCATTTCCCGCAGACATTGAATATACCGATCAATAAAAAAGGGTTTGTCATGACAGCTTAAGAAGAGCGGAGAAGCGTCCATCATTTTATGTAATATGCCTGTCTGACGACCAATTTCAATAACATCTGTGCTTTTGTCCGGCTCGATTCCGTGAACGTATTCATAGAGCACTCCAATTCGGTCCTCACCATCAAAGTCATAGATAAAATAAGATAATCCGTCTGCTGTAGGGATAATATGTGCTGTTGGAAATCCAGACTTCTCCAGATAGTTCATGATTTCGATTGATTGCTTGGCTTGTTTTATATTACGGTTTTTAAATAGCTTAAGAATATATTTATCCTTAGGATCGCTGACTACGCAGACATACCCAATCATATCTCTGTGTAGCGCAATATCTTTAAAGTCCTTTGAATATATTTCCTTCAAATCCCTCAAAAGCTGCATCAGCATGTATCATACCCTCCTATTCCACGTGTCCTCAGTACATAAGTTCATAATAAAATAAACAACATCTTACGCTGTGAGATATGATCAATTTGATAATCACTCATATCAATCATTTATCAATAACAGTATAAATTATATTGTATCGTTTTACCAATATAATTTCCATATATTTTCCACATATTGATCCTGGGTTATACAACGATAGAAAGTACGCTCTGCGAACTTTCTATTTCACGAATAAAAGAAGATGCCTCAGTTCATTCAATACTGAAGCACCTTCCATTATTATGATCTTAGAACTAGTTTTTGTCGCGTAAAACGCTTGTACAAGCAATGAATTGTACATGATTATTATAGATCACTTAATTATAGTTGCGCTACATCCACCAGTGTAATTTCACTATTATCGCACTCCATACTGGTCAGTAACGCACTGGCGGTATCCAATGCTGTGAAGCAGGTAACACCTGTCTCTATAGAGGTACGACGGATTAGAAAGCCGTCCCTGGTCTTGTCACGTCCCTGAGTAGGTGTATTAATTACCATGTCGATTTCGTGACTTAGGATCAGGTCAAGGAGATTTGGACTTCCTTGATCGATCTTATTAATAACAGTTGCCGGAACTCCCTTATCATTCAGCGCCTTAGCAGTACCCTCCGTAGCAAAAATCTCGTAGCCAAGAGCAATCAGTCTTTTGCCTAAGCCGACTGCTTCCTCCCGGTCGGATTTCTTCACCGTCATAATCATCTTCTTATGCTTCGGAAGATTGATCCCTGCACCAAGGAATGCTTTGTATAATGCCTCGTGGAAGGTCTTTGCGATACCTAGACATTCTCCAGTGGATTTCATCTCAGGCCCAAGACTGATCTCTGCACCACGCAGCTTCTCGAAGGAGAATACAGGCATCTTGATGGCGATATAATCTGACTCCGGCCATAATCCGGGAGTATAACCAAGTCCTTTAATCTTCTCTCCGAGAATTACCTTAGTAGCGATATCTACGATTGGTAGAGAGGTCACCTTACTGATATAAGGAACCGTACGGCTGGATCTGGGGTTCACCTCTATGACATAAACCTTCTCACTATATACAATAAATTGGATGTTGATAAGTCCGATGACATGCAGGGAGTTGGCAAGCTTCTTTGTGTAATTAACGATGTCTACCTTAACCTTACGGCTAACACTCTGGGAGGGATATACAGAGATACTGTCACCGGAATGTATTCCGGCTCTTTCGATGTGCTCCATGATACCCGGTATTAGGATATCCTCGCCATCACAAACAGCGTCAACCTCAACCTCTTTTCCCATCAGGTATTTATCTACGAGAATAGGATGCTCCTGGACCGTCATATTGATAATTCTCATAAACTCGATAATATCCTCATCACAGATTGCTATCTGCATTCCTTGACCACCAAGCACATAAGAAGGTCGAACAAGCACGGGGTATCCAAGCTCCCTTGCTGCCTGAAGTGCTTCCTCTGTGGTATATACCGTCTTGCCATCCGGTCGTGGAATACCGCAATCTTCCAATATTTTATCAAATAGCTCTCTATCCTCTGCTGCATCCACATCGGCTGCAGAGGTCCCTAAGATCGGAACTCCCATTTTCAGTAGCGCATCGGTCAGCTTAATAGCTGTTTGACCTCCAAATTGAACCACCGCACCGTCCGGTTGTTCCATATCAACAATGTTCTCCACATCTTCCGGAGTCAGCGGTTCAAAGTAAAGCTTATCCGCGATATCGAAGTCTGTACTGACCGTCTCCGGATTATTATTGACAATGATAGTCTCACAGCCGCTTTCTGCCAGAGCCCAAACACTGTGTACGGAGCAATAATCAAACTCGATTCCCTGACCGATACGGATCGGACCTGAGCCGAGCACCATGATTTTCTTCTTACCAGTGGTCTTCTCCACCTCATTGAAGCTGCCAAAGGTCGAGTAATAATAGGGTGTTGCGGCATCAAATTCTGCTGCACAGGTATCCACCATCTTATAGGCTGCTATAATTCCATACTCTTTTCTCAACTCTTTGATTTCAGCAACACTCTTACCGGTCAGCTCGCTGATTATGCGGTCCGGATAA
The DNA here is from genome assembly GCA_023436225.1 of Bacillota bacterium. GTDB lineage: Bacteria > Bacillota > Clostridia > Lachnospirales > Lachnospiraceae > Mobilitalea. Next base: position 30,435 of record JAEZKA010000101.1, read on the forward strand.
CCAAGTCTCTTTACATTTGCCAGAAGCTTAGCATCAAGCGGCTTACTAGCAAGCTCCTTCTCCGCCTCCACAAGAACTGCTATCTTATCGATGAACCAGTAATCAATCTTGGTAATAGCATGAATTTCCTCATAGGTAATCCCTCTTCTAATCGCTTCGGCTATAACAAACAGACGTCTGTCATCTACCAGATGAAGATCCCGGATGATCTCCTCTGTATCCATCTCACTATAATCTCCATGCTTTAAGCTATAAATATTCTGTTCCAGGGATCGAAGTGCCTTCATTAATGCAGCTTCAAAGCTTGAACTGATTGCCATTACCTCTCCTGTTGCTTTCATCTGTGTGGTTAAGGCTCTCTTCGCAGTGATGAACTTATCAAAGGGCCACTTCGGTATTTTTACAACCACATAATCCAAAGTAGGCTCAAAGCTTGCAAAGGTCTTCTTCGTAACTGCATTCTGGATTTCATCCAAGTGATAGCCTAAGGCGATCTTCGCCGCCACCTTAGCTATTGGGTAACCGGTAGCCTTCGATGCCAGAGCTGAAGAACGACTTACACGAGGATTTACTTCAATTACACAATATTCAAAGGTATCCGGATGTAGTGCATACTGTACGTTACAGCCACCGGTAATACCGAGCTCTGTAATGATGTTCAGGGAAGCACTACGAAGCATCTGATATTCCTTATCTCCCAGGGTCTGAGAAGGTGCTACCACGATGCTGTCGCCGGTATGAACACCCACCGGGTCGATATTCTCCATATTACATACTGTGATGCAGTTGCCGGCACTGTCACGCATTACCTCATACTCGATTTCCTTCCAGCCTGCAATGCAACGTTCGATCAGACATTGGCCTACTCGACTGAGCCTAAGTCCGTTGGTACAGATATCCTCTAATTCTTCCCTGGTTGCAGCAATACCTCCTCCACTACCTCCTAAGGTATAAGCAGGTCGAACTACTACAGGATATCCAATCTTCTGAGCAAAGGCAACCGCAGCCCCTACACTGGTTACTACCTCACTCGGTGCACAGGGCTCACCAATCTTCTCCATGGTCGTCTTAAACTCAAGTCGGTCCTCAGCCTTCTTGATGGTTTCTGAGGTAGTACCGATGAGTCTTACTCCGTTCTCCTTTAGGAAGCCCGACTCCTCTAATTCCATTGCGATGTTTAATGCAGCCTGCCCACCCAGGGTAGGTAATACGCTGTCCGGTTCTTCCTTAAGAATAATTCGTTTTACAAAATCGGGAGTCAGAGGCTCGATATAAACGATATCCGCAATCTCCTTGTCAGTCATAATCGTAGCAGGATTCGAATTTACCAATATAACGCTAATCCCTTCCTCCTTCAAGGATCGGCACGCTTGTGTACCTGCGTAGTCAAATTCTGCTGCCTGACCGATGATAATCGGACCGGAGCCAATCACCAGTACCTTCTTGATATCCTCTATTCTTGGCATTATCCCTGCACCTCCATCATGTTGATAAACTCATCAAATAGAAACTCACTATCCATCGGTCCTGCACAGGCTTCCGGGTGGAACTGTACAGAGAATACGTTCTTGCCCAGGTAATGGAGTCCCTCAATCGTTCCGTCATTGACATTAAGGAAGCTGACCTCTGCTACTTCCACTGGAATACTTTCCTCCTTCACCATATAACCATGATTTTGTGTTGAAATGTAGACTCTGCCGGTCTTCAGATCCTTCACCGGGTGGTTGGCACCACGATGTCCATATTTCATCTTGGTAGTATCTCCTCCATTCGCAAGTGCCAAAAGCTGATGACCGAGACAGATTGCAAAGATCGGTATATTGCTGTCGTACAGGTTTTTCACCTCAGCGATGATCTCCCTACATTCCTTTGGATCTCCCGGCCCATTGGATAGCATAATGCCATTCGGACGATCTGCTAACACCTCCTCTGCTTTTGTAAAGCCAGGATAAATTGTCACCTCACAACCTCTTCTTGCAAGAGAGCTAGGAATGTTATTCTTAAGGCCATAATCCATCAAAGCGACCTTGAACTTCGTCTCTCCGATTGCAGGAATAAGTATTTTTTCCTTACAGGTTGTTTTATCAATTACCTTTTCTACTTTATATTGGTGGATCTTCGGTAGGACCTCTTCGAGCTTATAATTCTCGTCGGTGGTAATCATACCGTTCATCGTACCCTTGTTTCTTAACAGCTTTACCAATGCTCTGGTGTCAATCCCGGCGATACCAGGAATATCATTCCTCTCCAGGAAGCTTTGAATACTTTCCTGATTTCGGAAGTTACTAGGAAGCCGTGATAATTCTCTGACTAAAAATGCATCCACCCATGGCTTATGCGACTCCATATCCTCATAGCAAACACCATAATTGCCAATCAAGGGATAGGTCATAACCACACTCTGTCCCGCATAAGAAGGGTCCGTCAATACCTCAAGATAACCTGTCATTCCTGTGTTGAATACAATTTCACTGATGATCTCTTTCTTTGCTCCGATGCTTTCCCCTACAAAGACATTGCCATCCTCAAGAATTAAGAACGCTTTCATCAAATCCTCCATTCTGCAGTCATTGTCTGCATAAAGCTACTATATTTATCTTTCTTAAACTTAAAAGTTTGCAAAAAAAAAGAATACAAACCCAGACCGGGGATATACTCCATTGTACACCTTCCAATTTTTTCTTTTCATTTATTAATATGAATATCATATGCATATTTATGCAATTTCTTTATGTATTTTTATGATTTTATCACACCTAGTCTCAAATAGCAAGAGGATTCTTTTCAAAAAATATCTGTTCACTATTAGTTCTACTAATCATATTCATAAGCCTTATCAATCCCTAAATTTGTGCAGAATAATAATTTCGTTTTACATAAAATTATTTCACATCTTGCCTCTGTCCGACATAAGCTATTAATAAAACGAAAGGATTCTGTATCAATCATGAATCTGGAAAACATTTCGAATCCTAACCATAATCCCAATCACCCGATCAGAATTTATCCGACGCAAATGGAAACACAGTCTCTTGGTCGGTTCCGCGCCCGCATTAATACATCCGGAGTTATCCCTGTTCCTGGCGCCACCATATCCATCTCCTCGCCTAGTAATCCGGAACAGATAATAGAGCAGTTAACCACGGATGGCTCTGGATTAACGGAAGAGATAGAACTTACTGCTCCTCCTCTAGACCTCAGCCTTGATCCCATTCAAGCAATCCAGCCCTATTCGGATTATGATCTTCAGGTATCTGCACCCAACTTCGAAAACGCTGTCGTCTCCGGTGTTCAGATCCTACCAGATGTTGTTGCTGAGCAGTATGTTCAGTTAAATCCGTTGGCACCGCAAAATGCAGAAGAAGTATTCGTCATCAGCCCCCACACTCTATATGGTGATTTTCCGCCAAAGATTCCGGAGGATGAGATTAAACCCACTCAGGAGACCGGAGAAATTGTCCTTAGTCGAGTTGTGGTCCCCGAGTATGTCATCGTTCACGATGGACCACCTGCCTCTCCTGCTACTGACCATTATGTTCGCTTCCGCGACTATATCAAAAATGTGGCCTCCAGCGAAATCTATGCGACCTGGCCAGAGCAAACCATTTACGCCAATGTTTATGCAATTCTATCCTTTACTCTCAATCGTGTGTATACCGAGTGGTACCGTAATCAGGGCTTTAATTTTACGATAACCTCCTCTACTGCATATGATCACAAATGGACCAATGGTCGTAATATTTATACAAACATCGGTATTATCGTAGATAATATCTTTACAAATTACCTTTCCAGACCGGGTGTGACCCAACCCATCCTTACCCAATACTGTGACGGTCAACGGGTAACCTGTCCCGGCTGGATGACTCAATGGGGGTCCAAGTCCCTCGGTGATGAGGGCTATACCGCCATAGAGATTTTAAGATATTTTTATGGTGAATCCATCTATATCAATACTGCAGTTGGGGTATCCGGTGTACCAACCTCTTGGCCCGGATATAATCTTGGAATTGGAGCCAGCGGAGATAACGTTAGAATTATTCAAAACCAGCTCAATAGAATAAGCGATGTCTATACTGCTATTCCTAAGGTTGCCGTAGATGGGTCATATGGTGAACAGACCGCTAACGCTGTATCAGCATTTCAGAGGATATTTAATCTACCAGTAACCGGTATTGTAAATTTAGCCACCTGGTACCGTATCTCAAATATATATGTTGGTGTTACCCGAATAGGAGTATAACAGGCACAACCCATGGACTGTTTCATATTGTATTAAAGAAAGAACATTGAGGTATATGTAATGTATCAAAGTAATACTCCTTTATCCAACATGATGAATTATCACAACCATTCAGCCATTGTGAATAAATATGAAGGTGTCCGTATCTACCCTACCGAAATGGCAACTCAGAAGCTTGGCCGGCTGAAAGTCCGAGCAGTTACATCAACAATGACTCCGATCGCAGATGCTAAAGTTACGGTATCGTCAGTCGCTGCTCCGGGTACTGTGATTGAAGAATTAACAACGGACTTGTCAGGTCTTACTCCTGAAATCGAGCTCCCTGCCCCTTCGATTGACTATAGCCTGTCTCCGTCTACAGAACAGCCTTACTCCGAATATACTCTTAATATTGCTTCACCGAATTTTGTTCCTGTTACGATACAGAATCTTGAGATATTTCCTGATGTAACCGCAATTCAGGATACAACGTTAAGTGTGCCTAAACGGCAGGGTGATACTGCCCTCTTTGTTATTCCTCCTCATACGCTATATGGAGATTATCCTCCGAAGATCGCAGAAGCGGAGACAAAGGAAACCGAAGAAACCGGCGAAATCGTGCTAAGTACGGTTGTTATTCCTGAATTTGTCGTCGTTCATGACGGTCCTCCAACTGACACCTCGGCCGCTAATCATTATATTAAATTCCGAGATTATATTAAGAATGTTACATCCAGTGAAATCTATGCAACCTGGCCCGAGGCAACTATTACAGCCAATGTATTAGCAATATTATCGTTTACCTTAAACCGCGTTTTCACGGAATGGTATCGTAATCAAGGCTTTAATTTTACCATTACCTCCTCCACTGCGTTCGACCACAAATGGATCCCCGGACGTAATATCTTTGATAATATCTCACGGATTGTTGACCAGATATTCACCAGTTATCTATCCAGACCAAATGTAAAGCAGCCGATTCTCACTCAATACTGTAGCGGCCAAAGGGTACAATGTCCAAACTGGATGACCCAATGGGGTTCAAAGGATTTGGGAGAACAGGGCAGAAGTGCTATCGAGATCTTGCGGCATTTTTACGGTAACTCTATGTATATTAATACCGCTACTGAAATATCCGGTGTCCCTACCTCCTGGTCAGGAGCTAATCTTAATATTGGTTCCTCGGGAGCTAATGTCAGAATGATTCAGGAGCAACTCAACCGCATCTCAGATAACTACACGATTATCCCCAAAATAGCTGTAGATGGTCGATATACCAGGCAGACCGCTGAGGCTGTTAAGCTGTTCCAACAAATTTTTGATTTACCTCAGACAGGGATTGTAGACTTGGCCACCTGGTACCGCATCTCTGGTATCTATGTGGCAGTGTCAAGGATTGCAGAGTAAGGATAAATTGTGTGGACTTAAAAATCAACCTATACAACAGTAAATAACCCTAGATTAAGTATGTACTATTCCGGTTATGAACCAGGATTTTCTAAAGGAAGAACAACTAAGGTATGACAAGGATGAAAAACATGAACTCCTCACCTTTACAAGAAGCAGACAGGTTAATAATCTACCTCTTATCTTGTAAAGGTTCGTCAAACATCATGCTTTTTCATCCTTATACCTTAGCTGCTCTTCCCAAGAAAATCACTGTTTCATAATAATTCGCCTGTATAGTACATGCTTAACCCAGGGTTATTCTTAATCTCTTGCGTTGATTTTTAAGTCAATTTACACTTAATCAATTTTTTAAGCGATAAGCTATATGCTAATAATCTACCATCAATACTCCTCATCATCATGTCCATGTATGTCTATATACCTTACTCAGCAAATAAATTATTTACAACTGTGACCGAAGCGAGTCCTCTCTTTACCAATTAAATTGGTAGGGTTCGCGTTTATCGAGGGTATCGAATTCGTAACCCATCTCTTTCAGAAGCCTGATTACTTCTGGTAACATCCGAACACTTAAGTCATTTGTCGCAGAATCGTGCATTAGAATGATAGGTTGATCTTGGTTTTTGATATCTCTTCGAATATTACGGAGTATGGATTTAGAGGAAGGCTTACCTATGGAATCGCTGGTATCCACATTCCAATCATAGCAGGTAAAGCCACGCCGATCCATCTCTTCCATGAGGGCCTCTCTGATATTCTCGCTATAGCCGTTATTACTTCCCCATGGGAAACGATAAATTTTTACTCTCTCTCCAGTTAGATCGTAAATCTGCTGATAGACGGTATTGAAATCATTAAGAAAGCGTTCTACCGAGCAGTATATCTCATTACACCTATGGGAATATGTATGTATTCCAATGGTATGCCCTTCATGGAGCATACGTTCCAGACTTCTCTCATTATTCTTGTTGATTGCGCTTCCGACGAGAAAGAAGGTAGCCTTAATATCTCGTTTCTCAAGAATATCAAGTACCTTAAAGGTGTTTTCACTTGGTCCGTCGTCAAAGGTAAGGTAGGCAATCTTACGCCCCTCCTCCATCACCTTTGGAACCGAGTATTCGGTATACAGCTTCGGATACATACTAGTGTAATCTGGCACCTCATCCGTAATAGTCTGACTGCTGGTATCTTCCTCCGTCGGATCCTTATCCATGATTGCAATTAACTCCAGACTCTGAATCTGACCCGATGTGGATATATTTACTCCCTCCACAACAGTTCCATCCTTAATTTTTACAAGACCTATGAATAATATTACTATTATAAGAGCGGCTAGGCCGCTATATCCTTTTTCTTTCAATCTCAATTTCCTTCCAAGATGCTTTATTACTTATCTTATGCAAGAAATATCGATATAAGTATCTTATTCTGCAACTTGACGTTTGATCTCTACTAAAGCTGACCTTACTGGCGGAAGTGCTAGTATAATAAGAGTTACCACTGCTTCCGGTACGATATAAGTTGCATTATAACCAATGGAATAGATCATGGGATGATGATTGCCCGCATAGATAGAGAAGAAAATAGTACCGGTCAGCACATGACAGATATATCTTCCTGCGACCCCTATAATATATCCCTTAAATAGACCAAACTTGGATTTTGCGAAGATACCGGATAAACCGAGGCACCCAAAGGCGATGGGATAGTCAAACAATAGCTGAACCGGATGTACAACATAGGGCTTTAGAATCAAATCCAAGAAGCCACATGCAATACCGGCCAGGATACCGGACCTGGTTCCATAGAGATAGCCAATTAGACAGATGAAGAACATGCGAAATAAGGTAACAGAACCACCAAAGGGTAGATTAAATACGGTAAATAAAGACGCAATGACAGACAATGCAACCGCTACTGCCGAGAATGCCAATTGCTTCGCATTCGCTTTGTGCTTGCCACTACCGCCGTAAGCAAACATTGCGATGAATAACAGGACAATCAAGGCAAACAGGGCTATTTTACCTGCCATTGATGGATAGTAGCTTCCAGATTCTACATCAGTTACCACTAGAAAATCAATAATACGTTGAAACATAAAAAAATCCTCCTTTTCTTGCATCGGAGGGGGCCACTTGATTGCTTCCTTCCGCCGGTATTACCCGGATCAAGTAGTGAGGGTCAGCATGTGTATATCCACACACCTCTCAGCCATTGGCTCCCCTAGCATTAAAATAAATAATTTTAATATTTTTTACTGCTTTATCATATCCAATTTCAAGTTCACTGTCAATGTTAATTTTTCCATATTTGTTCCATTGAATTGTTCTATTCTTGATTCTGTTAATGGCTGATGTCATAAATGTATCGAGTCTAGATATGTTTTGTATTCTGTCTTGAATTTGACAATATCATTCTTTATAATATTAGCATACAATATTTGGAGGACAAACAGATGAAACAATTACATCTATTGATTACCGTATTTCTGGCACTTATCATATCCTTGTCCTTGACTGCATGCACCAATAAGCAGGAAGATACCAAGCCAGCCATAAACCTATCCGAGACTCCAGCCCCCTCACCTACGGCGGTAATCTCCCCAACGTTATCACCCTCACCGACCAAAGCCCCGGTGCCGGCTGAACCGACTTTACCCATAGCTGCCCCAACCCAGGTCATTTATCCAGAAGGGGAAGGAAATACGGAGGCAGGTAGCATATCCGATCATTCAGATACCAAGTCAGAAAAAAGGCTGATTGCAATTGATGCAGGCCATCAAAGCAAGGGCAATAGCGAAAAGGAGCCCATCGGGCCGGGTGCCTCCACAACCAAACCCAAGGTAAGCACTGGAACCCGAGGAGTTGCTACCAATGTACCGGAATATAAGCTTAATCTTATTATTGCACTTAAGGTTAAGGAGGAGTTGTTGGAGCGAGGTTATGATGTATTTATGATACGGGAAACCAACGATGTTGATCTAAGTAATCGCGACAGAGCAGAGATGGCAAATGAAAGCGGAGCCGATCTCTTCATCCGAATCCATGCGGACGGCTCAGAGAATTCCAGTGTCAGCGGAACCAGTACCCTCTATCCCTCCGAGAATAATCCCTATGTAGCCTATCTGAACGAGGATAGCTATGCATTATCCAAAGCAATCGTGGATTCGATGTGTGACCGCACCGGTGCAAGGAATCGTGGTGCTATCGCCCGAGATGACATGAGCGGTATTAATTGGTGCACCATACCAGTCAGTATCATTGAAATGGGCTATATGTCTAATAAGAAAGAGGACAAGCTGATGCAGACAGAGGAATACCAGGATAAAATGGTACAAGGAATCTGCGATGGTATTGATGCTTATTATGAGAATAAATGAAAAAATAAAAATAATTCAAAGAGGCACCTCTGGTCTGGTTTATATTTTAAATGGGAGGTGCCTTTCTATACTAAATCGATTCCTTAAGCGCTCTCTGCAGTCTTGCTACGCCTTCTTCAATCTGAGTCAGACTTAATGCTCCATATCCGAGGACGAGCTGATTCTTATGCTGTCCCTTTACTAAAGCATATTCTTCCACATGATCTGCTTGAACTCTATTCTCCTCCATCGCTTTAAAGTCACGTTCCGTCAGATCCCGATGAAAGGATATTAAAAGATGTAAACCGGCAGATTCTCCCGATATAGAGATGCTTTCATGAAATGCTTCCATTAAACAACGAATCAGATGCTTTCTTTTATTCTCATATAACTTTCTCATCTTATAGATGTGTTTGTCCATCTGAAGCTCTTCCATAAACCGTGCCATTGCTAACTGATTGATTGGATTGACCCATAGATTCGATTCCTGTAGCTGATCAGTAACCTGTTCCACAAGATGATTCGGAAGAATCATATAACCAAGCCGCAACGAGGGTGTAAATATTTTACTAAAGCTGCCAAGATAGATGACCCGCTCCTGATCTAGATTTTGCATTGCCTGCAATGCTTCTCCCTTGTATCGAAATTCGCTGTCATAATCATCTTCAATTACATAAGCATTCTGATCACTGGCATATTGTAATAAAGCAATACGTCTGGATACAGGAAACACCCCTCCAATCGGATATTGATGTGAAGGGACTACATAGATTAATCCAACATCCTTCAATCTAATCAGACTGTCAACCTCCATACCCTGACCATCCACCTTAACCGGGTGTAGCTCATATTTATGATCAGCAAATATTTTCTTTACGAAGTGAATACACGGATCCTCCACTGCAATTCTACTGATACATCGTTCAAACAGCTTTGCAATAATCTCCATCCCTCCGGCAGCACCGGAGACAATAACAATCTGATTCTCCTCGCAGCGTATTCCCTTCATCCGGTATACATAAGAGCTGATAGCTTTCTTAAGCCTGGTATGACCGCTATAATTGCTATAGTAGAACGCATCTTCCTCGGCATCCAGGCAGGCTTCCTTCAGCATCTTAGCCCAAACTGTTCTAGGAAAAGAATCTATATCCGGATTACCAGCGTCAAAGGATATCACATCCTTCTTCTTCAATTGATTCATTTTAGGCACATAATGCATCGACTTTGGTTTTGGCAGCTTACCAATGTTAGCGACATAGGTTCCGGAGCCTCCTCTTGCATCGAGGTACCCCTCAGCAAGAAGCTGGTCATATGCTTGTATTACTGTATTTCTGGCAATCTGCATATCCTTAGCCAGCGCTCTGGTCGGAGGAAGCTGATCCCCTGCGTGCAGCTTTCCGGTTAAAATAGCCTCACGAATCTGATTCTCCAATTGCTTCCCATTTGGTATGCCTGATGTGTGGTCTATCTCAAATCCAAACATTTTACCTCCTCCGTTTATAAAATTGGTTCCTATAATATTTATATTTATTGGTACTTTTAAGTATCAATTTAGATTATATAATAAATGTATACGATTGGCAACCAAGATATGAAAACAGAAGCAATTGTGAATATCGATTGGAATGTAAGAATTAATGATTTTTGTGAAAGGATGGCTAATAATATGGAATATCGTAATTTTGAGAAATTAGGAGTTCATACTTCTTTACTTGGCTTTGGATGCATGCGCTTTCCTCTGGATAAGGATGGCAATATTGACGAGGCACGTTCCTTAGAAATGCTCGAGACAGCATACAATAGCGGTGTAAATTATTATGATACCGCTTATGTATATCACGGAGGCAAAAGTGAAGAATTCACAGGAGGCTTCTTAGATAAAAAGGATCGCAGCACCTATTACCTTGCAACCAAATTGCCCATCTGGGATGTAAACTCTGTGGCAGATGCAAAACGAATCTTTGAAGACCAATTAAGTAGATTGAATAAGAGCTATATCGACTTCTATCTGCTGCATTCTTTTAATCGAGAAAGCTTTGACCGAATGGTAAGCTTAGGAATCCTTAAATATATGGATCAATTAAAGGAGGAAGGAAAGATCAAATATCTAGGCTTCTCCTTCCACGACGATTATGACGCCTTTGAATACATTATTGGTTCTAGGGACTGGGATTTCTGTCAGATTCAGTTGAATTACATGGACGCTGAGCATCAGGCTGGGATCAAAGGTTATAACCTGGCAACTGAGCTAGGTGTGCCTATCATAGTAATGGAACCGGTTAAGGGTGGCTCCATAGCAAAGCTTCCTCTGAATGCTACTCAGATTTTTGATGCAATTCAACCAGGTAAGTCCCCTGCTTCCTGGGCGATACGTTGGGTAGCTTCTCTGCCGAATGTAAAGGTAATTCTCAGCGGAATGTCGGATTTGGCACAGGTCAAAGATAATCTGGATACCATTAACCATTTCCAGCCACTCATCGAGAAGGAATACCAGGCAATCAGTACCGTTGCCGACATCCTGCGACATCGAGTTAAAAATGGCTGTACCGGCTGCTCCTATTGTATGCCCTGTCCGGCCGGTGTGGATATCCCAAGAAGCTTTAGCCTATGGAATGACTACGGAAGATACGAGAATCGCGGGGAAATGAAATGGCAATGGACCTTTAATTTTGATGAGACAAAGAAAGCCAAGAACTGCATAGAATGCGGTCAATGCGAAGATGCCTGCCCACAGAAGCTTTCCATCCGAAATGATTTAAAAAGCATTCAACAGGAGTTTGACGAAATCGTACAAAACGCATAAAGAACAGCCTATGATCTACCGAAGGTCCATTTACATAAGAGAAGGGATAGATCAAATCTTTCCATCGACTTAATAAACATCACTGAACCAATAATTTACTATTTCTAGACTTTTAATATATAAAGGAGAGCTACCCCACAGCTCTCCTACCCTTCTATGCTATTCTAATAATTATAGCTTCCGAATGTTTTCCTCTATCAAAATTCGATCAATATAAGTCGATTTATTCTCTTTTTGGCTTAAGCTTCCGGTGATTCGTAATCAGTATTCTTGAAGCGATGGTAAGTATAGTATTAATAACAAAGAAGATTAATAAAAATTTACGAGAAATATATATCTCCTTCTGGAAATATAAGAACACAATAAATAATATAATTCCTACCATATTAGATAGTGCTAGCCTTAAAAGCTGATGCCATCCCAGTTCTTCTGACTCCGAAGCATATAATCGGAAGATATAATAGCTAAATAGGTAAATCAGAACAAGATACACTAATTGCGATACATAGCTCTTTAGCGGATAGAATTTTTCTAACTCCTCACGAAATAATGTAGTATAAAATCTCACATAATATGCCATTAGATAAGCAGTGATGATAATAACAATATCCCCAAGGACGGGAAAAGCGTTCAACATTCTATCTCTCATCATATCAATACCTTCTTTTCTAAACTAAGACTACAGAATACTTCTTATATACTGGTATACCAAAATATCCCAATCTTGTCAACTGCCTCGGTATTGGATTAATTCTAATTCTAGTTGTCACATCAGTTTTTATCTCCTGTTTTGGTTAAAGTCTTCTTCAAACATTGGTTCAATATACTCTTTAATAAAATCGAGCCGATCCATGACCTTGGGTAGATAAAAAGAAGCAATAGATACAACTATTTTTTTCTTTGTATTGACATAGATTACATTTCCTCCATCCCCCATAGCTGCATATCCATTCCCATTCTCTACCCACCATAAATATCCATAGGACAAACCAAGTTTTTCCCATCTGCTATGTTCCTTAGTACTCTCCTCGATCCATCTTGCCGATACAATTTCTTTGCCACTCCAAATTCCTCCATCCAAGTATAATTGTCCTATCTTTGCCATATCCATAGGAGAGAGAGTGAGACCCCATCCTCCAGCATTTACTCCAGTACCGTCCATTACCCAGCCGCTGACATTATTCGCTTTATTGAATGCGATTTGTTCCTCCTTACTATGAAAGATCAAATTACTCTCAACAGTTATTCCCATTGGAGAGAATAAGTTGTCTGTAGCAAAATCAAACACGGTTTGCCCTGTTGCATTAGCAAGAATGCCCGACAAAATATCGGGCCCTATAAGAGGAGTATATCTAAATCCCCCTATCTGTCCCCTGCCTCCTAATAAATCAAGGGTAAATTTAACCCGGTCATCGCTTGTGAAATACTTTATATAGGGAGCGAAATACCTATATTTATATGGTGCTGTCATAGTTAACAAATTCTTAATTGTAATATTCTGTATTGTTTTTTCACTTCGTTTCGCTATATAATTCGGAAAAAAATCCAATACTCTCTGGTTGATACTCTTGATGTATCCTTTGTCTATGGCAATCCCAATCAGTATGGAAAGGATACTTTTTGTTACTGAATAAATATGAATTCGGCTATTAGCATTACATTCATTGAAGTAGTTTTCATATTGTATTTCACCATCCTTTAGTATAACCATTCCTGCAATATTTCTATAATCCTGGTTTATCTTCTTTTCCAACTCTGTCACTTTTTCAAGAAGCATATCATATTCTCCTTTATCATTTATATTCTTCCTATCTCCATCCTCTTCTCTTCATTCATGTGATTTCATGATGTTGGATTAGAAGGGGTTTCTTGGTTTCATTAATTGACACTTTCTTTTTAACTGGATAATAAATTTCCGTTATAAGCTCACTTTCTTTTGAAACTTGAGAAGGGTCAGTTACATATACCTCATAAAGAGCATTGCTTAATTCATAGCCTTCCTTTTCTGCCCATTCCCGTTGCTTCGTGTAAACAGAAGAAAGGCCAGAATAAGAACCGTATAGAATTGTTTTTAAGCATAATCCCGGGCAAAAATCCCGTGTACCTGAGACATACTCTTTTACCGGAATGGCAAATTCTGTATCTAAACCAAATTGACTAAATTCTGCACTGTGAAAAAGTACCATTGGTGAACCAAGCATTGTTAAATTGTCGTCTACAATTCTTCGCCATAATTTACAAAAGCAATTATCATATTCTTCAGCAATATCGTGTTCATGTACCAATTTTCGAATAGAAAGAAGGTACATCTTTGGTACTTCTACAATTTGAATATCAATGCTGTCCAGATATGACATGATTGACTTGCCCTGCATCAAATTAGATATATCATTTGTTAGTTGATCCAACGTTTTTTCAAATTCTTGTACTTGTTTCTCAATTTCCTTTTTCTTTTTGGTAAGTGCCAAATAAAGTTGTTTGTCATGTGAAGCTTCTGCTTCAAGTATTGTTCTAATTTCTTCCAACGAAAAATTATATGATTTCAGGCGGTTGATGAATAACATTGTTTCAAGTTGATCAATAGAATAATATCGATAACCATTTTCCGGATTGATTTTTTCAGGTAAAATCAGCCCTACTTGAGCATAAAATCGAAGCGTTTTTGTAGATACCTTGCATATATTTGAGAACTCTCCAATCGATAACACGAAATCACCTCTATTCATTAATTGTATTCTATCCAGTATGAATTACGCTTTTGTATAATTCAGACCAAGTTGTATCTCTGCCAATTCATACTATACACTTTACCCTAAGGGTAAAGTCAAGCGAAATATGTTCTGGAAACAATAACACTATAAAAAAGGGTGCCGCACATTTTGTGCGACACCCTCAAATCATACTTGATTTCTTATTCAATAAATCCCGAGTGGGCTTACATCATACCCATTCCGCCGGCACCTGCAGGCATTGCAGGCTCATTGCTCTTTATGTTAGCAACAACGGACTCAGTGGTTAATAAGGTAGATGCAACGCTGGTAGCGTTCTGAAGAGCACTTCTGGTTACCTTAGTAGGATCAAGAATGCCTGCTTCTACCATATCTACATAGGATTCAGCCAATACATCAAAGCCAATACCGGTCTTGTTTTCCTTAACCTTGCTGATTACTACTGATCCTTCCATACCTGCATTATTTACGATGCTGTATAAAGGAGCTTCCAGTGCCTTAAGAATGATGCTAGCACCGGTCTTCTCATCGCCTGTTAAGCTCTCAGCAAATTTAGCAACATCCTTAGAGGCGTGGATATAAGCGGAACCGCCACCTGCAACGATACCTTCTTCTACTGCTGCTCTGGTAGCTGCAAGAGCATCTTCCATACGAAGCTTGTTTTCCTTCATCTCTGTCTCGGTAGCTGCACCAACACGAATAACTGCTACACCGCCAGCAAGCTTAGCAAGTCTTTCCTGCAATTTCTCTTTATCAAATTCAGAGGTAGTCTCTTCGATCTGAGCCTTGATCTGAGCGATTCTCTGAGCGATATCATTCTTATCACCTTCACCGTCTACAATGATGGTATTCTCCTTCTGAACCTTAACACTCTTTGCACGACCTAATTGCTCTAGGGTTGTTTCCTTAAGGTCAAGTCCGAGTTCATCAGAGATTACAGTACCACCGGTTAAAATAGCGATATCCTGAAGCATAGCCTTTCTTCTGTCGCCATAACCAGGAGCCTTAACAGCAACTGCAGTAAAGGTTCCTCTTAATTTATTAAGTACTAAAGTGGTAAGAGCTTCACCCTCAACATCCTCTGCAATAATCAGTAATCTTGCACCAGTCTGTACGATCTGCTCAAGTACAGGTAAGATTTCCTGGATATTGGAGATCTTCTTGTCAGTGATTAAGATATAAGGATTGTCTAAGTTTGCTTCCATTTTATCCATATCGGTGCACATATATGCGGATACATATCCACGGTCAAACTGCATACCCTCTACTAAGTCAAGCTCTGTCTTCATTGTCTTGGACTCTTCGATAGTAATAACGCCATCATTGGAAACCTTTTCCATTGCATCTGCAACTAACTGACCAACCTCATCATCACCAGCAGAGATAGCAGCTACTCTTGCGATCTGCTCCTTACCCTTTAAGGTTGAGCTCATCTTTAAGATAGAATCGACTGCAATATCAGTAGCCTTCTTCATACCCTTTCTTAAGATAATCGGATTTGCGCCAGCTGCTAAGTTCTTTATTCCCTCAGTGATCATCGCCTGAGCAAGAACGGTAGCAGTTGTAGTACCATCACCTGCTACATCATTGGTCTTGGTTGCAACTTCTTTAACCAGCTGAGCACCCATGTTCTCAAAGGGATCCTCTAATTCAATTTCCTTAGCAATAGTTACACCATCGTTTGTAATCAGTGGTGCTCCGAAGGATTTATCAAGAACAACATTTCTACCCTTAGGTCCAAGGGTAACCTTTACTGTATTCGCTAATTTATTAGCGCCAATTTCAAGCGCTGCTCTGGCTTCTGCTCCGTATTTAATTTCCTTTGCCATGGTAATATCTCTCCTTTTTCTTAGTCTTCAACAACAGCTACGATATCATTCTGCTTAACGATGATGAATTCTTCATCCTCAAGCTTAACTTCGGTTCCGGCATATTTAGAATAAATAACCTTGTCACCAACCTTAACCTGCATTGTAATCTCTTTCCCGTCTACCATTCCACCGGGGCCTACAGCGATTACCTGTGCCTGTTGAGGCTTTTCCTTAGCTTGACCGGGTAACACGATACCGGACTTTGTTGTCTCTTCGGCAACTAATTGCTTTAATACTACCTTATCTCCTAATGGTACAAGTTTCATTTCTTTATTCCTCCTTCAAAAATTAGTTTTAACATTGCATTAGCAATGCCTTCTACTTTGAGATTATTAGCACTCTATGACATTGAGTGCTAATCTGATTAATATATTAGTAAATTTGCCTTTATTATGCAACTTCATTTCCATCAAAATATCGCGGCAAACTTAATAATTTCTCTCGAATGCTCATTTTTTCTATTTATATCTCATTTTTACTCTTTTTTGTTAAAGTCCAGCTTGCATCTTGCTACAGTTCAGCAATTCTTTTAATAATAGGAAGAGGAAAGCTTGCTTTCATCGTCATATTGTGTTGAAAATTTGTAAGGCTAAACTGTAACAAAGAAAAAGTTATTACTATTATCGTAATAACTTTTTTACCTCGTTATTGTGCAAGCATATCTAACGCAATGATAGCACAATGATATAGTCTAGTATATTCTATTCTAAGGATTATATACCATCCTGACTTATCTATAGGATACTGTTCGTCTTCTGCATGGATCTTGGCAATGCATCCTTCGCATTCTTCCAAGGTTCATCCGCATAACGATAATCAAATTTATTAATAAACCATTCCAAATCATCTCTGACACGCTTCATATTCTCTAGATATAATTCATTCATGAGCTTTAAAAAGCCATTCAACTCCTCACCACTCAAATACCCTTGAGCAGCCCCATACAACACTTTATAATGTCCGGTACAGAAGCCCTTCGACTGTTTGAATTTGGTACGAAATGCTTCTTCTGTATGGTATAGGTGGAAGATGGTTGCGATGTAACGGTTAAAGGTACCCTCTATCTTATCACAGACAAAGCAGGTTTGTTCCAATTCATTCAGATAACTTACAACTTCGGATGAATTTGCTTCTCCTTTTTTACGGAATAAAGAAGGTGGGGTCATTTTAATACCCGTCTGAGATAGTTTCTCAACATCCTTCACTACCTTATCGATGTGAGTCTTAAGAATCAATGCTAAACCAAGACGATTCTGGTTCTTATATAATTGTTCCAGATGCTTTTCACAAAAGCCCAATCTTGATGTAGCTTCTCTGATATCATCTTCCATATAGCTCGGGCCCATTGTAAATTCAACAGCATTCGTTTCCAGCTGCTTTCTCATAGTACAAAGAGGGCATTCCGTATCCGATTCAAACGCATCATTTACAGGAATAGTGTACAGTTTTTCCTTCAAAGTTTTATCCTACCTTTAAACAGATTTACTATCCTTGATTAATTCCTTGATATCTCTCGCCTTTTGTTTAATACGTTCATTCGCTTCCTTAGAGATCAATACCCTTGATACCCAACGACTTGCTTCATCATATTTATTGCTTTTCCTTGCCAATTCTGCCATAAGGAGAGTCATTGTGATCTCATCCATTCCGCACATAGGGAAGGTCTCTTTACTGAAAGCTTCATCAAAGCCTACGTATGCCTTTACGATGAAATCCAACTCTTCCTGCTCCATATCTTCCATTTGCTTCTTATAGTTTGGCTCATCCTTAGACAGTGTCTCTGCTTTTCCTCTTAGTATCCATGCTATCTTAAGGCAGGTATAGGCGCGCTCCGAGGTCTTTGATTTCTTCACTATGGAATTGACCAATGCAAGCTTGTGTCTAGCAAGTGCATCGTCATAAGTAAATACACCACCAGATTCCTTAATTCCCTTAAAGGATGAGGAAATATTAGCCCTAATCAAACCGGCCTGTGTATTGGTAACGTAATTAAAGAATCGGTTTAAGGCTGCAAAACCACAATGAGGGCATACAATTGCATCATATTTCAATGGATCCATTGATTGATAAACCGGTCTTAAATCCGAATCCAGATTCAGAAGCTTAACCTTACCGGATTTAACCATCTTGGATTTAAACTCTTTATCACATACGGGACAAGTAAAGGTCTTATCAAATATAGTATCTTCTTCTGAAAAGGAGGGCTTATCTTCCCTTGAAGCTTTTCGCTCCGAATCCTTTTCTTTCTCATCGTAGATGTCCATATTTTTCAGATTATTCAGACCAAATGCTTCTAATCCCGAAAACAAATTTGCCACTGTTATTTCCCCCTTTTCACTTTACAAAATCATATTAATTAACATATCTATCTGCTTCTTGCATCCCTGAAGATCAAGAAGACCAATGGGCGAATCCCAGGTGATTACATGTATTTCATCTCACTTTATTCCGGTTTATAAGAGCTCTTTAGAGAAACGATACGATTAAATACAGGTTTCTCCGGTGTAGAGTCCTTGCTATCCAGGCAGAAAAAGCCTTGTCTTAAGAACTGGAAGCTGTCAGGAGCCTTTGTACCTGCGATATTAGGCTCGATATAACAATTGTTCAATACTGTGATTGAATTGGGATTCAGATTAAGACTTCCATCTTCGTTATAAACACCCTTCTCCTCATCCACAATGTTCTCATAAAGACGAACTTCCGCCTTCACAGCCGTATCTGCCGCTACCCAGTGGATGGTTCCTTTCACTTTTCTCGCATTGAATCCGGAGCCGCTCTTTGTCTCAGGGTCATAGGTACAATGGATCTCTGTAACGTTACCCTCTGCATCAGTTATATAATCCTGACAAGTAACAAAGTAAGCATTCATCAAACGAACCTCGTTACCGGGGAATAATCGGAAGTATTTCTTAGGAGGGTCTATCATAAAATCATCTCTCTCAATATAAAGTACTCTTCCAAAAGGAACCTGTCTGCTACCCATCTCCTCATTCTCCTGATTATTGGGTGCATCCAGATATTCTATCTGTCCCTCGGGATAATTAGTAATAATCAGCTTGATTGGGTCAAGGACTGCCATGATTCTTGGTCTTTTCAGCTTTAAATCTTCCCTGATACAATATTCGAGCATAGCATAATCAACAGAGCTCTGGCTCTTAGAAACTCCACAAAGCTCCATGAACATCTGGATGGACTCTGGCGTAAAGCCTCTTCTTCTAAGTGCACTAATGGATACCAGTCTGGGATCATCCCATCCATCGACGATACCCTCCTCTACCAGCTTCTTGATATAACGCTTACCCGTAATAACATTGGTTAGATACATCTTCGCGAATTCAATCTGCTTGGGTGGCAGCTCGTATTCCAGCTCTCTTACAACCCAATCATAAAGAGGACGGTGATCCTCGAATTCCAAGGTACAGATGGAGTGTGTTACATTTTCAATTGCATCCTCAATCGGATGGGCAAAATCATACATAGGGTAAATGCACCACTGATCACCGGTATTATGATGAGCAATCTTCGCTACACGGTAAATTACAGGATCTCTCATATTAATATTCGGTGACGACATATCAATCTTGGCACGAAGCACTTTGGAGCCGTCTTCAAATTTTCCTGCCTTCATATCTTCGAACAATTGAAGATTTTCCTCGATGCTTCTATCACGATAAGGACTATTCTTACCAGGCTCCGTTAAGGTACCACGGTACTCTCTGATCTGTTCTGCTGTGAGATCACATACAAACGCCTTGCCCTTCTTAATTAGCTTAACCGCTGCTTCATACATTTGTTCAAAATAATCGGACGCAAAAAACAGACGATCTTCAAAATCGCCGCCAATCCACTTAACATCTTCTATAATAGAATCAACAAACTCTGTCTTTTCCTTAGTCGGATTGGTATCATCAAAACGAAGATTAAACTTTCCTCCATATTTTTTAGCCAATCCAGAATTTAAAAGAATAGATTTTGCATGTCCAATGTGAAGATATCCATTGGGTTCAGGAGGAAATCTAGTTACAATATTTTTAACCTTACCCTCTTCCAAATCCTTTTCAATAATCATCTCGATAAAATTCTTGGAAACCACCTCTTTCTCAGACGTTTCCGGTCTATTTCCCTCTATCATGTCTTTATTATCCATGAAATACCTCCTGGTATACAATCTTTTAATTTCTCATATGTCATTATTAGCCCATTTTCCTTATATATATACAGATATGTTATATAATAACACAATTTTTCTTAAGAGAAAAGTATGAAATAAAATAAATGAATTGATAACATAAGCATTCTCTCATTATTGTTATCACTGGTACTATAGCACAATCAATTTCCTACGTAATAAAGAAGAGGTTGCTCCATTCATGAACAACCCCTAAAATCTCTAAATATTATGTAATTACTTGCTTCGGTAGAAAATATGATCATCAATTATCTTATATTCAGAATACCTCTTCTTGATACTATTGGCACTTCTCTTATTCTGGAAGCACAGAAGGTTACCGATATTATTCTTTCCTGTCAGCGCAGCTTTTGCAGCCTTAATTGCTTTGTCTAAGGCTTTTTTCTGAGCCTCCGGGTTAGCACCGGTAAATTTGCGGCTATCATAAAGCTTTAGTGCTTTATCCATCATACTTACACCGGATTTATTCTTAATCGTAACCGCGAATTGAACGGACCATTTATTATCATAAATAACTTCTTTAACCGTGTCTACATGCCAGTAAGCATCACTCTTCACTCTGTTTAAAACAACATTGGCTACTGCAAGCATACCATTATAATTCTGATTACCTGCTTCGGAAAAAATCAGAGAAGACAATAACCGTAAATCACTTTCGGAATAAGAAGGCTTTTCCTTTGCTTCTTCCTTTTCCTCTGCTTCTTCCTTTTCCTCCTCTACGACCTCTGCCTCTTCTTCCGCAGTTTCTTCCGGAATAGGTGCTTCATAGCAAAGCTCGCCTTGTTCATCTATGAAATAGCCTTCCTGTAACAGAAGATCTAAATTCTCATCAGTCGGGTCAATCGCTAATATATTCTGTGTCAATTCCTCTGTCGTCTGACCCTCAGTATTGTTATCGGTAGCTAATGTATCATTGGTAGCTTCTATGGTACTTTGAGTTGCTTTTGTTCCGTCTAATTCGGAAGCATATGCGGTAGCTCCGAAGCTGAAGGAAATTAACAATGCCGCAATTATCGTAGTCAGAAGTTTTCTGCTTAATGTCATAACAATCTCCTTAAATGTTACATTTTTAGGATATTCAAAACAATTTTGTTAACAATTACTTAATAATTATAACATAAATAATTAAAAAATCAACCCCTGAATTTCTTCAGGGGTTTTCCTTTTTACTACGATATTGTGCCAGCAGCAGATCCAGCATTCGTCCATAGCTCTTAACACCGTCCGTCTGGGCATTTGCTTTAAGGTAGGTATCGTTAATTTTAGTAGAAATCGTACTGACTACAGTATCCTCATATTGCTGCCAATACGCGGAGTTTGCACGGATATCATTTATTACACCATCACTATATCCTTCTCTGATCTGGAAATATAATTCCGGACTTTGATCATATAATGCATTGCCTGCGATGATCAGCGCCAGCATGGTACTACTGTAATTCAGATCCACATTCTCAGACTTCATACCGGCCAGGTACGCAATAAAGTTCGCTTCATCCTCTCTCATAAACCCTCTAAGGTGAGCCATCTCATGCAGCATGGTAGCCGGGATGGAATTATCCGGTACATCCACATTCACATTGGCTTCCATAGTAAAAGGAATGAATATACCGGTTATCTCTGTACGCGACATCAGCCGAGATAGAAGGATCGGTTTCGGTGCCCCATAAGTTCCTCCCAACACCGGATAATCCTCGGCAAGAAGCTGATAGGCTGCCGCAGCTAATTTTGCTAATTCTGTATCACTTACTGACAGCTTAAAAACATCCTGGTCGTCAGTTAGCAATACTTGCGATCTTAATTCATTTGCCTCGAGCATCAGGCTTTGTGTCAATTCAAATAGTTCTTCCACAGAAGACTCTGTTATCTCTAAATTAGAATAGGAGGAAAAAGGGTATCTGTAGTAATTCATTCCTGCCAATATAGTAAATAGAAACAGAAGGATACTGGCAGTACATAAAATATTAAGTATACCCTTGATCCATCGTTCTCCTCTATTCTCCTTGTCCAAAATCATTCGTAGGATAAAACGAAGTAAAAGTACAAGGATTACAATAGGTAGAAGGATAACCAGAAATTCAGCTACAGAAAAAGGAAATAACCCGGTAATGGATGAGATAAATTGTGAAATCCATTTATATATATGCTTCGCATAGATTTGTTCTGCAAAATAGCTGCTTTCTCTGGCCAATAGGATTAACAATAAGGAAATCGGTGTCAGTAATAAAAGAAATATACGCTTATAGTTCAATAACTTCTTCACCTGGTGCCCCCCCGTATGCTCGAACGTTAGTTATATTAATAGTATCATGGAACCGCACATCCCGCAACAGTTTGCATAAAGTAAGCCCAGAGAACTATTACCAATAAAACAATTTGTACAAAAAACTTTGACAATTATATTTGAAATATTCGTCTGAAAAACCAAGAGGTCATTCAGAAGATATTCGATTAGGCAGAAAGGACGATATGTAACCCTCTCACAGGTAATTAGCCTATGCCATACAGGTTTCATATCGTCCTTTTTCACTTAATCAACTCTTTATTCTGATCGTTATAGTGCTAACCTTCTAATATTATCTATAAGTTACCTTGAACTAGAACTTCGGAACAACCGCACCCTTATAGGTATCATTAATGTACTGTCTAACCGCATCACTCTGTAACGCCTTCAATAATGCTTTGATGTCTGCTCTGTCTTCATCACCGGCATTTACTGCGATGATATTTCCATAGGTCTCTGCTGCGATAGAGTCCTTATCTTCGAAAGCGATAGCGTCACTTGCTACATTTAATCCTGCCTCAATGGCATAATTACCATTAATAACTGCCATGTCAACATCCTGTAAGGAACGTGCCAGCTGAGCCGCTTCAATTTCTACTATTTCAAGGTTCTTAGGGTTATCAACAACATCGTTCTTGGTTGCCTTTAAACCGACATTCTCTGTTAACTTAATTAATCCCTGTGCCTCCAGTAAAAGTAATGCTCTTGCCTCATTGGTTGCATCGTTGGGAACCGCAATCTGTGCCCCATCTGCTAAAGCATCAAAGGTAGCGGTCTTTCCTGGATATACACCGAAGGGCTCATAATGGATAATGCCTGCGGATACAATATCTGTCTTATTCTCAGTATTAAACTGATCAAGATAAGGCTGATGCTGGAAGTAGTTTGCATCCAGATCCTTGCTGTCAAGTGCAAGATTAGGCTGTACATAGTCAGCATATTCTTTTATCTCAAGTTCATAGCCCTCTGCTTCCAGAGCGGGTCTTGCTTGTTCCAGAATCTCTGCATGAGGTGTTGCGCTTGCTCCAACTACTATTTTCTTATCCTCGCCACCTTTTTTCGCACATCCGGTAAATATGGCGGTAAATAACGTAAGTACAATTAAAATTGATATGATTTTCTTCATAGATTTAATCCTCCATTATTTTATATTATTTTTATTGTATATATGATTAAATTCTTTTATCTGCACGCTTCATCCATTTAAAGCCTGCTTCCTGGATGGCCTGTACAATTAATACCAGAATAACTACGGTGACAAGCATAATCTCTGTCTCATAACGGTAATAACCGTATCGGATTGCTATATCACCAAGACCACCGCCGCCGACAATACCGGCCATTGCGGAATAGCTTAAAATCGTTGTAACTGTAATAGCACCTCCTATAATCAGTGAGGGCTTTGCTTCCGGAATAAGTACTTTATAGATAATCTGTAATGGGGTTGCCCCCATAGACTGGGCTGCCTCTATGACCCCTTTATCCACTTCCTTCAAGGACGATTCCACTATTCTAGCGATATAGGGAGCAGATGCGATAATAAGCGGAACAATAACTGCCGTCGAACCAAGAGTGGTTCCGACAATTAATCTGGTAAAGGGCATTACCGTTATCAATAGAATGATAAAAGGGATAGAACGTAGCAAATTCACGATAACACCAAGCACTCTATTCAGTGGAACGAAGGGAGCGATTCCATCTTTATCGGTTACCACCAATAATACCCCCAGCGGCAGACCGATCAGATATGCTATAAAAGAAGAGACAAAAGTCATATACAAGCTCTCAAGAATTCCTACACCAAGCATCTTAACTACTGCTTCATTCCACATATTATCTCACCTCCTCATAGGGAATTTGATGGGTCTTTAAGTAATTAATGATCTTATTATATCCATTTTCCTCATCCGGTAGCTGGATGACCATCTGACCAAAGGCCTTTCCATCGATATCCTTGGTATCGGCAAATAGGATATTTACCGGTGTTTTACTCTCTAATACCATATTCGAGATTACCGGTTCAAAGGAGGACTTTCCGTCAAATATGATACGACATTTACGTTCTCCGATATAATTATCGATATGTGTCTCACCTGAGAACACTAACTGTCTGGCAATCTTAGACTTAGGTCTTACAAAGACCTCTTCCACATCTCCAACCTCTGCGATATGACTCTGGTCAATGATTGCAACTCGGTTGCAGATCTCTTCAATAACACTCATCTCATGAGTAATTACGATTACAGTAATTCCTAGCTTCTGATTAATCTCCTTTAAAAGATTTAGGATAGAACGAGTGGTAGTCGGATCCAGTGCACTGGTCGCTTCATCGCAAAGTAACACCTTTGGATTGGTAGCGAGTGCTCTTGCTATTGCTATTCTCTGCTTCTGTCCACCGGATAGCTGTGCCGGATAAGACTTTGCCTTATCCGAAAGTCCAACGATCTCCAAAAGCTCCTTGGCTCTTGCCTTAGCTTCCTTTCCAGATACACCTGCCAGCTCCAGAGGAAAGCAGATATTCTGAAGTGCATTACGCTGCATTAATAGATTGAACTGTTGAAAAATCATTCCCATTGACTGTCTTGCCTTCAATAAATCCCTCTCAGCTAACCTTCCCAAATCAGCACCATCAAATATCACGCTGCCACTCGTCGGTCTCTCCAGGAAATTGATACATCGTACCAGGGTACTCTTCCCCGCACCACTAAGTCCAATAATACCGAAAATCTCGCCTTCCATTATGGAAAGATTGATATCCTCCAGAGCCTTAACTTCATTACTCTTACTTTTAAAGATCTTACCTAATCCAACCAGCTCTACGATAGGTTTTTGATTAATCAAAACTCCCACCTCCATTATCTTTATTATCTTGTATCACTTCATTTTACAATAATAGATAGTACTTTATCAGTTTTATACTTCGCAGTATTAAAATGTAGGTTAAAAAAAACAGGAGAGCCAGATAAGCTTCCTGTTATGTCATTCATTATATTCGGAGAGAAGATTTTATACTCTTCATCGCATATAAAACATCACATTTACCTATCTTGCAAATATGTCATCACCGGTATGCTGCACATACCATACATATTAAGGCACATAGTACGTAATGATGTTCTCATTCATTTCCTCCCCATCTTTAAAATCCAATTGTTATCTAGCTCATCTCTTTAAATGCCATAAATCATACATAAACGCTATGAAATATAGTAATGTTGGGGTTAGTATACATGATGGGAAGAATGTTGTCAACGCATTTTTTTAATTTTTTTATGCAATTTTATATGGTTTAACAAAGTGCTGTAACGTTCAAAATTCACATCTGATTAAAGTAGCAAATTCAGGAGATCAAGAGCATAACCTGCTAACATTCCTCCTGCAAAAACAAAGGATACATATAATATTATGGCGCGCCTCTTCATAAAGGTTGCCAGTCCTGCGATAACCCATGCACTGGTTGCAGAACCGGTTATTATAAAAGCAAGCATTGCTCCCTCACTGGCACCGCTTTCTATAAGGGATTGTATAATCGGTATTCCGGAATTCGTTGTTATGTACAACGGCAATCCGATAAGGGAAGCTAAGGGAACCGCATAGAAGCTTCTTTGTCCAAACAACACATTAATAACGGAGGCGGGAATAAAGTAATTAATAATATAGCCGATTGCGATAAAGATGATGTAAAAAAATAGTATCTGCTTTATCCCTAGTTGGAAGATCCCGATAGAGAATTCCTTCAATTTTAATTTTCTTATCCATTTCGTTGAGAGAATGGGCTGATTTGTTATAGCCTTACAGCATAAATGATCATTCTCTGTAAATACTGCTACCCCAGAATACTTCTCCAAGTCTTTCTCATCATTAACTTCTGTACCACAAGCACAGGATGCTGCAACTGCTTCTGTACTACAAGTGCAGGATGCTGCAACTGCTTCCATAGGCTGTATGTCTGGTAATTTCATCGCCTTACCAATAAAACGGCTCTGATTAGTCAGATATTTTGTCTTCTTCTCAATTACATTCGTGATAAAACCAGATGCAAAACCAATGACTAGAGATGCCACCGTTAGCGCCGTAGCGAAGCGAAGATTAATCACACCTGAGATGAAAACAAAACCATCCGGACTCATCAGCGGCGAAGAGGTTAAAAAAGCCATAATTGGCCCCCAAGGCAAGGCTGTCGTCAGCATACCTATCAATACCGCTGTAGTTCCGCAAGCACATAGGGGTGTGAAGGCCCCAAAGAGAACACTCGCGATTATGGATACCTTCTTTCTCTTAAACAATATCCTTGTCAGCTTATCCGAATTCACATAGGTTCGAAGCCCGACCGCTATTAGAATTGATATTATCAATACCTTCCAGTTGTGCATCAGCGATATCCCGACCGCCTGAACGGTCTGTGTAAGCAACCCCCATACATAAGTCCAAACTGCATTCATTGTAAATCCTCCTTTATATTCTTTCTTTGTTAACTTCCAATCTCACGGATGTCTTCTATGATTTCCCTGTATATCGTATATCGCAAATATACGATATAATACAACAAAAAATTAACCACCTCCTATAACAAATCTTTTTTTACCTGCTCAAGAAATTGCTCCAGTACCTGCTCATTCAGAAAATAACAGCTCCATAGCTCCCGCTTCTCCTTTCGGATAATATTAGCCTTCTCAAGACAGGCTAGATGCTGGGATACTGTGGATTGAGCCAACCCGGTAAATTTAACAACATCACCTACACTCACTCCATTTTCAAAAAATTCAAATCGATTACAGCAGGTAGCGATAGACTTTTCCTTCAACGCCTTGATTAATTGATACCTCGTCTTATTACTCAGTGCCGCACAGATGAGCTCGATATCCATAGATGATCCTCCTCCTTTCATTTTCTTCTTAAAATGTTAATCTCTGTCATTACTATATCGTAAATTTACGATATAGTCAATACTTATTTTTTATTTTATTCATTTTATTCAATAATTTAAACCTGGATTTACAAAGACAACTGATTTTGTCGGCTCAGTTCAACAAAAGATAGAAATCACATATAGCGTGATTTCCGATACATCCAATTACGAACCTTCTCATATAAATTATTTTGCTTCTTCACTCACCTCAACCCTTCCTTCCAATTAGAGGTACTCATACAATTATTTGCTACCTCCTAATACATCTTCGTACAACCATCCGCTTATACAGACTTTGCATTATTACTCCTAAGTCTATTCGGCTTCTCTAGATTATCCTCTTCTAAGCTTATGAGCTTCTCCCTATCCATCTTACGAAGTCGCTTAACCGCTTCCTCATAGGAGATATCAATCATATCCCAGATCAGCCTTTCATCCAGCCCTCTGTCTAAGTATACGGTATTCTTATAGGGTTTTTGACGATCCGGGCAATGGTAGCCGACAATGACCACCCCTGGATAGCTCTTTCGATAATAATCCGACAGCACCGGCTCACACCTCAGAGTAAGTTTCCCCTCCGGATACCATTCTAAGAAGATCCGATTACCCACTTTATAGCAGATCGGAAAGGGTCCAAAGGGAGTGTCCATAAAGGCACCTGTTTTGGTCATACAGTAATGATTAATATCCTCGTAGGTCATAACTTCTCCTTTCAAGGAAGACCTATGCAACCGATCTATCTTACGTATTTGCAAATGTCTATAGCCTTATTATACGGAATGAACACGACACAGGACTGTTATGTTCATTAATAATGTCTTAAAATATTTTCAGCTATCTTCTTTATCTCCTGCTTCAGCCCTTTCGGATTGACCACCTCAACCTTATCTCCAAAGCTTAATATCCAACTCAACATATAATCCTTATTCGCAAAGCCAGTCCGAAACAAAAGTCTGCCATCTTCCTGAACGGTAAAGCACTCCGTGCCATATTCGTCGATGAGACGGTATTTGACATCGACATCGAATAGTAAGGTGATTGAAATTACTTCTTGAAAATACCGATCAAATTCTTTATTCTCGTCACTGATTTCTCTTGGCTGGAATATTTCCTCTATGTTCTTCAACTCCCATAGCCTATTCAGTTTGAACAATCGAAAATCCTGCCTTTCCTGACAATATCCGAAGACGTACCAGCTTGCCCATTGGAAGGTCAGATAATAGGGCTCAATCCTCCTCAGACTAACACCCTTGCTGCTGTAATATCGAAAGCTGATCAGTTGATTATTTAGAATGGCCTCCTTGATTAACGCTATCTTACCAGTTAGCTCGTCCTTATAATGGGAGGAAAGATTTATAATGATACTGTCCCTGACCGAAACCACATGCTCCTTCTTAAGGAGAAACTTATTCAGAAGCTGTTCTGTTCCAAGCTTAGGGGTTATACTGTCCATTCCCCTTAGCGCTGTCACGACATACTCCATCTCCTCATAGGTCAGAACACTCTTATCAATACGATAACCATCTGCAATGGAGATTCCACCATTTCCACCCTGGATGGTAACTACCGGAATTCCCGCCTTACATAAATCCTCAATATCTCGATTAATGGTTCTGCGCGATACCTCGAACTTCTCTGCAAGATAAGGTGCTGTGACCTTCTCTTTTTGTAACAATATCATAACAATACCAAGTAAGCGATCTATCTTCATAATACCCCCATTTGACGAATTACAGAATCCTCCCAAAGCAAATTAAAATTCGCTTGGTGTATATTATTTTTCATAACTTACGCTAATCCTGATCAAGATTTCCTATCATCATTGGTGATCTTGGATCATGCTTCTCATAGTTCTTGATAATGGAGGCCTCGCTATGATTGGCATAGCAATAGACACATCCGTTTCTGCAAGTATTATAGGCGCCGATATCCACGCTCTGGACACAGCCACATTGGGTCCGCTGGTTCTTGTCCTTCTTCGCTGCAATGCTATGTCCACAGATCCGTTCCATGACCTCCTTATCAATACAAGAGGCTGGCTCGATTCCATCACCTGATAGATCAATGGTCTCGCAACAGGCACGGAGCTCTATGTGATAGGGCTTTGCAATCCGAACCAGCTCTGCCGCCAGATAATGCATCTCCTTGGCAGTTATCTCTCTTATCACCTGCTCTTTTACCTTCTTACTAAGCTTACTGTAACGATCCACAAAGCTGATGGTACAGATGTCCGTATATCCGGCAAGTTCCTGACAAAGATAAGAAAACTGATTCCGGTGGTAATCCATAGTATAAGTATCATTCAGGATGATGGGGTCGTATCTCCAAAGTACTCTGCTTTTGCCAAGTCGATTGGACAATCGCCGAAAGGTGGCAAGAATATCCCGTTTATCCCTCAGATATGGTTCTATTTCTTTACCGTAGTGCTTCAATCCCTGTTCTCTATCCTGCATAGATCCGATGCTTGTCTCATAGCCTATGACTGGCAGTCCATAGGGGGTCAGGGTGAATTGAAAATAATATGCATATCCCATACGGTCCAATTGCTCAAGCTGCTCTATCATCGGTTCAGGATCCTTTGTCCAGAATACGATACCGTCGATATTTCCTACTGATAGATCAACTTTACAAACCTGTGTATGATTCATCGGATTGCGATATAAAGCATAACCATCCTTCAATCGATTAAAAAACCATTCCGAATAATAACACGGCAAATCCGTTCTACGCGATGCAGATAATATCATAGGGACCTCCATCTTTATGTATCATAGCACTAATACTAATTTATTTATTTATTAAATTGAAAAAACTATTCTTATCGATCATTTATACTTCTTTCTTAATCCATTGGGTCATTCCAGCACCTCTATTGTCATTAGGGCGTTCCTCAAAGCCAAATTTCTTGTAGAAGCCTTCCTTACCTTTGGCTGCCATGAGACTGATATAACTTACTTCTCCCAGTGCTATTCTATTATTAATAAAATCCATCACTTCCTGCATTAATGCTCTACCAATCCCCTTACCTTGATATTCAGGATGCACCACAACATCAAGAATTAGTGCAACACAGCCTCCATCGGTCAATACTCTGGACATACCAATCGTCCTATCACCGTCCTTTGCCGCTATGACAAAATCGCTTCTATTCAGTCCTGCCAGCGCTTGCTTCTCAGGTATCATGCCCCAACCAGCTAAGTCACGCAGATTGTTATAATCAGTAACCTCTAAATCATGATCATATCTAATATTCAAACCCATATTATCATCCACCTTACTTATGATATTTCCCCTTAAAATGCTGATGTTATGCTCAATCCATTCGACTGCTTCAATGACCATCCTCTTATAATCTTCTTTTCTATATACTGCCTCTATTAAAAGCTTCTTCATATCATGAGCAGATACAAATTTAACCTCGTCTACCTCATCCTCCTGAAGGATACAATCACTGAGCCTAAAATTGGCTATAGCAAACCATATATCTGCAATGTATCGCTCACGACGGACCGTAAGAATATGATACAGATTCTCCTTACAGAGTCTAATACCGACTTCTTCCTCCACCTCTCGAATGGCAGCTTCATAACTCTCTTCGCCGCTGACAACAGCTCCCCCGGTTACATCCCAGACCCCAGGCAATATCGGCTTCTTCATGGAGCGCTTCTGAACCAGGAATTCACCTTGAAGATTACAGAGGTAAACATGTACAGCCATCATATACTCGTCGGTTCGAAGTTCCTCTCCCCGCTCGATTATCCTGCCTGTCTTATTTCCTTCTCCATCAAGCACATCCCATAATTCAGCCATTATCCCTCTCCTTATACAACAATTTCTATTTATATATTCTATCAAAAGAAAATTCATTGTACAATATAACTTCCAAATTTAGTAGAAATACAAGGACAAGTATAATATAATAAAGCGGAGTGAGAATTTGAAAGCTTGGTTACTAGTTCTGATCGTAGCTGGTGATCATGAACAAGCTAATGTTCATGAGATAATACTTAATCATTATTTGGGTAATGTTCCGGTACATTACAGATTACTTAGATAAATCATCTACTAAATAATAAGACAAAGATAGGAAGAGGGAATTTATATGGAGACCGAACTTACGATACGAATGGCAACAATAGCAGATGTGAAAGAAATACTGGATATCTATATTCCATATATCACAAATACAGCGATTACCTTTGAATATGATGTCCCCTCGGTCAGCGAATTTACTGATCGAATGAGCCATACTCTGAGGAAATATCCTTATCTTGTAGCAATTGCAGAGGGGAAAATCGTCGGCTATGCTTATGCATCATCCTTTAAGGCAAGAGCAGCCTATGATTGGGCTGTAGAGACTACGATCTATTTAAAGCAGGACTGCCAAGGAAGAGGCTATGGCAAAAAGCTCTATTATGCCCTGGAGGATATTCTTAAGAAGCAAAATATCATTAATCTCAACGCCTGCATTGCCTATGCAACTGAGGAAGACGCTCATCTGAATAATACAAGCACTCTCTTTCATGAGCATTTGGGTTATAAGAAGGTAGCTCACTTCACTAGGTGTGGGTATAAGTTTGGTAACTGGTATGATATGATCTGGATGGAGAAAATGCTCGGTGAGCATCCAGCCCACCCTGAACCGGTTATCCCGATTACTGAGCTGATAATCGAATAGATTGTGATCATAAGTGCGTTGCTACTGTATGAACATAAAAAATGGAGAGCATCGAATGCTCTCCATTTTCTTATTATAGTCGAGGCGACAAGATTTGAACTTGCGACCTCTGCGTCCCTAACGCAGCGCTCTAGCCAAGCTGAGCCACGCCTCGAATTTGTTCCGTCCGTTTTGGACAGCAAAGTTATTATATTATGTCTACCCCCATTTTGTCAACACAAAGATTATATTTTTTCGAAGGAATTTATTGTCAAAGAATACCAGCGAAAAGTCCGGTATTCTCTGACTGCATTTATGATCTTCTAACCATTTAATCTACCGACCCGCCTCCGAAGTCTGATCCCCCTGCATCAAAGCTGCCGGAGTCAAAGCTTCCTGTATCAACACTGCCGGAGTCAAAGCTGCCAGGATTCGGATCCATATAATCCGGAATGCCATCATGGTCAGCATCTACGTCGTGAGGTTCCAGGTGATCCGGTACTCCGTCGTGATCTCTATCCAGCTGATTTTGCTCCATATAATCAGGAACTCCATTGAAGTTCATATCCCAGGTACCGGTATGCATCGTATCATTCATATGCATATTGGGATCATCCGATCCCATATCCCTGCCCCTGTAATTCCTTCCCTGATTTCTAAACATAGACATTACCAGTGATACAATAACAAACAGAAAAATAATATAAAATATTCCCGACATATCCTTATACTCCTCCCATAGATGTAATTATATCATAATTAATATATTCTACCTTGAAGCAATACAATCATACCAAATAATAACATTTACAATATAAGAATGCAACACGTATAATTATTGATAGTTTAGATAACAAAAAAAGCACTCATACGAGTGCTTTAAGCTGTTGGGCAGACTTGAACTGCTGACCTCCTCATTACCAATGAGGTGCTCTACCAACTGAGCTACAACAGCAAATGCAGGGTTGTCCTATATGACTGAAGTGATTGGTTTATATCACTTTGAGTACCTGATTTAATTTCGTCTTAATCCTAGTCAATGCATTGTCGATTGTCTTTGGCTCTTTACCAAGAACCTCTGCAATCTGTAAATATTTTAAATCCTGCATATATAGGCCTAAGACTCGTTTTTCCAGGTCGCTCAGACGCCTTACAAGTTCATATTCTATCATACTAGTATTCTCTTTGTCAATAACTAATTCTTCAGGATTTGATAGATTTTTCTGGTATATTATGTCAACTAAATTTTCCTTCTCCTCTGTTTCGCCATTTTCCCCATATGCAGGGGCATAGAGAGAGATATAGGTATTGAGAGGAATATTTTTCTTGCGGTTCGAAGCCTTGATGGCACTATAGATTTGTCTGGATACACACAAATCGGCGAAGTTAAAGAAGGAATTATCTTTGCCGGACTGATAATCCCTGATTGCTTTATATAATCCAATCATTCCCTCCTGGATCAGATCGTCTTTATCTCCTCCGATTAGGAATAAGGCCTTCGCCTTACTACGTACCAGGTATTTGTATTTCTCCATTAGGTAGTCAATAGCTGGCTGATCTCCTTGCTTGATACGTTCTAAGATTTCTTCATCGGATAGTGAATCATACTTCTCCACAGCTCCCACACTAAAATCCTCCTTAACCTCTTAAGCACATTCATCCGGTCTTATCTTCGGTCATATACTAGTTGATGCGTTGTCTCACAATCTCATATGCTAATACACCCATCGCAACAGAAGCATTGAGGGAATCCACCTTACCGAACATCGGTATCTTTGCAATGTAATCACACTTTTCTTTAATCAGTCTGCCAACACCTTCACCTTCACTACCTATAACAAGGCCAATCGGCCCTTTCAGGTTCACTTCGTACATCAGCTCACCTTCCATGTCCGCACAGACAAACCAGAGACCTTTTTCCTTCAACTCTTCAATTGTTGTTGCTAAATTCGTCACCTTGGCTACAGGAAGATAATTGATTGCTCCTGCACTGGTCTTTGCGACTGTCGCGGTTAATCCCACTGCACGACGCTTAGGGATAATTACACCATGAGCTCCCGCTTGATGCGCAGTACGGATAATTGCTCCAAGGTTATGTGGGTCTTCAATGCTATCAAGCAATACAATAAAAGGCGGTTCACCCTTATCCTGAGCTGCCTGTAATATATCCTCAACCTCTGCGTATTCATAGGCTGCCGCATATGCGATAACACCCTGATGCTTCTCCGTGGAGGATAACTGATCAAGACGTTCCTTCTTGACAAAGGTAATTATGGCATCCGTCTTCTTCGCTTCGCGGATGATGGACTTAACCGGCCCATCCTGACAGCCATCCAGTACAAAAAGACGGTCTATCGTCTTTCCTGCGCGAAATGCCTCCATTACTGCATTACGGCCTTCTATGGTAAATTCTTCATATCTCATACTACACCCTAACCTTTCG
Source organism: Bacillota bacterium (assembly GCA_023436225.1). Taxonomy (GTDB): domain Bacteria; phylum Bacillota; class Clostridia; order Lachnospirales; family Lachnospiraceae; genus Mobilitalea. The sequence goes on from JAEZKA010000101.1 coordinate 65,310, forward strand.
ACCGTATTTCTTACGGTTTAATAAAAACTTTAAAATCATATGCACTGCATATGATGCAGATTATAATATTTCTTGTTCGTAATATTCCTTGAAAGCTTCTTTCCAATCCTTCATATAATATCCATGCCGCTCCCTTAGCGCTTTATTATCAAGCACTGAGTACATGGGACGCTTTGCCGGCGCAGGATAGTCGCTGGTGGAAATCGGTTCTACCGTAATATCAATGCCTGCTGCCTGAAAAATCGTTAAAGCAAACTCATACCAGGTAGTGCTTCCCTCACAGGTTGCGTGATAGATTCCATAACTGTCTGTCTCCATTAGGTAAATGATTGCTCTTGCCAGTTCCAAGGCGCTTGTCGGCGTACCATACTGGTCTGCTACCACCCGAACCTTATCATTGGTTTGTGCCAAGCGCAGCATCGTCTTAACAAAATTCTTGCCTTCACCGTATACCCAGGCGGTCCTGAGAATAAAGAACTTGCTACAATTTGCCCGAACAAATACATCTCCTGCCTGCTTTGTCCGGCCATAAGCACTGATTGGATTAGTAGGGAAGTCCTCTTCGCAAGGCTCGAAGGCCATTCCGTCAAACACATAATCCGTTGAAACATGAACCAGCTTAGCACTGATTTTCTCTGCTGCTATAGCCAGATTCTTCGGTCCCAAGGCATTAATCTGATATGCCTTATCCTCCTGACTTTCACACAAATCGACAGCAGTAAAGGCGGCACAATTAATGATTATTTCAGGCAATTTCTCTTGTATGTAAGCATTTACTTCTGCTTCATTCGTTATATCCAAAGCTTGTATGGCTCCATCATCACTTGTAATTACATCCGTTCGCAGTAGCTCATATTGGCTTTGTCCCTTTAGCAACCGATAGAGAGCTAGTCCTAGCTGACCGGATGCTCCGGTTACCATAATACGTCTCATATAAACCAAACCTTTCTTAAATGCGTCGGTACAAACGTTGTACTTCTACTTCGTCCACAAATCAACTATAGTATAAACAATTCAATATCAAATATCAATCATTTTTCAATCTCATTCCAACATAGGAAAAAGATATAAAACTAAATAAGAGTTGTTAGGCTTTTCCTATGCCTAGCAACTCTTATCCTTTCATCTCATAAACAGTTCTTTGGCGGCTCTTATATTGTCGTCTAGCTGATCATTCCGCCAACCATCCCGCTCAAGCTGCAGATCAGGAAGGAAGTAAGAAGATTGCCAAGGGGTAAGGGCTCTGCCCGGTTCATTGCTAAGGAAACCAACATAAGAATAACAAAATAAAACACTCCCATAATCAGTCCCCAGATAAATTTTCTTTGCTCCGCTTTCTTACCTACAAAGAATCCACCAATAAAGGTAGAAAGTATATAGGCAAAGATGATTCCCCCGCTGATAATCGTACCCGATAAATCAAGCTTTAGCATAAGAAAGGATAAAAGCAGCAGTATGAACGCCGTGATAATATAGGAAAAAAGAAGTCCTTTCAGCACCGCAAACATCTTTGTATTTTGACGGATTGCCTTATCCATAGGATACCTCCAGGTCATTTATACTAGATGTATATTAGCTTTGTCTTCAATTTATACCAACGGCTTAAGACAGGTATCCTACTCTACCAATAATCCATTCACCGAATAATTACATCCGGAATTCCATAGCAGCCACTCATCATAGCCGGCACCGTAAACACCCTCAATCTGCTCTCGAAGCTCATCACCACCATATCTCATATGATGCTCAATCCATGTAGCGGTAAAGTCCTGGAGCCAGGGTCTGACAATTGCACGGTGTTCATCCTCCGGAAGCTCTTCCAGCTTCTCCTTTGAGGCCGTTAATGCCTTTCGTATAATATTCTTTGGCTCCAGATCCGGATATTCTATCCCATAATTACCTTCCCCAAAATGGGAGGGGTAAATCATTGGACAGATATAATCCAGATATTTTGCCATCTCCACAAAGTTCTGCCCCACCAGCCCGGCATCAATGCTGCTGCTGATAATGGTACCATATACATCGGCAGAGACATATACACCAAGAGGCTTAAGGTTCTCATATGCATACTTAGTAAATTCTATAATAACCTCTTCCTTCGTCTTATCCTTAGCTGCTTTCCCAAAATCAGCGTTCGCTATACCGTTACCGGTAGAGAACCTGATATAGTCAAATTGTATCTCATCAAATCCAACTGCAGCAGCTTGGGATGCAACTTCAATCAGATACTCCCAAACCTTATGGTTATAAGGATTTACCCATCCCTCACCATTGTTATCCAGATAAATTGATCCATCCTTATTTTTAATAGCCAGATCCTTCCGTTGATCCGCTAAATAAGGATCCTTAAAGGCCACAATTCGTGCAATCAGATAGATATTGTGACTTTTAAGCTTTTTAACAAAGCCTTCCATATCCTTAATGGTATTCGTAGTAGAAGCAATCTCCTTCGCAAGTGCACTATCCATCTTATAGGTAATTTTGCCAAGGTCATCCTTAATATCAATAACCATTGTATTAATCTCTGTTGTATCTGCTAAAGTAATCAGTTCATCCATAAGCCCTGAACCGGCTATCGCGGATGTTACATAGATTCCCTTCCCCTTCACCGGAACTCGCGATTCCATCACTTCAATCGCCTCCTCCGTGACTGGTGGCAAGGTTGGTAGCGGGGTCGGCGTTACCGCTATTGTAACCGTGGGCTGCGGCTGTTCATCACCCAGCTGTTCTTTTCCTGTCAATAATTGCCCTGTACCTTGCTGTCCCATGGATAGTTCCTTCGAGGTATTATCCTGCGCATTCGAAATCTGATTATTCGAGTCAATGCGAATCCAAATAGAATAACCCACTCCAACTCCTACTCCTATTATTATCAATGCGAGCAAGATAGTCTGCCAAAGCTTACTCCTTCTTCTTCCCCTCCTTTTAAATGAGCGTTTATAGTCAATATACATATCCTTCTTTTTACTCATAATAATTACCCTACTTTTCTATCGTACTTTGCCAATACAGAACCTTATTTGTAATCAAATGCAACTCCAAGTCGTAACCATCCTATTAATCATTATCGTTTTAACTGGTTTTGTACTTTATTAAACACAGCAATGATATCAGGGTCATATAAGCTACCTGTACCTCTATTAATGATCTCTAAGCATTCCTCTTGCGTATATGACTGTTCTGATCCCCATCCCCGTAATAACGCATCGTAATCATCAATGATCGCAACAATCCTTGCACAAATAGGAATTTCCCTTCCTGCCCTTCCGGTTGGAAAGCCACTGCCATCCCAACGTTCATGATGATATTTCGCTATATTGATTGCCATCCTGATAAATTCATTGTTGATATTTAACTCTAAAATTTTAGATAAAACATTAGCTCCTGCCATTGTATGTGCTTTAAATGTAGCCTCTTCCTCCTTATTCATTATGTATAAGGGCATTTCGAATATTCTACTTTCAAGAGAGAGCATTCCAATATCATGGAGTAATGCAGCTTTTTCAATCACATCAATAAAGGTGCTCGTAATCAGCTCTTTGAATTTGGGTGAAAGCTGGAGACTTAAAGCAAGAATTCGACTATTATAGCTCACCCTCTCCATATGCTCTTTTTTTTCATCATTTCCTAAGGTATAAATCATTGCCATTGCGTCGACTACATTTTTATGGCCTTCATATATTATTCGTATCTGATCGTTAATGATTTTATATAACTTCTTATTATATGCTTCCAGCTCCTGCTGCATTTTATACATCTTTAGATGGGTGTTAATACGCATAATAACTTCTTCTACGTCAAAGGGCTTTTCAATAAAATCTATCGCTCCATGCTGAAACCCTTTAATCCTATCCTCAACGGAATTCAAAGCAGTTATAAAAATGACCGGAATATCTCTTGTATTCGCATTTTTCTTCAACATCGAACAGAAGACAAAGCCATCAATCTCAGGCATTGAGATATCTAAGAGAATCAAATTAGGCAGCAATGCCTCAATAGCACTTACTGCCTGTCTTGCACTAGTTACTGGGCGTGCAATATAACCGGCTTTACGAATCATCTCGGTTAATACCGCTAAATTAGCGTTGATATCATCTACCACCAAAATATTAGGTGGAGAATATGACATGTTATCCATCGTAATCTCCGTTCTGCCACTATATAGCAATTCATTCTTTCCGATCGAATATTCATTCTTTTGCTATAGAGGTCTTAAGTGCATTAATCAGGGTTATAGAAACATCATAATTCTCCTTACGGACAGCCAGTAGAAGACGAAATACAATTTTCGTAATCTCACCAAACTCCGGGGTCAACTGCTTCTTGATATAATATGCCAGCTCCTCTGCCTTATCCCAGCTTTCCATCTCAATACAGATCGAGAGCTTTTCCAGTGCAGAATTGATATTCTTATATATCTCTTCCTTTGAAAGAGTCTCTTCCTTAGGATTTCCGCCTGCCTCCTTGAGTAATTGGTCAATATAGCTTATATAATTGATCTCCTGCTTAACCTTCCCCTCATAATTGTTATCGGCAGACCCTTTATAATTATCAATACCATCCGCGATCTTTTTACTATCATTTCCATAACTTTCTTCCTGCTTCTGACTTGGCAGACTTAAGCGAACGGAGAAGGAAAATGTGCTTCCCTTACCTCTCTCACTATCAACACCGATTTTGCCCCCCATCGCTTCAACTAGCTTCTTGCAAATGGCAAGACCAAGTCCGGTACCTCCAAATCTTCTTGTTATCGAACCGTCAACCTGGCTAAACATCTGGAATAGCTTGTCCTTATCCTCTGAACTGATTCCGATACCGGTGTCTATCAAAATAAAGAAAAGATCTATTGATTGATGAGTCTGAGAAAGCTTAGCCACCTCCAGTGTAATGTGGCCAATGGTAGTAAATTTGATTGCATTTGAGATAAGGTTATTCAGTATCTGGGTCAATCGTAATTCATCACCGATCATACGATCCGGGATATCCTCTGCAATATATAACAACAGTTTCAGACCCTTTTCATTAATTCGTGGCTTGTTAACATTCACCACAGAATGAATTAAATCATGAAAGCTGAATTCTCTTTGCTCCAGAATCATCTTATCACTTGATAATTTTGCATAATCCAGAAAATCATTAATAATCGAGTCCATGTTATTACAGCAACGTTTAATCAGATGGATGTTCTCGACCTGATTAGGTGTTAACTCGGTATCCAATAGATTATTGCTTAATCCCATTATTCCATTTACAGGAGTTCTGAGCTCATGTGTAATATTGGCATTAATCTCATCACGGTTATGCTCTAAATCTTCAATCTCATCCTTTAATATCTTTATTTTATATAATGACTCTTTATAATCTGTAATATTTTTAGCTACACATAAGCCCATGAAGGCTTTTCTCTCCTGATAAATCGTGATTTTCAACTCAACTGGAAAGCAGGTTTGATTCTTTCGGTAGGCAATTGATTCCTCTGGCTTCTCTAAGCAATCTACAAATTCAAGTGTATTATTCTCAAATTTCACAGTATTCTTAAAGATATCCTGTATCTTTAATTTCTTAATCTCCTCCTGATATCCCAGTTCCTTCATTGCCATAGCATTACAATCCGTAATACGGCCCTCTCGATTAAAAAAGAGCATAATATCCCTGGTGTTATCAACGATTAATTTATTTAGTTTCTTTTCACTGATATAAGAAAAAAGACCCATGCTATCTCCTCATTCCCAATTATCATATCTTATCCTATCGCTAAAAAATCGAGGATTGTAATCACTAACTTCGATGTGTAAGTAAGCAATCGTGCTATGCGAGTGCCCTTCTCGCTATGCGAGTGCCCTTCTCGCATTACTCATTACACTTTGAATTATGGACAATAAGCAATTCATAATATTGCAATTGATAAATCAAATCCAGTAAATGCGATATGCAATCTTTCGTATTGTAGTTGACATCAATATTTTTCTGGATATATAATAATTTTAGAAAAATATACACAAATCGTATAGTTTTAATACAGGAGGATTGCCAAATGAATTTTAATGCACGTCTCAAACAATTAAGGCAGAAAAACAAACTCACTCAGGGTGAATTGGCCAATATTCTCGGGTTGAAACCGACTGCAATATCTAATTACGAGTCAGAGAGAAACGAGCCTTCCTTCGATAAATTGATTGCCCTTTCAAAATATTTTGACGTATCCTGCGATTATTTATTAGGTGTAACTGACTCTTATTTACCGGTTGGCGGAGAAGTCTTGGATAAGGATATTGTTGAATTATTCGATTTATATCAGCAATTATCTCCGGAAAGCGTTATCGATATTAAGAACTATGCGAAGTATCTGATCTATAAGCAGGAGCATTAACACCGGTACCTTTCTATATAATATATTCAAAAGGAAAACATCCATAATTGGATCCCAGCAATTAGCCTCACCATACAACTTAAGATCCATCTAGATAGGGTATATTACAATCCGCCCCATCAATAGGAACTGGTGTAATTTTATAGATACCCCTACAAAAAAGCTCCTCTTCACAGTAGTAACTGTAACAAGAGGAGCATCTTTAGTCGTGCTTGTATCTCACAGATTGGTTATGCATTAGCTCCGCAGCATTTTTTATACTTTTTACCACTTCCGCAAGGACAAGGATCGTTTCTTCCTATTTTCTTGTCCTTAACAACCGTACCGGATTGCTTCTGCTCACGATATAATTCTTTTCTGCGCTCCGGTGTAAGAAGCGCATCCCACTCCTCCAGCTCGTAAAGCCATTCGGCATGGGCACCTACCATATTATAATATAACTTCTCTTTGTCAAAGGTTAAGCAAACCTTGGTCTCCTCATCCATCTCTTCGATTGGATTCGGGTTAACCAAGCTGTCATTAATACCATCCAAAAAGCCAACAAAGTATTTTAATTCTGTATTAAATTCCTTCGCTAACTCAGCAACGGATCCTTCCCATACTTTATCAGCATCCGCAAGCAATACTTTATAGATATCCTTCTCAATATTGAAATAATTAGCCCAGAACATCTGGCCGGTTTGATTATTCATGTCGTTGGCATATGCATAATCTCTCCACTCTTGTAATAAACTCATTGTTTCCATCCTTTCACGTGCTTAATAACGTTTATACTGTAGCAAGATTAGCTTACCATTCTTAGATCGATAGAACGCACGCTTCGCGAATTTTCTATTGTCATGAATTAGTTAGTGCAAAGTGTATTCTAAGGACACTTTAAGACTGCAAGTATAAACCGCAAAGTTTGAATTATTTATCATAATTCACAGTACTTTCGTTACGATTATACCAGACTATATATAAATTTCCAATATGAAATAATTTTTTATTTAATGTATAAATAATCTAATTGTGTATCATAATAGTAATATCCTAATAAGGAACAAGGTTCCGTTGTAAGGATGTAAATGCGTATGCTCTTTCATGATTGGATTCCCCCTCCAATTATGATTACCAAAGAGAAGTTAAATACTTATCCTCCCCTTTTTAATGAAAGACCTGTCACAATGGCGTGGCAGGTCTTTCATTTCCTCTGGAAGTCACTGTTTTCAACGCTTTCAGAGATCTTCTATTTTTTAACATTTTTTATTTTTTACCCCAAAACAAGTCTATACGCAAATTATACGCAACTTATAACTTTAATAATTATGAAGATGATAAATGAGAAGATTCATTGATCATTTAAATATAGTTGTAGTAATCGTTTTTTGCTATTTCCCAATTGATAGCCTCATCAATAGTCTCTGTATATTGGAATTTATCTATATCAGAATAGTAAGTAGACTCTAAAGAAGCTATTTTTATACCACTAATTTTAGATATAATAGCCGGATTAGCCATTCGTTCAACCATAAATTTTATTGTACTTTTCATTATAGGTTCTAATTCATATGAATCTTTTGACTTATCAATGTCCAAAATACAATATTCTTTTAGAAATGTACAGAACCATTGATTCAATGCCGTATTTGTAAAATTACCTTTATATATATAATGCAATACTTTATCGTTTTTCTGAGGGTTGCTACCACATATTTCCCTGGATATATTTACAGCATTTATTATGTTGTTTCTTAATCCACTAGGTATGCGAATAGTCGTTTTATTGATTATAACTGCTCTATAATCTTCTGAAAAATCCGAAAATTTCATATTACAGATTACAGATTTTTTCGCTGGAGCTATCAATGTAAGTTTTATAAATAATCTTAATACCTGTCTTTGATGATATCTTTCCGTTTCTCTTTTCCTTTTTAATTGTTCTATGTTTTTATCTAAATCAGCATCTAACTTATCAAGTATTTCTTTAATAGTATCGGACGAGAAAATTTTTCTTTCGCTTCCTTCCTCCAAATCACAGTAATCAAATAATTCATTTTTATAACTCTCATAATTGATTTGGATAAAAATATCACCTGCTTTACCATTCTCACTGAGAAAATCATAAAAGCTTTTTATAGATTCTAAATGCGACTCCATAGATGCACGATAATTTATTTTTCCAATATCAGAATAATATCTAACACAGTTCTTAACATCATTTAAACTGATTTTTGTAGGTACGTTTAGTTTGTCAACACGTCGTAAATATTCAATAAACTTGTTTACATGATTTTCATATTTAACTCCAAAACTACTGTAATAATCATCTCTAAATTGCTCCATTATTGATTTCATTATTATTCTCCTTGCCAAATTTAGTTATATTATTACTGTTGGGGTAAAACAGCATATCACCTGTTGTCTTTCTATCTGAAAAATACTGTCCATTCAGTATGTTAGGATTATCTATACATAGAATAGCTGTTCCATAATGAATTTCACTTCTATCTCTAAAGGATGCTTTAGGAGTATTTAAATAACAATATGTTAATTGTTTTTCTCCCAATATATCATCAATTGAGGATGAAATAGACTTACTCTTGCTTTCACCGCTTACAAGTGTAACATGGACGGATAACAGAGTTTGTCTAATCTCTAAATTAGCTTCTCTGATTATACCGTCATAAGTAGATTCAATTGTTCCTTTATAATGCTTTTTCAGTACTGGTGTGTCTTCTAAAGGATTATACTTCCATAACCATCTCTCATAACAACTAATAATAATAGCTGTTACTCCAATGGCTTCCCCTGCATAGCCATATATATCATAAGCAGAAAAACCCTCTATTAAAGTTCCCCAAGATACTAAGCAACGAATGATAAAAAGAATAATAACTACCCACACAGTCTTGTTTATTAATTTTGTATATTGGTCTTTCATATTCTAGCTCCTCTATATATCATATTCATAAAAGCTTTTTAAACTATCTATAAATGCCTTATAATTATTTTCATCATTAGTTGTCTGGCATAGTGGCTTAATATCGTTTGCTTCTTTATATACACCAATTAAACTCTTATTGTTGTATAAATAATCTACTATTTCACCAAATTCAAAACGGTATATAGAATATTTTGTAAATATTGTGTCTGGTATATTCCAAAGAAGTGATTCCAATCCAAATGAAGATACATTATTTGCAGTCGTATAACCTGCATCAGCCATCATATATCTCATTTTTTTAATAATCCTAACCATTTTTTTGTAGTAACGATTCGTATCGTTATTTTTCTTCTTTCCATTAGCTATATGTTGTTCTGGATAGTTAATTATTCTATAACCATTATCAGGAATAATTACAATGCCACCAATATAATTATCGGAATCATTACGATAGTCACCTCTATAATCACGATATCTTCGACAAGGAACTGTATCAGCATCTTTACGATATGTATTACCATGAACTTTAATTGACTTATTCCTACGCTCAACATCTATTCCAAATTTCTTTTTTAGACATTCCTCTACTTCATCTTTAAAAGATTTTGTAGTAGCTGCTGCCGTTATAAACCCATAATTCGAGTCGGATTGCGGATATGCATTTGTTGATGGTCTATACTCTGTTGTAAATACTTCTTCTTGAACAACTGCGATGTCTACATCACTTTGTGTTCTAACATTTGTATTATTTGCATATGATCCTTGAATAAACAACTTAACTCTTCGAGATCCTATAAGACTTCTCATCTCCAGCGAATATGCGTATGTATCTTCATAAAGCCTGGTTATTACCTTATTATCATCTGTAAATCCAAGTTCTTTTAATGAATCCCTCACCATACCTATTACGTTAAGACACTTCTGATTTTCTGTTTCACTCAACGGTGCAGCATATGTTTTTAATTGTTCTTCCGTAAACTTCATTACAATTCCCCCTCCCTATTAATAAATAAAAGTTTCCTACAAAATACCTATTTTTCTATTTTATTATACCCTAGTCTTTACCATTTTTCTAGATATTTCTAATCTTTTCTAATTTGTTTTTACTAAAAAAGCAGCTATCCCAACCAGAATAACTGCTCTTAATATTATCAAAACAAGTTTGCAATCTTCTTCATTTCCTCAACTTTAAATTCATCTTCGGTATGAACATAGAGATCCATAGTCTGTGATAACTTACTATGTCCAAGCAACTTTTGAAGTACTTTTGGTTGCATACCATTTTCAATACATCTGGTAGCAAAAGTATGTCTACACGTATGAGGTGTTATATGCACAAATTCATACCCATCCTTACGTATTTTATCAATTATAAGATTAGTCTGAACTTTTAAACGATCTCTATTCATAGGATAACCAGTATCCGAAGGAAAGACCAGTTGCTCCATTCCTTCTTTCTCCTTCCACATATCTCCATGTATCATTCTTCTTTCCAATTGCTCTTTTTTATGCTTTTTCAACACATCATATACATTATCTAACATCGGAATTTTACGAACGCTGGATTTTGTCTTAGTAGCGCCTAACACATATTCTTTATTCAAATATAATAGGCTCCGATTCACATAAATCCAACGTTTTTCAAAATCGATACGATCCCAGGTCAGTCCCCGAAGCTCGCCCGACCTCATTCCGGTGTAAAGTGCTACATATAACAACGGATATATCCATGAATCTTTTGCATATTCCAAGAATAATTTTTGCTCATCCCTTGACATAACCCTTATTTCCTTATTATCATCCTTCTTAAACTCAGGGCATGCCATTTCTACAGGGTTGTCAGAAATGAGTTTATTCATAGTAGCTCTTTTAAACATTCCAGATAGAACTGTTGCAGTGATATCAATGGTACTATCAGAGTAGTTTTTTCGCTTAAGATCATTATAGATCCTCTGAATGTGCTCACCTTGTACAGCCTGTAACTGCATTCTACCAATGCATTGCTTGATGTATAGTCGATATGCATCAGAGTAGACTAATTTACTTCCCTCCTTCACTTGAAGCTCTTTATACTCCTTTAACCATACGTTGAACCACTGATCAACTGTAGTATTATTACGCTTAGTAAAAATTCCATGTCTCAATTCATATCTAATGTCTTCTAATTTAATTTCAAATGAATTTCTTATTATAACAACGATCTAAGACAGTATCCAATACAAATGAATTGTAACCGACAGATAAAGTACAGATGTTTTGACAAATCAGGATTATATTATGACATATCAAAGATAGCCTGATCGACAGACATATCTTTTAAAAATGTAAAAATCAGAAATTAAAACCGTAATTCCGTAATTCATTGTAAAAGCTCCAATAAAAATGTTGAATCCTAGAAGAATGTGTAATAGCCTATCTTTATTAAAAAATGGAGGATACTCTTAATGGATTTTATTATTATGTAACCTATCAACTTCATAATCCCAGTCGATAATAGAATAATTAAAGAAGTCAAACTTGTCTTGGTTTGCTTCATAATAACCTCTGGTAGTAGCACTTATAATTAAGCACAAGCGCCGAACATTTACACGATATGCCTTTTTACCTCCTCCATAGATGCCAGCTGCATCACCATAAATGTCAAATGGTTTTTTTGTTTCTATGATAAGTTCAAAGCAATCAATTTTATTGTTATTATCTTTTATTCTATCAGCTTCAATATTGGGATTTCCCTGATGTAATAAGGAGTTTCGTAAGCTATATACTACTTCTCCACTTAAATAAGGTAATGATATGTTCTGGCTCTCTTCACAAGGGCACTGTTCATATTTACCAATATGTTCATCATACCAATCTATATACCGCTTTGTAGTCTTTTTTTGGGGATATTCAGCCTTACCGCATATATCTGGAAATGTAAGTACTAATGCTAATGCAGAGTAATAACACTCTGCATCTAATGCTTTATTAACATCATCAATCAAACGCAACATCATATATACTATGCCTCCATATTCTACTTATGTTGTTACCTTCTTAATTAAGTTAATTATATAATGAGCAAATTCTTCATTTAGTCTAATTTTGTCAGCTCCAAAATTCAAAGCCCCAAGCGATTTACCGCCTACAAAAGTTAATTCCTTGTCATTTCCAAATGAAGCTTGGATACTCGACAAAGTATTATTTAATAATGACCAGTTTGAGCTATACGAAGGGCAAAGGTTTTCGGCATCTACTGCCCAAGGCCATCGTATACTCTCATCATATAATAATACAGGATCAGATAACACACGGAAATACCCTAATAGTTTGGTAGTTCCCACGCCATAACAAATTAGAATATCTCCCGGACGTACTGAATTAGGTTTTCGTTTTGAAAAATGCATTTCCTGTACAGTTTCATTTAATTTTCTTGACTCTTCAAATGGCTGGTCGGATGAACCTACTGGTTTCAAGAAATATCTAACATCTGATGCCACTTCTTGAAATGGCTTAATCTCTGAACTTTCTATTTTAAAATTATATTTAAAATGCTTAGTAACTACAAGATTAGTCTTTTGATCTTGAGTAGGAGGGTTAGCTTTCAAATAATCATCTATGGTCTTGATGATAGCTTCTATTTCTTTATATGTAAGGGGAGGAGTGCTTATTGACTTTAAGTCATCAATGATACTTTGAATCATATTTGAATCATCAAACTCAATACCCCACTCATGGTTATGTGCTAATCCATTATCTGTGAAGTTAGCTGATGATATTATTCCTTTAACTGGTTTACCATCTTTTATTGCTATATATATCTTACCGTGTAGTTTGTTGTCAATTCTTACCTCATACTTAATTCCGTTAAGAAAGCAACAAGTACAGAAGGAATACAAAGAGTTTGCTTTCTTGAATAAATCGGAAGTGTTGTCTTTAAGGGTCGTTATTAGCAAAATACTTTTTATACCTTCTTCTACTACATCATGAATAAACTCATCAAAATCTTCAATTAAAAAAGGACTCACCAATATCATTTGGTCAGCAGAATTGAGCATCTTCTTTATACTATGATTATGATTGCCGTTTATATTATTAACTATTTTCATTATTTCTCCCTGGAAATAATCCTATTATTTCTGTAATTACTTAAGTGATGGCATATCGAATTATTGGTATCAACCTATAATAGCGGCTAAATTATTAAATACAAGTTCTTCTATATTACTAATTCCATAAAACATTTCAAAAGCATTATATACACTACGTAAATCAACTGGCTCAATAATATTTCCTTTATATTTAGAAAATGGTCCATCTGATTCTATCAAAATCTTATTAAGTGGTATTTCTTTTAATATACTTCTTCCCTTATTTGTATTTAACATGGATGGATTTATTGAAAAATAGTATCCTGCATTTACAATATTCGGTATAAAATCTTTCTCACCTGTATACCAGTGAAAAATCGCATGTTCTACTTTATTTTCTATCAATATTTTAAATACTTCCTTCTCTGCCTGTCTGCTATGCAGTGATAAAATATGGTTCTTGGAATGCTTACATATTTTATCTAATATATATTGTTGCTTTATTCTACTCTTTTCAGAACGCGCAACGGTAAAGTCCAACCCTACTTCACCAATAAATCGGGTTGAACTAAGCAGTTCAGTGAATAATTTTTCATTAAAATCATATTCATTAACTAAGATCGGATGATATCCTATAGCTAACATAATTTGTGGTATATTTTCATACATACTCTTGTATTTTTCATATAACTCGGGTAGATGTGTTACGAATATGGAAGAAATATCCTCCATGATAATACCCCTGATTATCTTAGCTTGATCATCATAAAAATCAATGTGGACATGTGCATCAATCATCAATCTCACCCATCATACTTTTTCATATATTTTTCAATTTCTAATGCAAAAGTATTCAACATTTTATATGTTCTCTCTAAATAGTCATTTACCTTATAATATTTATCTTTAATAATCAGTTCAGAAAATATTTGATTGCTTTTTATAGATTGATAAAAAGTTTGGAAATAATAAATTGATGATCTATATTCTTCATCATTCATATTTCCACTATAAGGAACAATATATTCATTGTCATACTTTTCCATGTCATAAGCTGACATTGATATTTTTCTAAGCAAACATGGTACACACGTCCCACAGGAAATAGTTGAACTAGTGTCATATAGTGGATTATGCAATGATCTGCTGCATGATCTAGTATCTTTTATGTAGTTTATAAATTCATCACTTAATAGACCTACCATTTCTCCTTTTGTCATAAATAAAAACGGATGGTTTATTTTAACATTAATTCCTGCATTAGTTAGTATTGATTGATATAAATAAATAGTTTTTGGATGAGTTGTTTTTGTGGTACCCCTCGTTTGAAACGATGGATTTAGTGTCATAATACCATTTTCATTTACATTAATATTTTTTACCTTTTCTTTTACGGCTGTAATTACAGCTAGTGAAAAAAATAGTAATGACCTAGTACGTTGTGTAAACGTCACTTTTTTTACATCAACTTTAGAATATGTAACTATTCCAGCATTTCCTTCTCTATTATGCAAAACATTAGAAATTCTTGCAATTGCTGAAGTATCTACATTACTAGTCTTGTATCCACAATACAATGTTTTAAGATTATTTACTTCATTTAGATAGGCACCACAAAAGGAATCTAGTCCACCAGATATTAAAGAAACATTATCAATATTTCTATCATCAAGATCCATAATCTCTTCTGTAAATTCGTATTCACATGGAATAAAATTAACTTTCCATTTATCTTGGTCCCCATCAGTAACAAAATTTGTTAGCATATCAATAATCTTGCGGTTCTCTTCCCATATCTCCATATTACTAAAATCAATATACGTGCTTAATTCTATTAATCTAGGATTCTTACCCGACCTCTTTATTCCAATATCAAATACATAAATTTCTAGGAATATATTTAATAAGTCAACTAATATCGAATTTTCCTTTGTAAGTACTATGCCATTCGTAAGTAACTGGTTACATCTTAATTCTATATTACCTTCATCGGTATGAGCAATAATCATGTCTATAACTCCTTACCTTTTACTAACTTGTCCTGCATCTTCTTAATTAATTCATCCATTATTATTTCACCGTTATTACATTTGATAATGAGCTCATAAAAATTATTTTTTACGTAGTCATCCGTAAAACTATTAATATTTTCATTAAACTCATCAACTGAATTTGCTTTAAAAACACTAGTTAATGCCTCATTTATATCTTCTCGAATAACCATTGCAATAAATGTCCGGCAGAATAATAATAAAAACTCTACAGGATCTGTCATTTTTTCTAGCAACATGGTCGTCATAGCACTTTGAAACGCAGATAAAATTAATGATGAGTCTATTTCCCCGTTTTCACTTTCAATAGTGTCTAAAATTGACTCAATTATTCTTTGTGTCTCAACAACAGTTAGTTTCTCTATTGTAATATGATATTCTTGTATAAAGCTATCAAATCCCAATTCCTTTGCTTTTTTAAAACATGCAAACCCACCCCCAGCCAATACTACAAAATCCTTATCAGCAAAGTAGTTCTTAGTTTTTTTGGAACGTAATGTTTCATCTGCAACTTGTGGAATGACTTCTTTACAATTCGTTGAAGGATTTACCTCTATTGTTTCCTTTAATAATTTCTTGATTTTTGCAGATGTTTTCCTCACTGATGATCCCACTAATTTCTCCTCCTCAATATAAGATTGGCTTAAAAGTTTATTCTAGTACTTATAATATAGTTCAATGTAATCTTACCATATTATAACATTTTCTACAATATTTTCTAGTTTATATTTCCAAAGTTTGACCTATACGCAACTTTATACGCAACTCAGATATCATAAGATAAACCAAGATGATTATAAAATTCCCATATATCCCCTTCCGGAACACCATATAACACATGATGAACCCTCATGAATTCACAAATGCATATCCTCCCCTTTTTAGTGAAAGACCTGTCACAATGGCGTGATGGGTCTTTTGCTTTGTATGGAACAGGCCTTCCCCATTATTCTTTATTATACCCACATATCCCTTGAGTTTCCATCTACCTTTTCAACATTGACGAAGGTCGGCAGTCATTGATATCAAATGAATGGAATAAGTATGATTATAAGCTAATGTAAATTTACATATCTTGGAGGATGGCATATGGCTCTCTGGTGGACGCTCCCGTATAATTCTATACCCGATATATCTGGATTTAAGGTCGTTGGTTATTACCCAAGCTGGGAACCTATCAAAACAGATCGAATTCAATATGACATTCTAACACATATTAATTATGCATTTGCCATACCCTCCCCGGATGCTTCACTTTTGCCCTTACAGAATGCGTATATAGCACAATATATAATACAGGAGGCTCATTTGAGAGGAGTTCCGGTACTACTTTCCGTCGGCGGCTGGTCCTATGAGGAAACACCACTGGAAGCCACCTTCATGGCTGCTACAGATACACCGGAGAAGATAGCTCAGTTGGGAGATGCCATTGTTGATATGGCAGTAAAATACGGGTTTGATGGTGTCGACATTGACTGGGAGCTACCTAGAAATAATGATACCAGTAAGCAACGGCAAGAAAGACTAATGCTTTATCTGTGTGCAAGACTTCATAAGAGAAATATGCTCTTTACAACGGCAGTTATAGGTGGTGTCACTCCCGAGGGAACTGTTCTAGAGGATACAGCGGCTTATACGGATGCAGTACTTGATATTGTGGATTGGATTAATGTTATGGCTTATGATGGCGGGGAGGGAAGAAAGCACTCTCCTTATTCCTTCGCTGTCATGAGCGCAAAATATTGGAGGGATACTAGGAAGGTACCGGCGAATAAGATCGTGCTAGGTGTACCTTTCTATGGCAGACCGTATGGATTATCTTATTCTGAGATCCTTAAGATAAATCCATATGCATATGCTTGTGATATGATTGATATCAATGGAACAGCAGTATATTATAATGGAATTCCGACCATACAGGCTAAAACTTGGTGGGCACTTGATAATGTTGGAGGAATTATGATTTGGGAACTCTCCGAGGATACCACAGACTTAAGTAGAAGTCTGCAGGAGGCTATCGGTAATTCCGTAAGAAGTTATATGTCCTGGAAGACGCAGGAGTGATTATGCTGGGTAAATGCCTATCTCCATGTTTGAACTTTGCGTGTTCACCACACTCCTTCCGGGAGGTTAATCAGGTCAAGGAACTTGACCTTACCCTGTCTCGATTACCATATAACGCCTATATATATACAATCGAACATGCTATTAATCTCAGCTATTTCTACCATGTCATTCCATCATCTATACGCATTTTATACGCAACTTAGATAACATAAGATGACATAGGACGAATAATAAATTTCCATATATCTCCTCTCATAACACTGTATAACACATGATGAAGTACCATGAAATCTCAACTGCTTATCCTCCCCTTTTTAATGAAAGACCTGACACAATGGCGTGGCAGGTCTTTCATTTTATGCTGGAATGCGCTGTTTTCAAGGCTTTCATAATTTCTGTCCTAGGCTTTTTCAGAGGATAATTAATCTTTAGCTAAGAGACTGTATATATCTGCGTCAATATAAACGTTCCTATGCCATACGTATACATATTCCCTAAGGAAACCTTCGTGAATAAAGCCTTGTTTCAATAGTATTCGGGCTGATGCTTTATTTTCCGGATGTGTCCAAGCCTGAACTCTGTGTAAATTCAGCATCTGAAATAATTTACTTGTCTAATATTCCGTTTTGAACAGCATAAGTAATCAGCTGAGTTTTATTGCTAAAATGCAGTTGTTCCATAATTTTGCTGATATGATATTTTACTGTACGTTCTGATAAGCCCAGTAAGTCACCTATTTCCTTATAGGTTTCTCCTCTCGCAACCAGTTCAAGTACCTTAAGCTGTCTGTCTGTTAGTTCACTTTTCAGGATATTATCTTTATGATTGATATGGGAGGAAGCTTCACTGCTACGTTTAAACTCTAGTAAAAGTTTGGCCGTGAGTCCAGGCGAAAGAGGCATTTCTCCATTACCAATATCCTCCAGATACTGAATTAATTTCTTACCATCCGTATTCTTTAATAAATATCCGGATGCACCGTATTTCATGGCGGTAAAAAGGTCCTCATCATCCTCAGAGGTTGTCAGTATGATAACTTTCGTATCGGGCATTTCTTTCTTTATCTGTTTTAGTACCTCTAATCCGCTGCACTCAGGCATTCTAATATCCAAGAGAATAATGTCAGGCTTAATTATCTTAGCCTTTACAAGAGCTTCCTCTCCATTTCTAGCCTTTCCTACGACCTCAACGCCATAAGTTTCCATGAGATATTGAAGGCCCTGCAAAAATAAAAGATGATCATCAACCAGCATTACTCTTGCATTCATTCTAATTACCTCCTTCCTCTAATGGCAAACATAAAACGATACGGCTTCCCTTGCCTGTCACAGATTCGATTTTAATTTCTACTCCTATTTCAGCAGCACGCTCTCTCATGATATCAAGGCCGAAATGTGATTTTATCTTACTTTTGTATTGAATCAGATCAAAGCCCCTTCCGTCATCCGCGACAACCAAATACAGCAGCTTTTCTTTTCTCTCAAAATAGATCCACACATTTTTTGCCTGCGCATGCTTTCGTATATTATTTAATGCTTCTTTTACAATATTAATAACATTGATACCAATATTGGGTTTTAACTCCATGTTTTTTATATCCTCTGAAATATGTAAATCAACACGTAAACCAGTCTGATGTTCAAAACTATTTATTTCATTGATTAAGGAGGTCATGAAATCTTTTTCTTTTGCAATAGATGTTCTGATATCAGAAATATATTCTCTTATATCCGAGTGTGCTGCTTGTGCTGCCTCAACCAGTTGATCAAACCTATTTGTTACCAAATCAATCCCATGATTGATTAGTTCCTGTCGGATGGCCTGTGCTTGAAAATTAATAAACCCCAGTACCTGGCCCAGATTGTCATGCATATCCCGTGCCATGTGTTCTCTTTCTTCCATTACAGCCATTCTCCACTGATGCTTTAGGAATTCCTGTTGTTCTTGCTTCTTTTCTGTTATTTCACGAACAGTCACCAGACGTCCTATGTACTTATTTTTTTGATTCATCAGGGGGGAAATTACTATTTCATATATTTTAGTAACCTGATTTTGTTGAAGTGTAAACTCTGCATATGATTTATCTTTATCGTGCAAGACATCTGCTAATTCTGGTATCTGATGAATGATCTCATCGCTCCTTAAGGGAGTCGAATTTGAGTCTTGTAATCCAACTATTTTTCTAAATGCAGGATTCATATCAAGAATACGATCCTGTATGTCCATAACCATAAAGCCTTCCTTCATAGTTTCAATAACAGTTTCACGGGCTAACGGAACCAGATCGAACATCCGATACCGAAAAATAGACCATAACATAATCAAGCCTCCGGGACCAAAAAAAGCAGGAGTAATATCATATCCAAACGGATTCATGCCGAGAATATACAACAAATTCGGCGCAACAATGAAGGATACACCAATCAGCAATGGAATTGCCTGTTTACGGTATATGGTATTTCTAAACAAGACCGCTTTGATTAAAAGAAGCACCGATGATATATTAAGGCTATATGAATATAGGGCATGAATAAAAAACGCAATACCATATTTCTTTGCAATAACCGGAAAAGCTCCGCTGCTATCCAAGTAGACATCATATCTGATTAAACCATGCAGATCATTAGTCCAAACAAGCAATATAATGATGGAAGGCAGCACAGCAAGCCATAAAATCCTTTTATTTTTTATCCAATTGTCCAATCCGGTAAACTGCATACATAAAGCCAACAGTGATAAGGGAGAGTAACAATAAGCAAAGTATTGAACATTCGCCCAAAAAAGCTTGGTTGACAGGTGGGTGGCAGAAAGCTCCAATGCATTCGCCAGAGACCATAATGTGACAATAAACATGCTTATTGCAAAACATCCCGATCCCTTTGCCTTATTACGTTTTAGCAATGTAAAGATACCTAAAAACAAAGTTAAGAGTCCGGATATCAGTAATGGCCAGATATTCGGGATAAGCTGATAATTCATATTTTCTCCTTAGCCAGATCGATGAACGGTAATTGCTCCGAATAAAGTTTACCTATATTATAGCACAAAACCCAGTTATCTTCACTATAATTTCACCAAACAAGTTGAAACGACAAGTTGCTTCACTTGTCATGAATAATCCAAAATGGTTACTATGTATGATCAACATGCATAATAACCATTTCCACACTAACTATATTTTATAAAAACAAGCTCCCGTATTATGTATCATATTTGCGAATTATTCGCTTAATTCAATTGATTTTTATCAAATCTTGTTTTCCCAATTTAGCTTAATACAAGTCCACAATCACCATGGATCGCGCACAAACCACCACCTGCTACATTATTAAGATCCTTTTCCGATAACGCACTCTGATGCGGGGGGATAAAAAGTGTCACGGTTGTAGCATCCTCTTCTAATGCTTTTACACTAAAATTATCCGGAAGAGTAATGCCAAATTCCTTCTTAATCGTTCCCTTAGGGTCCTTTAAAATGGATACTCTGAAAGCCTCGTCCTGCATTGCTTTTTCCATTACCTTATTCTGAAGTTCAATTCTATTCATTATAGTTCTCCTTTCAAATCAGTATATTCGATGTTTACTACAGGGTATGAAATGATAATTCGTACAACGGGAGCCTGTAATTAACTTTGGAATAATTGATTAATCTTTATGCTTAAAACATGATTGATAACATTATCCTTTATTGTATCCTCAGCGATAAGACAGTCCGGTTCCTTGCCGTCAGAGGTATCATACTGGTAGGGGCATCCCCCCATACATACCGGAAGTAGCCTACATTTTGTACATTTCGGCCTTTCAAACGGATCCCAGGTCATATTCTCAATTCTTCTCATCGCCTGTTTTTGCTTTTCTGTATCCTCTAAATCTCTATCCAATACATCTGCTATAGTAGCTTCTCTGTCTCCGATTGTATTCCAGCATTTATAAACATAACCATCCGGAGCAATCGAGAAGGAATTAATCTGATCATAAATACAGGAATTCCCCTTAGGAACAGGGAGTGCCTCACTTAAATCCTTTTTTAATCCTTTCTCCAACAACAATTTATTAAACCGTATTACAACGTCTTTGAACTCGTCCCGCTTAAGGCAGGTGTTTTCTACATTACTGCAAAGCTTTGTATAAGGCTCAATCATCGCCGGATAAATGGAGGCATCCTTCAATTTTGCTTTCGACAGAAGTTCCAGAAGCTCTTCCATCGTAGCTAAGTTGTCTTTGTCAATATTAATCCTAATACTCACTTTGATTTTTGCTATTAAAAGCTTACTGATATTTTGAAGAATATGATTAAAATTAGTGTCCGGATCTCCCTTGATACCTTTTCTTGCAGAATGTAAGTCCGGCGTTCCGTCAAGAGTTATTTGAATATTACCTATCCCCAATTCCTTAAACCTGCCTATTTTATCATCATCCAGAAGATATCCGTTTGATACCATAAATGCACTGTAGTTACAATTATTTTCTTCGGCAAGCTTCATAAGCTTTTTTGACATTCTGCAAATCTTATCCCAGGCCATTAAAGGTTCACCGCCAAACCAGCAGACGTGAATTTTTTTGACTCCCAACAGCGACCTTGAGGCAAATTGCAGAACTTGTTCTTCTATTTGCGGTGTCATATTCTCAACTCTTGTTCTATCCTCAAAGCAATAAAAACATTTAAGATTGCAGCGAAAGGTTGGCAGTATAGTTAACGATAATGTTTCCCTGCTGTATTTCTCTTTTGAATTTTTGTATTTCAAGATTTTTCTTTCATCGATATACTCATCAATGAGAAACCCGTTTGCTTTCAATTCATCTGTAATCTTGTTCTGCTGCTCATCCTTTGGCTCCAATGCAGTTTTACTATTCTTCTCTAAAAGGCCAAGATATGTTTTATTAAGCTCCATGGCAGCCCCTGTAAAACTGTTATAGATCACAGCATACTCGCTATTCTCAATCGGCCAGACAAAATTATATTCTGATACTTTCAGCATATAAACCTCCTTCTACTACTTTCATTCCTTATAAACAGTATATTAATGAAAGCCAGCCTTGCAGGCTTTTATTAATTATGCATAAAAATGTAAAACTGGTAACTTACCTCTTTTTTATGCCAACTGCCGCTTGGCCAGTTCATAAAAGATACTTTTTCTCTCCATTAGTTCTTCATAACTTCCTTCTTCTACAACTCTACCTTTATCTATTACAAGGATTCTATCACAGTGGATAATGGTACTTAACCGGTGGGCTATGACAATTCTTGTGGCCTTGAGAGAATCAAGGGTTTCGCTTACCACTGCCTGTGTCTTATTGTCCAGAGCACTGGTGGCTTCATCAAAAAAGATAATCCTTGGTTTATTGATCAATACGCGGGCGATCAGTAATCTCTGTCTCTGTCCTCCCGAAAGAGTGGACCCTCCTTCCGGTACGACTGTAAACAATCCCATAGGCATAGCTTTTATATCCTCATAAACTCCCGCTAGTTTTAACGCCTCGACTGCATCCTCCATCGTCAGATTAGGGTTCATTCCCATAATGTTGGATCGAATATCCCCTGTCATCATCTGACTGTTTTGCAGGACTACCCCAAGCTGTCTCCTGATAATTCTTAAATCCACCTTCTCCATATCATATCCGTCGTAATATATCTTACCTTCCTCAGGCTTCTCAAAGCCTAGAAGCAGTCTTAAAATGGTTGACTTCCCACATCCTGACGGTCCTACAATCGCTACATATTCACCCTCTTTAATCTTAAGGGAGAAATCATTGAGGACGATCGGGGCTTCCGGCTGATATCGAAATGTAATATGCGACATCTCAATATTTCCATCCAGTTTTCCCGGGTTTTCCTTAAAGCTGTCATATTCCGGTACAGCCTGCAAAATAGGCTTTGTGCTTTCGTATAATGATTTTATGTTAATTATGTTTGCTAAAACCCCTGACAATGCCAGAACAGCCGTAATAATTGCTATAAACGCACTATTAAATGCGATAAAGCTTCCTGTATCCAACTCCTCTATGTAAAACGTCGTGGAAAAGATCACCATTGAAGCGATAATTGGAAATACGCTGCTAAAGACATTCATACAATTACTGATCATACTGTTCTTAAAATTCAGTTTCTCTTGATTTCCATATGCCTTCGTCCATTGATGAAATGCTCTTTTTTCTGCACCCGCAGTACGAAATCTTGCAACACCGCCGATGATCTGAAAGATCTGTCCGGAAATCTGATTAGTTAATTTGGTAAGTTGACTTCGGTATCGAAGCTGAAGCTTACCACAAATGAAAGTAAATATCAGAATGATTAATATTAGAAGAAGAGTATATAATGACATCCTCAAACTATATTGCATCAGCAGGACAAAATTAAGCAGGGTAAAAACAGCAGAAAGTACACAAGTAATCACCGTACCGGATATTTCCTTCCTGATTAAGCTAAATCCCATGGCGCGCATAGCCAGTTCTCCTGAACTGTACTTTCTGAAGAATGGTACGGGAAGGCTGATTAGCCTGTCCCATACAGCCGCCTGCAGGGAGGTCTCCGCTCTGTTTTCAATGCGAATTAAGGCAAAGCTTCGAGCTAACCCAAACAGTGCTCCCGATATACCAAAGGATATTAAAAGAAGAGCTGTCTGAATCAGCTGTCCCTTTTCCCCTTCCGGTATAATATGATTAAACACAATTGCATTGGCAATAGGCACTGACAAATTAAGGACGCCAGCTATAATGCCAATCAGAAGAGCTCGAATAATATCCCTTTTTATAAATCCATAGGTACAAAAGTGTATAATGTCAGATAGTTTAAGTTCTTTTACCGGTAATCTCCGGTAGAACATAAATGCCTTTGGATGAAGCTGTTGTGCCAGATTGTTATCGATTACCCTTTCTGTACCATCTACAGGATTAATCATCTTATATTTATTCTCGGCAATCGGTATCAACGCAACAGGTGTTTTTTTATCTGTGAAAAAGCCTAAAATCGGTCCGCCATCCTTTTTCCACCATTTCCCTGTCAGAATGATCTGCCGAAATCTTACCTCAGATATTCTTACAATTTCATAAAGTGGATTAGGAGAATGCTCCAATATCGTATCCGACGGAAGCACCATCTGAATTCCCAAAGAATCTGCTACTAAGCGACAAGCTGCAGCAAGCACATTTTTAGGTAATTCCAAATGCTCGGTTAACTTATTTTTCTTCTTTTTTTGACCTACTATTTTAGTTAATTCCGTAATCGATGCATAGGAAGTATTCCGCTCCTCTATCTGCTTATTTATGATCCTCTGTTTCTCTTTTTGACAAATTGTCCTCATATAGAGAGCTGCCGCCTTTATCGCAGCTTGATTAAATTCAAGGAGCTTGATCATTGATATTTCATTCCAATCATTTCCCGGAATATAATAATCATGGAGGATTTCCTCTGTCTGCCTGATCCACTTAATCATTGACACTGACAGAAGATTTTTAATCTTTTCATCTGCACTGATTAATAAATTCTCTATATCCTTTACACGAACCCTAGCTAACTTTGCATCGTTCATACCGGTACATAAAAATACAATATCAATTCCCAAGTCAGAAAAGGGCTGAACACCAAACAGAATGTCTCCGGCAGTGTACTGAGTTATATAATATTTTCTACCGGTGATTCCTACCTCATTATGTTCGGCAGCGAATATATTTACTGTGCTCTCTGTTACAATCCATGCATAAGTTTTATCATTCAACAGGATTTCTCTGCTATCCCTGAAGCTGATCGGATCATATTCTATATTCTGTAATAATTCCTTCACCAACAACTTAAGTACCCTCCCATCCTGTTATTGTTGTAATGTGATACTAGGCATTAATCAGATCAGCATAATAACCCTTTTCCTGCATCAGCATTTCATGCGTTCCCCGTTGAACGATTTTCCCTTTGCTTAGAACAATGATTTCATCACAGTCTCTGATTGTACTTAGCCTATGAGCAACAATAATACAGGTACATCCGCGTTTTCTTATATTGTTATCTAGGAGTTGCTCCGTATTGGCATCCAGTGCACTGGTTGCCTCATCTAAAACAAGTATGGATGGATCATTTGCAAAAGCTCGTGCTATTTCTAATCTCTGCTTCTGCCCGCCGCTTAAATTTTTTCCGCCTTCCTCCATACGATTCGCATAACCCCCTGACCGGTTCGTGATATCATCATGGATCAAAGCATCCTTAGTAGCTCTTAAAAGATCCGGTTCACTGATACTATTATCCCATAGCGTTATATTATCCTTAATTGTTCCGCTAATCATGCAGATATCCTGATCTACCATGGATAAGGAACTGCAAAGTACATTTCTTGGTATCTCATTTCTTGGCTTTCCATCAAATAATATCTCTCCTGACCAGGGAGCTAATACTCCGGCAATCAATTTTGCTATGGTTGATTTGCCACATCCGGAACCGCCCACTAGGGCAACCCTTGAACCGGGTGTTAAGTTCAGTGAGAAATCCTCTATTAGAGGCTCTTCCAGAATACTATAACCAAAGGTTAAATCTCTGACTTCAATGCTACCTTCCAATTTCTTATTTAATTCATCATGATCCGGTTCGATTGTTACATGATCAAGTAATGAATCCTCCGGGTAATTAAGAACATCCTCCAGTCTTTCGATATCGCTTTCCAGATTCTGAGTGGTGCTTCCCATATTCATCAAACTGCTTACCGGCTCAAAAAAGCTCGCCATCAGGCTTTGGAAAGCAACCAGAAGGCCGACCGTCATATCGCCGATGATGATTTCATATCCGCCGATTATTAGTACCGCAGTAGTGGTTATAGCTGAAATAAGCGTAGGTATTGTTAAGAGATAAGCGGAAGAGATATCCATATCCTGTGTTGCCTGAGCAACCTTAGCCTGATAACCTGACCACATGGTAAAGAAATCTCCTTCCGAACCGGTAGCCTTCAGGTTCTCAATTGTTTTAATCCCCGACATGGCAGTTCCAAGCATTTTGCCCTGATCCAGCATTAGCTTTTTATTCTTATCCTTTCTCTTTGTCGATACTTTTTCTAAATACAGCATCTGAAGGATTGCCGATACTACAGCAAGCAACGTCAGCACAATATTATAACGGAACATTAATATCATATAAAATATCAACAATACAATATTTAGAACAGAGGATGTAAGCTGTCCTGCGACCGCCATAGCAACTGTATTATTTGAGGACATTCTTGAAGTAATGTCTCCGGCATATCTTTGTGAAAAGAATTCCATCGGCATACGGAGTACATGCCATAAAAATCTTCCGGATCCGATGACTGAGATTTTCATCTGCATCCGCAGCAGGCAGTATTCTCTAATCCAGGTAAGAATTCCCCTAAGCAATGCCGTGATGCACATTGCTGCTAGAAGAGGGAGCATCCAGTCAGATTTATGATCAAGCAGAATGTCATCAAGAAATACTGTGGAAAACACAGGAATGACAAAGCCGGGAATTATCATTGCAATACCGGTGAAAGCCAAGAATATTACAGCACTTTCACTCCCCTTTAATCTTGCCAACAGTGATTTCCATATACTTGGAGCTCGTCCACCCTTTTGAAAGTCAGGTCCTTTTGTAAAAGTCATAACAACTCCGGTAAAAGCCTGGTCAAACTCTTCTTCTGATACTACGGATGCGCCTACTTCCGGATCTCTAAGATAGACTTTGCCTTTGCCAAAACCCTCTAAAACCAGAAAATGATTAAAATTCCAGTGTATTATCATCGGCAGAGGCATATTCTTTAAATCATTCGGTTCCTTTCGATATGCCTGCACCTTAAGGCCGTATCTTCTGGCTGCTGTGCATATATTGCTGGCCTTACTGCCATCTCTTGATACCCCACAGGCAGTTCTCAGCTCCTCTAGTGTTACATATCTACCATAATAGGCAAGTATCATGGCAAGCGAAGCTGCTCCGCATTCTACTGCTTCCATCTGAAGTATGGTAGGCACCTTAACATGCTGATATCGTTTTTTATGTAGTAATTTCAAACAGAACACCCCTCTATGCGAATCATAAACGCATTATCTCATCTTCCAAACAGGCTTTTCATCTGAGGAAATACCTTTTCTATCGGTCTTTGAGTCTCCACAATGACGAAGGCACTGCAGACTGTACCGTTTTCCAGTTTTATAGGAGGTCCATCCTCTGTTGACCACTGGTATCCGCTATCTGTATCCTTGTTAACCTCAAGTTCTGCCAAAACTTCCAGACAAACGTTATTCCCCGCATAAGACTCCGCAATTTTACTATTTCCTAATTTTTGTTCCGCTGTTTTTACTGAGATCGGATATTCAGACACCGATACAACTCTTCCAAGTATGCATCCATATTCTTCTTCCTGAACAATACTAGGTGATATCTTTGTCTGCATCCCCGCTTTTAATTTTTTCCCGGATGCAACGGGTACATAGAACACAGCCATTAAGTCATTTTCGTCTTTATCTTCATCTACTATACTGACTACAGAAGTACCGAGCTCCACTTTATCACCAACAGCTGCATTCACCTCAGTTACCCTTCCTGCTTTCGGTGAAATTATCACCGAGGTTTCGGCAAGCTTATTCTTTAGTGCCGTTACTTGCTGCTCATAATCCAATATTTCGTTATCGTCAGCTCCGGAAGCCTTAAGGCTTTCCGTCTTCTCCATCAATATTGCTATCTGGTCTACAAGATCATTCTGGTTCATTCTGGCGACAATTTCACCTGCTTTTATATAATCACCTGCTACTACACGGATATCCGAGATCTGCCCTTCACAAGACGAGCAGATTTCAGTCGTACCTCCGCTCGTAATCAACATTCCATCTCCTGAAATATTGGTAGAAATACTTCCCGTAACACCCCAGATGATAGCCGCTACTAATATAGAGGCCACTGCAAGTAATGTAATCCATAATTTTGAGCTTGTGACTATAATTAAGCGATCAAGCTGTTCCGGTGATGATAACCGATCTATCGATACTTTACGATATATATTCTGATCCATACCTGTTCCTCCATCTAAATTCGGTAATTCAAGGATGTAACTGATTTCCATCTATATGAAATACATCCGTATATAAATAATTGCTGTTTTGTACTTTCTTTATGTACAGATCGGAATCTACCAATTCGCCTTTGGCATTACAATTGAATTCTCCTGATACCCCCTGATAGTCAGTAATTTTTCTAAGTTCGTTGGCAATCTTTTCCGGCATTGCCGATCCCGCTGCCTCCATGGCATGACATAACAGTTTAATACTGTCATACCCTTGGGCGGACCATGAATCAGGCAAATAGCCATATATTTTTTCATATTTCTGTACATAATTCTTAGTCTCGATCCTGGCATCATTCGGATTAAATAATGTCGGAACTGCAATTCCTTCTGCATAGGCACCTAACGCAGACATCAATGTTGTTCTATCAAATCCTGTCGCTCCAAGAATGGGAACCTGTATTCCTGACTCTTTCAGTAAACTTATATCATCTTTTGCAGATTCCAAAACATCCGCTACTAAAATGGCATCGTAGTCCAGTGCTTCCCACTTTGCTTTCAGTTTCTTGATATTTCGACTGTTAATAGAAGTGACTCTATCAACAATATCTATACTGTTATCATTAGAAGCATCTTCAAAATTATTAGCCAGGCCACGCCCATAGTCGTCATCCATATAACAAATCACGATTTTATTAAGTTTCTCTTTCGCAGCATACTTTGCCAATATACCTGCATAATCCATATCATCATTAATCATGGAAAAAATGTAATCATATCCACTTGAGGTAAGTTGGGTACTGGTGGAAGCCGGAGTAATCATAACCATATGATTGCGGTTATAAATATACGAAACAGTATTTGAAACTTTAGAATACCAATGTCCTATCACAGCAGAAACCTTCGGATCATCAGAAAAGTCCTGGGCAATCTCGGTAGCCACGGTAACCGTACCCTTATCATCAGCTGTGTTGATTGTAACCTGCTTTCCTAATACTCCCTTTTCATTCACTTCCTCAAGGGCCATCTGGATACCATCTGCAAAATGCGTCTCTTTATCTATCACTTCTTTCGGATAGGATAATCCAATTACAATCTCATCACTATTCTTAAGCCATTCTTCTCTTTTTTTTTGTACATCCTCCTTATCACAGGAAGTAAATAATAAACAAACTGTTAAAATAATTAGAAATATCTTTTTTGACATACTTTTTCTCAATCTCCTATAATAAGATATATTATATTATAATTATCCTGTTTGCAGCGTACAATGTACATAAGTACAATCCTATTCCATGAAAAGTACAGTCTATTCACATAAAAATGTACTTTTGGACAGTCAGTATTAAATGCAAAAAAAGTAGCTTATATCCGAAGATTAAAGCTACAAAATTATTACCTAATAGTATTTCTATCTATCTTTTATACTGATATCATGATTCTATAATCTTCTATCCCGATGTTTGCTTACTATACGCGATTTTATAAGCAACTTCAATATCTCAAGATGAAACAAGACAAATTTCAAATCCCCATATATTTCCTCTCAGAACACCATATAACACATGACGGAACACTATAAAATCCCAAATGCATATCCTCCCCTTTTTAGTGAAATGACTGGCACAATGGTGTGTCAGGCTTTTTGCTCATACACAATGGCGTGGTGGGCTGTTTGCTTTTATGTAATGTAACCTTCATAACCATACTTCCTTTTACGACAATTAAGCTACTTTGCATACATAATAGCAAAACTGTAAGTAATCGTAAATCCAATATACCTGACAATCTATGCAATTATTGTATAAACATCATACTTAAGGTAGTTCGCACATGATGAAGCACCATGAAATATAAAATGTTTGGTTATATCCTTCTTCTTATTACTATATTTGCAGTAAAATCTTTTGTTTGTTATGTCTCCCTTTAACAGTCCATAATTGTAGTGTAATACATTTTTATCCAAATTCTAGCTTTTGAATTTAATAATATTTCATATTTGATAAATGCAAATATTCGCTGCCAAACCGCAATATCACTTTACATTTACTTGGAATTGTGTTACAGTAAATATAAGAAAAGGAGTAACCGACCACAAGGTGGTTAGCCTCCTAATATGGCTTACTGCCCCTACTAAGTGTCCGGCTAAGACAAGGGGCAGTTATTTTTTATGCTTATTATTCCTATTATTTAAATAGGTAAGCAGTGCAATGATTACTAATACAAAAGTAAATAAATCACTATATGTAACATAATTCATCAGCACCACCTCCCTTCTGGGAGGCTAACACACCCTGTCTCGATTACTCCTATAATTATTTTACCATATAATCCCTACTGATACAATCGAACATGCTATTAACTTTCTTATCTATTTTCTATCTTTATACCACCATTTTATACGCAACTTAGATATCACAAGATGACATAAAATGAATTTCAAATACCTACATACCTTCTCTTGGATCACCCTATAACATAGGACGGACATTATGAAATCTAAAATGCATACCTCCCCTCTTTAGTGAACAGCCTACCGCAAGAGCTATAGGCTGTTTGCTCACATGCAATGGCATAGTTCTTTGAACGTATCTACGAGATACTGAATTCACATTCCAGTTTTTGGCTTGACATTTCGAGACTATTATGATAGTCTTGGAATGCAAACTATTGCTATAGTCTGGTGGAGTTTCATGGAAAAATTAAAGCTATTTGACGGTGAGTTGAAGTTAATGGAGCTTCTATGGGAGAACGAGGGTGCAACGGCGAAAGAGCTAACACTTCTCGCCGCTGAAAAAATTGGCTGGAACAAAAATACCACCTACACTGTAATTAAAAATTAGTTGATAAAGGAATAATTGAGCGAAGTGAGCCTGGTTTTAGGTGCCACAGCCTAATCGCCCGTGAGGAAGCCGGACTCGAAGAAGCACGCGAGGTAGTACGCTCGTTTTTTGGCAGCTCCATCCAATCTCTGTTTTCGTCTTTTATGTCCGAGGGTTGATTTCTCAGGAGGAGGCCAACGAACTTCGAAAGCTGATTGACCAACACGGTAAGAAGGAGTAATTTCTATGCTAGATGATATTTTCTACCTTGTATTAAATATGAGTCTTGTGGGCAGCTTTATTATTGCTGCGTTGTTAATTATCCGACTGAAAAAACTGCTGCCGAGGCGTATTGTCTATCCCCTATGGCTATACGTTGTGCCGTATGCGGTAATGTGCATCGCGTCTCCGCTCACACAAGAGCAGACTGTTACTTATGCTTTTCAGGACAGCTATTTATATGTAATGCCAAACGGTGCGTACAAAATTCACTATTATCTGATTGTGCTAATACTTATTACAATGGTCTGTGTACTTCTTTACGGAATTGGACAGAAGCGGTCAGCCATTGTGTCAGTAATGATTAGCTTATTCATTGTGGTTGTAGGGATTTCGTTTTCTAAAGTCCCGGCGAGTCCTGCGGAAAATATTAATGGCTGTTATGAATTTGATGAATGTCTTTATATGAATCCCCTAAGCTCATTTATAGCTATCAAGGGGTCTATGCCATATGTATATGGATTTAACGAGGAATCTCTTATTATTGCCAATACTGAAACTGGAGGTATTGAGTATCTAACCGCTCAGTATGAAAAGACCCCCGTATATGAAGATGAATTTAGTTCGAAAACGAATATTACTATTTTTACGCCGCCTGATTTATCACATTATAAGGAGCGTTGGCTTCGCGGAGTTTTCCAAAATAGTAGTCAGCAATATGATCTGTATCAGATGGACGACGAAATATGGTTGGTCAATACCAAAAGTACGCTTTGGAGTATATTTCGACTGCAAAAAACGAATAAAACTAATCTGTCTGACCTTGAGCAATCATATAGGGTAAAAGAAAATACTGATGATACACGGCAAATGGATATTTATGACGTATATGAGCTTGCGAGAAAGGGTAAAAATTTATCTGCTTCTGATTTTAAACCGTATACTGGTAAATCAGTCAGTAGCCGGACTTGCCGATTGGGGGATTGCGGTAGATGTTGGATGGACATATAGCTCTCATACTCCAGTAAATTTCAGCACAAAAAAATGACTTAAATCCGCTACCTCCGTTGTTCCATCTGCCTTTTCACCATTGATGAAGGTCGTAACTTAGATATCACAGGATAAAACATGATAAATTTCAATTCCTATATACCCCCTAGGGAATACTATATAACACAGGATGAACCTCTATGAAACTTCAACTGATTACCTATTTTTTCATCATTTGATGACTTTATCCTATTTGTCATTACATGATCTACTTTTTAGTCTCCTCTATTTTCTATTTGTATTCAGCACTCATATTATTACATCTATATCTTTTTTACAACGTATAGATAATATAATCGCTATGATCGGCATAATTACGCACCATATAAGAGATTGGCAAATGCTCCCCGGCATCGATTGTACTAATAAAATTGGCAGAAATGATCCCCACAGGTTGGATAATCCATGCAGCACTATCGCATATCTTAACTTTCCTGATTTCACTGTAATATATGACCAAACGTATCCAAGTATAAAAGTATAAAACATCTGTGGTATTCCTTGTGATATTGAATGTGGAAGCGCAAACATAATCGCACTTAAAATAATTGCAAATGTTTCTCCATGTGGCAACAATCTTTCAAGTACATATTTTCGAAAGAGCAACTCTTCAAATATTGGATTAAAAATCAATAATATGAATGCATAAAACCAAAAATTATTCTGTAATTCAGTAGCCATCCCGCTCCCAGTACCAAATCCCAATATTGTACATATGATATTACCTATCACACACACGGGGAAACCATAACCTGATTGTATTACGAAAGCCATGGCCAAATGTTTCGTACTAAAATCCTTCCGCTCTATTTTCTTTATTGACATTTTCTTAATAATAAATAAGAAAATCGGTAGAGCTATCGCATATGGTACAAGCATACTGGAAATGCACCTATTAACCACATCCGGAACTATTTTTCCCACTATGTCATATAAAAACCAATCATAACTTTTTTTAATCATAAACCAAACTAATAATGCTAAGAACATCTGAAGTATTGTTTTAACCCGATTCTTTCTCATATCTTCTCATCCTCTATTTTCTTTTTATATTTACCTAAAGCCTGAGTATATTCCTCTCTTTTTTTTCTTTCTAATGAATAAGTAATAATACACGATACTATGAATGTAATTATAAAAGCTATGGTTATAAAGCAAACTCCTTGCACATTAAAATTAAAAGGACCGCCCAGATTAAGCAAAGTAACAAGCGTAATAATAAAATATAATGGTAAAAAAACTATTCTTTTGAAGCTATATGACAGCTTTAACATCCATTTTTTAGAATCTAGTTCTTTTCTTAAAGCAGTTAACATACCCATTGCTAAAGCCATGATAAACAATTTTACCACCTGTAATGGATGAATAAAGGTTCCATCTATATTAAAAGCGATTGAAATATCCAACATCAATACTGTAAAAAATGGTGCTGTGATTTTTATTGTACTCTTGACGAATTTCATAATATCCTCCTATCTTATACCGACTCTATTCTTAAAATCCTTTACATACATTCTTGAAATAAGCACTCTTTCACCATTTACTAATTTCACCTTTAATCTTCTTCCTTCTTCCGGTTCTATCATTTCTACTGCTGCTATATTCATTATGATAGATTTAGAAATTCTAATATACTTAATTTGAGGAAGCATATTTTCCAGTTCATATAGTCTAAAATTTATTTCATACACTATATCTGTTTGATAAGCGTATGTCTTTTTATCCACTGACTCAAAATACAAAACATCTTTCAATTTTATTAATTGCGTTCGGCCCTCCATGTCTTTTGCTGTAAGTGAATTACCGCTGTCATTAATAAGCGTTATCAATTGATCAACCTTTTCATCCTTATGTTGACACAAAATATGTACCTCTATATCTTGAATTTGCTGCTGTTCTTCTATGAAAATTTTCATATCACACCTCCCTTTTTACATATATATCAAATATGATTTAATTTCAACCAAAAATACCCAAAGTGTACAAATAATTTACTAAGATGTACACTGGGTATCATTCTATTATTTTGCTGCTATCTCATAAAACAGTTTACCCGTTCGCATTGATTGAACTTTGCCATATTATCACTAGCGAAACAATTCAATTTCAAGAGTTTTTGTTTTCATCGTGCATAATGTTGAATTTTGTGATATTGTAGTATTACTTTGATCTACAAGAAAGGTGGTAGCTTGTGAATTCTAATAAGCTATGTGTTTCTGCGATAGGTTGGGAGCTGGGAGATCCAAATCGCGTAATCCCTACATTTGCTCGCCAGCACTACCGAATACACTGTATTACCGATGGTTATGGTCATTTAAAAACCTCAGATCAGGAGTTATTTTTATCAGAAGGTTCCGGTTTTTTTATTTTTCCTGGTACGATACCGAATTACCATCCTGATCAAAATAAACCATGGGAATATTTTTGGATATGTATTTATGGTACATTACTAGACGAGCTCATTGAACAATCGAAGTACACATATCAGGCAAGCAGTAAAATGACGTCCCGATATTTTGAACTTTGCCTGGATTACATACATATGCATTACAGCGAAAATATTACAATTCAGGATATTTCAGAACATGCTGCAATAGAGCGTACTTATTTGTATAAGCTTTTCAAAGCAAATCTAGGTATATCACCACAAACCTATTTAATCAATCATCGCATCTCACAGGCTTGTAAATTGCTTCAATCCACTGATCTTAGCATAACGGATATCGCTTATACCGTCGGATTTAATGACTTCTCCAATTTTACTCGCCAGTTTAGAAAAAGAGAGGATATGTCATCATTACAATACCGAGCCCTTGGCAGTAAAGCTAATTTAAATTAGGTTTGTATATTAGTTATATGATCATACGCAAGCTCAATATTTTAATATAAGAAAAGAGCCTTTGCTTCATAGTTATATCCCTATTTGGCAAAGACTCTTTTTTTAATTATTCTGAATGCGTGCTCTTGCTAAAACAGCGTAAGCAACGTTATTAGTTGTAATCGAAAACACATTATTTTGAAGTAAATCTTCAATATCATTAGGATCATCAACAGTCCAGTGGCTAATTCGTATTCCTGAAGCATAAAATTTCGCTTTTGCAGAAGGAGATATAATTCTGTAATTAATATTTAATGCCTCCATAGCTTTATCTTTACAATTTGTATAAAAATCAATAATTTTATTTGCATCCTGTTCCTCAATGATGTTGTCATAAAGATGAAGTTCTTTTTTTTCTACATTAAGAAAATAGCTATATTTTGCATTTGCAACTATGTTATTCTCATAATCTCCTGTAAATACTGCTCGCTCTTCCATACCATATTCACGTAGATTTTTTAGCGCATATTCAAAGACGCTTCGTTCTTTTAGATCACAATTCAATTTTACTTTTTCAGGTTTCAGAAGTTTAAGAACATCCTGGAATGTTACATATCTATCTAGTTGATTTTCATCGATTGGATCATGGGATAGATATACATTTTCCTCATACAATCTAAGATCAACTTCAATGTAATCGACATTTTGGTTTAATGCAGCTATAATTCCTTCCAAAGAGTCCGGTACTGTATTATCACATCCGGAATGAGCCACAATCATTGTTCGGTTCATAAAAATGATACCCACTTTCGTCCTTAAATTTAAAAGCGATACAGGCTTCTTCACACCGCTTTTATTATTGTTTTATTACATATTAAGTATTACTGAGCGTCTCTAGGCTGCCATTGGTGCTTCACTCTAGCAATAGTCTTATCATATAATTAAATCCGTCATATTTCATGATAAAATGTTGATTTTGTATTGCTTCATGTTGAATGATCGTTTTATATGTTGTGGTTGCTCCAACCATATACCTATAAACACTTTTCAAGTCCAATTACGGGGAACTTATTTCTCTCTAGCACTACCTGGTTATCCTCATGCCAATTTTTCATTGTTTTAATCATATCAGACTTTTCCATGTTAAGAAAGTAACGGTTATGTTTTATATACCGACAGGCTTCTTTAATATAAACCTGGCTGGTTGACTACATTTTCTTAATCTTCTTATAAAACATATTAAACAGGATAAGTCCCATCCCACCAACGATAGGTATTATATAGGAAGGGATGTGATTGATCAGTGCTCCGGATAGGAGCAAGGAAATCGGCAGAATAATTTTAGCAACACTGATACCCATACTTAAAACTCTGCCCCTGAATTCATCAGGTATTGTCTTCTGCAGGATATAAATAATCGGAATATCCAAGGAAGCGATTGCTATCCCTGCCAAAACCATTAAGAAAGCAAAATAGATAAGGTAGAATACTGCATTTTGAAATTGATAGAATAGTATTGCCGCTATACCTATGGCTACCATTGTGGCTGACAGCAAGAAGTTAGACGTCCTTATAATTGCATTGTATTCGTATTTATCCATGATACGCTTTATGATAAGAGCACCTAAAATCATTCCGATTGGGAAGGCAGCTTGGATCAGTCCATAAAAGTTGGCATTTAGTTTTATTACGTTATTGATAATATAAGGCAAGGGTACATTAATGGAAAAGCCGATAAAAAAGTTCAGAGCAATATACATACCGGTGATTTTAAACATGTCTGTCCGTTCCATCAGATATCGAAACCCATCCCTCAAATCGTTCAGAAAATGAATATCTTTCTTCTCGATCCCATTATTTCGAACATTATATCTAAAATCCATAAATAATTGCAGCAATGCAGAAAACAGAAAAGAAAGTCCATTGATTAGGATAAATATTTCTATATCCATGAAGGCATAGACGATACCCCCGATCGATGGACCCAGTATCGTTGAAGAGCATTCGATTATTTTACTAACCGAATTCAAAGACATCAGTTTTTCGTCCGATACCAGATTAGGTTTCGCTACTTCTATGCTAATTCCATCAATCGTTGAGAAGATATTTAGTAATAGGGTTATTAGATAGATTATAACCAGATTTAAGCTGAAGTTAAGAGAAAAAAGATATAAACCGATTAATAATCCTCCGTTTATTATATCCATAGCAACAGCGATAAATTTCTTATTCAGCTTATCTGCTATTATACCGGCAAAAGGATTGATTAATATAGCCGAAATAATTGCGATTACCATCGTTCCGGCAAAACTTAAGCCTGAACCAGTCATTTCTAATACATATAGGCCAATCGCAAAATTGTATATGGAGGTTCCAAGCATCGA
Organism: Bacillota bacterium; assembly: GCA_023436225.1. Lineage (GTDB taxonomy): Bacteria > Bacillota > Clostridia > Lachnospirales > Lachnospiraceae > Mobilitalea. Next base: position 103,075 of record JAEZKA010000101.1, read on the forward strand.
GATACAACTGGCGGTTGACAATAGTACCATATTTGACAATTCATTTTTTACTACTATTTTCTTAGATAGAACTTGGAATAAAACTAATAAATTACTTGATAAATTCTTGATTGAGCTACTTAATGCTTCCACTTCATCCAACTCCCTTAGTTCATTTATTTTTATTGCCTGGTTTCATTCTAGATCATGGTCTCCACACCACAGCAATGCCCAAAATAAATAATTTTCAGGGAATAAATAAGTAAAAGGTAGGGTTAACCCTACCTTTTGCCAAGCACTAAATAGAAATATATTTTTTCACCGGCTTTAAAAAAGTTTTCATATTTTCCACCCTTATCGATGATATTCGATATGGACTCATCCAATCTATAGCCCATCCCTAAAAGTCGCTCCCTGACATTCTTCTCTAAAAAGTTTTTCCGATATTTTATCTCAACAAAGCTGTTTGAGACAAAACTTTTAAAGGCGATGTAAGCACCTATTAATTCAGATTGGTCTTTTACATATTTATCAATTCGCTCTAATAAAAAATCGGTATAATGAAAGCTGTAATTGCTTGTACCTGAGATATCAATTAATACATCCACCGATTTTTGCTTTATGGGTATTTGATTAAAATCCGTACATAGAAAAAGTATGTTTTTCTTATATTGAATTGTTTCCAATAGATTTTTTAATAATATGTGGCGGCTTATATCATAATCAACTGCAATATAGATTGTATCATCCGGAATATCTTCATAAATGCTTCTTAAAAAGAAGCCCAGACCTGAACCGAGTTCCAGCATAACCTTATTTTTGTATTCGCTAATCTGTATCTTTTTAAATGACAATTCCATACTGCGATATAATTCGTCGAGATAATCTATATCGGTAGTACTGATATATTCCATAATATCCTGGTTACTGTTTCTCTGATTGTCATATTTCAGGCTTTCTGTGGATCGGATAATTCCATCCTCAATTCGATACTCTTCTCCACAGGAACAGACTAATTTCCCATACATGATCTGATTATTTGTTATACTTCCTTCACGGAGTTCCAGGTTCTTACCGCATTTTGAGCAGCATAAGAGGTTTAGAACCCTAATATCTACACCTATAATGGATTTCTTATTATTTTCAATCAAGGAAAGCTCCTGTATTTTGGCTTCCAGCTTATCCTTCATCTTACCTAACTCCAAAATCTGATCCGACAACTGTTGTTTTTTGTTTACAAATAAGGATAAAAAAGAATCCTTTTCTTGATATCCGGTAAATTGAGCCAATCTTTCCACGATAAGAATGGATTTGATTTCATGTAATGAAAATCCCATATTTTTAAGGGCTAATACTCTGTCTAAATCTTTCTGGCATCTAGAGTCAAAATTATATTGAGATCCCTGTTTATCAGGAATGACAAGCCCTAAATCCATATAATGCCGTATGGTATCGATGGTAAGATTATTTACTTCAACAAATTTGCCAATTTTCATGTTGTTTTCCCTTAATCGTATGCTTATTTGAGTATTCTTGAAATCATAGGGTGGTCCTCTTCTAAGGCACCTCATTTAGAATCTCTGTCTCTTCCCGTTACATATATTTTACTATATAATTCCTCTTGATACAATCGAACATGTTATCAATTCTTTCTATGCTTATTGTAAGACCATAATCATACCAAAGATCTTTCCTATTTGACTGATTACATATTATGGTATACTATTTATTATGTTTACTATCTATATTCTGTTTCACATAATGATATAAACGGAGGATTATCAGATGATATTATCGGAAATCAACAACCAAACGAATAATTGGATGAATTTCTTAATGGATAATGGCAAAGATATAAGCACAATCTATACGGAAAGGGCATTACTATTTTCAAAATCAGATAGTTACATTCAAGGCATTACAAATATAACTACTTTCTATCAAAATAAATTCAAGGGCCTCATCTTAAAGGAATATAATTCGCTGTATCGTGTTCAATTATCAGAAAATAAAGATATGGTATTTGAAATTGGATTACTCACAACAGTACAGAATGTAAATTATCAATATCTAATTCTTTTTACAAGGATTAATGGGTCATGGCTACGAGACTTGGAGGCAGTTGCGGAAAAGACTGTTACTCTTGAGGTTGATAGTGGGATTGATGTAGCAAGAAAACACTGGGTAGAATTGGCCAATCAGCATTCTGCAATTACCTTAGCTAAGAGTGCTTATATTGAGGATTTATTTTATTATAATCGAGGTATCCTATATCAAGGTTATGAGAGTTTGGTTGATGTTTATTCCTATATGAATGATTTAACCTTTAATATTAATCTTAAAGAGGATTACTGTGTTATGGTTGGAGAAACGTTAGCTTATGAAATCGGTACATGGAAATCCTCTGATTACAAAGGAAACTATATTATTATATGGAAGAAGTCAGAAGACATTTGGAAGATCATGCTTGATTGTAACTGGTAATAGGAGTGATAACACAGCCTCCCATTTTTAGTGAAACCCCCGTTACAAATGCGTAACGGGGGTTTTGCTTGAATATCGATTGATTTACTTATTTAATACATTATTTTTTATCAGTATTGCGTCCTTTATTCATATCACGTTTTATCTCACTAGGTGACAAGGCATAATTGTATATACGAAGCTCATCCATCTTCCCCTTAAAGAAGGTACCGTTATTTTTCTCCGCTCCTATCCAAAGAGGACCACTGGAATTAGATATATCTCCATCAAACTTCTGTGTCGAAACAAGCTTTCCATTAATATAAATATTAATAGTATTATCGCCCTTTTTTGCTTCATCACCTTCCATGCCTTTATAGGTAACGGTATAATAATACCATCTTCCATAACCTGTTGTACTTTCATCTATACCGAATTCGTATATATCGCCTTCCTCATCGAAGTTAGCAAGGGTCAGAGTTTCACTGCCGTACCAGTCTTGTAAAATATAAGATGGATTCTTTTTATCATGGCTCTCTCCATATTTTGCCATTATCGGCTGGCTGGTTTTAGGCTTTTCTGCATATATCCATGCGCCGATGGTAAATCCATTATCTAGATCCAAAGAATCGCTGTCTTTTACTTCAATGTAGCTGGATCCGTTGAAAATGGCACATTTATCTGCATAGGCATTTTCGTATTTTATGCCTCCCTTTGAATTAACCGCTGTACCATCATTCTTAAAGCTTGATGAATCCTTTAAATCTCCATTAAATTTAAAATATGCAACCAATGCATTTGGCTTCTCTATTTTATCTGCACCTGGATTATCTGTAGCCGTTGCAGCATCATACAGCTCTTCAATCTCGCTGTAGGTCAGGGCAGTGTTATAAATTCTCATGTCATCCAATATACCCTTAAAGAAATTATCCACTGTCATAAAATGTCCAAAACCAATATACAATGGCTGTGATGATCTTATAAGAGAAACATTTTTCAGCTCGCTCTTTACAAGCTGCTTATTTTGATATATTTTCATGGTTTTACCATCATAGGTTGCTGTTATCAAGGTCCATTTCTGTATATCCACTTGTTTTTCAGAATGAATATCATCTGCACTGTCTTCATCGCAGAAGGTTATACCTGGGGTAAGATCACGCCATTCATATACGCCATAGGGGAAATCAGAATCTTCCTCATTGTTTTTTATGATATACGGTACGCCGCCATCCATCATGTCTTTTTTCCTCATGTCCTCCTTATAAACCCAGAAGGAAAACGTAAAGGCATTCATAAGATCCAGTGAAGCACTGTCTTTGACTTCAATATAGCTTTTTCCGTCAAGCCTTACTCCAGAATTGAATACTCCATCTACATAGGTAACCCCATTCTTTCCCGCTATAGCAACACCATCATTGTTATATTGTGAGGAATCCTTTAAATCACCATCGAATTTCCAATGAGCTACTATGCCCTTATATCCATCTAATGGATCTACCGTATCATCTCCTATTTCATCTTCATATTCATCTGAATCCTCATAATCACCGGTATCATAATTCTCATCCTCCTCAGCATATGAGGTTAAGGCAGGGTACCAATACACTGTAGCTAATGTAAAAACAAGCAGAAAAGCGAGCAATTTACTTGATTTCTTCATAAAAAACCTCCTCATTATTCTTAAAAATATGATACATTACAATAACCTGACAGTATTTCAATTTCTTATACTAATAGTACTGTTGGCGTAGTCTCATAATTTAAGTATATCAATAAAGAGGTTATCAAGCTTCGGCTTTATTGCCTATTTTTACGGATATATTGCTAAACCTTTATATTTAATTATTCATTTTTTTATATTGTGATGGTAGCATTCCTGTCTTTCTCTTGAATACAGAAGAAAAGTGTTCCAGATTATTAAACCCACACATAAAGCAAGCCTCTGTGACTGAGATTTTATTACTCTTTAGCAGATGGCTGGCTTTTTCAACCTTTATATCCAGAAGGTAATCGTAAGGTGTCTTTCCTGTTGTTGATTTAAATACTCTAATAAAATGATAAGGACTCAAATTTGCTGTTTGTGCAACACTCTCTAGTGAATAATCTCTATTGTAATTCTCCTTCAAAAAAGATATTGCTCTATTTATTCCATCCTTTTCATAATAATTGCGATCATTAATATATTGCGAAATATTGCTTCTCAGTTGTCTCAACAAATTGATCACAATCTGATTTACAAGTCCTTGTGTCATAAATTCATATCCTGCTTGCTGCAATGTAGCTTCCTCCATGTACTGACTCAAATATATAAGCAAATCATTATCTGGCTCAATAGATTCATTTATAAACGCTACCTCCTGCCTACCGCATATTGCATAAGCTGTATTTGAAAAAATGGTACGATCGATCTGAAGTCCTAACAGGCTACAATTATCCATAGGCATGGAGGGCCCGTGCTCCTGATCTGTATTAAAGGGTAGCAACTTATTTTTCTTAAAATAAATAAGCTTATTCCCTGCAAAAGAAGGAGGCATATCAGACATCGGGATTACGAATTCATAGCTGCTATGCGTATGGATGCCCTTTGGTAAATGCATTACATTATTTGACTTAATAACAGCTGCTCCTGCCCCATGATATATATGTACTAGTGGATTTCCTTCTTCATAATCAGGAAACGGATATGGGCCATCTCCAAGAATCCTTTTTAGATCCTCTATCATATAATCCTCCATTTCAGGAAATAAAATAAAAACTACACGCCTATATTTTGCATATCCACTCCCATCAGGGCACAAACTAAAACGAATAGTTCTTATGCATATTCTCCAATATCTATATTATCATATAATTCCATATTTTCAAATTGATATTACATTAATCGCACTGATGCTTTATTTTCAGCATATCAAACATATCCCAGCATTTCCTCTTTGATTATCTTTACTATTATTTTTAGTATATCCAGATCCTTTTCAGGCACACCTGCAATGCATAGTCGGATACCCTGCGGTTCGTCACTTAAGGTATGCCACAGAGAGACCAGTATATTTCTTTGAGCTAGTATTTCTACAATCTGTTTGGATAAGTTGCCAGACGGCAGAGTAATCCACAGGAAAAGCCCCTGTTTAGGTACATAATATGTTAGCCCTGTCCCATCAACAGAAGATAGAAGTGCTTTCGCTTTGAGTAGTTTTCTCCGATAACAAGCATTTACCTTTTGAATATGCTTATCATACATTCCTGATTTAAGATAGATGTTCAGCGCACCCTGTGCGAAACCGGAGGTGCAAATATCAGATATATACTTTTCCCGAACAATACTATCACACAAGGCCTCCGGCACCACCATTGCACCCAAACGGATTCCCGGCAAAAATGTCTTCGAGAAGCTGCGAATGTATACTGTAAGCTGTTTCGTATCATAGTAATGCAATGGTTGGGATCGCTTATTCGTTCCCAAATCTGCAAGATAGTCGTCTTCAATTATAGTCACCTGATATCGTCCACAAAGCTCAGCTATTGTTTGCTTATCCGTTTCTGATAGTGAATACCCCGTCGGGTTATGATATCTGGGAATGATATAAAATGCCCTGATTTGCTCTGATTTCAGAATTTGCTCCAATTTCTTCGGATCAATTCCAGTAAATTCTCTGGGAATTACCATATGATCTATATGTAACGACCTAGCCATATCTAGAACCGCAGGGTAGGTTGGTGTTTCCACTAAAAGCTTCCCTTCTGACGGTGCTTGAAAAATGACTTTCAGTGCAAGCATAATCCCTTGCTGGGCTCCGTTTGTTATCATGATCTGTGGGACTGATGCATAGATACCATCCTTCGCAAATCTTTCCTTTAACGTTTCTCTCAGTTCTGTAAAGCCCGTGGGCGGTTCATAGAGAAATAAATTCTTCTTATATTCCTCGACGGACCGATTAATAGCATGTGAAAAGGCGCGATACGGAATTAGGGTAGAATCAGGCTGTACTGTCTGAAAATTAAACGTTTTTAATAACGGGGCTTCTTCCAGCTCAGAATTAGCCACATAATAACCTCCCCTTGGGATACAATAAAGATAATGCTCCTCTTCCAAAGCTTGATACGCTTTTATAACAGTGATTTTATTTACTGAAAGAATTTTAGATATTTCTCTGCATCCCGGTAACCTCTGCCCTTCTGCAATCCTTTTTTCCCTGATTTCCTTCATAATATAAGTTTTAACTATTTCTGCTTTTGTCATAGCTTTACCTCAATCCATTATAGTCTGTAGTAGTACAGATCAAAAATCAACAGTTTGAACTATTAATAATATCATTATATACTAAATTCAGATTAAAACCAGAGGGGGATTTAAATGATTGAAATAGAAAAGGAAAAATTTAAGGACCTTATACCTGCACTACTTACAGCGGATATTAATACCTTATTTGCCATGTGTGTATTAGAGGAAAAGGTTAATGGGAGGGTTTATGTCGATGACTACACAACTCACGGAGCATTTTATATTCAGCATCCATATGGAATGACTTTCCTTTATGGAGAGAGCAAAAAGTCAGAGTTTTATCAACAGTTGAAAACCCATATGCTTAACTTAGATCATGTCAGAAAGAAAGTAGAATGGCTGCAGGTATATCCTTCTACGCTATACCCGAAAATAGACTCTCTATTGGTAGGCCACTTAGTGAAAAAAGCTCCAGAAGAGGTGTACCGCGAGCCTTCACCTGAGGAATCTGAACAGGTTCTGGAATATCAAAGAATCAACTTTTTCTTTCACAGAAAGAATTACGAAAATTACAAAAGAACCCTTTTGGAAAGTGAGCTCGATATCACGTCAACCTCAAAAAAAGTTTATGAACAGCTAAATGGTGCCGTTGCTCCAAACTGTTTTTGGAATAGTTACTCTGATTTTATAAGTAACGGGATAGGTTTTACTCTATCCAGGGATAATATTCCGGTATCTACGGCCTTTGCCGCCTATGTTACTGAACAGAAGCTTGAAATCGGAATAGAGACAGCTGCAGCTTACCGCGGCTTTGGTTATGCTGCAATAGTATGCTCCCGACTGATTGATTATTGCTTGGAGCATGGGTATGAACCCATTTGGTCATGTAATTCCGGGAATATCGGCTCAAGAAGGCTTGCACAAAAACTAGGGTTCGTAGAGTGCAAAAGAATCCCTTACTACCGCCTACCCCTTTAAAACTGCATCGCTAGTTAGAACCCCCATGTCAATGACGCCATGGGGGTTGAATTTTTACTAGAATTTTAATGGTATGTAAATATCCAGTGTGCTCTCTTGGGTCTTCTTAGTGGAATATATTTCAATCGTATCCACTTCTGCCAATTCAATACCTGATAAAGGTAGCCAACTACCATAGATATTGTCATATGTTGTTTTTAAATCACGCATATTTCCCTTGTGAGTAAATACAGCATATTTTGAGTGAGGAATTGTTTTCGATACCATTCCGTCCGGAATACTATTGTATTCTGCAACCTCTATTCCTGCCATATATTCAAATGCGCTCTCATCCGTTATATTTGGCATGTACTCACAGATCCCCAATGTATCTTCATTCGTAATAATATTACCTATCTCACATTTTCTTAAATTAAATTCATCCCATAGGCTTCGTATTAAAGCATCTCCTGGTTTAACGATCTTCTTCATACCTATTATTTTAAATTCTTTCTCAAGAACTATTCTAGGAATTAATAAATCTCCTATATGATCTATTAATTTCTGATATGCATTTATCTTTTCAAATAATACAATACTGCTTTTTGTTTTTCTGTATCTGCCCGGTGTAATATGAAATAATTTGGTGAAGGCTCTAGTAAATACTTCTTGTGAATTAAATCCATAGTCGATAGCAATTTCAATTAAACGCTTTTTGGTAACCGCTAATTCAATAGCTGCATCACTCAATTTTCTCTTTATGATATATTCTTTAATGGATTCTCCCATTAAAGCCTGAAATATACGATAAAAATGAGTTGTTGAATATCCTGACCGCTGAACAACTGTATTTATATCGATAATCTCTTTTATATTCTCTTCAATATAATCAATTGATTTCTGAATATTTTCACAATAATTCATTAATATAAGCCTCCATAATACTATGTCATGCTACTTAATTATTATCTCATACCTTTTCTCTAATTGGTAGCCAGAACTCCACAATTACTCCGTTTATAGAATCATTATATGGAGGATACAATTCCATCTCCGGTATATCAGCATGCACATAGTTTGAGTTTGGCAGCCATTCCATAAAAGCATACATTTCAGCTTCAATAAGTGCATCGGGAAGCTCACCTCTATTTCTAAAAACTGCCCATTCACTAGCCTGAACCTCATATTCCTCCAATTCCATTTCCTTGGGGCATATATCACTTTCTGTTGCTATAAAGAAATAGAAACTTCGATTATTCGGATCCTTTTCTACACAAGAAACCCCAAATACAGTACTATCTAGTATCGCATCATTTTTACGCAGACTTTTTAACCTTTCAACTAAACCATTTTTATTAGACTCGTCCCAAAATTGTCCGAATAACTCATTATCCGTTCCAGATATCCATACTTTTCTACCCACTATTTTAAAACTTGGTTTCTTTTCAATTCTCATCTCTACCATATAAATAATCCTCCTAAGTATAATTAATAAATAAATTATATACCTATTAATAACTTTGTGTTTTGATGTCTATTACCATTTTTATTCTACCTTTCGTAGCAACTTGGTAAAGAACATCAAAAATAGTATTTATGTTTTTTGTATACTTCTTTCATCAATTAATCGGAGGTAACTATATGGATAATAAAGTAATGGAATTTAAACATTGTGTAGTTGAAGGCACACCCTACGAGGCAGGAAGGCAGCTCGGAGAAATATTTAAGCAAGACAAAGAATTTATTAAGCTTATGTCATCACCCTTTGATGGTAATAAGCTCTCAGAACATCAAGTATCAAAGGTTATTGAGCTTTTTGATATTTTTAGTCCTGGGTTAAATGAAGAGATAAAAGGCTTTGCTGATGCTGTAGACGTAAATGCCGAGGATGTGGTTTACTATTTCGTATTTTTACAAAATGTATCCTGTAATTGCAGTCACATATCACTAACCTCACAGGTTACAGATAATGGCCATTCCTATCTGGGTAGGAATTATGATTTTGGCTGGTATGATAAGCCAATATTAATAGAAACACATATCAAAGGACAATACAGCCAAATAGGTTTCGGTTGTCAAATATTTGGCCGTTTTGACGGAATGAATGAACACGGACTTTGTGTAACTACATCTGCCGGTGTTATTAATCCCGAATATAATGATGACGGTTTTGTTTTTCCTTTTATTGTTCGTTCTATCCTAAGTAATTGCCAAACTACGAATGAAGCAATTAAGTTTATAGATACTTTGAAAATAGCAGACTTTAGAAACTTTATTATTTCTGACCGTTTTGGTAATTCTGCATTAATCGAAGTAGCTGCTTCAAAAAAAGCAACAATACTTGCAGGGGCAGAGGAAGTTGATAAATACTTATTTTCAACAAATCACTATAATCATCCTTATATGAAGAACCTTGGATTTCCTGTAACAAAGCATTCTATCACAAGGTATGAAGCCATAAAGTCTCGAATTGAAGCTTCATTACCAAAAGTAACGAAAGAAGATCTTAAACGAATATTGTCAACATGCATGCCGGATGGTACCTGCTGCCATCATTATGCAGATGGTATGGGTACCTTATGGTCAATGATTTTTGATCCGATGGATACAGCAGTCGATATATGCTTTGGATCGCCAAACGTAAATTCGTGGAGAACCTTCTATCTATATAGCTCCCCAGGAGTTGAGGCATATTCCTCTTTGTTACCCAATGAACCTGCTGATGCCGATTTTTGGGGCACGACCAACAATCTATAACATTGGATACTAAAGGTCTTTCCCATTGATAATCAAACAAATAGCCTCCACCTTTTAAGCAAAAGCCCTCCACAATAGCGTGGCGGGCTGTTTGCTTGTGAGCTTTGAGTTGTTTCGCTGCATCCAATTGGATGAAACTTTTACTTTGTACAGGATTTCAGCTTAGTAGTCAACCAACTAATATTTATCCTCGCAGAAAATATTTATTTTAACACAGCCTGATCCTTCCTTGCATTCATGTTCCTTTTTATTACCATATTCTTTCGCTTCCTTTTCGTCTTCACAAAAGATGTTTATAACAACACAGCTTTTTTCCTCTTTGTGTTCTTCACCCTTTTTGCAATCTTCTTCCTTCCATTCCTTCTCTTCATTGCAGAAGATATTAACAGTAACACAAAAACCTTCTTTTCTCTTATCGTCTTTCTTTTCTTCCTCTTTGCAAAAGTCTTTGTAGCCATAGAAATTGTACATCGCTAATCCTCCTTTTTATTTATTACACTATATCTTATACATAATTCGACATAATGTTACAAAATAATGGGATAGTCATTTAACTCCTATGTGTATCCTTTATTTACACTTAAACAAGAGCCCTTACTTCGTCTTGATATGATCCCCTTAAGTAGATTTTGGCTATTTACCTTGTCTACTTAAGGGGGATCATATCATCTTAGCTATTTTGCTTTTGAAGTAATGGGCTCTTATTTCGTTCACACTGGTATTTACTGAACCTTTATTGCAACACCTTTTGGCTGTATTGCGCCTTTGAATTTCTCTTGATATTGTTTCAGATATTCTTTATTTACCAATATCACTGCCTCACGATCGATACTATCGAAGATAGAAGGATAAGTAATTGTCGGAAGCTTACCACCAAATTCTACAAGCGTTAAAGATTTTGAGTGAGCAAACGCATCTCCTTCGATACCTTTTACTGTCTTAGGTATGGTAACCTCAGTTAAACCTCGGCAAACACTGAACGCGTAGGCTCCAATTGTCGTAATCTTACGATCAATAATAATCTTCCCTGTAGCGGATGGATATGCAACTAATACATTGCCCTTCTTATTCAGTAACATTCCACCTTTAGCAGAATACATCTTATTATTAGAATGTACCATGAACTCTTTCAAAGCACTACAACCTGTAAATGCAGTTGTAGAGATGGATTCTATTGTCTTCGGAATTGATACGCTCTCTATGGTTCTTACTTTATAAAAAGCACTCTCATCAATGGAAGTAACAGAATAAGTCTTGCCGTCAATCTTAATAGAGCCTGGAATCACAACGGCGGATGGAAGCTTGGTGTTAGTCTGATTATTTGCCACAGCAACGGTACCATTGCTACCCTTATCAGCAGCTTTTGTGATTCTATACTGAATATTCTTATAAGCTACTAACTCATTGAAGAATTGTATATAGCCCACTTTGGTTGCTTCTTTCTTAGCCTTTGTTACTTTAACATCAACTCTATAAATTGTTGATGCATCATTCATTGTAACTTTAACAAATAACTTACCAGCCGCAACCTTCTTACCAAAAACCTCACCTTGGTTATTGACACTGATATAAGTAGGAGTAATTACATGATATTCAACGGTGGCACCTTCTGGAAGGTTTTGAATATCCAATTTGGCAACCTCACCCGCTTTTACCGTTAATTTACTAGGAATGATAACTTCTTTCGCTGAAACAGGAACAGTCTCCTCTTTGTCAGTATTGACCGGTTCCTTTCTCTCTTCCTGAGGAGTGCCTCTATCACCATCATCATACACCGGAGGAACAGGTGATTTTATGTATACTAAGCTATAGGTTGAAAAACGATCTGTATAAAAGCTTAATTGAGTACCCTTGTTTACTACAGTAACCGGCAATTCTTCTAATACACCATTATGGTTTCGGACCACCCTATAGTTATAATTGCCCTGATATTTTTTATCAATATCAATCCTAATTTCAATAAGGTCCTGCGTATTATTTATCTTATCCTTTACAGATGTAGTATCGCTATAAGTTATTAGTTTAAGAAGTGATACATCAAATATAAATGCTTCTTCATATTCAAAGGTTCCGTCAATATAACCTTGAACAGCATCTATCTCTGACTGAACCTGTGGTTCACCTAATAATAATTGAATATCAATCTTTATTATGTCATCATTGCCACCATCAAGTTCTCTAGTTAAATCAACTGCACTTAATAAACTACTATAGCTCATTGGACTTGAAAATCCTGAGATACTGCTTTCTACTGTTGCATTTAGATTTTTATTCGTCTTAATTAGCTTAAAGGTATAGGAATTATTTTCGCCGATTGTAAATGTTATAGATGGATCCTTTGCACCCTCCTGTAATACTACAGTGATTACACTCTTATCCTCCGATAACGTAGCCAAACAACCATTACCAATGATTATAATTTGGTCAGTTGTACCACTCAAAATGGGCTTAATTGTGAACTCTCCCGTACTTATGTATACCTTAAAGGTATTGGGATTATTTTTATCCACATTGACCACTGGCTTTGTTGTATCTTCTATATCAGGCTGTGAGATTTCCAATCCTACCACACTAATCTCATCCTCATTAGGTTCAACCCCTTTGGCAATAGACTGGAAGCTCCAATCATCGGCACCGCCAAATTGAGCCATTGGTTTACCAGTGACATCCTTAACGAAATTCGTACCAACAACAACATAATATGAGGTATTGTATGCTAATACCTTCGGTAGTTCGATGGTAACCAATCCACTATCGTCCATCTTTACTCTATTGTTGCTACTATGAATATCGATATATTTATCCCCGGTTATCTTGTCGTATATGGTTAAATATCCGTCTCCTTCAACAACCTTCTCACTCATTTGAAATATAATCTTGCCATTGATTGTCACATCACTGGATTGATTTGCTGGTGAAATGATCTGTGTTACATATGGAATATTTGCCTCATAGGTGAATGGTCCAAAATATCCTTCTGAAATATTTCCTGCATTATCCTCGGCATAATAATGGACATAGTATTCTCCATCCTTTGTCATGTACACATCCCGTTTGGACACGCTACCGTTACTGCTCCATAATAAACTATCCTTGTCAGGAGTTACAGGACTGTTTGTTAATGCGACTTTTTGTACCTTGAGTCCACTTTTTCCAGAGTCTTGAAAGGATAATGCGATTCTACTATTACCTGTTGCCGTTCCATTCGCTACATTGCTTGTAACTGTAGGTGCCGCTTCATCACGTACAATTTCTAGCGTTCTGGTCACTACCTCGGAACTGCCGTTTTTGCTAGTTGCTATCATACTAATAACATAAGTGCCTGCTTCATCCTCACTAAAATCATTTGCTCCTACCTGTAATGACTTTTCATATGCTTTCCCATCTTTTGTTATGGTAAAGGTATATGTAATTTCCGCGTCATAGACATCATAACTCTTGTCAATAATATTAACAATCTGGTTACTGGTGCCATCGACCAAAAGTGATGTGGATAATTCAAATTCAGCATAAGGTTTTATTTTTATCTCATTATTAGAATAGCTGACTAGCCTTGTAAATGGTGTACTAACTGCACCATAAATATCAGTTACCGTCAGTGAAATAATATATAGTTCATTCTCCTCAATCACTGCCAACGGTATATTGGATACCTGCCATCCCAACGATTGATCGGATAACTTCATATATTTCCATACCGTCTTACTATAATCAATATCATTTGCACCATCCGGATCAAAAGAAAGATCAGTACAGATAATAGCAGCACCACTAACGGTACTAGCATTTCCGATGATTGAAATCGCACTACCGCTTACTGCACTTGCGTTACCGATGCTAGAAATCGCATTACCGCTTACTGCACTTGCGTTACCGATGTTGGAAATCGCACTACCGCTTACTGCACTTGCATCACCGATGCTGGATATCGCACTACCACTTACTGCACTAATTGCGGATCCGGTAACGACCTGTACGTTAAATAGCGCCATCGGTTTTCTATTGCTAACAATCGTTTTTACCAATTCATCTTCATAATAAAGCTCATATCTGCCAGGTAAACTAAAGTCAACATCTAAATCGCTAACATACTGGTTATTTAACTCATAAATGGCACTAGCATTATCAATATTTGATATATCATGCTTCACCATCCATTTTCCTTTCGGCCAGTTTTCATCAGCAGTATCTGTTAACTGCGTATTCTCAATTGATAGGTTAACCGTATCACCAGCTATGATATAGGCTGGTTCTCCTACTATATTTTTTTGATACTGTTTTATTATAGCTTCCGCAATCTTTGTTATCTGTGCTTGATAGTCATTTGTCTCAGTTGTATTTGCATTGACGAAGGCTCCCTTACCATCCATCAATTCGATAAATTGCTGCGTTTGCTCTTTATTTTGATTACTACCCCAACCTATATAATTAATATTATTGTTATTGAAACGATTGATCAGTTCACCCATCGTCTCTGAATCATCAAAGTCTTTTATTGTATCTTCATTCAGATTTACAACAAACTTTTCTGAATTACTCTGCCACTTTTGTTCACGAACAACCTCTAGTAGCGACTTAGGTTCTTCCATGGCCATAGTCAGATTCTTTAGATCAATACTTGTCAGGCGAGAGCAGCTATGAGAACGGTAGCTTCCCAGAGGACCAAAGCCATATGCATTGGTTGGCTTAAGCTCAACTGCTGTACTAGTACCACCAGCTTTCATCGCCCATGTTACCAAATTCTCATCCGTAAGTTCAGTCGTAATTGCAGAAGTTCCTCCTTGATACCACACACGTACTGATTTTGGTTGAGCCTCAATACGTAGCTTACGAAACTTATCTGTGGAGCTATAGGTAGATGAGTATGCTAATCTTGTAAATTTATCAGTCTGGGAAATCAAACCAGTTGTTCCCTCGTGAAAGGATTTTGTATTGATATCCGTAAAACTATATAATGCTATTTCTTGGCCTGTACCAGAACCATTATATTGCAGGAACAATAAATACCCCGTCATGGTCTGATTATTTGATTCATAGCTTCCGGTTACCTCGGTGTTGAATAAGAAACCAACACCATCTAGGGCATCGTACGCTACCCCCTCCTCGATATCAAACTGGAAGGTCTTCTTTGTAGGGTCATCATTGGATAAATACATAAAATCCTTGTAACCGGAAGCTCCATATCCACGAAACCCCAAATCCGCTCCACCGTTGGTAACAAGAATATGCCTATCATACGTATAGTAAGCATGACCACCTGCATAATTAGATGACACCGTCTTCTCGATATACTCATGGGTTTCATCACTTGTTACTGGTGTATTGTAGGTATGATCATACTTCCACCATGCAAAGTTACTACTAGTACCTACTTCACTTGATTCTAATTCTGAAATAGAAATATCCTCTGCCGGGACACCTTGAGCCATAAGCTCTTTCGTTAGGTCTGTCACAAAAGTAGAATAGTCCACTCCTGTACTGCCAACTGCCAAAGCAATATCCAATTTGTTGGTTACATAAACACTACTATTTGCGGATGCTTGTGCTAGCGCCATTGAAAAATTTTGTGTTAACAGACTAAATACAATCCCAATATATACTATCATTGAAATCAATTTCTTCTTCATCCAATTCCTCCTCATAAAATGTGCTTTACTCTTCTTTTCATTACGTTGAAAAGAACTTCATCATTCGTTTTAGGATGAATTGTAACAAATAGTTCTTACAAAATTCTTACAAAGTAGTTAAAATATATGTATATTTATATCGAATTTAGATGTATTAAATCGGAATTTCTGGTAGTTCATTTAATCTTAGCTTATCATTGAGCCAATGCTGTATCTCATATAGCTTACTTCCAGTACCGCTAAGAGATCGTACTGCTTGTAAACCATATACAAGCATGACTTCGTCCTCAATATGCATCATGGTATACTGTTTTATTATATCTTCTAACTTTTCAACATCTACTACGGATTGATAATAGGATAATAGCTTTTTATATAATTTCCGATACTGTTCTACAAGATTTTTCTGGTATGAAACACTCCAGGAATAGTCTTTTATACCAAACAATGGGGATTGATACAGATAAAATAATTCTTCCATCTGTTCCATGCTAAACCTATGTACTTCATCACTCATAAATAGTTGATAATCCGATAATTGTTGATTTGCTTCAAGAATATATCCGGAATTAAGCATTTTAATAACAGGATTATATGGTAGCGTATTTAGGATCGGCTTAATCCTAGATATGGTACTATATAGATTATTTAGCCCTCTACCTTCCTCCATATCTGGCCAGATCATGTCTACAAGACTCCATTTACTGATATGAGTCTGTTGATGGGTCAGTAAATATGCAAATACTTCTTCCGTTTTCTTGGTTGGCCATTTTACAATCTTTCCATCTTTGTTTTTTACCTCATAGCGGCCAAAGCATCTTGCAGGAAGATCGCTTGTAACACGCACTTTTTTAACAGGATATTCTTTTGCATGTATCTGATATTTACTTAATCTTTTTATTACACGGTTAATGTCCTTAGGGCCTATGGGCTTAAGAAGATAATCAATCGCTTCTACCTCGAAAGCATCTAAAGAATATTGAGTATATGCTGTGGTAAAGATAATTTTAACGTCATTTTTCATATGAAGCATTCTTCTAGCCGCTTCTATTCCATTCAATATCGGCATTTCTATATCCAAAAAAACAACCTCCGGTAATAATACAGGAAACTCAGAAAGTGCTTCTTCTGGATTATCGTAAGCACCAACAACTTCAAATTCATCTAATTCTATAAACATATTTTTTAAATAATTTAGTAGATGAAATTCATCTTCTACCAGCATAACACGATACATAAAATCTCCAATCTGCGGGTCGCGCTATAAAGTAATTTTTAGTGTGATCTAGCCAAAATATAAGCCATAATATTTTCTCAGTCCATTATTCTCATTGTAATCCTAGTGCCCACTCCTTCTTTACTCGTAATGGATAATCCCTGACCATATTGTAACATCAATCTTCTATTGATATTTTTTAGTCCGACTCCCGTTGATATCTCTTCTTTATTTAGGATATTCGTACATTTTTCTTCCGGAATTCCTACTCCATCATCTTCCACTTCAATAACGGTGGAACTATCCTCCTTGTAAATACGAAGAGTAACCGTTCCTCCTTTTGATTTTTTCATAATACCATGGCGAATTGCATTCTCTACCAATGGCTGTATACTGAGCAATGGTACATAAACATTGATTGTCTCATCAATATCATATACTACTTGCAGCTTACCTTGATATCGTTCTTTCTCAATGGATAGATAGGCACGAACTGTCGATAATTCGTTTTCTAAAAGCATTACTCCCCCATAGTTTTCAAAATCAAAAGACCCCCGCAAATAACTGGATAAATCATATAATAGCTCCTTCGTACGTTGAGGATTCTCGGTACTTAAAGCCATGATAACACTCAAAGTATTGTACAAGAAATGGGGTTTTATCTGTGCTTTAAGAAAAGATAATTCTGCTTTTAACAATTCGTCCGATGCCGCTTTCTCATTTTGTAAAGATGTAGTCAGCTGCATCGTCAATTCATTTGCATTCTCATAAGCATTAAAAAGTCGTTGAGCTAATATAAAAGAGAAGATAAACAGTAATTGGAAGATACCAATCGGTACTAATTCTCCAAAGGAATTAAAAACAATGGAGATATGATATAAAATATCATATATTGCAGTAATGAATATCCCTGCTAAAGCAATGATAATGAGGGTTGCACCTGTTTCATATTTCCTTTGCGCCTTCAACACTCTAATAATCAAATAAAGAATGGTCACCAAACCAATCCCTTCTATTTCATAGATAAATCTGGTATAAATCGAGGCTGGAAGAACAATCGTCAATAGCGTGGCTAAAATTCCATATATCATCATGATTCTTTTTATATATGTGGAAATATATTTCGGATACAAACTATCCACCATTAGTAAAAGAACTATCGTGATCCAATAGAGGCAACAATACATTAACTTGAGCATAACCCCAAATGACAACATCGGAAGCAATCGTACGATGAAAACATCCCCAAATAAAGAGGTTCGGATTATGTAGAAAATACACAATAGCATCATATATATGCTACTTTTATCTCCTTTTAATACGATATAAAAACTTGCATAATACAATGTCATAATAAAAAGACTTCCCAATAGCATCGAATCTTTATAGACGGTAATACGATTTAATTTACTGACTTGTTCTGGCGTACCCATAATAATTTCATACCGTATGCCTCCTGTAGCAAAGTCGTAATTCGCAACCTGAAGGATTATTGTAAATTCCTTCGATGGCGGTTGAAAAGTAACTGTATTAATTTTATAGCCTGGGATATAACTATCCTTCGTTACTCCCACCAATCCACTGTGTGCTACCTCTGTATCATTAATAAACATTCTATAAGAGGTAGCCATATTATTTAACTGAAGGCTAAGAGGTTGATTGGTATCTTTCATAATGACCTTTAGACAATAGGTTCCATACCCTAAGCCTGATATTTTCTGATCGCCAATCCTTTGTGATTTCCACCTTTCCGGTACATATAAGAAATTCACCTTGTTTTCCTTTAATTTCGAAACATCTTCGTAGGTATATAATTCATTCCAATAAAAATCCCATTCACCAGCAAGACTTGGCCTTCCATCGTTCAAATCCCAATCGGACAAATTTAGCTCTCCCTTAACAGGCCTTGGAGCGTCCTTTATGCTTCTTGTTGAATATAATAGAAAGGCGATTAATACGATAGGAAGAATTAGAACAAAGGGTAGTATTGTATAAATTCGTTTATTTTCTCTTCTGTTTGATGGCATATCTCCTGCTCCTTTGTCCTATGCATTATAGTGTATCCATTTCTTATCATATACTCTATCTATCAGTATTTACCTCTTATATCTACACTAAATCGACAATATATATGTATTTATGACTATTTAATACATATTATACAATCTATACTTCTGTTTTAATATCACTAATTTCCATTTATATAATTTTTTTCCAACATTAACACTTATCTCCATTATTATTAAGTGCTTGGATTGACTACTTTTATATTGCTAAATATTTTCAAAGTACATTACATTAATTTCTTGATCCGTTTGATTAACTCCCCCCTACCCTAATTTAATATGACAATGATTTAATATGTTAAGTAACTCTATTTTATTAAATCGTTATTTAACTTTTACTCATCTCATCTATATGCCACTTTATATAACACTTTATATACAATTTTGATACTACATAAGGAAGCTCATTCTAATTTTTTATCATAAAACCAGTTGACATTTAAAACACTATCTGTTATTATTTTCCTACCAACCATTTGGTTAATTTTTCTATATCTGGAGGTTAGTATTATGGGGCAGGGATCAATAACTAGGGAAAGAATCTTTCAAGCTGCACTGAAGATCTTTGCTCTTAATGGATTTGAAGGTGCACGTATGGATAAGATTGCTGCCGAAGTAGGTATTAATAAAGCTTCTCTTTACTTTCATTTTAAAAGCAAGGAAGAAATTTTCCGTGAGCTTTTTCAGGATATTATACAGAAATACCAGGATAAGATGAAGATGATCGTATCAAGCTTCAAAGAAATGCCTTGCAAAGAGCGCTTAAAAGCGATCTATATTGAATATCTTGATTATAATTTGGATAATGCTGAAATGGATTTCTGGAATCGGATATACTATTTACCTCCTTCCAACCTAAGAGAAGAAATCATCTCTATTACTTCAGAAAGTAAGAAAGAATTTGTGGATGATCTTGCCTCTATCATGGAAGAAGGCATAAAGCAAAAGGAGCTTCGCCCAATGAATCCGAGTCATATGGCGAATACATTTTATTATATATTAACCTGCATCGATTTATCATCAGGGTTGATGGATAAGGAACAGGCTCTTCGAGACATGGATGAATGTTTTGAAGTTCTATGGAATGGGATAAAAGGTATGTAAGTACCTTTTATTTTACCCTTATGTTTCTACCAAACGGTAGGTAGTTGGTTGGAGTGTTATAAATAAACGATATATAAAGGAGGATTTTAAAATGGAACAAAGAGTTTTAGGAAAATCAGGGATTAAGGTAAGCCCTATTGGACTGGGCTGTTGGGCAATCGGAGGTCAATTTTATATGGACGGTAAAATTGATGGCTATGGTGATACCGACGATAGGATGTCCATTGCAGCAATCCAGTCTGCAATGGATTTAGGTATCAATTATATTGATACCTCGGACTCCTATGGCATCGGGCATAGTGAACGGTTAGTCGGAGAGGCTATCAAAGGTCGCAGATCTCAGATCGTCCTCTCCACCAAGTTCGGCTACATTGGTAGTGAAGGAACAAAAACTCTTCAGGGCTACAATGTCACTCCAGATTACATCGAGAGGGCCTGCGATGCTTCACTTAGACGTCTGCAGACAGACTATATCGACCTCTATCTGCTTCATGTATGGGAAATCGGACTCTCTGAGATTGATTCTGTTATCCAAACCTTAGAACAGCTCGTTTCCAAAGGAAAAATCAGAACTTATGGCTGGAGTACCGATTTAACACCCGGCGCCAAATTATTCGCAGAGCACCAAAACTGCAGTGCCATCCAGCAGCAATTTAATATCCTTGGCGGCAATGAGGATATTCTTAAGCTATGTGAGGACAAAAATCTTGCCAGTATTAATCGCAGTCCGTTGGCGATGGGCTTTTTAAGTGGAAAATTTAAAAGGGACACTATGCTAGCCAAGGATGATGTACGCGGAGCTGGTCATACATGGATTGAAGAAATATTCAAGGACGGTAAACCAAATTCCGTGGCCTATGATAAACTGAATGCAATTCGAGATATTTTAACTATCGGAGGAAGAACTCTGGTTCAGGGTTCCCTCGCCTGGATTTGGGCTAAGAGTGGGGTTACCATCCCGATCCCAGGTTTCAAAACCGTAGAACAGATTAAAGAAAATGTCAAATCAATTGAGTTTGGCCCACTTCCACAAGCTCAAATGCTGGAAATAGACAATATTTTGAAGAGCATGAATTAATTGTATAGTAAGAATTTTGTTTAATCCTGTTTTAATATTCAAATATTAGCATTTATTAAATCTTGTTTTAACTTTATACCCATACAGTAAAACCTTTACAGTATCCATAGAAATCACCTTTCCTCTCGTTATTTTGCTACTTGAACACTACTATTATAACGGAAAGGTGATTTTTTGCTAGAAACAATTGGAATCCACTTGCGAATCAGTTGGTATCGCATGTCTCATTTCTCTGTTGAGAAACTCGCCTCATGCTCAACTGGCTAAAGCCGTTAATAAAAGGAGTGTACTAATAAAAGTACACTCCTAATGTATTAATCCTTATTAAGCTGGAAGGTGACGTGCATACCGTCAGGTATACGACTGTGAGGAAACCTCATCTGGTTACGTTGATGGTGTATTGGTCAACTTTTTTCCCATCATACCGTACTTCAACTACCTTCTTTCCTGTGGTTGTGAACTTGCGGCCTTGCGTCAGTTGCACTCCATTTATCTTCGATACATAAAAGGTAATTTTGTCATTGACGTTTGTTTCGTTGCCATCGGCATTATACACCGCATTCAGCCCGGTAGTGTCAAAGCCCTCGCCAACCTTGTAGGCGGTTTTTGTGGGATATGCCAGTATTTTTACATTTTTTAGATTATCAGTCACATTGATGGTATATTCCGCTATCTTTTTGCCCTCATACCGTACTTCAACTACCTTCTTTCCTGTAGTTGTGAACTTACGGCCCTGTGTCAGCTCCACTGTCTTCGATGTATAAAAGGTAATTTTATCATTGACATTTGTTTCTTTGCCTCCTGCATTACTTACAGCATTCAGCCCGGTAGTATCAAAGCCCTCGCCAACCTTGTAGGCGGTTTTTTTGGGATATGCCAGTATATTTACTCCTTGGCTCGAAGCTTCCGCTACATTGATGGTATATGTGGCCACTTTTTTGCCCTCATACCGTAGCTCAACAACCTTCTTTCCTGTGGTTGTAAACTTTCGCCCTTGTGTCAATTTCACTCCATTTATCTTCGATACATAAAAGGTTATTTTGCTGTTAACGTTTGTTTCTTTACCACCAACGCTAATTACCGCCTTCAGCCCTGTAGCATCAAAGCCCTCACCCTTCTTATAGGCGGTTTTTGTGGGGTAAGCCTGTATGATTAAGACTTTGCTCGTATCATCAGTCACATTGATGGTATATGTAGCCACCTTTTTTCCCTCATACCGTAGCTCAACTACCTTTTTTCCTGTGATTGCAAACTTACTGCCTTGTGTCAGTTGCACTCCATTTATCTTCGATACAAAAAAGGTTATTTTGTCGTTAATGTTTGTTTCTTTACCCCCTTCACTAATTACCGCTTTGAGCCCAGTAGTATCAAAGCCCTCGCCTTTCACATAGGCGGTTTTTGTGGGGTAAGCCTGTATTATTAACACTTTGCTCGAAGCTTCCGTTACATTGATGGTATATGTGGCCACCTTTTTACCCTCATACCGTAGCTCAACTACCTTCTTTCCTGTGATTGCAAACTTACTGCCTTGTGTCAGTTGCACTCCATTTATCTTCGATACAAAAAAGGTTATTTTGTCGTTGACGTTTATTTCTTTGCCACCTACATTACTCACCACATTCAGCCCGGTGGTGTCAAAGCCTTCGCCCTTCTTGTAGTCGGTTTTTGTGGGATATGCCAATACCTTTATCGTTTCGCTCACCGTTGGAGTTTTAACAACTGTGAAACTGATACTAAAATACTGAGAGGTTATTTTACTTCCACTGACTGTGACTGTTGCCGTGTATGTTCCCGCCGGTATTCCTTTTTTCGTAGAAATCGTAAAAACATCACTACCACCTACGTTGATACTGCTGATTAAGGATTTATTTAACGAGAACATACCCGCATTGCCGGATAACGAAACCTTCAATATTCCTGTTGCTTTACTGCCGATGTTATTAACCGTTACGGTGTGAGACTCCTGCTCTGTGTAACCGAGCTCCGCCGTTGTAAATGTTTTACTTTCTGCCGGACTGAGGGATATTCCGTACATTTGACCTGGTGTATCCGTAGGGGTTACGACGGGATTCGTTGGTGTATCAACAGATGTATCAGCAGGTAAATCAAAGTATGTGTCTACACCTGGATAGTTGATTGTCATTTTCCCGTTATTTATTATTACGGAAGCTTTATCATAAGGTGCATAGGCGGTAATGCCATTTTTTAGCGTGAGTGTGAAATATCTTGAAATCGGATCAAAGTCCAATTTTACACATTCACTATCCGTGCCATCAGAAAAAAGCTGCACCCAATGCATTTTATTATTGTTATAGGTATAGCCCGTGCCCATATAGCGCAGCTGTTCTAATAAAATATTCTTTCTATTCTCTTCTGTGCTCATCCAAGCATTGACAGTATCCCATGCCATACCTTGACCCATGGCAGTATTTTCTGCGCACGTGGTAGATGATAATCCGTTCTCTTCAAGTACTGAAAACCAATCTGAACCATTGGGGCGGGTATGGCTATA
Organism: Bacillota bacterium; assembly: GCA_023436225.1. GTDB lineage: Bacteria > Bacillota > Clostridia > Lachnospirales > Lachnospiraceae > Mobilitalea. Next base: position 127,056 of record JAEZKA010000101.1, read on the forward strand.
TGATTCCACCAGTTCATCACTGCGAACACCGCTCACTTTCTGCATCAGGTCGAAGGTCACCAGTAGGGGAATTCCCGCTTTAGCGCGCTCGATATTGGTGAGCTGCAAGACATCCCACTCCTCTTGCGTAGTATGGGTAAGATTTGCCGGTACTGTTCCTTGAAGCTTTAGTTTTTCAACTGATGTTTCCGCCAGTGCTGTAGTAGAAAAAAAGCCAATCACTAAGCACAGGGTAAGTAACACACCTATCATACCTTTTTTCATAATCTTGTTCCTCCGTAATTATAGTTTTTTGGACAAATGATTTCCCTTGCTCTCATGTTCAATCTATCAAAAATCTCCCCAGAAAAACCATCCGCTGCATGAAACATAGCTTTTTCTGCATGAATTATTCTTTCTCTTCATTATTATAAAAGAAAGAGGTATAAAAGAAAGGTATAAAAGAAAGGGAAGGACATCTCTGCCCTTCCTCATAATGGATTCCTTTGTAATCCAGGATTCCCGATATGAACTTATTAACTTCAACCACCACTCTCCCGCTCATCCGGGAATGTTATTTTACATGTTACCACCCATTGTTCAACACTTTCCAGATCCGTTTTTAGAATAAAATTTCTTTTTCCTTTGGTTTTGTCTTTGCAATAATTTTTCCATTATGGATGGAATATAGTACTTCCGAACGAACATTTAATGCATTATAAAAATTATCATTATTCATAATGATTAAGCTTCCGGGTTTTCCAACTTCAATACCATATTGATCGGAAATATGAAGGGTTTTGGCAGCATTATGGGTAATAAAATTATAGCTGTCCATGATTTCTGGATATCCCATCATTTGTCCAATATGCAATCCCATGTGAACAACCTCAAGCATATTTCCATCTCCAAGAGGATACCAAGGATCAAAGATATCATCATGTCCAAAAGATACATTGTTTCCATTGGCTAATAATTCTTTTACTCTTGTAAATCCTCTTCTTTTTGGATAAGTATCCACTCTTCCTTGAAGATGAATATTTACAAGAGGATTCGCTACAAAGTTGATATCTGACATTCTAAGAAGCCGAAACAATTTCTGTACATATGCATTATTATAAGAATGCATTGCTGTTGTATGAGAAGCTGTAACCCTGTCCTTTAATCCAGTTTCATAGGCAAGACAAGCCAGAGTTTCAAGTCCTCTCGATTGATCATCATCAATTTCGTCACAGTGAGCATCGACAAGCGCATTATATTTTTCTGCTAATGCTATCGCGATTTTTACAGATTCCACACTATACTCTCTTGTGAATTCAAAATGAGGAATCGCTCCTACTGCATCTGCCCCCATCTTCATTGCTTCTTCAAGAAGCTCCTTACCATTGGTAAAGGATAGAATTCCTTCCTGTGGAAATGCTACAATTTGAATTTCTACAAAATCTTTTAATTCTTGTCTTAGCTCAACTAACGCTTCCATAGCCGTTAGCTTTGGATCTGTTGTATCAACATGAGTTCTAACAAATTGAATTCCATTCGATGCTTGCTTTCTGATAGCCCTATTCACTCTATCCTTGATATCTTCTTTTGTTAATGTTTCTTTTCTTAAGGACCAAGTTTCAATTCCTTCAAATAGTGTTCCTGACATATTCCACTTCGGTTCACCCGCTGTCAGGCACGTGTCCAAATGCACATGTGATTCAATAAATGGCGGTAATACTAATTTTCCAGTTGCATCGATCACTTCTTCCATTTCTTTTTGTTGTAAAGATACTTCTATTTCTGTAAATATCCCATTCTCAATTCTAATATCCTTTGCTTCCGTACTATTTTCAATCAAAGCACCCTTAATTAGCATATCTTTTTCCTTTCTTACTCATAACCATAAGCACCGTATAAATAACTGAAGCAGTAATCAAGCTGTTAATTGGAGTGATGCCAACCTTTACTACTAACCCAACTATGATTCCAATAATCACCGAGATGATAGCTCTAAAATCCCATTCAACATTATCACCGATTTCTTCGTATTGTTCCTTATTAAAGAAATAATGAATGATTATAACTGCACCTACTGGCGGAATCATTGATCCTAGTAATGATAGATAAGATACAAAATTGTTATATAGATAAATTGCTAATAAGGTTCCGACAATACCTGATAATGCTGTAGTCAGTTTTAATGGCTTTTTGCTAACATTTGTTATAGAAAGACCCGAGGTATAGAGGGCATTATTATTGGTTGACCAAATATTTAGCCCTAAGGAAAGTATTGCAGGAATGGCAAGTCCTTGAAGTATCAGAACATCAAATATATCAGGCTTTCCAAATACAGCTGCGCCCGTGGCTCCAAATACAAACATCATAATATTACCTACAAAAAATGCGATTATTGTAGCAATCACAGCAATTTTACTACTCTTAGCAAATCTTGTGAAGTTTGGAGTAGAAGTTCCTCCACTAATAAAGTTACCAATTACAATACTAAGAGCTGCTGCCATAGTCAGTGGTTGTGGAGGTATTTCAGGGAAGATATTACCTACTCCTCCTGCAGTTGTGGCTGATATATAAACCGAATAAAATCCCAAAATTGTAATTAAAGGCACTGCAATTGAGCCAAATACAGCCAAAGCCTTAATTCCCTTTATAGAGGTTATTGTCATTAATAAACCTACAAATATTACGAGTAAATACGCATTAAATCCATACAATGCCGAAACTGGAATTGCAAACATTGCAACACCTACACCAAACCATCCCATCTGCGTAAATCCCACTAAAATGGATGGAAGATAAGACCCTTTTTCTCCAAATGATTTTCTTGCCAGCAAATCTAAACTCATACCAGTTTTTTGTCCAATATGAGCCAACGAGCCTGTATAAAACGATAAGAACAAATTTCCCACCATGATCGCTATTATAAAGTCTCTCATATTAAGACCCAGACCAAGATTTCCTCCCGCTGTCATACTAGGAGAGAAAAATGTGAAGCCTACCATAACAACTAGTATTTGCCAAAAGTTTTGCTTGTTTCCTCTTACTTTTTCATTTGCAAACTCACTGTCATTTGTTTCTTGTAAAACACTTTCTTCGTTATTCATTGAACTTTCCAAAAAAATAACTCCTTTCTTATTTCGACAAAAATGGTCGGAAAAAAGGTTTGACTTTTCCCCTATTGTTAACCTTTATCGCTTACTCAATTGAGTCAGGGATTTAAAAACCTTAAACATTATAGTACCTATTCTATATCATGTAAATACTAGAGTTAGTTTTATATTTAATGTACTTTTTACCAATTAAAATCGTAATCAATCAGTAAGTATATAGAAAAATCAGCGACAATCAATTATCCTTGATGGTTGTTGATTACCGAGCAACACCCCTCCACAATAGTAAGGTGAGCTTTTTCTTTTGGGTCAGCTGTTCCTGAGAGTAGTTCTATGAATAGGATTGCACATGAAGAAGCAGCCTCTAGCTGAATTCCTCTGCTAGCGGCTGCCTTTTATGTGCTTATTTCAATAATGAAGTTTCCTAGAAGGGAAGCGCTTTTCCTTTCTTCTTCCATACTCTGAATTCTGCGGCAGCTGTAAACAATGCATCTGTAGAAGAATTTAGAGCTGTTTCGCAGGAATCTTGAACAACACCAATAATAAATCCAATTCCGACAACCTGCATTGCGATATCATTCGAAATACCAAATAAGCTACATGCCAGAGGAATTAGCATCAGTGATCCGCCCGCAACGCCGGAAGTACCTGCCGCCGCTAAGCTTGACACAACACTCAATATCAACATAGTCGGTAAATCAACCGAGATGCCGAGAGTATTTACCGCTGCCAATGCCATAGTTGTAATTGTAATCGCTGCACCTGCCATATTAACCGTAGCACCAAGCGGAATACTTACAGAATAAGTATCCTCATCTAATCCAAGCTTTTTACAAAGTTCCATATTAACAGGAATATTCGCAGCGGAGCTTCTGGTAAAGAATGCTGTAATTGCGCTTTCTTTAAGACATCTAAATACGAGCGGATATGGATTCTGTCTGATGGTAAGGAATACAATTAGCGGATTTAGGATTAATGCAACACCGATCATACAGCTTACCAATACAATCAATAGCTTTCCGTAAGTGGCAAAGCCTTCAATACCTGTTTCAGCGACAGTAGTATATACCAGACCAAGAATACCAAATGGAGCACAGTCGATAACCCATTTCACTACAGTTGATACTGAATTTGAGATATCGGATAGTCCCTGCTTCGTTGTCTCAGAAGTATGCTTTAATGCAATACCGAAAATCACTGCCCATGTTAATATACCAATATAATTTGCTTCACTAAGTGCTGTGACTGGATTTGTAACTAAATTCATCAGAAATGACTTTACTACTTCACCTATCCCGGATGTAGCTTCTACTCCTGTTACTTCCAAATCCGAACTCAATGCGATAGTGACAGGATAAATGGTATTAACCGCAACCGCTACCAAGGCAGAGGCCAGTGTTCCCAACGCATAAAGCAGAATAACGCTCTTCATATTACTTCCAGATCCGGGTTTTGCTGATGCGAGGGAATCCATTACTAGAACAAATACCAAAATCGGCGCGACTGCTTTTAAGGCACCTACAAACAAACTGCCTAACATTCCAATCGCCGTAAACTGCGGTATCGCCAGTCCCAAAATTAGACCGATTACCATACCTATCAGAATTCTTTGAATTAATCCTAATTTATTCCAAGCTTTCAATATTGACATCATATTACCTCCACTATTTCTATCGTTGATATTTTAGTCAATTACAATAATTGGTGTTTCACATTGTCATAAGTGAATATCATCCAAAAATTTGTTTCATCAATCTCTTTGCTGTCGGTGTTGCTGCAAGGCCTCCATCTGCCGTCTCCTTCAAAGCTGGTATCATACAATCTCCTACTACCTTCATTGCATGAATAACCTCATCAACCGGGATTTTACTCTCGATTCCTGCTAAAGCCATTTCTGCTGACACAAAAGCATTTGCTGCTCCCATCGCATTGCGTTTAATACAGGGAATCTCAACTAATCCAGCCACAGGGTCGCATACCAGACCAAGTACACTTTTTAATGAAATAGCACATGCATGCTCCACCATCGCAGGAGTACCACCACATAGCTCCACCAATGCTGCAGCCGCCATAGCACTGGCAGATCCACATTCTGCCTGGCAACCGCCTTCTGCGCCTGAAATACTAGCCTTGTTAGCAATAACCATACCAATCGCCGATGATGTAAACAAAGCCATAACCAATTGATCATCATCAATTTCTCGCTCTTCCGCAATTGTCATAAGTACTGAAGGTAGAATTCCGCAACTACCGGCAGTCGGTGCAGCTACAATCTTGCCCATACATGCATTGGTCTCAGATGTGGAAAGTGCTTTAACAAGTGCCTTTCCAATCATAGGTCCGCAGATAGTTCGTCCTTCTTTTACCACCAGTTCCATCTTATATGCATCACCACCAGTCAATCCACTGTTGGAGCGCTTTTCAGCATCAATACCTTCTTTAGTACTTTCTTTCATTACGTCAAGCATCGTCTTCATTGTGCGCTTTAAGTCTTCTTCATTCGTTTCCATCAGAACTGCCTGATCCTTTAACACTAATTCTGAAATCTTTATGTTCTTTTCCTCTGCTTGTCGACATAATTCTGATATCGAATTGTATTTCATAACTAATCCTCCATCCAACCTGCGAATTTAGTCCGCAGTACAAAACCTGGAAATACAAGGAATTTGCGCGGGTGTGCAAACTTCGCAGTTCTTCCTAAGCGAATGAACATTCGCTTTGTGAAGAAGTTCTTTCTTCACACTAATCCTGCATGCTGCCAAGACACCGCGAATTTGGGCGGCAGCACATAATTCATGACAATAGAAAGGTCGCGAAGCGTGCTTTCTATTGTATACCGATTCTATCTCCTTAAATCGCACTAAGTATACTGACAGATAAAACATTAGGAACATCTTGAATGATTTGTTGAATTGATGGATCAATTCCACCATCAATTTCAATTGTCATAATCGCTATTCCTCCTTTTTCCTCTCTGTTCAGCGAAAATTGATTAATATTAATACCCGTATTTCCCAATATGTTACTCACCTTTGCAATCATTCCCGGAATATCCATATGCGTGATAATGAGTGCTGCCGATTTGCCAGTAATCAACACATCCGCATCATTAATCTTAGTAATCAAAATATTACCACCACCTATGGAAGAACCCCTTACGTGAACCTTTCTACCACTCTCTCCTTCTAGTTCAATTTCTACAGTATTTGGATGTACCCCATCTAACTCCAAGGTTTCAAAGGTATAATCCAGGCCTTCCTCTTTGGCTATATCCAAGCTATTACATATTCGTTTGTCATCTGTGTCCATACCAAGAGCACCAGCAATAATCGCTTTATCAGTACCATGTCCACGATAAGTCTTAGCAAAGGATCCAGAAAAGCCAACCCTTGCTTTTACAGGTCTCTCACCCAATATAGAATAGGTATATTTGCCGATTCGTACCGCTCCAGCTGTATGTGAACTAGATGGACCAATCATAATAGGACCAATAATATCAAAAACTCCCAGCACAAGCTCACCCCCTTTATAAATATTTAGTAATTTTACCTATTTTTAATAAATTTCATCCTTTGTACTGTCGTTATATTGCACTATAAAGCATTTTTTTACCGTTTTATATTATACATATTAGATATTTTTAAGTCAATGGATATCGCTGTTAATGAAAATAATACATAAAATTCAAATTATTACCACCGTTGTTCTAACTCTTGACTCAATATCTTCTCTTAATATATAATCTCTACTACTCAACCCCTCATAAAACAAATAGCCTGCCACAATGAAGTGGCAGGCTATTTCCTTATACAGACTGTTCTATATGCTGTTATTCACACAGAGGCAATGAGTATAGAAGCTTTGAAATTCCAGCGAATTATTCTTTCTATTCTTATTATTAATACGCCCTATTACTAGAGCTCATTTCGTATACTATTTATCCAATTCTTCTATAAGCACTGGAATTACTTTGTAAAGATCTCCTACAATTCCATAGTCAGCAACTTCAAAGATTGGTGCGGTTTCGCTTATATTAATCGCAATAATCTGCTCTGCATTCTGCATTCCTGCTACGTGCTGGATCGCACCTGAGATACCGCAAGCAATATAAATCTTGGGTTTCACCGTTGTTCCGGTCTGCCCAACCTGATAAGCATGATCAATCCAACCTGCATCTACTGCTGCCCTGGAAGCAGCAACACTACCACCAAACTTTTCAGCCAGCATTTTTAGTAAGGAAAAGCCTTCGGCTTTGCCGAGCCCCATACCTCCTGCCACAATTACCTCTGCATCGGTTAAAGCTATCATTTCCTTCACGCTCTTCACAATATCAACTACTTTTGTTCTGATTTCGCCCTTCTGGAAGGTATAGTTCAGCATTATCACTTCACCCTTCTTACCAGGTACGTAGGCTGCTTTCTCCATAACACCCGGTCTAACTGTCGACATTTGAGGTCGATGATTAGGGCAAATAATGGTTGCCATTAGGTTTCCACCAAATGCGGGGCGAGTCTGCATAATCTTCTTGTCCACCGGATCAATCTCCAGCTTTGTACAGTCTGCGGTTAAGCCAGTATTTGCTTTTACAGCAAGACAAGGACCAAGGTCACGTCCGATATGAGTTGCACCTAATAGTACAATCTCCGGTTTGTAACGTTCTATTGCATCAAAGATAACATTGGTGTAACCATCTGTAGTATAATGCTCTAATTCCTTTGCATCCGCCACATATACCTTATCAGCACCATAAGCAAACAATTCATCTGCAAGTCCTTCAACTTTATGTCCACACAAAATTGCGCAAAGCTCACATCCAACTTCCTTCGCAAGCTTTTTACCTTCACCTAATAATTCGATGGCTACCGGCATAATCTGTCCTTCACGTTGTTCCGCGAATACCCAGACTCCTTTATATTCACTTAAATCTTTTTCTTCTCTGATCTCTTCTGTTTTTTCAATGGCCTTGAATGGGCACTTGTCTACACATACTCCGCAACCAGTACAAGCACTACCAATTACAGCCAATTTATTCTCCATTGTAATTGCATTAAAAGGACAGTTCTTTACGCAAATGGAACAACCTTTACATTTCTCGTTTATTACATGAACAGCCATTTTTTCACCCTATCTTTCTTATATATAATGTTTTTCTTTTAATTTTCCTACAAGATTTGCAGAGATTTCCTGAACAGAACCACTTAACATCATACCTTTTCCTTTTACGGGTGGTGTGAAGGATTTCAATACCTGTGTCGGTGATGCGTTTAATCCACAATCCTTCGGATCAAGCTCTAAGTCAACATGATTCCAGATCGTAATCTCTTTCTTATATGCATCCACGATTTTTCCGATGTTCATGTATCTGGGTACATTTAATTCCTTTACTGCAGTGATCAGACAGGGTGTCGGAACCTCAATTACTTCATAGCCGTCTTCCATTTGTCTATGTACCGTCGCTATACCGTCCTTCATCTCAATGCTTTGAACATAGGTAACAACCGGAAGACCAAGTCTCATTGCAACCTGAGGTCCTACCTGAGCGGTATCTCCATCAATCGCCTGACGTCCTGCAAAGATTACATCCACACCCTCTACCTTCTTAATACCGGCTGCAATTGTGGTTGAAGTTGCACAAGTATCTGCACCTCCAAATGCTCTATCACTTAACAGGTATGCTTCATCCGCTCCCATTGCCATACATTCTCTTAGCATATAGGTAGCCTGTGGCGGTCCCATCGTAATAACCGCAACTACAGTATCCGGAGCCTGATCTTTGATTGCTAATGCTGCTTCTAATGCATTTGCATCATCCGGGTTTAAAATACTGGGAACGCCATCTCTGATTAGGGTGCCTTTTACTGGATCTATTTTCACTTCATTTGTATCAGGTACTTGCTTTACACAAACTAATATTTTCATTTATCTGCCCATGCCTTTCTATTGTTAATGACTATAGATTGTACTGTCCGATGACATCAAGCCATCTCTTTATCAATACAGCCCTATAGCTACTATTCACTATTTTTTTAGTAAATGACCTGCAATTACCATTTGCTGTATTTGAGATGTTCCTTCATAGATTGTAAATACACGGCAATCTCGATACATACGTTCTACCTTATACTCCTTGGTAAAACCATAACCACCGTGAATTTGAACCGCTTTACCACAAATTTCATTACAGATTTCGGACGCATAGTATTTCGCCATAGATGCATTCATTCCGGCACTCTGATTCGTGTCCATCAGATAAGCAGTCTTATATACTAGCAGTTTAGCTGCTTCTAATTTCGTTGCCATATCGGCAATCATGAAGTTAATCGCTTGGAATTCGCTTATTTTCTTGCCAAATTGCTTTCTATCCTTCGCAAACTTAATTGCTTCGTCCAAAGCACCCTGAGCTACACCGATCGACTGTGCGGCAACACCCATACGACCTGTATCAAGAGTCTTCATTGCATTAGAGAAGCCTTTGCCAACCTCACCCAATACATTACTTTTATGTACGCGTACATTTTCTAAAATGATGTCACTGGTTGCACATCCAATCAATCCCATCTTATGTTCCGGCTTACCGCAGGAAACACCTTCCTGTTTCATATCAACGATAAATGCGGTAATCCCCCTGGTTCCCTTGGTGATATCTGTTTTCGCATAAACAACAGCAAAATCGGCAAGCGGGGCCATCGTAATAAAGGTTTTACGACCATTTAATAAATAATAATCTCCGTCCTCTACTGCTGTTGATGCCATACCCCCTGCATCAGAGCCTGCGCCAGGTTCCGTCAATGCAAAAGCAAGCATCTTTTCTCCTGTTACCACAGGTCTTAAATATTTCTCCTTTTGTTCGTCACTTCCTGATAAAAGAAGCGGTCCTCCTGACAAGGAGTTTGGAGATGATACATATAAACTAGCAACACCACTAACTCTGGAGATTTCCTCCATAACGATGGTATAAGCTCGTGCATCAGCACCTTGACCCCCTAACTCCTTAGGAACCTTAATACCAAAAAAACCGGCCTTTGCCATCTTATCGATAATATCCTTGGGAAACACTCCGGTTTCTTCAACCTTATCCAGTATTTCATTGGTTAATTCTTTTTCAGCAAATTCTCTAGCTAATTTTCTAATCAAATTATGTTGTTCGGTGAAAAACATAATAAATCCTCCTCTTTCTGTTCTTGATGCAATCTTTCGATCACCTGCTGTTTAAGCTCAGGTATCTGTATCTTGCCACTGCTATTCATGGGGAATGCACGAAAGCTCAATATATGTGCCGGTATTTTATAGTAGGCCAGCTTCAAGGCTAAGTGGGCCTTGATCATGTCCTCCTTCAACAAAGTCCCCTGCTCCATAATTACACAAGCAACTATCATCTCCTGCAGCACTTTAGTTGGAATTCCTACTACTTTGACATTTTGAATGTCAGGGCATTCTTTCAAACAATTTTCAATTTCCTGTGGAGAGATATTTTCACCTCCACGTATAATCATTTCTTTCAATCTTCCTGTAATGTAGAGATATCCGTCTGCATCCAGATAGCCCAGATCTCCGGTTCTTAACCAGCCGCCTTCCATAATTGCATGTTCGGTTTCTAACGGAAGATTATAATAGCCTTGCATGACATTGTAGCCTTGTACCTGTATCTCGCCAATCTGATCTACACCCACGGGCTCATTTGTGTCAATATTTACAATTCGTACCTTTGTGTAATCAATAACCTTTCCTGTGGAAAAAGCCTTTTTATCACAGGAATCATCGCGATCTATGATAGAGACACAAGGAGAAGTCTCTGTCTGACCATAGGACTGATGTAGCCTTATATTTGAAATAGTATTACATATCAATGTATATTCCTGAGGTGATATTGGTGAACCTGCAATAATTCCAGATCGTAAGCTTGAAAGTCTATAATCCTTATAGTTTGGATTATGGACCATGGCCAAAAACATGGATGGAACTCCATTTAGGACTGTGCATCCATTCCTATCAATATGTTCTAACACCTTTTGTGTTTTAAAGTATTTGACTAGATGCATCGTGCATCCAGCATGAATGCTGGATAATAATCCGGATGTAATTCCAAAGCAATGGAACAAAGGAACTGCGATTAGCATCTTATCATTACTTGTCCAACCCATATGTATAACTGTTTCCATCGCATTATTTACAAGACTGTAATGACTTAGTACTACTCCTTTGGGTGTTGATGTAGTACCTGAGGTAAATAGAATAATTGCCGCATCGTGCGGACTTACCCGCTGCTGAATATTCCTTAGTGTTTTTACCGCTTTCAGTGACTTTTCTGAGGGATGAAAGCTATTATCTGACAACCAATTCCCTTCTATGTCCCTTCCGATTGGAAGCCACATCTTTACCTGCCCGTCCAATTCTCCTCTGATACTTTGAATCATGGCTTCATAATTCAGTCTCTTATAACCATCTCCATAATATATACACTTAATATCCGAATAACGTATAATACCGAGTAATTCAGTTTCCAGGTAACAGGTATTAATTGGCACTGGGATAGCGCCAATTTTAATCAAAGCAAGAAATGTTAAAACCCAATTAGGAGTATTCACACTCCATATTCCAACATGATCTCCTTTTTCTAATCCATATGATACCATTCTAACTGCCAGATAATCCGATAATTGATCTAATTCAAGCCATGTATACTTAATATCCCAGTACGAGATAGCTATTTTATCAGGAGAGCATCTTACTCGCTCTGCAAAACAATCACCTATTGTCTTACTCAGTAGGTTCATACCCATACACCATTCCTTCTACTATAAAGTTAATCCGCCCCATTTTTCTTGGAACAGTTCTGAAGCCATGAGTTTTAAGTCACTGGCAACATCGGGGACAAAATCCATCTGATCGATAATATCCTTCTGCAAGTCGATACCTGGTGCAATTTCAACAATTGTCATCTTGCCCTTCAAGAGTCGGAACACACAACGTTCTGTTATATATAAGATTTCCTGGCTTCCTTTTGCAGCGTATTTACCGCTAAAGGTAACCTGCTCCACTTCCTTTATAAACTTCTTTTCTTTACCTTCTTGAATAATATGTATTTCTCCATCCTTTACTTCTTCCTTGCATTTTGCTAAAAATGTTCCTGCAAAGATTACTTTCTTTGAGCTTTGCGAGATATTAATAAATCCCCCCGGACCCGTTAACCTGGCACCAAATCCAGGAATAAAGAATTTACTTACATTAATATTGCCCAGTTCATCTGCCTGCGCTAAACCAAGGATTGCCACATCCACTCCGCCGCCATCATAAAAGTCAAACATAGACCCATGATCAACATTAGCCTCTGCATTATAAGAGCTTCCGAAATTGGGTAGGCTTGCCGGTACGCCTCCAAAGGCACCGCTTTCTGTTGTTAAAATGATGCTGTCAATCTGTCCTTCCTCTGCAATAATACTTGCTACATCGGACGGAATTCCAACACCCAGATTTACAATGTTTCCTTTTTTCAGCTCCGCTGCACATCTTCTTGCAATTACTTTTCGTTCCGATAAAGAAATGCTCGGTAAGGAAGCCAGCGGTTTCTTAAGATTACCCGCGAAAGCCGGCTCATAGTAAACTCCTTCTGTCTGCCAACAAGCATTCTGATCCGTTGCTACTACAACATAATCTACTAAAGCACCCGGAATTTTCACATCCTTCGGATGTAAGGTCCCTTTTTGAGCGGCATATTCCACTTGAACAATTACGATTCCACCACTATTTTTCGCAGCTTGAGCAACAGCAAGTCCTTCATTAATCGGTCCCTCTTTTTCAAAGCTGATATTGCCGTTCTCATCTGAGGTAGTTCCACGAAGTAAAGCGACATTTAATGGAAATGATTTGTAGAATAAGTATTCTTCTCCATTTAGCTCCATTACTTCTACCAAATCCTCGGTGGTTACCTCATTCATCTTTCCACCTTCTAATCTGGGATCCACAAAGGTCCCTAACCCAATCTTTGTGATGAGGCCCGGACGATGAGCTGCAATTTCTCTCCACAGATTAACGATAACTCCTTGCGGAAGGCAATGGCAGGCCATCTTGTTCGCTCTTACTAAATCATTCATAGCAAATGCAGATCCAATATGGGCTGCTGACCATTTGGTAACTAAGCCTTCTATACCTAGTCTGGTCATTCCCCTTTCTTTCCAATCACCCATTGCACTGCCCTGCTTCATCGAAAGATCACAGGGATGTCCAGTATTTTTGTAGCGATCAGCAATTGCTACAGCCACCTCTTCCGGCCAACCGGATAAGCCCATTCCGGCAACGCCAACGGTAGCATGATCCGGAATTAATAACGCAGCCTCTGCTGCTGTAATAAATTTTGCCATAGAAATAATCCCTCCTAAAATCTATGTTAAGAAATTGAATAAGCGATGTTTATGGAATTAAAACACCTCTATTATTTTGCTTTTATTCCGTAGGATCTTATAATGGTAAGTAAGTGTTCCAGCTCATCAGCAGAAGGACTATGGCTGGTAAAAATCGATTGCCCCTTTTCCAGCTGATCATTTTTCCCTTCTCCCATATTGTGATAGGGTAAGAGGTTAACTTCAATACAAGTTGGTATCTTCTCTGAAAGGAAGGCTCCCATACGATGCATATTTTCATCCGTGGCATTGTAACCCGGTATAATCGGTGTTCTTACGATAATCGGAAGCTTTAATTCTGATGAGATTCGATACAGGTTATCTAATATTCGTTCATTTCCGACTCCGGTACCTATTTGATGTTCTTCCGAGCTCATATGCTTTAAATCATAAAGCACAATATCAACGTACTGTAAAATCTCCTTTAAAATATCCCACTTAGCATATCCACAGGTTTCTATTGCTGTATGCAATCCATTTTCCTTACATTTCTTTAAAATATTTTTTGAAAAGGCTGGTTGAAATAATAGCTCCCCGCCGGTCAGAGTGATACCACCGCCACTGCTATCATAAAACAGTTTATCCTTTGCTACCTCTTCATATACTTCATCAACTGTTTTCCACTCACCGATGACGGTTCTTGCCTCAGTTAGACAATTAGGTACACAAGCTCCACACCCGGAGCATAAACTCCGATCCGTTTTTACCTTTCCATTATCAAAGGAAATCGCTTGATTGGGACATTGATCCTTGCAAGCCATACATCCAACGCATTGGGAAGGATCATACATAATCTGTGGCTGTAACAAATTCGATTCTGGATTTTGGCACCATAAGCATCTTAGTGGACACCCTTTTAAAAAGATATTACTTCGGATACCGGGGCCATCATGAATGCAATAATGTTGAATGTTAAATACAATACCTGCTTCTTCCTGCTTTATATTTCTAACCATTTACCAATTCTCCTTTATTGGTTATTCATAGGAAGTATTACAATTGCCGTAAAGGGCAGATTAACCATCTGCCCTTAATACAGAAATCTTGTAAAACCTGACGCAATTATAGCTTCTGTTCTGTACGCGCTATGATTTCATCCTGGATTTTTGGTGTTAATGCCACAAAATATGCACTATAGCCTGCAACACGAACAATCAAATCTTTATATTTTTCTTTGTCTTGTTTTGCAGCAAGTAACATTTCTTTATTTACGACATTAAACTGAATATGTTTTCCCCCATTTTCAAAATAGGTTGTGATCATACTTCCAAGCTTATTCAAATCATCTTCTGACTGTAATGCACTTGGATGAAACTTCATGTTTAATAGGGTAGCCATGAATTCATCCTGATTAATATTCATAGCACTTTGAAGTACTGCAAGGGGCCCGTTGCAATCACACCCTTGGGAAGGTGATACGGATCCATCTGCAAAGGTTTCACCGGCCATTCTTCCATCCGGTGTTGCTCCGGTCATTGCACCGCCGGGTGCATGTGCTGTAATTGAAATCGCGGTTGGTAATACCGGTTTGCCAAATACCGAGGTAAAAGTACGAGCAGTCTTTGCATAGTCCTCCCAAACCTCTTTTGCAATCAAATCCACATAAGGATTAGCATTACCGAATTTAGGAGCTGCAATGCACTTCTTACGCAATCCTTCATTATTCTCCCAATTACTGTTCAAAGCGTCTAACAATTGCTCTGCCGTTACTTCTTTCTCATCATAAACCAGCTTTTTAATCGCTGCTAAGGAATCGATTGTATTACACATTCCGACCATATTGATTGCAGAGCCGTTTTCAAACATCATCTGGCGATTCAAGCCGTCTTTTCCTGCCTTAACACCATCCTCTAATAAAGCGCTATGTACTACATCCGGAAATGCATCTCTTTGCGCAATCAGAAGGATATTATGTTCTTCTGAAATCATACCCATGATATGTTTTAGCTGGATCAAAAATGCCTGATAGAATTCATCATAACCTTTAAAATCCTTAAATTCCCCGGTCTCAACACCATATAAAATACCGGTCCCTGGGTCACGTCCATTATTGAGTGCTAATTCCAGTACCATAGGAACTATAAACATACCAAAGGCATTATTTCTTGACTTACCGGGAAGCTGGACATCTAAGCATCCGGCAATCGCAAAATCTCTTGCCTCTTTGATATCCACACCCTCACCGGCAACAAAGTTGATATAGGAATTTTCCGAGATAAAGGCAGGCATTCCCATACCGGTTCGAACTACTTCAAGTGCTTTTTGCATCAATGCTTTTGGTGTATCCTTACTGACACGAAGTGTCAGCGTAGGATGAGGTGTCTGAAGCTCCATAGCAGCATCTAATAATAGATACGATAGATCATTACTTGCCTCTTTCCCATCTCTGTCACATCCACCGATAACAAAATTATGCCAGCGTGCCATACCTGCCCACTTCTCACGTTGACCCTTGCCACCACCGACGAAGTTCAGCTGCATAATCTTAATGCTTAAGCATTGTAAAAGCTCCAAAGTCTCTTCCTTGGTTATTCTTCCTGCTTCCATATCTGCTTTGTAAAGCGGATACATGTACTGATCAAAACGGCCTCCCGGAGTTGTTCCCGACGCAACCATAATCCAATAGAAGAAAAATGACTGCATTCCTTCTCTGAAGGTTCTTGCTGGATACTCCGGTACTCTCTTACAGGTTTCTGAGATTTCTAACAGCTCTGCTTTTCGCTTTGCATCCATTTCCTTCTCGGCCATCCTTAAAGCAAGTTCACTATAGCGTTTGGCCAAACGAATGATTGCAGGAAATACAATTAATATGGCTTTTAGATAATCTGCTTTATAGACACTATCTGCATCAGTATAGCGAAGATTTTTCAGTTCCTCTTCTGCTTCAGCAATAACCGAGCCTAGTCCACCATGTATTACTTTAGCGTAATCAGGTGTAATTAAACAGGTCGGGCCCATTCCTAAACCCCAGCCAACACCTGCTGCTCCCTGACCGCGGCCCTGATCCTTCCTCTGCCAAGGTGGGCATAAAAACCCTTTTTTCATGAAAGGCCATAATCGCTCATCATCATAATAGCTTCCTTGACGCTCATCCTGGGTTCTACCCTGACCTGTCCAATAAGCATCCATATTACGCAGGATTTTTCTATCTTCTTCCGATATCGATAATACTCCACCTGCTAGCAAATCATCCAGATCATCATCCGGCCATGCCGGTCCATTGGAACCGGCCTCCATACCCATATGCTTTGAAGCGATATTGCCTATGATTAGCTCGTCATCTTCAATAAAGATTGTTTTTTGATCCAGATAATCAGCAATAGCTTGTGCTCTTTTAATAATAACCGGACGTCCTTCATTATGTTGATAGGATGCTAATATAATCCGTGACTTTTCTGTACAGATCGGAAATGTATCAACCCTTAACGCTTCACGAAGCCGCTTTACTCTATCGTTCATATTAACTCCCTTTCTCAGTTATGTTTTTTACTAATTACATTTCTTTATTTAAATATGCTGAATACCCCAACGGTTGCCAGGATAAATACTAATATCCATACGATTATTGTAGTAACAAATTGTTTGTAGAATATCTTATCTCTTAATTGATCATCTTTGATTCCCGATAACAATAAGCTACCACCGGTTGAGAACGGGGAAATACCTGTACAGCAAGAACCGATTAAAATACATGATATTAATAATACGGGATTTAATCCTGTGGTTGCTGATAAAGAGGGAACAATAGGAACAAGCATCGGTACTACTACCGTGACAGCTCCTGAGAAGAAGCTCATACCACCTGCAATAAATACGAGTACTCCCGGTACTATGAAGGTTGGAATACTGGAGCTTACCCAGTTTGATAAGAATTCTACTACTCCTGCAACGGTTGCTACACCCATCAGCATAGAGATACCACCAACCATTACTATGGTATTCCAAGGAATGTGATTTTTAATGATTTTCTTCTCATCGCCAAGCTTTAATGCAGCGCAAAGAAGTGCACCAACGATAGCAAGCATCTGGATATCACAGTATTTTGCCATTTTAACAGTAACAGGATTCTTAGCAAAAAGATTAACAACAACCGGTACTAAGATCAGAAGCATAACTCCAATAATGATATAGAGATTTTTTTTCTGTACAGAAGTTGCAGGTTCCGGTTTGTTCATTTCAATTTTTTTGATTTTATATCCCTTAAATACAAAATATGCGATCAAAAATACAATAGTATTCTCAATAAAGCTGTGAGCAAATACGGATGTAGTCATAGCCATAGATTGATCCGCATACTCTGTAGCTTCCAACAAACCACGTACAATAACACCACCTTGACTTAGTGTAAAATTGGATCCTGCTAAGGAACCGGATGATATAGCAATTAGAACTAATAATGGATTCATTCCGGTCTGCATTGCGATAGCGATACCAATGGGAGCCATAAATGCAGTTACCGCCGGTGCACCTGCACCGATACCTGCCAGAATGGTACAAATCACAAAAATAGCAATTGGTACTGCCCATGCAACATCTTTCACTACATAAAGCATTTTATCTGCCATCATTTTCAGTGTTCCGTTTTCTACTGCATAACCATAGAAAAGGGTAATGCTCATTAACATAAATGCAATCTTTGTTGGCCACATTGCAACGATCTCAGAAACCTTTAACTCCATAAAGAAGCAGCCTATTATGTACGCAAATACCATTGCAACAACACCTGTACTAATCTTAAATTTAAAACCAATAGCGATGGATACTAGAACCGAAATTAAAATTATTGCTAACATTAAACCTGAATTCATAATCGTTCCTCCTGTAATTGTGTTTTATATTTGTTTAAATCCTGTACGATTAATTACTTCATCTTGAACTTCCTTGGATAACGCCGTAAAATAAGCACTATAACCTGCAACACGAACTACTACATCTCTATATTTTTCAGGTTCTTCCTGTGCCGCCTTCAATGTTTCCTGGTCCACCACATTAAACTGAATATGCTTACCACCATTCGTAAAGTAGGTTTTCATGACAGATGCCAGCTTATATAAGTCTTCCTCTGACTGTAGTGCAGAAGGATGAAATTTCATGTTTAATAACGTTGCCTGATATTCATCCTGGTTAATCTTCATAGCACTTTGTAAAACTGCTAAGGGACCCTTCATATCTTTTCCCTGCATCGGAGACATGCTTCCATCTGCCAAGATAGTCTTTGCTTTTCTTCCATCCGGAAGTGCACCTACTGCAAGTCCTCCCGGCTGATGAGCTGTTATTGATATCGCCGTTGGCATTACATGGCCGCCATATGCATGTTCAAGCCTTAATACCGATTTTGCATATTCATGATATATATTTTTCGCAATTGTATCCGGCAGATCATGGTTATTTCCGTATTTGGGTGCATTCAGAAAATCCTTATGCATCCGTTCATATCCCACCCAATCAGCCTCTAATGCTTCCATCAATTGGGACATGGAATATAGCTTCTTATCAAATACCAGGTCTTTTACTGCAGCCATTGAGTCTGCTACATTAATAACTCCTACAGCCACAAGACATGCCGCATTATCAAAATCAAAGGTACGATTCAGCATATCCTTTCCGCTTTTAATACCATCATTCATTAGTGATGAACGAAATGGATCCGGAAATAGTTCCTTCTGGGAGATCATTTCTACATTGCAGCGTTCTGCTGCCATCTGCAATAAATAATCCATCTGTTTAAAGAAGGCATCCTGATACTCCTCAAAAGTCTTAAACTCAACTACATCACCCGTCTTAATGCCCACATCTTCCTTCGAAAACGGACAATACCCATTATGCATAAAGATATCGTAAGCCTCCGCTACAATAAACATAATTGCTGTTTGGGTTCTGGTTAATGCCGGTAGATTACCATCCAGACATCCCGTCATCGCATAGTCTCTGGCATCCTCGGTTGAGCAACCATGACTTTCAAAGAATTTAATGTAGCTGTCATCTCCAACAAAGGCAGGCATACCTAAACCTGTTCTTACTACCTTTAAGCCTTCCACAATTAAATCCAGGCTTGTCTCCTTATGTACTCGCAGCGTACAGGTGAAGTGAGGAATTTGAGTATCTAATGCAGATTTCATAACCAAACTGGTTAGTTCATTCGCTGCGTCCGATCCATCTGCTTTCACGCCTCCCAAAGTCCAGTTATGCCATTTGGCCATGCCGGCATTTTTCTTGCGATTTGCTTTACCGGATACGCGATTCATCTTCATTTCCTTGATTCGAAGTAACTCAATTAATTCTAATACTTCATCCTCATTGATTGTTCCTTCATCAATATCCTTTCGATAATACGGATACATATATTGGTCAAACCGGCCTGCTGCAGCAGTGGGGGACGGACATGCCAATAGGAAGGTAAACCAGAAGGCCTGAATTGCTTCTCTAAAATTACTTGCCGGATATTCAGGAACCTTACGGCAAATCCTGGCCATCTCCTGAAGCTCTTTCTTACGCTTGTCATTTGACTCTTTTAAGGTCATCTTTTCTGCCAAATCCGCATATCGATTTGCATAACGGATCCATGCTTCATATACAATAATAACTGCTTCCCAATAATGCTTTTTATCAATGGAATCACCTTGAAAATATCTAAGCTGCTTCAGCTCTTCCTTGCATTCATTGATGATCGATCTGGCGCCCTTTTGTAATATTCTTTCAAAGTCAATCACTACTAAGAAAAATCCGGGTCCAAGTCCCATTCCAGATTGAGCAAAGCCGCCTCCGGAACCACCCTTCTTGTCCTTCCATGGCGGAAGAATTACACTGGATTTCATAAATGGCCAGAGCCTGTCATCTTCACCTAAGGTTTCACCCATTGCTTTCACAAGATTGCTATTCAGGCTATTACCACTGAATTTTTCATTCAGCTCGTACAATTCCTTTTCATCATCAGGATTTATTGTGTAAATTTCGCTTTTTAATGCCTCTACTTCGTCAGGAGTCCAAATGCCATATTCATAGTCAATTTCCAAACCAAATGGCTTACTGGCACCCTCACCTGCCAGCAAGTCGTCATTTTCTATGAAAATTGTTATATTGTCCAAAATATTAGCATGAATTTGTGCACGACGCAGAATTTGAGGCAAGCCTTCTGTTACTTTTAAGGTCTCATTCGCTATGCGAAATTTTTCAATACACAAAGGGTATTTATTAACTCGTAATCTTTCTTTTAGACTCTTAATTCTGTCATTCATTTTCATTAAATTCCTTTCATGAAAACATAATACCTGAATATTCTCTTAGCCAAGGTCACGCGCGACTTGTCAATATGGTAATATTATCAAGTTTAATCGACCCTTACAATAGTTTGTTATAATTTTAACAATATATAGTCACTGTGCACAATTTTATTTGTATTTTAGTCTTATTTGCACATACTAACTCATAAAATAGTATATATTGTTTATTTTTTAACAATTATAGAGTATAATAGGGATATATGACAGAAAGGATCGAAAAAGATGCCCCGTATCCAATTTTTCCAACATGCTCTGAATAAACATATTTTATATAAGCAGATCAAATTCGAAGATATCGGTGATATAGAAGGAATTATTCTCTTAAAAGAACAATCTTCTCTTCCACGTGGATATATTTTTATAGGTGAAGAAGCAACCGTACAACTTCTTCTTAAGACCACTGAGATCAAGTATCCTACAACTATATTTATTGCAGGCGGCAGTAAGGGAAGTATACCGGGCTGTAATCATAAAATACCGATCAATTATATCGTTACTAATTTGGATATCATCGATTTATATAATAAGATAAATAAAATTGTATCCAACTATAAATACTGGACTTCTACTCTTATGAAAGCGTTATGTGAAGGAAAAAACCTTCATCAGATTATCATTCTTGCCAGTAATATGATTAAGGCCCCAATTTACCTTCTTAACTCTGGATTTAAAGTCATCTGTAGTAATACTGAGAAGCAGATCGATGATATTTATGAAAAAGAAATTTCTGAGAACGGTTATCTATCCTATGATAGTATCAATAGCCTTTCAAGAGAGACAAATCTTAAAATTTATGGTAACACTAAGCTATTTACTTTCATCTCTCAAACAACGAATCATACCTATTATCGATGTGAGATCAGTTCTAAGAATACTGTTGTCGCTAATTTGCTGATTATTGTTGATCAAAGTCATTCCTCGATCGACATGCCAGATTTAATACTTAACCTTTCAAGTATTGTAAAGAAATTTTTATTGGATGAATACGGAGATGCATTTCATCAGGATACCATTTGTTCCACTTTTATTAAGGATATTATTGAACAGAAATTGGTCGATTTGAATGATATTGATAGCCGAAGCAAAATGCTTCCATATCCATTGAAGGGCTTTATATACGGTATCCTGATACAATTTGATGCAGAGGGGAAGAAGAAAAAAATCCCCTATAGTTATATTATCAGTCAACTAGAGGAGATCTTTGAAGAAACTAATATTACTGTTTATAAAGAAGAGATTTACATTTTATATTGTCAAGAAGAGCGATCCTTTAGTGATTTAGATTTTAATTATGAACAATTATCAACCTTGTTAGTGAGATATAATGCTTATGCGGGGATAAGCAATGGCTCTCGCCATTTAAATAAGATTTATACTATGTATTTGCTTTCTGCAAATGCAATACGGCTTGGAATACCTTTTCGAAGAGCAGATAGAAATCCACGAATTTTTAATTACGAGGATTATAGCATTTATTATCTCATCGATTTAAGCGTGCAAAAATTCACACAGCTTCACAATCACAATGATATTATTTATTTGACTCATCCATCAATTATAGCTATATGTCGTTATGACAAAAAGCACAAAACTAATTTATGCGATGTGTTGTTCCATTATTTAATTAATGACAGAAGCATAACACTTACTGCACAAGCATTATTTATGCATCGTAATACGGTTCAAAACAAAGTAAATAAAATATCTGAGATTATTACCATCCCCTTGGATAATGGATATGTGCAGCAACGCATGATTATTTCATACTATATTATGAAATACTACGAGATTTACATGAACAACGATTTAAAGCTATAATTTTTATACCTATATAAACTTAATCGTTATAAAATATAATTGCTTTCATATATAATCCCAACCGTCCCAAAAGATGTGTCTGTGCAGTACACCCAAATACATTTATCAGTATTATGATCGGTCATGAGTGATGTAAAAATCGATATTCCTTGACATAAGCACCCCCCATGACTATATCGTCATGAGGGGTGCCTGTTAACGTGATTGATCAACTATAATTTCTTAATATTAAACAATAGAGAAGCGAAATCTCCGCCAACAAGGTTTAGATCCTTACGATTTATCTGCAATCCTATATTCATCAATTCATCCCCATAAGCTTGATTGGTCCTACCAACGCAGGTAACATTATATAATGTATCCGCATCAAGTCCTGTCAATTTGAAGCGCAGCCAACCGGCATTTACTTTATTCAAGCCTTGATAATACCCTGCTATCGCGCTGAAACGATCCTCTGACACAACAATCCAAGCTGTATCATTTCCTTCAAAAGGGCTTTTTAGACGATAGAATATACCTTGTTGCAATAACTTACGGTTTTCCTTGAAATAGCTAATCTGCTCTTTCACAGTATTAATTTCCGCTTCGTCAAGTTTGTTCAAGTCCAACTCATATCCAAATGCTCCGAAGAATGCCACATTTCCTCTTGTTTGAAGAGGTGTAATTCTACCAATTTGATGGTTAGGTACGGCCGATATATGTGCACCAATCGTAGAAAGCGGGTAAACATAACTGGTTCCGTATTGGATCTTAAGACGTTCATAAGCATCAGTATCATCACTGCACCATACTTGCGGTGAAAAGTATAGCATTCCCGGATCAAAGCGCCCGCCCCCGCTAGAGCAGGATTCAAATAACACTTCTGGAAATTCAGTTGTGAGCCTTGTATATAAATCATATACTCCAAGAATATGTCTATGCATTACCATTCCCTGTTCATTTGCAGCCGCTGTTCTGGAGAAGCATTCTGTGATATAGCGGTTCATATCCCATTTAACATAAGATATTTTTGATTCACGCATTATCTTTGAAATCATGCCATAAATGTATTCTACTACCTCTTTTCTTGAAAAATCCAAAACATGTTGGTGACGGCTTAGACTTTCAAAACGTCCCGGTGTTGAGATGATCCAATCCGGATGTGCACGATACAAATCACTGTTTTTGTTTGTCATTTCCGGCTCAATCCAAATACCGAACTTCATACCCATAGCATCTATTTTCTCAGACAATCCGCTAATCCCATGTGGTAGCTTATCCAGGTTTGCATACCAGTCTCCTAATCCCTGCGTATCGTCGTTTCTAGTTCCAAACCAACCGTCATCCAAAACAAATAGCTCTACACCAACACTTTTTGCCTTAGCTGCGATATTAAGAATCATTTCTTCATCAAAATCCATATAAGTGGCTTCCCAGTTATTCAAAAGGACCGGTCGAACCATATCCCTCCATACACCTCTTACTAATCGAGTACGATATAATTTGTGATAGGTCTGGCTCATTTTATTGATTCCCTGATCAGAATATACCATAACCAACTCAGGAGTCTGAAAGGATTCTCCCTCATTCATAGGCCATTCAAAAGTATCCGGATGAATGCCCATCATAACCCTTGTCATATCATGCGTGCATACTTCCACTTGAGCCAGAAAACTTCCACTATAAACAAGACTGAAGCCAAACACTTCACCTATTTCTTCAGTTGTTTGCTGACGTTTCAGTGCCAAAAATGGATTATGTTCTAGACTGCTGGCACCACGCATACTGTAGATTGATTGAATACCATGCTCTAGTTTTCTGTTTTTTACATACCTTTCTCTTGCCCATGCACCTGACAAATGGACCATTTCAAAATCCATATCCGGCAAATCGATACTTGCACTCATTGCTTTGGTTATCGCTACTGAGCCTATTCCTTGATAGATGAATTCTGCATTTCTTGTAATTACAGGCAAATCCTCATAAATAGTGTAAGTCAGTAATAGTTTCATTTGAATTAGAGAATCATAAAGCTCAATTTCCAGACTCACAGCTTCTGAATCATCTTCTACATAGGTAGCGGGAAGTGGTTTTATATCCTTTTTCCCTTGATAAATAGAATGTCTCTGATATTCAAAATTGCTAACTTTACTTCCATTTTCCTGTTTTATTTCAAAAGCTGGATAACGAAAATCCCCTGTACCATAGGATGGATACTCCTGCTTCGTATATTGCAAACAAAGCATGGATGGTTCAGGGCAGTGTGACGCTCCCGATGGTCGCTTCTGTTCTTCATGTAAATAAGAGAAGGCTTCTTTATCTCTTACGTTTTTTCCATAATACAGATTCCCAAGCTGATTGTCTTCCATAATTTCTATTATGTAACTGATCTCTTTATTAAATATATGAAATTCTCTTGATTGTTCATGATACTTGATTGGCATAGTTCCTCCTGTTGCACACTGCAAGTTAAATTCTATAATTTACTACCGCTCGTTGCTATTCCCTCAATGAATTGTCTCTGGAATATAATATAGATCACCATGATCGGAATACACGCCAGCAAAGACGCTGCCATAAGCTCCGGATAGTTCGCTGCAAATTGTCCCTGTAATTTTGCCAGTGCTGCAGATAAGGGCATTGTGTTCTGCTCTGTATTCACGACCAAAGGCCACATCAGATCCTTATATGCAAATAATGCCGTAAATATCCCGAGTGCTGTCATAGATGACTTCGTCAGAGGAGCCATAACGTGCAGAAATGTCTGTCCAATATTACATCCATCCAGTCTTGCTGCTTCCTCTAAATCCTTTGGAAGTGTCATAAATGCCTGTCTCAAAAGAAATGTACCAAAGGCTGTTACTAAACCCGGAAATATCAGTGAAAAGATTGTATTTAGCATCCCTATTTTACTAACCATTAGATATTGCGGAATAATAAAAATCTGTGAAGGTACCATCATTTGGATCAGAACTAATGCAAAAGCGAAATCACGGCCTTTAAATGTTAAACGCCCAAATGCATAACCCGCCATAACAGAGGTAAGAACCGCACAGATTACACGACCAATAATCAAGAGTAAAGTATTTATGTATAATTTCATAAAATTCATCTTACTTAATACTGAGGTAAATGCTTCTGTTCTCCATTTTGAAGGGAAGATAATAAAGGGATTCATTTGCATCGCTTCTGAAATCGACTTAAAGGACGTCAGAATCATCCAAAGGAAGGGAACAAGCATTGTAACAGCACCAGTGATCACTATTATGTATATCATAATATTACTGATATTTTTTTTCATTTTACTATCTCCCCCTTAGTTATAGTTTACCCATTTCTTCTGAAGCCTCATTTGGATTATTGTAATAATCATAATTACCAAAAGCAGCAGCATTACAATTGCAGAACCATATCCTTTATTTGATTCAATGAAGGAATACCGATAGAACAAGTATACCAAAGACTGGGTTTTAGAGAACGCCGGATTTGTTCTGTCCATCATCATAAATATCGAATCGAAGACCTGCAAAGCGCTGATAATTCTTGTAATGGTTACAAAGAACATTGTAGAAGAAATTAAAGGGAGTGTAATTGAAAAAAATTCTCTGATGCCGCTTGCCCCATCTATTTCTGCCGCTTCATAATAATCACGTGGAATTTCCTGAAGTCCTGCTAAGAAAAGCACTATATTATATCCAATAACAGACCATATTCCTACTACAGCAATGGAAATAAAAGCTATTCTCGGATTAGAAATCCAGTTCATCGATTTTATTCCGATTGAATTTAATATATGATTTAATAAGCCAAATTCAGAGTTATATAGCCATCTCCAAACCATAGCTACAGCGGCAGGTGCTGCTACCATCGGAAGAAAAAATATAGTCCGAAAAATGGTACGTCCTCTTAGCTTACGATTCAAAAACACGGCTAAAACAATTGCAATGGCAATAGAAAAAGGTACCTCAACAATCGCATACTTAAAAGTGTTGAATAAAGCCTGCCAAACGCTTTCATCCGTAATAAGCTTTTTGTAATTATCCATGCCCACAAATATGTTTCCTTTTCCAAATGCCCCTGTTTTAAAGAAACTTTGATATATTGTTCTAAATATAGGAATAATATTTAGGATAATTAGGCCTATCATGGTGGGAAGAATAAATAGCCACCCCCAAATAAACTCACTTCTACTTCGCTTTGTTCCTTTTAATTTACCCTTCTTTATCATCGCATCATCTCCTCTCCTGACATTTTATTATGGCAGACGCTCGCCTAAGGATTGCTCAGACGAGATCTGCCATAATAATTCTCCTACTTGAATTAGTTATTCTGATGCTAAGGATTCATTCATTTCAGTTGTAATGTCTGCACATACCTCTTCAACCGTTTTTGTACCGGTCCATGCATCTACCAGTTTTTCATTGATCATATTTTCCCAGACAACCGTTGTCTTTGAATAAGGTCTGATTACTAAATCCTTCATCATGTCTAAGTATGCCTGAACATTAAAATTAGGATAAGCCGCTGTCCAGTTAGCTACGGTTCCTTCATATGCAGAAATTACAATACCTAAGTCAGATTGCTTTTGCTGTGCTTCCTTTGAACCTAAGTATTCGATCAGAGCCCAAGCATCATCCGGTCTATCTGTCTTCGCATCTGCTGCCCATCCCAAACCATTGTAAATGGATGCTCTTCTTCCTGATACCGCATCTTTCGGTAGTACTGCAACATCACAATTCGCTTTTATATAGTCATCGTTGCACAGATATGCAAGCATCCATGAACCCTGAGTAACCATAGCGACTTTACCAGCTGCTAATAATGCTGCTTCCTCGTTTTCTGCAATTACCTCATAGCTTGGTGTAAAGCCATCTTTAACTAAACCTGCAGCCAAATTTACAGCTTTAATTGTACCAGGCTGATCAAATCCGGATGCTTTCTTATCATCCGAAATGATGGTCCCACCCATATCATAAACCATATTGTACCAGCCTGCCTGGCCATTGCTTGGCTTCAAAGCAAATCCGTATTGACTTCCATCTGCTTTTGTGAGCTTCTCACAAGCATCTCTAAAGGTGTCCCATGTCCAAGTATCATCCGGATAAGCCAATCCTGCCTCGTCAAACATAGTCTTATTATACCATAAAGCAATGGTATCAATATCCTTAGGAACTGCGTATTGTGTCTTTCCCTCCCATTTATAGATATTTACAATATCCTCCGGGAATTTGGATAAATCAATTTTGTCACTTTTTGCAATTCGATCCGTTAAGTCAAGCAGCATTTCATATTCTGAGTACTTTGCAATCTCATTGGAGTGCATCCAAAATACATCAGGAAGACTTCCACCAGTTGCACCTGCTTCCAGCATGGTCCAATACTGATCCCAAGGAGTAACTTGAATCTCTGCTTTGATTCCTGTAGCTGCCGTAAAGTCAGCTAAAATTTTCGTTAACCCCGGCTCCTGATTGGTATCCCATATAGCCACTGTCAAAGTGTCTCCGGAAGCTTCTGTTGTTTGCTGAGCATCCGCTGCTGCTTCTGTAGGAGTTGCCTCTTTTTCCGGTGCTGAGGTTACAGCATCGGTATTATCTGTTACTTCAGTACTGCTTTTTGCACAAGCAACAAAAGACATTGTCATTGTTACTGCTACCATACATGCTAATACTTTTTTTAATTTCATTGTTCTCCTCCTCTTACTAATGCATTTGTTTAATTAGTAAATTCGATGTTTTTCATTCATCGTATTTTTATTCTACTACCAAAAATAGTTAATAAAAATATTTAATTGTTGCATAATAATGTGTTTTTGTTGCATCTTTCTGATGTTTGTTAATAATTTTTATGCATTATGCCATTAAATATTTGTGTTTCATTATATTGTGTGTGCACATTAACCGTATAGCATTAATAATTCATTGTTTATTCAGGCTATTTTACACATTCATGCAATTTCTTCTTTTAATATCATTCGACATAATGAAAAGAAGTTACAGCTGAATAAGTAATATTCGATGAAATCCTTGTTTCTCATTGCATTAAAATTTTAGATTAGTTATAATACAATTAATGATTATATACAGCAAAGTTGCTTGTTTTTGACCGATTTTCGAGTACTGCATTAGGAATTTAATTTGGGGTATCAGCGTTTTGAGTATAACCTTACTATTTTATATATCTTTTAGGAGGAACGGTGTACATATGGAAAAGTCTACTACATATTCAACCTCAGTTGGTTTTCGCTGCCTTAGAAATATAACCAAGCAGACAAATGATCTTTACTTAGTACATTGCGGTCATCAACAATGTCCTCCTGGATATACCTATGATCAAAAGATCCCAAACGAAAATCATCTTCATTTCGTCTTAAACGGAAAAGGGATTATTACCATGAATGGGAAAACCTATCATATTAATAAGGGGAATATCTTCGTTATTTTAAAAGGAGTTGCTATTAACTATTATGCGGATAACGAAGACCCATGGGAGTATATGTGGGTAACCTTTGATGGAGAAAAGGCTGCTGACTATTTAGGGTATGCTGGGTTTACTTTCGATAATCCGGTGATTACTTCTACCATTCCAACAGCAACCTATCTTCCAATGATTGAGAAAATACTGGATGCCAATACCTTAACCCTAGCAAATGAAATCCGAAGAGTTGGTTATTTATATGATTTATTATCAACAATGATCGATGCCCAAAACTCTGTAAAAGGCGAGCACGGGTATGATTATTCCAATGAAACCTATTTAGAACACGCTCTGCAATATATATCACTTAATTATTCCAAGCACATAAAGGTCAATGATATAGCCAATGATATCGGTATTAATCGTTCTTATTTTACATCAATTTTCAAAAAGGCATTTCATGTATCCCCTCAAGAATACTTAATGAATTATCGCTTCCAAAAGGCTGCTGAATTAATCATATCAACCAACCTCTCCATTCAGGACATTTCAAATCTGGTAGGATATGAGAATCCATATAACTTTTCAAAGATGTTTAAGAATTTCCATGGAACATCACCTAAAAATTATCGTTTTATTGAAGGAAAACAAAAATAAAAACATAGAAAGCACGCTTACCGAACTTTCTATTGTTATGAATTAAAAGCAGCCTCTTGCTGAGTAATTCGGCTAGAGGCTGCTTTTAATATTGTTTCATTTACTCTTTTATGAACTGGATTACTGATTGCTTCGCGAGGTTGGATCAACTGCATCTCTTAATGCATCCCCAATAAAGCTGATGGACATAACCAGGATGACGATCAGAACCCCGGCAGGAATCCAAAGCCACGGCTTGGAGGTTAATATAGTAAGTGACTGTGCACCGTTCAGCATATTTCCGAGGCTTGCTGTGGGTGGCTGTATGCCCATTCCGAGAAAGCTTAAAGCAGCTTCATCGAGCATGGAAAGAGCTACTACGGAGGTTGCATAAACCAATATTGGTGCTATTGTATTCGGTAATATTTCCGAAAACAATATATGTCGCTTCGGCATGCCCGCTACGATATTTCCTTTTACAAAATTCGTCTCACGAAGACTTAGTACATTTCCTCGGACAAGCCTGGCAATTCCAGGCCAATCAACAAATCCAAGAATTAAGATGATGTTCCATAGTCCCGGCTGAAATATAGCTGCTGCGACTAATATCAAC
Source organism: Bacillota bacterium (assembly GCA_023436225.1). Taxonomy (GTDB): domain Bacteria; phylum Bacillota; class Clostridia; order Lachnospirales; family Lachnospiraceae; genus Mobilitalea. The sequence goes on from JAEZKA010000101.1 coordinate 157,279, forward strand.
AAAATATATGGAAAAGACATTACCATATCGGTAAAGCGCATGATAATCATATCAACGATGCCGCCAAAATATCCGGATACCAGACCGAGAACCACACCAATTACCGTTGATATTGCGGTTGCAAGTACTCCAACCAGAAGTGATATTCTGGTTGCATATAAGAGTCTGCTAAAGACATCTCTACCAATCTGATCCGTTCCTAGCCAGTTCTTACTGTTTGGCGCTCCACTAAAGGTACCGACAATTTTATTCGGATCATAGGGAGCTATGATTGGTGCAAGTAATGCTGCCAGTATTATGATTGAAAGCACGGTCAGGCTGACCAACGCTAATCTATGACGTCGGAAGCGGCGCCATATCGTTTGCAGGTATCTCTCACCCTCTACCTTGTTCTGATTCATCATTTTGTCCCCCTGCTATTTGTATTGAATCGTAGGATCAACAATTGCATACAAAATATCTGTTAGTAAATTTGCGGCCAATACCACAATTGCGGATAAGAGACATACACCCATGATTACCGGGTAATCACGATTCGTAATTGCACTCATCGTCATAAGTCCAAGCCCTGGCCATGAGAAAATCTGCTCCACAATAACTGCTCCACCGAATAATACCGGGATTTCCATTCCCATTACGGTTACGATTGGAATTAGGGCATTACGCAGCGCATGCTTATTAATTACCTTGAAGTTACCGATACCCTTGGAGCGTGCGGTACGAAGATAATCCTGCTGCAGTATCTCAAGAACGGCACTTCTTATATACCTGATATTGGTTCCTGCCATAGAGGTCGCCAATACAATAACCGGCATAATCATATGCTTGGCAACATCTCCTATACTTCCACCTGTACCTAGAGAGCTCATTCCACTGGAAGGCAGCCACCCGAGCTTTACTGTGAAAAGATACACCAGTAATAATGAAAGAAAGAAACCCGGAATACTTGTGCCGATAAAGGAGAGCGTAACCACAGTATAATCCCTTTTGGAATATTGATGAGTTGCACTAAAGATACCTGCAGGTACTGCAATTAGAATGCTGACCAACAGGGAGACTCCCATAAGTAATAGGGTAGGTCCCAGATGTGATATAATCATAGATCCGACGGATTGATAATTCTTAATGGAATACCCTAGGTTTCCATTAAGTAATTGTTTTAACCAGACAAAGTATTGTACATAAACAGGCTGATCCAGTCCAAGAGCGATTTCCTTTGCCGCTACCGCCGCCTCTGATACACGAGGCCCCTTCAGCATTGCAAGCGGGCTTCCTACCGCACACATGATTGCATAGTCAACAATTGTGATTCCAATCAATACCGGTATTGCGATTAAAATACGTTTGATTATATACTTTATCATGGTTCCTGCCTCCCTTTGGCACCTATCATAACATCACATGCTACCAGACGAGAGCTTCCTTCCTCCAATGGCCGAAGTACTGGACTGACGGACCTGCAGGCTTCCGTTGCGTACTTACATCTTGGATGAAAGCGGCAACCGGATGGGGGAGCGATATTGGATCCAATCTCTCCCTGCAGGATAATTGTATCCGTTTTCTTTAACATCGGATCCGGTATCGGTGCTGCGTCACAGATCGCACGGGTATAGGGATGGATCGGATTATGAAATAATTCCTTAGCATCTGCTATCTCAACAATCTTACCCAGGTACATAACTGCAATTCGGTCACTGACATAATTGACCGCTCCGAGGCCATGCCCGATAAACAGACAGGTAAGCTTCAGTTCCTTCTGCAAATCGCGCAGCAGATTCAGAATCTGAGCCTGTATGGATACGTCAAGCGCACTTACCGGTTCATCACAGACAATCAACTCAGGATTTAAGGACAGTGCTTTTGCGATACTTAGTCTCTGTCTTTGGCCACCGGAAAACTCATGCGGATACTTCCCCTTACTGTTCCCGGGTAAGCCAACCAGATCTAAAAGTCGATTTACTTGCTTTTCTGCATCCCTCTTTGATACGATCCCATGATAGATCATTGGAACTGCAAGGATCTCGAAGACATGCTTTCTTGGATTCAGTGACGAATAGCTATCCTGAAATACCATCTGAAGCTGGGTACGTATCTTCCCCATCTGTCCCCGTGATAACTTCGCCAAATCCTGTCCTTTATATAGGATCGAGCCTTCACTCGGCTTCTCCAGAGACACAATCAGCTTTCCTATGGTGGATTTTCCGCAGCCGGATTCGCCTACGAGTCCTAAGGTCTCGCCCTGCTTAATGTAAAAATCTACACCATCAACCGCTTTAATGTTAGCAACCGTATGTGTAACCAAGCCGGCTTTCACAGGATAATATTTTTTCAAATCCTTCACTTCAAGAAGTATCTTATCCGAGTCTGATGAAATCATCTGATCTGCACATCCTTTCGTAATGGCTTCTGTACCTGCTTAGCCAAGTGACATCTTGAGAAATGCCCTTCCTCCACTAATATCAAATCCTGCGGTTTTTCACAGGCTTCTTCCTTGTAAGGGCATCTGCTTGCAAAACGACATCCTTGAATGTCTTGATAACGCTCCGGTACAATACCTGGAATGGATTCAAGCTTTCGGTCTGCTTCATCTAGTATATTTGGTATTGTCTGCAATAAAGCCATCGTATACGGATGCGCAGGCTGATAGAACAAGTCCGTTACATTTGCCTCTTCAACCACCTGCCCTGCATACATAACCAGTACTCTATCTGCCATTTCTGCTACTATTCCAATATCATGCGTAATTAAAACAATTGACATGGACAGTTCTCTTTGCAAATCACGCATCAGCTTCATAATCTGTGCCTGTATTGTAACATCCAGTGCAGTAGTCGGTTCATCTGCAATCAACAGTTTTGGATTACAGGATAGTGCCATCGCAATCATAACTCTCTGACGCATACCACCGGATAGCGTAAACGGATACTTCTTCATAATTTTCTCCGGCTCTGCAAGGCCAACCTTTTTTAACAATTCGATTGCCCGCGATCTTGCCTCCAGCTTATCCAGCTTTAAATGTGACCGGATGCTTTCCGTCAATTGATTACCTATGGTAAATACAGGATTTAGGGAAGCTAACGCGTCCTGAAATATCATGGTCAGCTTATTGCCCCTGATTTCATCCAATTCTTTATCCGACAGCTCCAACAAATTCCGACCTTCAAAAAGGATCTCTCCTTGTACCACTTCACCGCCACGACCTAATAACCTCATTATAGATAGTGATGTAACACTTTTACCACAGCCCGATTCTCCAACAATACAAAGCGTCTCGCCTTCATTAACATGAAAATTAATGTCATCAACGCTAATGGTCTTTCCCATATCGCCGTCGAATGTTGTTTTTAGATTAGTTACTTTTAGTAAATGCGACATATCTCTCTGCTCCTATCCATTATGAATTTGATAATGGGGGTATTTCAAATGTTTATCATTAACTAAGATTAGTCAATATTCATCCCATAATGCACTATTTGACGGACAAATTACTGATTAGGTAAGACAATAGCAAACATTACATGTTTGATGTGTCCTACATAATAGTAAGATGTCCGTCAATCTGTGTGTGAGTGATGCTGTTAACCTTATCCCAAGCTGACTCAAATATTTTGAAACAGCCCTTATATCATTATGAATGTAAGAATATATTTTACTCCGTTACATCCCATTTTTCAATATGGTTAAAGGAACCATATACGGAAGGGGTAGCATTTACCAGTCTTTTATTTACTGCGCCAAGGGCTTTGATAACATAAGCCGAGAACATGGGAACGTCCTGCTGTACCTTTTGATCTACGGTTAAATAATAACCCTTAATCTCATTTATATCGCTGGTAAGCTGTGTTTTTGCCAGTGCATCTGTAATATCCTGATTGTAATAACTGGTCCAGCTACCCTCTCCACTAAGGAGCCAGTTAACATCTGGGTATGGATCGATCGGTGCATAGGTATACTGAACAGCCAGTAAATCATAATCTGTAGTTCCTACCACTGTCATTAAGGTTGTAAAGTCAACCGTCTGAATTTTTACTTTAATGCCAATTGCCTCCAACTGTGCAGCGATCACACTGGCACCATTTACAAAGGTTGTATCTCCTGAATTTACATAGAAGCGTAAGGTCTTACTTCCATCCCAACCAGCTTGTGCTAGTAATTGCTTCGCTTTCTCCGGGTTATACTCCATCGGCACCAAAGAAGCATCATAGAATGGACTTGCAGAGGATAAGAACCCGTCTACAACCTCACCCTTACCATTTAATAGCCCGTTTACTAATTGATTTCGGTCAATTCCATAGACGATCGCTTGGCGTACTAACGGATCGGCTACTGCCTCATTCGCTGTCTGAAAGAATACAGACTGATTCGTAACAGGTTCACCATATACTGCGTTTATATTCTCCAAGGCTTCAATATTAGCATAATCCTCTTGCGGAATTACACCCATCGTCTGTTGTACAAAATCAATTTCTCCGGACTGTAATCCTGCATACAACTGACTTCCGGTAACAATCTTAATATTTAATTTATCAATATTTACCTTGCCTCTCCAGTAATTCTCATTCTTTGTGTAAGAAATGTAATGATTCACATCAAAATCTGTAACAACAAATGGACCACTAACTACATCCGGATGGTTAAACCAATCATAGGTAGAAAGGTCTGCTTCGGCAACATTTTCGAGAATGTGCTTTGGCAGGGTAAGAAAATACCGTGCATAGGTGTTCTCAAAAGTGGTCAACGCCATCGGATTCTTAGCTGTAAACTGTACTGTCTTATTATCCAGGGCAACAATACCGGATATACTGGTTGCTCCCTCTGCAACAAAGCCGTCATCGCCGACACCCTCAAATGCATAAAACATTAGATTGGGATTGGCAACTACAGGACTTGTCAAACGAAGTGCTGTGAATACTACATCATCTGCCGTAACCGGTGTACCATCAGACCAAGTAGCAGCATCATCAATATGAACCTTAAAGTTAATATTGTCCTCCGTTGTAATGGAATCTGCAAGCATTGGTTCAAAACTGAGATCCGGTCCTAAGTCTACAAGAGGTAAGAACATCATACCTGCAGAATACTTATTTACTTCACCAGCGTCAATTAATAATGGATTTAACGTTTTTAATGTATCGGTAGCGCCAATATTAACTACCTTCTCCTTTGTGGATGGATTAGTGGAACCAACATCTGACTCAGCCGAAGCATCCTTATTTTCTGGCGTCGATCCCCCTTTAGAATTATTGCTGCCGCATCCTACAAGGGATATCCCAACGACAAGTACCAGCAATAAACTGATGAATGTTTTCATACTTTTTCTTTTATTTAGCATAGTAACTCCTTTCTCACACTGATTATAATTTATTCTATACCAATATACTAATTTATTTCATACTTATCAGGTATGAATAGTATATAATCTTCTTGATTATTTTTCAACTACTTTCTGCAATTGATTAAAAAAATTATAAAAATTTATTCCACATAGCTAATTCAATTCGAACAGATATCATTTTTCCTCAGCATTCATTATAAAAATCACCTTTTTCGACATTGCGTCATATATTGTGACTATAGAAATCATCTCTCAACGAAAGGAGCGAACCATTATGCTTGTAAAATCCGAAAAAACTAATGATCTTGAAAGCATCACTTTCGATCACTTTATCAGGGTTCCCCTATGTCATCAAGAAACTCCCTATTCCTGCGGTGTTGCTTGTGTACAATCATTACTTGCGGGCTACGGGATTATATACACACAGGATGTATTAGCTGAAAGACTAGGGCAAAAGCCGATTTATGGTACTGATTATAGAAGCATCATTACCTTCATGAATATGCTTGGTTTTCAAGCCTCCTTCCATTTTGGAATGAACATCGACTTGTTAAAAGAGCTAATAGATAATGGTATTACTCCTATTCTACTCCTTCAGGCATGGAAGGATACTGAAATCGACTATACTTATGATTGGAAAGATTCCCATTATGTAATTGCCTGCGGTTATGATGAGAGTCGGATATTATTCATGGACCCCTGGACACTTGGGCATTACACATTCATACCTATCGATATGTTGATAAAACGATGGCATGACTTTGCTTCATCCGAAAGTCGTTCTTATCATTCAGGATTAATTATAACACATAATCATCTTCCCTTTGTTTACAACCCAAGCATCATTAAATTGATGAATTAATTACAAATACTATATATAATTATAATCTATAAATCAATACTAAAAGGAATAATATTATATATAATAACCGCTTCTATTCACTAATCGTTACCTATAAAATCTTTTATGTGAGAATTATACCTATAATTCCTTAGTATTACAAGGGAAATTAAAGGAATTGAGTTGAAGGGTTGAGTGAAATACTTAAATCCAGTCTTAACTTATTAAAGGGTCGAATTAAATAGTTTACTGGAAATAGAGAATGTCGGTTTTAAAAACAGAAACATACTCATATGATTTTATGATTATCATATATTCAGAGTGTGAAGAAAAAGCATCTTCTCGCTAAGAAGAACCCCGAAATGACGCAATGCGCCAGAATGGAGGCAAAGAGTGAAGCAAATTAAAATCATGATGATTAGTAAAAGAAAAATAAAAAGAAACCTTTTAATCTTTACAACATCAATCATTGGTATCTATTTACTTATCTCATTGTATTTTATTAACCATTTCTTTTTCCAAACCGAAATAAACGGAGTGAATGTATCTCTCAAACCTCATAATGATGTGTCAAGCATAATAACTAGGTTCATAAAAGAATATGAGCTTAAGTTATTAGAAAGGGATGGACAAACAGAAATTATAACCAGTCAGAATATAGGTATGCAATATAATCAGAACAGTTCAACATCCTTTATAAATCATAAGCAAAATTCTTTTTTGTGGATAGGTTCCTTGTTTAAAAACAGTAGATATTACATAAATGATTTATACGATTACAATAGAACCTTATTAGACAATAAGTATAACGATTTAAAATGCTTTAGCGGAAAAATCGTTGAACCCCGTAATGTTAATTTCAAATATAAAGACGGCTCCTACGAAATAATCAAAGAGATATATGGAAATAGAGTCAATAAAAAACTTCTCATTACAACGATAGAAAAATATATCTTGGAAGGAAGAAAAACATTGGATTTAAGTGTTATGCAATGTTATGAAAATCCAATCTATACGATTGAATCCCCAAAAACATGGACAACAAAAAAACTTCTGGATCGATATGTTTCAACAAGAATAACTTATCGCTTTGGAAATGAAACGGAGCAATTGGACGGAAGTACAATTCATCATTGGCTTAGTGTTGATGAGAATTTAGAGGTAATAATAAATAATTTAGAAGTTGCGAAGTTCGTCAAAATATTGAGCAAAAAATTCGACACCGTTGGAATCATAAGAGAATTCCAATCGTCTACCGGTAAAAATGTAGAATTACAGGGCGGACTTTATGGCTGGAAAATCAACCGTGATGAGGAGACAAAAGCCTTAATCAACAATATAAAACAAGCTGATATAATCGAAAAAGAACCGATCTATCAGCAAAAGGCCTTTTCTAGAGAAGGGAATGAAATAGGGAATACCTATGTAGAAATTAATATTTCAAAACAGCATTTATGGTTCTACAAAGATGGGAAATTGATTGTACATGGTCCTGTAGTAACAGGAAACCCCAACAGGGGCCATGCTACTGTACTCGGAGTATACATGGTTAATTACAAGCAAAAGGAAGCAACCTTATCAGGAGCGAATTATGAAGCGAAGGTAACCTACTGGATGCCCTTTTACGGCAATATCGGACTTCATGATGCCTCATGGAGATATCGATTTGGAGGAGAAATCTATCTTAGAAATGGATCTCACGGATGCGTAAATGCACCGTTATATCTTGCAAGAACTGTTTTTGAGAATATTGAAGAAGGAGTACCTGTTGTGGTTTATGAGGAATAGCTGTTTCCGCCTCAATCCGGACCTATAAAGGTGCCAGAAAGCAGCATATATGCTGCTTTTCTGGTACTTAATATACTCCCTATTTCTGAAAAGCAAAATTACGATTTTTAATAGCGTCCGGAAATCTAATTCCGGGAATTATATCATTTTATATACTTTCTATTAAGCCCTCGGTTTATTCTTAAAATAGATCGTTCTTATTAATGCCAGTCCAGAAGCCGGAATAATAAGATACCCGGAATTACACCCTTCAATCTTTTCCAATCGATATCCCTTTTCATAAGGTTCGATCGAGATTTCACCAATACGACGAAGGTCCGGTATATATATGATACTGCTACCCAAATTTTCATGCTCCTCAATTGTACAGGTAAAGCTTATTTCCGAATAATTGTTGCTATAGCTTATAATTTCTCCGGCTACTTTCATCGGGTATGGCTTACTAATAGCCTCTATTATTCTATTATGATAGATATGGGAAAAATCATAATAGGTATCACCGGAAAGATATGTTTCAAATAGGCTTGACAAATAAAATGCCTGCTCTAATTGCTCTATGGTTGCATTCGGAAAGCATCCCCATTCTCCTACCAGCATCGGCAGCTGCAACTCCTCCTGTACACTTTTATGTGTATCAAATATCACATCTATTCTTTCATTACTGGAAAGATCATACATCTTAGTATCAACAAGCAGATCATAGCCATGGGGAGAAAATGCCTGATACTTCACCTGGTTCCCGTCTATATCTACGATAGGACGGATACTTGATTTCATACCGGTATTACTGAAGTAATTTGCTTCCAGCAAAATTATTGTTTCTTCATCCACTTCCCTAATTGCTCTACCTACCTTTTGATATAAAATATTTAAAAACGTCCTTTCAAAATGTTGAGATATCCCTTCCGTTTCTCTCACCAACTTAAGATATAAATCCTTATCTGACAACATAGACAATAGTTCTATCTTCTGCTCTGGATCCAGCCAGCGTGCCATAAGCTCTTCCATCGCAACCGGCTCACTCTCCGATAACATATTGCCTATCGTTGATAAGAGTGACGGTAATAAGTGATTTACCTCCGAACCCATAAATGGCTCATTAAGGATATCATAGCCTATCACATTTCTATAATTCTTATATCTAGCGGCTATATGTCGCCACATATTAATAAAGTGCTCCTGTATTCCAATCCCGTCAGCAGCCTCCCTATTATTCCAGAAGTTGTCAAACGCCACTTGAACAGCGCGACTGAGTAAATAGGATTCACTCCACAATTCTGTCTCAGTATGCTCGTACCCATCTGTAATTGTTGCCCATTCAGGAGCACCGTCGGCATAATTGCTGCTAAATAAGTCCTGATGCATATCTAAAAATACATATAAATCATGCTTCTCTGCCAGCGTGATCAAGCCATCAAGCATAGACAGGTAATGATCATCATACTGACCCGGTGTCGGCTCGACGCCATCCCAGAATATCCCAAGACGTATCACATTGAATCCCCACTGCTTCAGGGTCGCAAAATCCTCTTCCTTATAATCCCCAATATAATTTTTCTCCTTATCCTTACAAACCATATTGATCCCATGTAATAATGTATGTCTTCCTTCTATATCTATAAATTTCGTTCCCTGAGTAGAAATCAGTTTTTTACACATAAAGTTGCTCTCCCTTTCCTTTCATAGCGTTTAACTTTATTGCTTACAAGCAAAGTCTAATACCGGTTCAGTCTTGCTGCATGCTAACTAATTAGTATCCTTCTTTCAATATAATTGTTCACTCCTGAAGCAATCTCTTTTTACTCTTGTGATGTTATTGTACTTCTTCTTAACTTTGAGCTATACTCAGAAAGCTCCTTCTCAATAGTTTTATTAATCGGAAATAAAAGGAGCGGAATAAATCCGATTGCCCCCATAATCAGAGGAACCAGGCCTGCTCCTACCCTAATGCCAAAAATCGCCCTCTCGGTTTGGAGCCAAGCGCATTTCCGATATAGGATCGGATCACTTCAACATCAACTCGTTCTTCTTTACTAGGTGCAACAATGAGAAAATAGGATTGATACGCTACACTATAGACTGTATAGGCCGTATCAAAGATGAATAGCTCGACAAGCAAAACCGCAAAGATGATCCAATCACTCCAGGACGGACTCGAGAAAAGCATACCAAAAATAGATAACAGCATGATCGGTGCTGTCACACGCATAAGGTATACATATTTGCCTTTATTTTCTTTAAATTTAATTCGATCTACAAAAATTCCAAGAAGGGGATCATTAATTGCATTCCACAGATTATATATGAAATAGATCCACCCGATGTATACGGGGTTAATATTAATAATATCAGTATAGTATTTAATTAAAGCATTATGTATAATAATTGGTCCAATTACAGAGGCTGGCCCCGGTAGTGCTAAAGTCAGCTTCTCTTTAAATGACAATCCCCCCTTATAATATTTCCTCAATATCCAATTCATCCTCCGCTCCAAACTCCTTTGATAGAAGCCAAAGCTTAGGCACCTTTCTGACTGTTATTTCTTCGTCATAACAGGTATCCTTGATATTTTCATGCAATGAATAGGCTTTCGCCTTCAAGCTTTGGAGCTCATTGATTTTACATTCGATTTCTTCTGTATAGCTTAGTAACTCCGCTTCAATCCTGCTTGCATCCTTATAATTAAGGATTTGATAAAGCTTTTGAATCGGAGTCCCGATGGAACGAAGCAGTATAATTGTCGAAATCATTTCAAACTGGGCCTTCGAGTAATACCGGTATCCATTATCTCCGCTCTTCCATGGCTTGATCAGATTTATCTTATCATAGAATCGCAGGGTGTCGGTTGATACTTTGAATATCTTACTTACCTCACCAATCGTATAAAATTCCTTCATACATACCTCCAAAAACCAAAGCCGAATATTTAATATTATCTTATCGTATAAGAGCTGTGCTTTCCTCCTATATACCGTTACTAACACGGAACCAATAGGTATAGAAGTTCTTAAAGCCCAAGGATTCATAAAGCCATATTGCCGGTTGATTTCCCTCTACCACCTGTAAATAAGCTTTACTTGCACCTCTTTTCATACCTTCCTTCAGAATGCAGGTGCATATTGACCGCGCCATACCCCTTTTACGGTAGTCCTCCCTGACATGAATGGCATATAAACCAACATAATCACGATCGAGAATACCAAGTCCGGTACCGACAATCTCACCCTGTATTTGAATAGAGACACATATGGTATCCTTCGATATGGCCTTGTACATTGTTGGTACAATTGCTCTGTGTATCGCATTGGTTGTTCCCTTTAAATCAAATAATCCATCGATCCATTCTTTTTCGATTGTCGGACGGACAATCACTTCATCGGTGGGTGCATTCAGCTTTGCCTCCTCCAAATCCAAAATCATAACATCCGTGGTATGCTGAATATCATAATTACGGTTCTCCAGCATATAATCAAAATCTTTTGATACCAGTGGACTGATCTTAAATATTGCAGGTGTCCCCCATCGTTTGTATGCTGCTTCACAATACGGTATTTTCTCACGCCAGGAGAGAGTTGAAGCACCGAACTGCTCCACACTATTGGTTCTATGTGTATAAAAATGTGAAAAACGAAGAATCCAACCATCATAAAGCTCCATTTGATGGGATGGCCAGGCATTCAGTGACAAATCTTCAATTGTTTTAATATCCATATTCATAATTATGCATTCACACTCCTATCATGCTCCGATAAGATGATGAACATCCTTTCTTCATAACACATAACAAATTTCTGCGAAACGCTCTGTAATTCGCAAATTATTATTGATATTTGATACATGATTATGTATATTTTATACACAAAGAACGGTTTATGTCAATGAATATTTATAAGCTGAAATTAATTTTTAATTATTAGTTATCCTAAGTTAGAGAGATATTATCCTTTATTATATCAATAATCATATGGTTTATAATCTCAGACAGCTCATGATTTAGCCCATGTCCTGCACCTTCAAAGAATCTGGTATTCATATGACAGTCCTTTAAGGCTTTCTCTCCGCCCAATATTTGAAAGGGATCCTCATTTCCCACAAGGTAGATAACCTTATCCCTGATTACTCCGATTTCCTCTTCGCTGAAGGTTCTTATTTTATGCCGTCCCATGGCCATATTATTAAAACCCTTTAGTAACCACTGATAATGCTCCATGATCGTATCATTCTCAGTAAAGACCTCAACATGATCACCGGATAGCTTAGCCAACAGCTTCCGTACATTCTTTTTGGTGGGGAACAAAGCCTCAGGTAAGAATATCTTCATCATAGTTTTCATATGATTACCTTCTCTTCCAACCGGCATCGATCCGGAAATACAGATTGCTTTCCTGATTTTCTCCTGCCTTTTCAGAGCATACAGCTGCACCAGATAGCCACCGTGTGAGACACCAATCAGAGATAACGGATCCAGTTTAAGGTATGAGACAATTTCATCAATCCATGTAACATCATCGAAATCTTTGTGATAGCCCTCCCCCATCACACTCTTTCCCGGACCGCCGATTGTATCGACTGCATATAGCCGAAAGTGCTCTCCCAATGCTTTTGCATTATAGACCCACATCAAAGCAGAATCATCTCCTACTCCGTGGAACATCAGTAAGGGAAGCCCATCCTCTTTCCCACAGGTAATGACATGGGTCTGACCATATGATGTTGGAATCATTAACTCCTCCTTCTCGATCTGCCACTCATCAAGCAGCCGGTTATAGGTCCGGATAATGTTTTCTCCTGCATTTTTACTCCGATATTGTTTCATCGTATCACCCCTTCATTTTTTGATAGATATCTCTAATATTCGAGTAGATTTCCTCACAAGCTAAATTAATTTTCTCATCGGTAGTCTGATATCCCACACAATTTTTTTGAAATGCCAGGAAAATGACAGCATAATATTCCTGCGCTAATATAGCCGGATTGCTCTGCTTAATAAAGCCTCGCTTCATCATTTCGTCAAATACCCTTTCCTGCTGTGCCAGTGGCAGCTCAAACACCAGTCTCTGATAATTTTCATAAGCTTTACGATCCGTCATCTGCTCCATCACCAAAAAAGCTAACATCTGATAGACATATGGGTTAAGGAGATATCCCTTTAAAAAGCCGACTGCCACTTCACACATAGCAGCTTCCGTAACCTCCTCTGCCTTAGTGAATTCATAATCAAAGCCTGCCTTCATCTTTTCAATCAACAAATCTATTTTATCTATAAGGGAATCCATAATAGCTTGTTTATTCTTAAAATGATAATAAATGGAGCTTTCCTTAATCCCTACCCGCTTTCCGATATCCCTGATTGATACGGACTGATACCCCCTTTTGGCGAATAATTCCAGTGCAATCTGTTCTATCCGATCTTTAGTTGCCTGTTTTTCCTCCATAGTATCTCCCTTTCCAACAAAAGAAAGCACGCTTTGCAAACTGTCTTTTGTCACAGTCTTACTTTTGTCACGACCTTACCTAACAATTGTTAGTTACATTATACCTAACAATTGTTAGGTTTGCAAGAGATTTATAACAGATAAGTAAAAAACTGCCCCAAAACCGGCCAGGTCAGGAGCAGTATCATTAAAGATTATATTTTCATTTTATCTTTTTATTTTAACTATTTATTTTCTCGTTTTATTTATCGTTTTATTTATGTTTTTATTTATCTTATTATTTTTATCGTTTATTGTTGTCTTATGATATTAATTTGCTAGTGCGTAATCCAATACCACATCCTTACCGCCCACATAATCTTCGATTGTAGGCTGTATAACTACGTCGGGCAGAAATGTTCCAACTCCTTCATTTTTGTAGCGAAAGCTCTTTGAAAACTCAAAATACTTCGTGCTATAGCTAATTGGAATCATGGAATTCGGCATTTCCATTGTTTTCACTTCTCCATAGCAATCCAGCGCACCACCAGTAGGCTCTCCTACAGAGACAGCCGCCGGAGCCGCCTCTTTAATTCGATATATTGCAAACATACCTGAAGAGAAGGTATTGCGCCCAACCAGAGTGTATATCCTTACCTCCGGCTTCTCTTTGATATAGCTCTTGAGACGATCGGTAAATGGATTAAGAATCTCTGAATTTCCACCGGAATTGCTTCTCAGATCGATAATAATCTTCTCAACCTCTTCTTTCTCAATTCGATTCATCATTTCATTGTTAAAATCGGCAAAGCTTTGATCCTCCATCTCGGCACAAGCATTGTATTCAAAGTAGAGAGCCCTGTCCTGTGTTAGATATTCATAAGCATAATATTTATTATATATTCCGAGAAGTATATCCTTCTCCTTTGTATTGACTAACTCGGTACTTTCTCCGTACTCAAGGGTTGGTACCCTATAATCTCGTTCCTTACCATTCTTTTGTACGGTAAATACTGTCTCTGTCTCATTTGAAAGGATTCCCAGGCCATACATATATACTGGTGACTGAAGGTAATTCGGAAGCATAGCTAATACCCAACTCTCATTTTCATGGGATACTAAGGTTCTAAGCTGTTCCATTACCTTGTCAATGTCAACGTCATTAATCTTCGTAACCTGGCAAAACATCATATCTTCAAAGTCCTTGCCGGCATTCACTACGTAGACCTTGCCGTCAAGGATATAGAATTGCAGTGGGTAGCTGTAACCATCCCAGTAATTGATTGAGGTATGAGCATCTCCAACAGAAGCAATAATCTTGTTAAGCTCAACAAAAACCTGCTTAGTGCTCAGTTGATCAACCTTATCGATTAACTGATCCGTCATAGTATTAAACTCTTTCTTGGTTATAACACTGAACAAATTTTTATGCTGTTTGGGAAGCTCCTTCTTAAAAAATTTAATATCCTCAGTTAGAAGACGATTCCGTTCTTTACTGGTGTTGTCATTCCTCAGTACTATCTCCCGATTAGATGATTTCCCAAAAGCATTTACGCTGCTGCACGAAGTCGCTGTTATTACGAGTATTAGTGCGATACCCATCAGCAAGTTTAATAATTTTATCTTCATTTCAACATTCTCCTTACGATTTATTCTTACTGTTAGCATGTGTAATGCTTTATCAAGTCATATAAATCCATCAATTGGTAAATTATAGCATTTGTGATATGCGTTAGTCAATAATAGACGCTCGCATTGTTCATATTTTTTTACATATAAAAAGGAACTACCTCACTAATCATATAGTGTGATAATTCCTTGATACTTTAATGTGATAGTAATTCATGTACGGTCTCTTTAATTAACCGAATTTTCAATACATCCACTACTTCCCCCTCCAGAGCAGGCGGAATAAAGCTATTCTCTAAAACATTTCCCTTCAGGATAAATTCGAACCATGTTGCTGCAAGTGCATATCGTCCATAAACTAAATGCATATGAAAACCATCCCTGCACAGACTGACTCCACCATTCACATAATCAAAAACCGGTATGGAACGTAGCTTCTGTACCACATCTGAGCTTGGGATTACTCGTAAGGATAGACTCTCACTCAGGTCATGATATACTTCTTTTATCGCTATGTGCATTTTACTCTGATCTCTGTCATAATGAACAAAATCGGGATGCTCAGAATCAAATTCATACGCCCAGGTCTGATGTAGTAGCTGCTCAGCAGTGGGGGCATATTTCCTGACATATTCACAGATATTTAATATATAAGGATAAAAGGTATCGATAAGACCGCTTTTTCCACTTACCTGCTGTAGGGTAACATAATCCCAATCTTCTTCCTTTAGAGCCTCCTTAATTGAGATCTTACGACCGGTGTACTGCCCATTCAATTCATAATCATAGAGAGCGGCATCACCCTGAATATTTAACCAATGAGTCTCTAGTGAACATCCTCCGATATATAGATTCACTACCTTGATTTCCTCACCGGCAGCCTCTGCTATAGAATAAAGATATGCAGTGGCATCCTGAGAAAAGCTGTTGCCGATTGCCAGTATGTTAATCATTGCTTCATCTCCCTTTCTTTCGCTAAATCAAGCTTTCGGTTGCGAAGATACAAGCATAAATCGATAATCACCATCGTGAAATTAATAAGATAAAACACCAGAACATAATTTAATTTGCCTGCCATAAACTTTGATGCAATTCCGAATAAATAACCTATAATGATAAAGTAAATAAATATAAGACTTTTTCCCTTAGCTGTCCGGGACGTGTAAGATTTGATGATTGATATCGGCCAGGATATACCAAAGCATATCACCATAGCTGCTTCCATTAATTGTGCCATTCTACTTCTCTTCTTTCGCTAATCTTTTTCCCAAATTGTAGCACCTTAGGATAACTTTTTCAATTATTTTAAATCATTCTTCATTTTTCTCTGGAATAACAAGGCAGCTATGATATAAATGAACGATGCGTATATTAATATTATAATCAATGATTTCCCTAACTCTGTATAATTCCCCTGCAAAGCCATTCTCGCAGTACTCGCCCCGTGATAGAACGGTAATGCATGGCACACCTTACCAAAGGTACCTCCAATTGCATCCACATCCATCCAGATACCGCCAAGTAGGCTGGCTGCAGTGATAATAATGGAGCATATCCCGGGTGCAGCCTTGTCATTCAGCAGTGTTCCGAAAAATAGACCGAAAGCGATAAACATCATTGCCGATGGCAACATTACCAGGATACTCAACAGGATATTCCCTAGCTCAAAGGCATATCCTGTGATATTTCCAATCATAACCGAAGCAGCAAACGTAATGATGATCTGCAGTAGCGAAATAATCATTAGCGGCAATGTATATCCACCGATAAAGTCTATCCCATTCATTGGTGATGCATATAATCTTGTTAAGAAAGTAGTTGTACGGTCCTTCGATACCTGCAAACAGGTAAACAGCATAATAAAGGTTAGTCCAAACAATGCTATTCCCGGTGCTAAATTCTGTATATGAAATAATTCCATGCCAACTTCCTTTGGAATGCTTCGGTTAACGATCGTCATGATCACTAGCATCACCAATGGAAAGCCTAGGCAGAAGATATAGCTTAGTGGATCTCTAAGTAATTCTTTGATTGTTCTTTTACAAAATATGAAGCTTCTCATATTAACCTCCCATAATGCAGCTTTACTGCAGCTCATTCTCTCTAATACCCCTCAGCTATTGCAATAAATGCATCTTCCAAACTGGTTTTGCCAGTTTTCTGCTTTAATTCATCCACTGAACCCTGAGCTTTAATAATACCGTTCACCATGATAGCAATGCCATCCGAAAGGCTTTCCGCCTCTTCCATATAATGCGTGGTAAGAACAACAGTAACCTTTCCTCTTAACCTCTTAATAATACCCCAAAGTTCTCTTCTTGCCAGTACATCAAGACCTAAGGTAGGTTCATCCAAAAAGAGGAGCTTTGGTTCTGTCACCAGAGCCATAGCTATGCTTAGTCTTCTTTGCCAGCCTCCGGAAAGTGTTTTCGCTTTGCTGTTCTCCACTTCTTGCAATGAGAATTCCTCTATACATTGACAAACCTTTTCTTTCAACTGCTTCTTCGCACAACCGTATATCTCAGCAATAAATTCGAGATTTTCCTTCACGGTAAGGTTTGGAGCTATGGCTGTCTCCTGAGGGGAGAGATTAATAAGCTTTTTGATTTCTTTCAGCTCAGTTTTCACGTCTTTATCAAATATACGGATATCTCCCTCCGTAGGCCTAGAGAGTCCGGTAAGCATCCTGATTGTTGTAGTTTTACCGGCACCGTTCACTCCTAACAGAGAGAATACTTTTCCCTCCTCTATCGATAAAGAGATATTATTAACGGCTGCCTTACTTCCATAATCTTTCTTTAAATTTGTAATTACAATTGCATTAGCCATATTTCTTCTCCTCACTTAATCTACTATTACGGCTCATTTTCATTCATTTGAAGCAGCTTTTGATTAATTTTCGCAACGGACTTTTTACAAAGTGAATATTGGATTGTCCAGGTAATTACATAGGAAGCTATATAGCTGCATATAACGCTGAAAAAAGCTATTGGATACTTATTAATACCCCAGCAAAATATACTTACCGGCATCCAGAAAGCTGCAGTGATGATGAAATATATCACACTTTGTTTTAACAGGCTCCAACGTCCAATCTCCAAAATAACGGAACCCGCTCCAAATGCTGCACTCGTTAATCCAATCAGAACCATCTGTAACAGCAGCGCGATGATTTCCGAGTCAAAGTGAGCTGCATAATCCGGAACCAAGGGAATAAAATCCGGTTCCTTTGCGAATATCATAATAATCAATGCCAATATAATATTAATGGAGATTGCATACATAAATCCATTTATTCCTCTAATTAGAGCTGTCTTAAGCATTTTCCATCACCTCAAATCCCCAAAACTTTCTTAATCTTAGACACATAACGACGAGATACAAAGGTTTTGATATCTCCCTGAAGATACATCAGAATAGTACCGGTTACGCTGGTATCGAGACGCTTTATTTTACGTAGATTTACAATCTCGGAATTGGATATTCTCGTAAACCGTCTGCCATCCAATGCTTCCTCCAGCTCAAATAGCCGTTGATGCAAGCGATAGTTTCCATTGGCTGTCGCTGCGTATATCTTTTGATTCTCCGTATAGATTCTGATAATGGCTTCGGTGGATAATAACTCCACACCATTTTCTGTATAACCGGTAATGGTAGTGTTAACTGCTTCCGACACCATTTGGACCAGTCTTTCCGTCTCACAACTCTTTTCTTTGTTACAAATATGGATCTCCGGTTCCGTATACTTCTTATCAATGATTAATTTTATTCTCATCTATGTACCGCCCGCATAAATAATATAGTATAACTTTGAACTAATTGAAACCATTATACAGTAACTGGTCGTTTTTGAAAACTACTCGGTCGTAAACCACAAGCTTCCGTTATTAATTGTACTTCATAATGAGGACATATCGAATTCCTCAACAGGTTGAAGTACTTGCAGAATAATTCGTCGGCTTGCTGAACCTTCAAATCTTGCTATGCAAAGCATTGCCTGAATGCAAATTATTAAAAAAGCTGCTACATAATGGAGTTATCACAAAGATGAGTACAACTGACTCCCCTCCTCTTTGCAATATCTTCGATTGTGCAACAGCCTCTTAAGACAGCCTATGTTACCTGCTTTTTATTCCTATTCTTAATATAGTCATACACATTGGTATAACCCTGATACGATAGAATTATAAGAATTGGATATACCGGGTAGATGTATCTTGATTTGATTTCCCATAGAATGTAGAAGCCGATAAAGCCCAACAGTACTATAATAAGTAATACCTCATCAAATCTCTTGCTTCTCATACAATTAAAAAGTCTAATCATCATAAAACAATAGATGAGAAAGTTAATTCCATATAAGCTCCAAAGCAGCAGTCCTCGATAACGATTATCCCGGTTGAATAGTTCCGTAGCAGAGGTTTGATAGTCATACCCTCCCATAACGCTAACATTCTTATCTTTAACCGACTCGGGATCTACACCTAAGCCATATCGATCAATTTGGTAAGTTCCTTCTGTCCAGGTCCATAATATTTTTTTATAATACATACCTACCATATCTTTAAAAGAGGCCTCCTGGAGCTTTCTTCTGATTTCCTCCATGAATAATTTTTTACTCCGTTCTTTATCATATTCTGCCTTCTTTTCATAGATATTATAACTTTTTTTATGATCAAAGAAACCAAGTCGCATCATATTAATCCCCATATTCAACCATAGATGGACCGGTGCCGAATTCTGATAGATGGATGCCTCCACTTTATGAGATGCCTGTAAAGCTGCATTCTGGGCCCAGCCAGGGATGACAAAAAGAAACAGCAGTATCAGGATGGAGGCTGTTATCTTTCTTATTCCAAGCTTCATAACATTAAGTAATAGGTAGATAATTGCCGCAATTAAGAATATGGCTCCTATATTTCTTAAATAATTTCCAAAGGATAACAACAGTGATGCGATTACAAGCTTCCTCATTCGTCCATCCTTTACAAATCGTATCATATAATATAGCATACCGGTAAAAAATGTCGTGGCGATTACATCATTATATATATAATTACACATAAATAGGGCTGGAATATAGGTTGCCGCAAAGATTAAGACTCCATATTCATTGGAGTTCGCACCTTTGCGCAGACTTTGCGTATCTACCAATTTGAATTGCTTATTATTTACACGAAACTCTCTATAAATCAAGTAGGTAAACATTGTTGTAGCAAGCGTGAAAAATATATTGAATAATTTGATTGCAAAGTATTTCCCGGGAAATGTGGCTAATATCCACTTGAAATATACAACCATTGAGAAATTAAAAGGAAATTTAAATAAATAGCCGCCCTTCTGAAAGGAGGAATAATCCTCTTTATCTAGTATCTCGGAAGCGATCGATAATAATTTCTTTGAATCGGCGGTAGGAAGCACAGGTAAGTCTACAATAATCCAGTACTGGACCAAAAAAGAAACCAACAGAATAATTGGTATCACCAGCTTCCTACTAAGCTTATTCAGATGCGAAAAAATATAATACAGAACCATGCTAATGGTTAGTAAAACAACTAAATATATAATAAAAGTCAAAAGCTTCTGCTTATGAAGAATCGGATTATCACCATATAGATAATAATTGAACTCTGCCCTAATAAAGAACGAGGATATGATAAATAGCCCAATAAAAAAAATTAGTATGCAATAAAAAATCCTTTTGATCTGCTCAGACATGCGAACTCCTTAATATAATTCATAATAACTGAATGAACTATTTATAAGCTTATGGATTTTCCATTTTTTTATTCTGGAATATAATGTATGGAAAGACTGCAAATTCAATCTATTTTCACCGTACACATGTCTGTGTATCAAAGACATATTGTAGCTAACTGTTCGTCACACAAAGAATTTCTGTTGCAAAATTTGGTTTTTTCATATATGATTATAGTAAAGAAATCAATTACTTCGGATACATAACCTATGGATTTTTTAATCTAATTTTGTAAAGGAGACGGCTTATGAATGAAAATGAAACCAAGACAATGTGGGCTCTGGTGAAGGAAAAGGCAGAACCCGGATTATGGATGAAGCGTGTTCCTATTCCATCAACCGGTAAGAACGAAGTAAAAATCAAGCTTCATAAGACTTCTATCTGCGGCACCGATGTTCACATCTATAACTGGGATGAATGGTCCAGAAAGACCATCCCAATTCCGATGACCATTGGACATGAATTCGTCGGTGAAATTGTAGAAGTAGGGAATAATGTAGAGGGCTATGAAATCGGAGAACTGGTCTCCGGCGAAGGTCATATCGTCTGTGGCAAATGTCGTAATTGTCTGGCGGGGCATCGCCACCTTTGCAAGGATACCCAGGGGGTAGGCGTTAATCGTAACGGTGCCTTCGCTGAGTATCTAGTGATACCCAGCACGAATGTCTGGCGCTGTGATCCTTCCATCCGGGAAGAGCTCTTCTCCTGCTTTGATCCACTTGGCAATGCCGTTCATACTGCCCTCTCCTTTGATATGGTCGGGGAAGATGTGTTGATTACAGGTGCCGGACCCATCGGTGCAATGGCAGCAGCGGTCTGCCGTCATGTAGGCGCAAGACATGTTGTTGTTACCGATGTCAATGAGTACCGATTAGAGCTTGCTAAAAAGCTGGGTGCTAACTGTATCATCAATGTATCGAAGGAAAAGGTATCCGACGTAATGAAAACACTTGGTATGCGGGAAGGCTTTGATGTGGGTCTCGAGATGTCAGGAAGCTCGGCTGGATTCAACGATATGGTGAATAATATGAAGCACGGCGGAAAGATTGCACTCCTTGGATTACAAAAAGGAGGTACAATAATTGATTGGGATAAGATAATATTTAACGGATTAACGATTAAAGGGATCTATGGTAGAGAAATGTACGAAACCTGGTATAAGATGTCAACAATGCTGCAAAGCGGATTATCCATTGATGATGTAATCACACACCGCTTTGACGCTATGGATTATGAAAAGGGCTTCGAGGTAATGAGATCCGGGTATTCCGGAAAAGTAATCTTAGATTGGAGTCATATCAGCGATTAAAAAACGATAGAGAATGATACTGTAAGAAAGGATTAGGCATAGCGATGGAACGGAAAGAGGATATACTAAACCATTATGTAACGGAGCTTCAAGCAATTAAGGAAGCCGGTTTGTTCAAAGGAGAAAGCCCCATCACCTCCGCTCAGGATTCTAAAGTAACCTTGGCAGATGGGCGAACTGTAATTAACATGTGTGCAAATAATTATCTGGGACTTGCGAATCACCCCCAAATTATTGAGGCGGCAAAGCGTTCCTATGATGAGCGGGGCTATGGTTTATCCTCCGTTCGCTTTATTTGTGGAACACAGGATATTCACAAGAACTTAGAGAAGACGATAAGCCACTTTATTGGGACCGAGGATACCATACTATATTCCTCCTGCTTTGATGCGAACGGTGGATTATTCGAGACTATTTTGACTGAAGCGGATGCTGTGATCAGTGATGAGCTGAACCATGCTAGCATTATAGATGGAATCCGTCTGTGCAAGGCAAAGCGATACCGTTATAAGAATAACAATATGGAAGACCTACGTGCCCAGCTAAAGGCCGCGGATGCTGACGGTGCCAGAATTAAGCTGATTGCAACCGACGGAGTCTTTTCCATGGATGGTATTATCGCAGATTTAAAGAGCATCTGTGATCTAGCAGATGAATTCCATGCTCTTGTGATGGTGGATGATAGTCATGCAGTAGGTTTCGTAGGAAAGACTGGCCGGGGAAGTGTGGAGTACTGTGGAGTTACCGGCAGGGTTGACATCATTACCGGCACCCTTGGTAAAGCCCTAGGCGGAGCCTCCGGCGGATATACCAGCGGAAGAAAAGAGATTATTGATCTGTTACGCCAAAGAAGTCGTCCCTATCTCTTCTCCAATACCTTAGCCCCTTCTATTGTTAGTGCAAGTCTTGAAGTATTTGCTATGCTCGATCATGACACCTCATTGCGTGACCGACTGGAGGCTACCACTACCTATTATCGGGGACTCTTAACAAGTGCCGGTTTTGATATTGTAAAGGGGGTTCATCCCATTGTGCCAATTATGCTCTATGACGAAAAAACTGCTGTGGAAATGGCAAAACGTATGATGGAAAAGGGAGTATATGTAGTTGCCTTCTCCTACCCTGTCGTCCCAAAGGGAAAAGCCCGCATCAGGACCCAGGTTTCGGCAGCACATACCAGGGAAGAGATTGATTATATCGTAAAATGCTTTGTTGAAGTTAAGGAAGCGATGAGTATTTAACGTAGTTTAAATAGAGCTTAAAACAAGATGAATTGATAAATTGTAATGAATAAGAATGGACTATATACTTCCTCATACACCGAAGGAGGAACGTATTTAGTCCATTTTGGTTATTATCAAGTCATCTGCACACTTGCATACCATGGCCACCACCTGAGCACATCATCACTGGCAGTGATTAGATTTAAGTACCTGATTTTTATTCATTTTGGCCAACCAACTTCTTACACCTTTTTGACAAGGTGAAATAAACATACCAGATCACACTGAAAGCTATAACATAAGCAAGTGGAATTATTAACTCTCCAATCACCATTTCATTCACTGTTTGGTACTGCTGCTGACCATCTCCTACCAAATGCTCTCGTGATGTACGGTAAACATAGATGATGATCACATAGCAGGACGAGATAATCGAACGTACTATTAAATATATCTTTGATGCTTTGACCAGGTTTTTCTTCAACCGATAACAATTCATTGCAGTATATAATGTAAAGATTACGAACAAAGAACTGATTAATAAAAAAGCAATTCGAATAACCGGTATTGCCTTAAAAGCCTCGTTCACCTGTGCTGAGAGCGAAAGCGTCTGTAAAATATCAAATGTTATTAGTGTTAAAATAAATACTAGAATAAATCCCCTTTTTTCTTCGTTGTACTCGTATGGTTTTCGAAATTCTTCATCCATCGCTACCCCTCCCTCGATATCTATGATGCTATTGCATACTCCTATATCATCCTTTAATCAGACTGTAGCATATTGACTATTTTCTAATTAAAGGAAAATACCTATTTAGATTATATCTTGGCATACTTATTTTAGCAATAGAAGTAGGACTTAAAAATAGTAATAAATAACAGTATTTGCATTATTTACACATAAATTACATAGTTTATTCATGGAATTTATGTTGCGAAAAATGTATAATTTAGGTAGATTGCTTATGGCAGTAGAAGTTAGTGTGATAGGGAAAAGGAGCGAATTACTAGTGATGAAAAAGGAGCGATTGATATGTGGTTGAAACGAAAAGCTACACCAGCTTCAAAAAGAAATAGGAAAAAAAGTGATATCACAACTTTTAGAGTACCCAAGGTAGACATAAAGTTCAAAAAGGGAAACACCGATTCCACCAATACAGGAAAGGTTAGCTTTTTCTCAACACTGCGGTTTCGACTGATTGCTTCATTTTTCATTCCGATCACATGTATTATCGTTCTTGGAGTTGCATCCTTTCAAAAAGCATCCACGGGCATCAAAGATAATTACAAGATTTCTACCGCCGATTCTATTAATATGGCATCAGAATATATGCGGTTCGGCTTTCAGAACGTCTTAGCAACAAGTAATCAATATGCTAGTGATAATGCTCTTACACAATATCTGTCGAACACCGGAGATATGCTGGAATTGAGTAGTACTAAATCATCTTATTCCAAGTCGATCTCCTCCCGTAAGACCACAGATGAGTTCATTGGAAATATCTATATTATCTCAGATACGGCATTTTCAATGTCTACGACTCAGTTAAAATTTAGTGGCTTCTATGCAGGTCTTTCTGAGACTGAGATCGGAAAATATTTAAAGGAAAATCCAATGAAGATAGTCTGGGACGGTCAGGATGAATATCTGGATAATAAGCTTATGACTGAGCCCTCGGATTACATCATGCGTATTATACGTGGCTTTGGTCGTCTTGATTCTGTATTGATCATTGATATCAAAGCAGAAGCAATAAATAAAATACTAGCAGATCTAACCATAGATAAGTCTGGTATTCTTGGCGTCATTACACCGGACGGAAAGGAGATTCTAGCAAACACCCAAAGTGAAGGAGAAAGCATCGAGAAGGAAGACTCCGCCCCTGTTTTTACTTCCGAGACCTTCTACCAGGAGGCACTGACTCAGACAGAAAGAAACGGTTCGAAAGAAATTCATTATAAAGGGGCTCCTTACCTATTCCTATATTCAAAAATAGGTGATACCGGTGCTATGATCTGTGTATTAATGCCGCAGGCGACCATTGATAAACAGGCTGACAGTATCAAGCAAATAACATTGATTATAGTCGTTATTGCATGTATTCTGGCTCTCCTTACCGCTCTTCTGTTATCTATGGGAATCGATCGTACGATACGGGGCATTAATTCTAGATTGAAGCTTGCCGCCAAAGGAGATTTCACCGTAACATTCACTTCAAAACGCAAGGATGAATTCCATATTCTAACTGAAGAAATACAAGAGACCTTCCAAAATGTTAATACATTAATTAAGCAGGTAAAGGCATCCAGTAGTGAGGTACAGCTGTCTTCCTCGGATTTATCCAGGACCTCAGAGCAATTCTTAACCTCTGCCGAGAACATCTCCAATGCAATGAATGAGATTGAGCAAGGCATCAACCAACAGGCAAAAAATGCCGAGGAATGTCTGAACCAGATGGACAGCTTGTCACAGAGAATTGAATTAGTTAGTGATAGCACAAAGGAAATCGGTCAGATCGCTGATAATACAAAGAAGCGCATAATAGAAGGAACCTCAGCTACAGATGAGCTCAATCAACAGACCTCCTCCACCATTACAATCACTACCGATATCATTCATGAGATCGAGAAGCTGGCAGTGAAATCCTCTTCCATCAATAATATCATTAATGTAATCAATGACATTGCCAATCAGACTAATCTGTTATCCTTAAATGCCTCTATCGAAGCTGCCCGTGCCGGTGAGTATGGTAAAGGCTTTGCGGTTGTCGCAAGTGAGATCAGAACCTTAGCTGAAATGTCAAAATCCTCTGTAAATGATATCAAGAAAATAATCAACAGCATCCAGGCGGATACTGCAGGGGTAGTAGAGATTGCGAAAAGGGCTGAAAACGTACTAACTTTACAGGAAAGCGCAGTGAGAAATACGACAGAATCCTACCAGGATATACATGAGAGTGTTGAGAAGCTCGTTGTATTCTTAAACTATATCACAGAGAATATCTCTAATATTAATGATGCAAGAATTAGCACCTTGGAAGCAGTTGAGAGCATCTCTGCAGTTTTGGAAGAGATTGCAGCCTCCTCCAACAATGTTAACCAGGTATCCACTGATCAGTTAACCGCCGTCAGCTCCTTGAACGAATCCGTTACAACGCTCAGTACGAATGCCGATCATCTGGTACGCACCGTTCAGAAGTTTACCATATAAATCATTACAAACGATAGAAAGTGCGCTTTACAAACCCTCTATTGTCATGAAATTAAGAAGAGTCGGTCGCATGATAGGTTGTGCGACAGACTCTCAATTATTGACTAAATAGTGATCATGGCAGGAATGATAACCGATTTTATTGTTTCAAGTATCATTCTATGCTATACTCGTACTATACGACAGGACATTATAAACTCAGAAAAAGTACAGGGAGGAACAGATCTTGCAATATTCTATCGTTAAAAGCGCTACCTTTCTTCAGCGGCCGAATCGTTTTATTGCTCACGTTCTCGTGGATGGCAATGACGAAATCGTTCATGTTAAGAATACAGGACGATGTAGAGAAATCCTCCAGGAGGGTACTTCGGTTATCATAGAGGAAGCTGCCAATAAGGAACGCAAGACTAAGTATTCTCTGATTGCAGCTTACAAGGGTGAGGTATTAATCAATATAGATTCACAGATTCCTAATGCGGTAGTCTATGAAAGTATTAAAGACAACCTGATCAAGGAGCTTCCTACGGTAACGAAGCTGTCCAGAGAGGTTGTCTATGGTAATTCTCGATTTGATCTTTATTTTGAAGCAGAGTCGCAAAAAGGGTTTATAGAAGTCAAAGGAGTCACTCTTGAAGAGGACGGCGTGGCGATGTTTCCCGACGCTCCCACAGAGAGGGGTACGAAGCATATCCATGAGATGATCAAAGCTGTCCAGGAGGGATATGCCGGTTATATCTTCTTCTTAGTTCAGTTGAGGGGTGTCTGCTATTTCACTCCTAACAAAATAAGAGATCCGAAATTAGCAGAGGCACTATCCATAGCCAGGGAAAAGGGAGTATCAATTCTTGCTTATGACTCTGTCGTTACTGAGGATGGCATCGTACTTGGTGAACCGGTAAGAATACTATTATAAAAGTTATCGAATATCGTAAAACATCGAACCATTCAAATCAAATAGACTGTTACTTAATGAATTGTGTTAATATTCGTTATCCGGGAGTAAGTCTCTATATGCAGACACCTTCTAGTCGACACGCTTTGCCCGACTACGGATTGCACTGTAATATTGATCATTCTGATTACTTTAGGAAATAATTCTTAAGATCCTCAAAATAGGCTGACAGCACTTCCCTATTCAAGCTGTAGAATACCTTATTCGCATTGACCTCTGCCTTTAGTAAGCCTTCACTAAGTAATGAATTCACATGATAAGAGATGGTAGCCGTTGACAGCTGTAATTCATTGGCCAGCTCCTTCCCATAGAAAGGCTTTCGCCCTGCCATTTCCAGGATATCTACTTTGCTCTTATCACCTAACAGCTTACCGATATTAACAATATCCTCTGTCTTTATTCTCTTACCTATAATGCTAAAATCCTTACTCATCATAATTCCGATTCGAAGAACCTCTGGCTTGGAGGGATCATCCGCATCCATGGACAAGGCTACGCAAAAGGGCTGAAATAAGTGAGGAACAAGGATTGTACCAGCAGAACGTCTTTCCCAAGAGATATTAAGCTTCTCTCTAATGGTATCGATAATATCGTTTTCCTTCTGAAATTCACTCCAATATTCATAAAAAGCTTCCTCAAGCTTACGAATGGATGCCTGATGTCTGCTTACCATCAGCCGGATCGTCTCTGCGAGTAAGCTGTGAACTTCATTATAAAAGACCTCCTGATGATTAAATATCTTTATAATCTCCCATTTGACTTCACTTTCTAAGGAGGAACTCTCAAGAAAAGCGATAAGATCAGTGAGATTACTTAACTTCTCCTTTGATGTATTGAGATATTCCTCCGCATCGATTAATCCTGCATAGCTTTTAACCTTTTTCTCCTCCTCCATGGATCCAAAGACTTGAGCATAGGGGACTAGCTGATTATTATAATCATGGAAATTCCAGAGGATGGATAGCGCTGAGTAGGTTAAAAAGCCCGCATTCCGCGCCTTAAAGAGAAATTCAATACGATCCCTTCTATCAGAAAAGTGCGACTTCACATCAGTATAGATGGGATGAATAATATGGTATTTCTCATTAATATCCTCAATACTACTCTGCTGCAAATTGGCATATCTTTCAAAGGTTTCCTCCATATCATCCTTATTGATAAAATAATATAGGAGCAAAAAGGCTTCATCTACCAGATTAGCCCGCTGTAATATCTTCAACTTCTTCTCCACTTGTAATCTCCTCCACTTCATCCTGCTTTATAGCAAGAAATCGTTTTTTCCCGCATAGCATGGTACTTACAATGATATCAATTATACCAGCTATTAAGAATAATACAACCGTTGGAGTGAAGCCTGCAAGTATACTTACCAGAAAGGATACAACGGGCATCGCAGCCGCACAGCAGGCAATGAATATAGAAGATACTCGTGCGATATAATCCTCTTGAATATTGCGCATAAATTCAACACTGCAAAACGTTGACAATAAAGCGACGGCTACTCCCACGACAAAGGAGGTTATTGATACCAAGATATAGATCAGTACCTCGGAGGTAATAAAACTTCCTGCCATTACAAATGTCAGATAATAAACACCGATGGAATATGCGCTGAAGGATGCTATTCCCCGTTTACTCAATTTGACGCTGGCATAAGGATAGCTGGCTGCACCTACAATCATTCCAATGCTTATTCCAAATCCCAGAACTGATAACATAATCTCATTTACCTTAAGCACTTCACTGACCAAGGGAGCCTGCAGACTGTTAAAGGGAACCAAAACAGCATTCAGGAATACCGCCAATAGTACAAAATACCGCAGATTGGAATCGTGCATCACATAACTGAACCCTCCCTTTAAGCTATCAAGGTATTCCTTGGCATCAATCCTTCCTCTTGCCAATTTCTCTTCCTTTACTCTTAGCGTCATGATAATGATTGCTGACAGGAAAAAGGTTGCCATGTCAATATAGATTGCAGCTGATAAGGAAAACATCGAAATGATCACACCTGCCGCACCCAGACCAATCAGCTCCATCACACTGCAGGCACTGGAGCTTAAGGACAGTCCAAATGAGTAATACTCTTTATCCAGGAGCTTCGGTAATAACGAGGACGAAGCAGGCCCACGAAAGGCTTCTGCACTAGAGATAATAATCGTCACCACAAGCAGCAGCCATTGATTTAGGAAGCCAAATAGAAATCCCGTCGCAATGAAGCCGACACAGAGACCTCGAATGATATCAGTTACTATCATGATCTGTTTTTTATTTCTCCCCTCAATTGCCGCTCCGGCAAAGGGCTGCAGAAAAATCGTGGGTATTCGATTTACACCAAATATAATCGCTGACCAGGCAGCACTCTGTGTAAGCTGATATACTAACCAGGTCATGGCGATACTATCAATCGAATCTCCAAAACGATTGATTACTGCAGCTATGATTGTCTTCATATATTCCTTTTGTCTTAGTATCTGTTTGTATCCTATCTTTTCTTCTCCGTTCATAATAATCCCCTTTCATTGTTAAAATATTTTTTCCATATATTGTTGTTAGATACAAATCTAACATATCATTCTACGAATGTCAATCATAATGTTTGATTGTTTTCTAAATATATCATCGATATACATCTAACATAAGACATAACCTTGATAAGCTGTCTCTGCACCTTCTAATTATCTCTGTTTACTCTCCCATTTTGAAATAAAAATTGCACCTTGGACATTCGATATATCTCTAATGTCCAAGGTGCAATTTTTTTACTATATTTTTAGGAACCAACCTGTTTTCGGTGTAATCCCATTTATGAACTTCAAAATTGTGGAGCATAAGTTTATGATCACTCCTTATTCAACATGGCCTTAACTGCTTCCTCCTGTTCAAAGAGGACACAGCCTCCCGTATGCTCGGAAAGCAACACGTTACCGTCACGTAACTTACGAAACAGTGGTGAATTCAGCGCATCGCGCAGGGACACCTTCTTTAAACTCGTATCGGAATAGGGAGAGAAGGGGCAAGGCTCAGCACCTCCCTGGAAATTGATGTGGAAAAAGCCTCTTCCTGCTGCCAGACAGCCTCCCGAAGTCTTTTCATCACCGGGAAAGGAAATAAAGAGCATATCCTCACTTTGTTGGCGTAAGACCATAAGCTGCTGCTCCAGGTAAACTCTGCTCTCATCCTCCAGAGCCAGCTCTTTTGTCTCATCGCTGACTGGTACATATTCCACATAGATGACCATCTTACAGCCTCTTTCTGTTAATACGGCAAGAAAATCCCCTGAGGTCACCTCACTTATATTCTGTTTTGTCACTGTAATCGAAGCCCCATAGAGTAGCTTATTTTTCCTCATCAACTCCATGTTATTTAGTACCTTACGGTAAACTCCACTGCCGCGACGGATATCGGTTGTCTCTTCGTTACCCTCAATACTTATGAAGGGAATCAAATTCCTATGCTTGTCGAATAGTCTATTGTATTCCTCATTCAGCATCGTACCATTTGTGAATATTGGAAAGACAATCTCCTGAAGCTTTCCTGCCGCCTTCATTAGCTCCGGCCTCATTAAAGGCTCTCCTCCAGCTAATAGGATAAAGCTGACACCGATATCTCTTGCTTCCTGAAAGATATTTAACCATTCTAGATCACTTAATTGATTCTCTTCTTCCTTGTCATGGCAGGAATGATTTGCTCTTGCATAGCACCCTTTACAGTATAGATTGCATTTACTGGTAATACTGGCGATTAAAAAAGGCGGAATATGTTCCCCCTTCTTCTCCGCCTCCTGTCTGAGTATCCTTGCTCTTTTGCTTGCCAATGCGAAATTAGCTATGAATAAACTTTCCTTAGGATTAGAAATGGAGGCTCTTATTGCGTTACTGACGATTTTCTCTACACCATTACTTAGATATTCTTCCAGATTGAATTCGCTCATATTTTCTTCCCTTTGGGTCTTTATACTAACAATATATGTAGCTCTTTTTAAATCTCCTACATAGTAGCATAACTATTCCGTAATAACAACAAACCTAATCAAACTATAAGAATTCTAATAAAGTTTGAATATAAACCTACATGAATAAAAGAGCTTTCGCATAAGTTCATCGAAAGAAGAGTTAAGTGTGTTATCTTCCTTATTCTTTCGATGCACTATTGTGCGAAAGCTCTACATAAGCTAATCGATTGTAGCCTTATTGAGAGACCATCTGGCAAACAGCTTGATCCGTCCAACCTCATTTACAACCGTATCCGCTGTGATAGGTTCTGCATTATTATCCGTATAATCCTTGAGTTTGTACCAACCGTCAAAGATATAACCCTCCTTCTCAGGCTCAGGGAGCTCACCATATGTCATACCGTTTGATACTTCTTTATCATAGGCTTCCTTGTTAAAAGCAACAAATATGACCTTAACGGTTTTCTCTGTCCACCTGGCATACAGTGTTGTTGGAGAGGACTCAGTAAATATTGACTTTGTAGTTATCTTTTCTCCACCGGTAGCTGCAGTATACCAACCGGCAAATTTATAGTTATCTTTCGTAGGAGTGGGCAACTGATTATAATATTTGGTACCGTAATAGACCTTCACGATATTTTTGTTCAGTACCCCCTCTTCTGGCTCTAGCGCAATCTCTGTTTCTTCTCCGCTCCATCTTGCGTATAAAGTATGATTTAGAGGCTTCAATACCTTTGTTGTCTCCGTAATTTTAGTCCCCCCGCTTTTGTAGGTATACCAACCGACAAACTCATAATTGTCTCTGGTTGCAACGGGAAGAGGTCCATAGGTATCTCCGAACATAGCCTGCATATCATATACATCTGACATACCTCCATTACCATTGAAGGTAACTGTTATCACACTACCTGCAACCTCAGAAGCAAAGGAACGGGTTGGAATATTCCATAATATGGTCAAGAAAATGACCAGACCAAGCAAATACCGGTATTTTATTAAGTGAAGCGATTTCCTTTGCATACTAATCTCCAATCTACTATATGTCCGCAAATTAAGGAAATATTAACTTGCCATGTAACAATTACACTTGATTATTCTTATTTTGATTTATTCAGCAAATCATGCCCATAAATACAAATGATATATCGGCATATCCTAGAATAAAAATAAGACATTTCATTCATTATTCAAAGATTACTTCATGGCCGTCTCTGGCTGATTCATACGCTCCTAACATCAAGAGAACCGTTTCCTCCATCGCAACAGGACTTAATGCGAAGGGTCTATTCTGTTCGATCGATTGATAAAAATCCCTAATGCAATCCTCGTGACCAGCGCCCCAATAGCCTTTTCCGTAACCCCGCTTCCCTTCCATTGGTATTAGAACCGTTTCCCCATTCTTATGATAACAGGTGACATTCAGATCTTCGATTCGGATCACCATATGCTCACAATTCACCTCAATGAGAGGTGCAGAGTCTGCATTATAAGCAGTTGTCACATAAAAGCAAACCACAGCCTGCGGATATCTTATATATGCACTCATGGTATCCTCTACTTCAATAACCCCCTTCAGATGATGATTTGCAATGACTGCATCCACACTTTGCAATGGTTGTCCTACCAGATAATGAAGAAGGTCCAAGGTATGAACCGATTGATTAATCAAGGCACCACCGCCCTCATAATCAAGCCTACCTCGCCAGTCACTCTCCGTATAATACTCCTTTTTACGGTTCCAGGTCACAAATCCTCTGGCACCAATTACCTTTCCGGCCTCACCCGAGGCAATCAAATCCTTAGCTTTTCGTATGCTGGGATTATAACGATTCTGAAAACATAATCCAAGCTGATGGTCTGTGCCAACAGCAGCTTCCTTTAATACCTTCCATTGTTCTTTTGATATTACGGGCGGTTTTTCCATAAACACATGTAATCCAGACTTCATCCCATAGATTGCCATAGGAGTGTGGAGATAATGGGGTGTGCAGATATGGATTGCATCCAGACTCTCCCTTTCTATCATTTCCTCCATGGATATGTATGCTTTCCCACCGTATTCTTTCGCGAAGGCCTCAGCCCTCTCTAGTTTAATATCAGCATAAGCCACAAGCTCATGCTCTGAAAGCTTCTTTAGACATGTAGCATGAATGACAGCAATACCTCCGCAGCCTACAATTCCGATTCTCATCTCACACTACCTCCTGACCCATAGCTTCCTGCCGTAGAGAAGGTCGCCTCTGTTACTGCTTCCTTCTTTCTTGAAGATGCTCTTCGCTCATTTAATTGACGGAAGAACAGCTCCTCATCAAAGGGTATTTCCACCGGTGTATTCAACCAGCTAGATAAATGCATTGCATTGGATAAGGTAAGTCCATGAATTCCTTCCTTCCCCTCAGCTACCAAGGGTGTACCATTAAGTATTGCCCCGACAAATGCTCTCATAATTCCTGCATGCTGAGGGTTCTCTCCGTCGGAAGTTACCTCCACCCAGCTTCCTTCAGGCTTTGCAAAGCCTTCTGTCGCAGTATAGCAATATTCCCTCTCATTAACACTAAGCTCGTACATCATCAGCTTATCATTCTCACATACCAGCTTAGCCCTCTCCAGAGTAATCTCAAAGCGGTTTGTTCCTGGGGCATCTCCTGTTGTGGTTACGAATACCCCAGTTGCTCCGTTCGGGTATTCCAGATAAGCGGTAACATCATCTTCCACCTCTATATCATGCCATTTTCCGTTGTGACAGAAAGCCTGTACCTTATTTGGCATACCACAGATCCACTGCAGTAAATCCAGATTATGAGGACATTGGTTCAGCAGTACTCCGCCACCTTCTCCCTCCCAGGTTGCTCTCCAACCACCTGAGTTATAATAAGCTTGTGTACGGTACCAGTCCGTTATAATCCAGTTCACCCTTTTTATCTGACCAAAGCTACCACTATGCACCAGCTCATGCATCTTGCGGTATACATGGTTCGTCCTCTGGTTGAACATCATGGCAAATACTAAGTCATGTTTATCCGCAGCTTCATTCATCCTTCTTACCTGCTTTGTATATACGCCGGCCGGCTTCTCGCAAAGTACATGAAGACCCTTCTCAAAAGCGAGTTCCGCTAATCTGGGATGCTCATAATGAGGTGTCGCAATCAGCACTGCATCACAGCTGCCGGATGAGATCAACTCGTCTCCGTCTGAGTAAATTGCTACACTCTCCGGTAACTCCCCCTTTGCCCAGTCCCTCCTATTCTCCCTAAGGTCTGCAACAGCTGCCAGCTCCATTCCCGGAACCTCTCCCTTGAGAATCGAATTGCAGTGATTACTACCCATATTGCCAATACCGATAATTCCAATCCGAACCTTATCCATTCCTAATTCCTCACATTCCTATAGATTTTATGTATCTTGCTTGATAGAGTTGGGGTATCAAAACAAGTCTTAGCGATAACCGAGAGAAGAGAGGTTCTGATAACTCTTCCTTAAGCATTCGAAGGGGCTTTCCTGGCAGACATCCTGCTCAACCAATAGATATTCACAATTGGTGTCCTTCAGAGTATTTAGAATTCTCTCAAAATTCATATTTCCTTCCAGCACCGGTGCCATAACAGCCTCATGGTGAAGAATGGCCATATCCTTCAGATGGATACAGGGAATGCGATTCTTAAGACGTTCAATCCACTGGCATACATCTAACCCTGCTGCCTGAAGCCAATAGGTATCCAGAGTAAAGCCCATCTCCTGTGCAGTAAAGCCCTCCATCAAATAATCCATGTAGTACTTCCCATTCACCTTCTCAAATTCAAAATTATGATTATGATACATGAAAAGCATCCCTGCATTCCTAATCTTGATCGCCGCCTCCTTATAGTCCTTTGCAAAATGATCAATCCATTCTGGGTTACGATATTTATCTGGCATACTGCCCAGTCCGATGTATTTACTTCCCATCGCCTTATGATCTTCAATTAATTGGTCGGTATCATATAAGATTTTATTTGGATCACTATGGGTCAATACAATCTTTAATCCATGCTTATCACACAGCTCCCTAACCTTTCCCGGCTTTATAGTAGGTCCTATGGCTGATATCTGAACTGTTGTATAACCTATTTTTGCAATCTGCTCTAAGGTATAATCCAAATCCTTCTCGGTCTGGGTATAAGAGCGGACTGTGTATAACTGAGCACCTAAGATCATATTAAATATCCTCCGTTGCTTGTTTTCTTCTATTATAATATTTCATACCAAAATCCGCCATTGCAAATGTCATATGATATATTGCAAATATATCCCTTTTTCTATATAATTACCCTTACAGTCCAGCATTTCAAATATGTATGGTAATCTTTTAATATGCAAAGCCTCCTATACATATCAATCATGTAAGAAAGGATCGCTGTCATGGCTTCTCACAACATTATCAGCACCGATATGGTACAATTCGGATATCATACTAGCAACACTATAACTCCAACCCACCAGGTCCATTGTCACAATGTTTATGAAATCTATTATTTTATTGAGGGTGACGTAGACTATCTTGTGGAGGGCAAGCTGTACCGGCCTGCACCGCATAGCTTACTACTCCTGTCTCCCCATGTATTTCACGGGGTTAAGGTAAGATCAGAGAACCCCTATCGTCGCTTTGCTCTACATTTTAACCCTGATTTATTGCAACCTGAACATCGATCATTACTTTTATCTGCTTTCCCCAGCAATGAAAAGCATTCCAGACGTGAAGTCTATTATGAGAACCTGACAGGTACACAATTAGTGAGCTTCTTCGAGGCACTGACAAGCCTGGTTGACCAGCACGAACAGCTTAAACGACAGCTTCTACCCATCTATATAGAAGCTATACTTGCTCAGGTTACCCTCATATGCAAGACCCATAGCCCGGTACAAGTGGAAGCAAGAACCTCTCAAACAATTACTGATATTATTTTATACCTTAATGATCACTTAACAGAGCCGATCACCCTGGATCAGCTATCAGAGCACTTTAATATCAGTAAGCATTATATGAACCGTGCTTTTCGTAAAGCTGCCGGTACTACCGTATTTGATTATCTCATTTACAAAAGAGTCATTTTCGCTCAACAACTGATGATTAACGGATGCACGGCTAATGAGGCAGCCCTGAAGTCAGGCTTTCGTGATTACTCCGTATTCTACCGAGCCTACCGAAAGCATCTGGGACATTCTCCTCTAGAGGATCGTTCGTTTGCTCACTTTAATCGAACATATGTTTGACTTTTATTAATCCTAATGCTATAATTAAATCATAAATTCAGTATCGTATAGTCTGGACCTTTACCAAAGGCCTGGTAGAAGGAGCACTGCTTATGGTTAGTATTATTCCTGATAATTCTTTGTCCCTCACTGATAAGCTCAATCAGATGCAGGAGGATGTGAAATATGATGTGGCAGACCCTCAGTTAAGCTATGGTTCGTCTTTTTCAGAGGAAGAGAGTCTGCCGGATCCCTCCCTATTTTCCGATATTCATTCCAAACCGGCACCACCTACCGTTCCAAAGGTATTCCTCTCCAACCAATGCAGCTTTAATTGTGCTTATTGTGGCTGCAGAGCCAGCCGAGAGAATACAAGACGTTATTGTAACACCCCTAGAGAGTTGGCAGATATCGCATTGTCTCAGGCAAAGAATAACGGCCATGGAATCTTTATCACCTCTGCTATCTATCGTAATGCCGATTATACACAGGAAATCATTATTGAGACACTGCGTGTTCTTCGGAAGGAGCTGTTCTATGACGGATATATCCATGCCAAAATTATGCCCGGTGTTGATCCTTTATTAATCGAGAAGACTGGGCGGTATGCTAATCGCCTCAGTGTGAATATCGAGGTCGCCCAGAATGCTGGTTATGAAAGGATTGCAAAACAGAAGAACAAAGAGAATATTCTGATTCCTATGCAGCAAATTAGCAATCTGGTTCGAGAATCCAGGCAATATCGAAGTAAAAATGGACCGATACTTGCCAAATCGCAGACAACACAGCTGATGGCAGGCAGCAGTGAAGAGAATGATCGTACCATTCTTAGATTATCCAAAGCCCTTTATAATAAATATAACCTTAGTCGTGTGTATTACACTGCCTTTCACTATCTTGATCCCGCCAAAGGCTATGATGACCTTCCTTTTACCCAGGTCCCGATATGGAGGGTGAAACGATTGTATCAGGCCGACCGCTTACTTCAGCTTTATGATTTCACGACTGATGACATCACACCGGAACAGGCTCCGGAGCTGTGTGAAAGCTTGGATCCGAAGATGAGCTGGGCACTCCGTAATATCCATCTATTCCCGATCGAAGTTAATCATGCTGATTATGAACAGCTTCTTCGTATTCCCGGTATCGGACTAACCTATGCCCAGAAGATCATTCGTGCACGCAGATATGGAACGGTAACCCACCAGACCCTTCGCAAAATCGGTGTAGCGCTTAAAAGAAGTACCTATTTCATAACCTGCAACGGAAAACAGGAAGGTGGTAATTTGCTGTCAAAGCCGGAGCTTCTAATTCAGCTTTTCTCTGAGACTAATAAGAACGAAGAGCTCCTATTTTGTTAGCATTCACGGCAAGTCAAGGCCGTTGATGTAGTTACTGTTCGTTATAATTAAGCCTAGTCTAATTCCTCGTCTTATCAATAGCTTGGCAGGCCGAACTATAACTACCGTTCCGAGTTCCATTATCACCATTTCTTGCTTTTTTATATAGAACAGGCTATAATGAGATATAATATAACATTTATAGAAAGGGTATTCCTATGTCAAAAGTAAAGCGCATCGCCGCTATCATTGGTCTTATATTCATCATCTCAATGTACCTGATCTCCTTTCTGTCGGCACTATTTGCAACTGAATATTCCTATGGTCTTTTTGCAGCAAGTATCTTCAGTACCATCGTTATTCCGATTATGATCTATGTATTCATTATGGTATATAAGTGGGTTCATAAGAAGGACGAGTCCGAGGAATAGGTTAAAAATGGCAATCAATTCTCATAACAACAAAAAGCTCCCGTATAGGATTCGCTTAATCCTAGCAGGAGCTTTTTATTAACTGTCATACTTCTATAATGTTACTTATTCTTATTTATTCTTATTTATTCTTATTTATCCTTGATTATTCTAATTTATTCTTGATTATTCCTTCTCTAATCCTATCTAGTCAATTATCTTCTTATATTAGTTCTTTTTCCCTTTTATCTTCTTGAAATATTCCTGTATCTGTACCTCATAGCCATTATCTGAGGGTCTATAAAATACCCGGTCCTTAATCTCATCAGGAAGGTATTGCTGCTCCACATAATGATTCTCATAGCTATGTGCATACTTATATCCAAGTCCATGACCAAGCTTTGCTGCCCCTTTGTAGTGGGCATCCATCAGATACGCCGGTATGGTGGCTGTTTTCTCATTCTGTACCACACTCATAGCATCATCAATTGCGCAGATTGCCGAATTACTCTTCGGCGCACAAGCCACATAGGCAGCAGCCTGTGCCAGTACAATCCTGGCCTCCGGCATTCCCAGTCTTTCAACGGCAAGGGCCGCACTAGTTGCTACAACCAAAGCATTTGGATCCGCATTAGAGACATCCTCTGCAGCACAGATCATAATTCTTCGGGCAATAAAGGCTACCTCTTCACCTGCATAAAGCATTCTTGCCAGGTAGTAAATCGCAGCATCGGGGTCAGAGCCCCTCATACTCTTAATAAACGCAGATATGGTGTCATAATGGTTGTCTCCGTCCTTATCATATCGAAGTACTCTTTTCTGAATACATTCCGACGCGACCGACAGTGTGATATGAACCTTATCATCAGCAGAGCGCTCCGTAGTTAAAATACCGATCTCAATAGCATTGAGTGCTGCTCTCGCATCACCATTCGCTACATCAGCAAGAAAGTCCAAGGCCTCCTCATCAATATCTGCATGATAAGCACCCATACCGCGCTCCACATCATATACTGCTCTGCGAAGCAAGGTCTTGATATCCTCTTTCTCCAGTGATTTAAGTTCAAATATAATGGATCTGGATAACAAAGCAGAATTCACTTCAAAGTATGGATTCTCAGTTGTGGCACCGATTAACACTACTGTTCCATCTTCTACATAGGGAAGCAGATAATCCTGCTGCCCCTTGTTGAACCGATGTATCTCATCAATGAACAAAATAGTACGTTTCCCATACCGCCCTAAATTATCCTTGGCTTCCTCCACTACGGCCTCCATATCTTTCTTACCTGCTGAGGTTGCATTAATTTGTGTGAAGATGGAGCTGGTCGTATTGGCAATGACCTTTGCTAAGGTAGTTTTACCGGTACCCGGAGGCCCATAAAAGATAATCGAGCTGACTTTATCCGCTTTAATTGCCCGATATAACAGCTTGTCCTTCCCTATGATATGACTCTGTCCTACAACTTCCTCCAGAGTAACCGGACGAAGTCTGGATGCAAGCGGAGCTTCCTTCTTCATTGTGTTATCTCTCATATAATCAAATAAATCCACAAAATCACCCTTCCCACTATGTTAATAGAAATGCTATCTATCCTTCAGTCACATCGCTTTACTTTCATTCACCAGATTATGTGTAACCTAATAAGTATATAATTAAATATAAATTTTCAGACTTGAAAAAAACAATTGAATGTGCATAATAAAAAGATATAACACTATTTTGTTATGCTAAATCACTGCAAATTTGTGCAGCAATATAAATTTATGACAATAGAAAGATTGCGAGCGTACTTTCTATCGTTTTTAAAGGAGCCTCTTATGAAAATACCGAATGACCCCCATATACTTTTAAGCTTTATCAACACCAAACTGAGAGATGAATATCACAGCCTCGAGGATCTATGCAAAAGCTTGAATATAATTCAACTTGAGCTGGAAAATAAATTAGCCGGCATTAATTATACCTATGTTAGAGAATTAAACCAATTTACTGTGGCATTTTAGTTCCCATATGCTTATTCCTGAGCTTCTTTATTATAATAATCAGAGCCAGAAAGAGGATCGCTCCCACAACTGCACCACAGCTATCCAAAAGCACATCACTAATCTGCCCACTTCTTCCAGCTACAAAAGTCTGATGAAATTCATCCGTAGCAGCATAAAATGAAGTGATAAGAATAGATAAGCCTATGCAGTTACGATATTCTCGTCCTCGTATTACAAAGTGAAAGACCCAAGCTGCAGCTAAAATTGCGTACTCAATAAAATGCGCTGTCTTTCGAACTATATGATCAAGTTCCAATAGCACCTGTTGCCTTGCTAACTCCTCATATGATAGATC
This sequence comes from Bacillota bacterium, assembly GCA_023436225.1. Lineage (GTDB taxonomy): Bacteria > Bacillota > Clostridia > Lachnospirales > Lachnospiraceae > Mobilitalea. The sequence goes on from JAEZKA010000101.1 coordinate 198,017, forward strand.
AGTTATGCTTTCATATGTATTCAGAAGCGTCTGAGATATCATCAAACTGCTTTCACTTGAGGTAACCGCTGGTTTCGAAGAAAAATAGAAGATAATTGCCATAATGATAACAGCTGGCAGCCAAGAGATATATTTTAATTTCATTAAATCCTCCGAGTTAATATATTATAACAAAAATCGAATGAGGAATTTATTTCTCTCATCCGAAGCCTACATTATCATGATACCATATTTCCCATAATATTAGCAATATTGCATTCACCAGAAAGGAAACCGTTTGAATGAAAGAAGCGTTTAAGACTATATATATAGGTGGTAGTGGCGAATTTGTAATGAAAAAGTCCAGATTCATTGCTACAATATGTCCCGTCGAAACCGAAGAGGCTGCCCTTGGATTTATAGAGGAGCAGAAGAAAAAGTACTGGGATGCCACTCATAATTGTTCCGCTTATATCATCGGTACCGACCTGCCCCTGATGCGATGCTCTGACGATGGGGAGCCCAGCAAAACTGCCGGCAGACCGATGTTAGATGTTCTCCTGGCCCATGAACTCACGAACCTGGTTGTTGTAGTCACTAGATATTTTGGTGGTACCCTGCTTGGGACCGGTGGACTGGTGAAGGCTTATCAGTCAGCTACTATAGAAGGGCTTAACCAGTGTAAGATAATAACCAAAGAGATTGGAATACGTACCGAACTGATAACAGACTATAATCTAGTAGGAAAGCTTCAATATTATATAAATCAGGAACAGCTCACAATACTTTCCTCTGAATATACTGACCTTGTACGCTTTGAGCTACTGGTCCCTCCCAGTAAATATGAAAGTTATACAAAAAAAATTGCTGAACTCACTAACGGTTCAGCAATTCCAGATGAGTTAGGTAAGGTATACTTCGCCATCATAGACAGTGAAGTACACCTCTTCGATTCCTGCTTATAATTCCTTTGTTACAAGCTCGTCCACTACTTCGACCATAGAAATCGGTGTTACTTCGAATTGAAAGAGTTTCCTTAGAATCTTTTCTACTATATCTCGTGAGGTAGATATTCCTGCTACTTCATCCGTTTCTACCACATCCCCAAGATACTTTGAAACTTTGATCCCATAAAATGGGGTCATTTTGTCTTCTGCTAATACACTTTCCGTTAGACAATAATCCAGTTGCATGCTTCTCATATCTTCTAGCGTTACACGGTTGCTGAAAAGTAGCTGTACCTGTTTCATCTTTACATTACCCCCACATTCATAATAAAAGAAAATTGCTGACAATTTTCATTATACACAGTAAATAACCATTGTAAAAGTCATATTCGGCGCATCATTTTATCGTCTTCCTTATATTTCGACACATATCCACGTTTTGTGTACACAAATACTAATAGAGACAGATTCCTCTGCGTTTTCATGTATAATTATGGCATATCCCAGTATAATTAGTACAAAAGCACCTGTTTTATGCATCGATATCCTTTTTATGGTAATTTATGGATCCTGCCAGAAATTAAGTCTTTATTTCAAGTGACATATTTGGTATAATATAATTTGGTGAATAAAGTGGCAAGCTTTGCGCAATGCATGATTTTAGACAGACAGTAAAACGTATCTTGCCTGGCTTATGTAAAACTATCGTTTCACATGATAAGGCAGAATGGAGTAAATATGGATTACAGTAAACGAGGAATTGAAAATAAGCAGCATTATATAAAGTCAACCTCAAGAAGACTGATATCAAAAACAAGAATTACATTATTCCGATTGTGTATCGTAGCTTTCCTGGCTCTTGCAATTATTGGTTGTTTTGCAGGCTTCGGATATATTAAGGGTGTTGTTGACAGTGCTCCTGATATCTCACAGATCAATGTTGTTCCTACTGGCTTTACCACAACAGTCTATGATAAAGAAGGTAACGCCATAGAGAATCTAATCGGTGCTCAGGCTAATCGTGTATATGTTTCTTTGAAAGATCTGCCGGAGCATGTGAAGCATGCCTTTATCAGCGTAGAGGATGAACGCTTCTATGAACATAACGGTATCGATGTACGCGGTATTCTCAGGGCGGGCGTCACAGGACTTACCAGCGGTAATTTTTCAGAGGGTGGCAGTACAATCACTCAGCAGCTGATTAAAAATCAAGTATTCGATGGTGGACGTGAGACTACTTTCATTGAGAAGCTGGAGCGTAAAATTCAGGAGCAGTTTTTAGCCGTTCAGTTAGAGAACCGATTGGATAAGGAAATGATTCTCGAATATTATCTGAACACCATTAATCTCGGATCAGGAACCTACGGAATACAGACCGCTTCCAAACGTTATTTTAATAAGGATGCGAAGGACTTAACTTTATCAGAATCCGCTGTAATTGCTGCTATTGCTCAGACTCCGGTTTATCGAAATCCTATCAGCTATCCGGAGAACAATGAAAAGCGCCGTAATGAAATCCTAGATGAGATGCTGGATCAGGAATATTGTAGTCAGGAGGAATATGACAAGGCAATGGCCGATGAGGTATATTCCCGAATACAATCCGTCAATGAGGAGCTGGATACCTCTTCTTATTACAGCTATTTCGTAGATGAACTAATTGAACAGGTTATGGATGATCTTCAATCCGAGCTCGGTTATACTCAAGCACAAGCCTCTACCCTCCTTTACAGTGGTGGCTTAAGTATCTATACCACACAGGATTCAACGATACAGGACATATGTGATGAGATTTTTGCAGATGAAGCGAACTTCCCGGAAATAGGAACCTCCTTCTATGAACTTACCTATGCATTGTCCATTCAGAAGAATGATGCTGAGAAAACTACGATTCATTATCATGGTAATGATTTGCTGGAATATTATAAGGATTATGCTGATCCAGAAGGTTTATATGTAAATGATAACGGAAGTAAGTTCTCTCTATTGTTTACCGATAAAAAAGATATGCAAGCAAAAATTGATGCATTCAGAGAGGCGAAGTTAGAAGAAGGTGATATCATTCTTGGTGAAAAGGTTGATATGACACTTCAGCCTCAAATCTCCTTTGTGGTTATGGATCAACATACCGGTGAGGTTGTGGCCATAGAGGGTGGACGTGGTGAAAAGACCGGTAATCGTACCCTCAATAGAGCAACAAATACCGTAAGGCAGCCCGGCTCTACCTTTAAGGTGTTATCTACTTATCTTCCCGCTCTCGATACTGTTGGCTTAACTTTGGCGGACGTTCAAGATGATGCCGGCCCTTACTACTACCCCGGTACGAAGAAGGAAGTAAACAATTGGACCTCTACTAAGAAATATGAAGGTCTTAGTACCTTACGAAAAGGTATCTATGACTCCATGAATATTGTTACGGTGAAGAACTTTGTTAAGGTTACGCCGGAGGTCGGTTATGATTATCTTCTTAAATTAGGCTTTACCTCTCTCGTCGATTCCCGCAAGGAGGCTAATGGCCGCGTTGTATCGGACATTAATTATCCTATGGCACTCGGTGGTCTGACAGATGGTGTCAGCAATCTGGAATTAACGGCAGCATATGCTGCTATTGCGAATAGCGGTGTCTATACGGAACCGATTTTCTATACGAAGATTTTAGATCACGACGGAAAGGTTTTATTAACAAAAACTCCTTACCGCGATCAGGTAATGAAGGAGTCCACCTCATTCCTGTTAACCAGTGCGATGGAGGATGTTGTCAAGATTGGTACCGGTAAAAACTTAAGACTCACTGCCATCGATATGCCGATTGCCGGAAAGACAGGTTCAACCTCAGATTATAATGATTTATGGTTCTCAGGCTTTTCACCCTATTATACCGCAACAGTATGGTCCGGTTTTGATAATAACCGCAGTCAAACTGATAAGACCTATCAGCGTAAGATATGGAAAAAGATTATGGAACAGATTCATATACAGAAGAACCTTGAGAAAAAATCCTTTACCGTTCCGGAATCAGTGGTAACCGCAAAAATATGTACGAAATCCGGCAAGCTAGCGGTAGATGGTGTTTGTGATCACTATCTTGGCGGTGATACTACTAGGATTGAGTATTTTGCAAAGGGAACCCAACCTACCGAGAAATGTGATATTCATGTAAAAGCGACGGTATGTACTGAATCTCATTCATTGGCTACAGAATATTGCCCCACCGTAGAAGAAGCGGTATTTTTAAACAAGACAGAGACCTCTGTGACTGATGATACTCCGTATATTTATCCAAGCGACTCCTGCAGTATTCATAAAAATGGTACTCCGATTATTACCGAGCCGACGATTCCGGGGGATATCTTTGAGGATGATGAGTTTTATGAGGACGAATATGAGGATACTCCTTTAGATGGTTTGGAGGAATACCCCGATCAGTCATTATTACAATAATCAACGCTTCAATTAAACATGATTTGATAACCCAATTCTCTTTATAAGCAAATCTAGAAAGTATTCCTCATGAACTTTCAATTGAAACGTTCGCCCGCCGAGTGAACTATATAGGGCTATATTCTTCCATGTAAAAGAAGGATATAGCCCTTTTTTTCTTGATAACATTTCAAAGCAGCTTATTAACCGATAACAGATTTACTAGGATTTCATCTTTGGACCGAAGACCAAGGAAGCGACGTAGGCAAAGATCAAGGCTGCAGAGATACCGACGGCTGAAGAGGTAAAACCACCTTTAAAGATACCGATGAAGCCCTCCTTATCCACTGCCTCCTTTACACCCTTAAATAATACATTACCAAATCCGGTCAGGGGTACACCTGCTCCAGCTCCAGCCCATTTAGCAAATGGTTCATAGAGACCTACTGCTCCGAGAATTGCACCGGTACATACCAATATGACCATAACCCTTCCCGGAAGAAGCTTTGTTTTATCCAACAACACCTGAACTACAGCGCAGATCGCGCCTCCAACCAAGAAGGCTTTTAAATATTCCATGTGGTTAGCTCCTTTCTACAATAACTGCATGGGCGATACCAGGTACGGAATTACCCTCGTTAAAGCTTACCTGTGATAACAGGGCTCCAGTTGGAATAAATAATACCCTCTTCCAAGTACCTTCCCGCAACAGCTTTAATATATAGCCTGCAAGGGTAATTGCCGAACAACCGCAGCCACTGCCACCTGCATGAGTATCCTGATTGTCTTTATCAAAAATTTCTATACCGCAGTCCATATAATTACCCGTAATATCATATTTTTTCTCTTTTAGCAGATCAATTAAAATATTCTTACCCACATAACCCAGATCACCGGTAATTATCTTATCGTAATAGGAGGGCTCTACACCTAAATCTTCAAAATTCTGCTTGATTGTCTCATATGCTGCCGGTGCCATAGCGGCTCCCATATTCATGGAATCCTTCAGTCCATAATCAACAATCTTACCTATTGTGACCCCCTTTATTACAATCTTAGCCTGCTCGTTCTTTGGTGCAAGGTTCTGATCTCCTATGATAACCGCACCGCTTCCAGTCACCGTCCAGGAAGCAGAATAGGGCCTCTGATTTCCATAATCCAGCGGAAAACGGAATTGCTTCTCTGCACCTGCGAAGTGACTTGAGGTAATTGACATGACTCGATCTGCAAAGCCTCCTTCTACAAGTATGGAACCAATTGTAATCGCCTCTCCCATAGTAGAACAGGCTCCATATATTCCAAGCATCGGTATCTCTAATTCTGCAATACCAAAGGAGGTAGCTATTAGCTGTCCCAGAAGATCTCCACCGATCAGATATCTGATATCCTTTGTCGCCAGGTTGCCCTTCTCAAGCGCCTTTTGTGCAGCGCGCTTCATTAGCTCACTTTCTGCCTCCTCCCAGGTTTTCTTTCCAGCGAGTGGATCCTCCTCGATTGCATCGAAAAAGGAACCCAGAGGACCTTCTCCTTCTTTTTTTCCTGCTATGGATGCCGCCGATAGGATACACGGTGGGTTATGAAAAATAATACTCTGTTTGCCAACCATCTTAGTTTGATTATTATCCTGTTGTTGCATTATGACCTCCACTAGATTACTAAACTATCTTCAGCAGTTTCAAAACATAATAGATGATGCCAAGTAGCCAGGAGGCAAAGATACCATACAGAATTACCGGTCCAGCAATAGTAAATATCTTGCAACCGATACCAAAGACCTGACCCTCCTTTTTATATTCCACCGCAGGTGCCGCTACAGAATTCGCAAAACCTGTAATGGGAACCAAGGTTCCTGCTCCTCCAAACTTAGCGAGCTTCTGATATAAGCCTAAGCCGGTAAATAATATTGATAGAAAAACCAAAGTTACCGTATTATATGATTTAGCAGCTTCTTCTCCTGCTCCAAGATATTGATAATATGCGATTAAGGCTTGTCCCACAGTACAGATAATTCCTCCAATGATAAAAGCTTTAATACAATTTTTGAATACACTGAAAGTGGGTGTTGTTTTTTTTACATACTGATTATACATTTCATTTCTCTTCTGTGTATCCTGTTCTCCTACCACCTGTGAGACTGATTCCTTCTTACTATTTGGCATATTCGCACCTGATCCTTTCCTTTTTTATCCATTCTTATCGTATATTGAAGAACGAAGTAATAATCGGGGTTATATACTCTACCCCCTTTCTGACCAACGTTCCATCATAATGAGTCTCCCTTCCTGTACTAAAAAGCTCTATGCATAAAACAATTGCAATAGCCATTATTAGGATAAAAGCTGCGACCCATATTATCTTCCTCTTAGAAGCCATACAACATTCACACTCCATCTTTTACTTTCGTTTTTTAGTGTGGCTTTCTTTCATCAAGTATAAAAAGCATCAGTTGATCTCAACTGATGCTTTATTCATCGAAGCCAGCAATTTCACTTCTCTTAGTATATGATTTTTATATTTTACTATTCTGGAAATTTATTACATACAAGGTGTGCCCAGACTTTAACTCAGCTTGTACCGAGGATACCTCAGGCACAAGCTTGGAAGTGTGAATGATGCTTTTCCTTCATACTAGGCCCCAAGCTTTTCTCTCATAATTTTTAGTATTCTTTTTTCCATTCGGGATACCTGCACTTGTGAGATACCAAGCTCCTTAGCGATATCCGTCTGTGTTCTATCTTTAAAGTATCTAAGCCTGATGATTTCCTGCTCCTTTTCATCCAAGGAGGCTATGATTTCCTTCAATGCAAGCCTGTCTACTAAATTTTCACTTTCATCCTTTGTTTCTGCCAATTTATCAATTAGAAAAATGGGACTTCCATCCCCCTGATATATAGTCTTATACAGCGATTCAACCTCTGCACCGGTCTCCAGTGCCATAATGATTTCTTCCTTATCAATATCAAGCTCAGACTCTATCTCTTCAATAGTAGGCTCCCTGCCGTACGCATTTTGGAATTTTTCGCGTACACCCCTTATTTTCCCTGCTGTTTCTTTCAGTGATCTGCTTACCTTTATCATTCCGTCATCTCGGAGAAAACGTTTTATCTCACCTGTAATCATGGGTACAGCATAGGTTGAGAATTTTACCTCATAGGTGGCATCAAATTTATCAATTGCTTTTATCAAACCAATGCTTCCGATCTGAAACAAATCCTCCATCTCATGTCCACGATTAGCAAAACGTCTTACAATACTCCAAACCAGTCCAACATTCTCTGTCACTACTCGATCTCTGGCCTCTTTGTCTCCTTCCTTCGATCGTCTAATCAGCTCAAGCGTATCCACATTAAACCTCTCTCCTTCCTCTGCAGCATATAAATATGTACAATCTGCAATACGTCAATGTATCTTCTGACCGGCTTCCTGCGTATACTCCTTTATCCGTTCTGCTTTCCCCACTCTTTTTCTCATCCTTACCAAGGTACCACTACCAATATGGGATGTTACCTCGAGATCATCCATAAAGGCTTCCATAAAAGAAAAACCCATTCCGGAGCGCTCCAACTCCGGTCTTGAGGTATATAACGGTTCCATTGCTTTTTCGATATTCTCTATGCCAATACCGCTATCCTTTATCTCTACCATGAGTTCATTGCCTTCAATAATACAATGCATTGTAATTATTCCAATCTCATTGGAATAACCATGAATAATTGCATTAGTAACAGCCTCTGAAACTGCAGTTTTAATATCAGCCAATTCCTCAATTGTTGGATCCAATTGGGTTGCAAAGGCAGCCACCACTGTTCTTGCGAAGCTTTCATTCTGCGATTTACTCTCGAACTCTAATGTCATTTCATTCCTATCCTTCATAATGATTTTTTCCCCTTTCAATTTCTAAAAATCCTTAATAAGCTCTTTATATGCTACATCACTGCATATAAGGAACTCGTAAGAACAAGGAGTGAGCACCTCTGTGCGACCAGTAGGAATTTGCTTCGCGAATTCCTACCGCAGTTCTTACCAAGGATTATTGCTTTCTAATTATCCTTTATCCCTAGGCCTTTTGTATAATATTTAATGCGGTCTCAACCGTATCATATTTCTCAATAATCTTATACAGCCCGGACAACCTGAAAATCCTGTCCACTGAAGAATTCACGTTTGCTACTGCTGTCTTCCCTCCAATGAAGATAACCTTCCGGTATCTCCCCATTACTACACCAATACCAGCACTATCCATAAAGCTTGCGCCAGAAAAATCAAATATAATATGCTTGATATTATGGCGGTCAATCAGTTTATCCGCCTTTTCTCTAATCCGGATCGCATTATGATGATCTAGCTCGTCATTTAATCGGATGATCAAGCACCGTTCAGAGATATCGTAGCTTGTCCCCTCCTCTCCTTTGTTAGAATTCATTCCGTTTTGTTTTTTAGCATCCTGCATGAGTTGTTCCCTCCTAACTCTTTGAAATACTGTTTTAAGCTATGAAAAAAAGACCTTTAATGGAATGGGTATCCCCATTCAACATAAAACGTCTTTTTTCCAAATCATCTTATCTTAAGTTGTTAAAGTGTTTTATCTATTCCTGTACTTCCTTCAGGAAATTCTGTGCATCCGCAGCTCTGTTGGAATCCGGATATTCGGTTAATACCATATTGTAATACAAGGCTGCATTGTCTTTATCATCAAGACGATGATAGGCTCTCCCTGTAAAATATATTGCATTTACATCCTTTGGATTAAATATTAAAGCTTTCTCCAATTCCTTGATTGCTTCCTCATACTTACCATCACTATATAAGTCATGACCCGCATCATAATGACTCTCTGCGGCATCAGGGTATGATATCTCTCGCAACAACCCAGTCAGGGCAACTGCTTCTGCATTCTCAAACTTAGCATCCGGGACGGTAGCCAATAAATCAGCGATTGCATTATAATCTCTGCTTCTTTCTGTCTTCTCCAGTTCAGCAAAATAGAGTTGAGTAGCTTTAAGGAGAGGACCATATAGACTATCCGTTTTCTCAGTATTGTTCAAGCTTTCAATCTGACCTTGTAGGCCTTCAATCTGCTGCTCTAATTGTGTTTTATCAGCCTTGAGAGAAGCAATCTCATCCTCCTGCTCTTCGATCTTCGTCAAGCTGGTGGTATAATCTACATACTCTGTATCAGGGCTCAAGGCCTGTCTCTTCTCAATCGTAGGAACGATTAAAAAAGCAGTAACTGCAATTCCAATGATTACACCGATTACAAGATTGACAAAAACCATAATATTAGGCTTGTCTTCTCTGTATGAGGAGATTGGCATTATTGCTGCGGAGGGGCGAATACTCTCCGGATTATTATCCGGATCGTTCGCTGTCACTTCCGGTACTTCAAATTCTTTCAGATAGCGTAAGGTCGTTGTATTAGATACATCAATCTTTGCTGCTCTATACAGATACTTCTTCGCTTTATCATTCTCCTTTTGCTTCATAAGAAGGAGCGCCAGAAGATGGTAAGCACGAAGGAAACGCGGATTAAGGTTTACAACCTTCTTTAGTTGAATAATGGCTAAATCATCGCTCCCCTGCTTTGCATAGGTTAGAGCTGTATTATATCGCTTTATTGCCTGATTCAACGCATCCAACTTTGTAGGGTTACTTTGTACCTTATTAATATATTCCTCCGCATCATTCTCTGTTGGCTGAATATGGCGACTGATTACCCATTCACTTAAGGCTGCAACTGTCTCACCCATTTCATAGTAGATGAGGCCCAATAGATTTCTCGCGTTGGTATTCATTTTATTGAGTTCAAGGCTGCTCTTTAAGGAGATGATGGCTCCGGATAAATCCCTTACCTTCGCTCTCGCTAGGCCATTATTATAATATTGATTGGACGCTCTATAGATTTTACGATAAACCGTCATATCTGTACCGCATCGTTCGCAACGTTTCTTTTTGTCCGACATATTACTTCCACAATTTGGGCAAACCATATCATCCCCACCTGTCCGTTTAATCTTTTCGTTATTTATCCTTATTCGCCTTTAGTATTTCCTTTAATATGTCTGTAACATCTGTCAGGTCATTGCTATTAATGACATCCTCTGCCTGCTCAATCTCTAAGCTTGGTTGGAATTTATCGATTTCTTCATCAAAATTAATCATATTCGATCCTCCATTATTGTTAGATGGATATAAAATATTCTTCCCTTCTCATGATACTATAATAGTTAAAAAAATCAAGAGTTTCTAGCATTTTCTAGGAAAACATTATTATCATTATAACTTATAATACATAAATTATCAAACTAATTCAACCTTTTCCATTCGACAAGGATAGATTCATTTTTAAGATAATGACATACTAGCAATTTTTTATCATCTTCCTTATGTTTATACGTTATATCCTTTGATAATAATTTGATATGGATAGTATATTTGACATTCTCATATAATAATATTGGAGGAGAGACACAATAGGAACAAAAAAGGTATCCTAAAAAAGCGACACCCTTTACCGAGTATATTATTTGACAAATAAGTATAAAAGTGGTAAATGTAAATTATGTTCATAGATTATATCCCAGTTCAATAACACATAAATATCTAAATAGATTGGAGCAATGATATGGTTAAATCTACCTTTTGTCTAATCGGCTTGCTCTCAAGGAAAATAAGGGATGACCATATCGCCGCATTCTCTGCTCAAGCAGCTTTTTTTATCATCATCTCATTTTTTCCCTTTATCATGCTGCTTCTTAGTATTGTTAAATATTTTCCTATTGAAGAAGAGAGTATGTTTCGGCTGCTCAGTCAGGCCTTTCCGACTACTGTTAATTCCTTAATTGAGTCTATTATATCTGAGATCTACCGTGTAGCTGCCTCGACTACCTTAATCTCCGCTACCATTGTATCCACTATATGGTCTTCAGGAAAGGGTTTTCTTGCAATAATGAAGGGCCTTAATTCTGTCTATGAGATTAACGAGACGAGACATGGTCTTCTGTTACGCGCAATGGCCGCCTTATACACCCTGATCTTTGCCATAATTGTTATAGCAACAATGATTTTGTTTGTATTTGGTAACCGGCTTTACTTTTGGATAGAACATAGATTTCCGGTGATTGAGGATACTGCTTTCTTAATTATCAGCCTTAGGACCATTGTCGGGCTAATTACTCTCATCATATTCTTTCTGCTAATCTACATCGTTATACCTAACCGCAAGACTAAGATTATGCGTGAGTTACCAGGAGCAATGATATGTGCAGTCGGATGGATGGGCTTTTCCTATGCTTTCTCCTATTATATCGATAATTTTTCGAATTATGCTTCCATGTACGGAAGCCTTACTGCCATTGTACTATTTATGCTTTGGCTCTATTTCTGTATGTATATTCTTTTTCTTGGAGCGGAATTCAATCTATTATTCGAGAACAAGAGCTTTATCAAAAAAATCAAGCTAATATATCGCAAATCGAATAGATAACCGATTATTCGTAGATAAAGCCAAGCTCAGTACCTTCATAGAAATATGACAAGATCGCTTCATAGCCTTCTCCGGATTCTGCTAATGCCTTAACTCCATTCTGACTCATCCCAACTCCATGACCATAGCCACCACCGGTAAGCGTTATGCTACTTATCTTTTCGTCCTTCTCCTTTTTATCAATGATAAAGAAAGCACTCGGAAGCAGGCTTAAATTCTTTACTTCACTTTCATCCTGCCTGATTACTGTATTATAGGTCGGGGCTAGTAAAGCTCTGATATTATATTCTGTTCTTACCTTAACCGTATATTTGCTTCCCTCAATCAACAGCTCGGAGATAATTCCACTGCTTTCTCTTTTTAGGACACTAATATCCACGAGTTCACCGATGTTGTCCACCGGACGACTTTCAAAGACTGCCTCTCCATTCTCATCCTCACCTGTTTTGGTTAATATCAGCTCCGGATTTACATTATATCGCTTGGATAGCTTCGTATCAATCATCTTCTGCAACTCCTGTGCCTTCATTGTTACCTTCCACCGATACCAATTAAAGCTGCTGTCATAGGTGGTGAGCTTCTCATCCTTAAGAAAGCTTCGAAAGGTCTCCTCCGTTGACAGATCTGCATACTGATCCGCAATGCTCGTGGGAGTATCTGATCCTTCCCCATCCTCATTGATATATAACAATTTTCCGACAAGATAAGGATAATTCGTATTAGTGGACCATACATTCGCTGCCTCTGAGGTATGTCCACAGGAGGTTGAGAAATAATAAGCAGTGATAACCTCACCTTCATATTCAATTACCTTTCCGTAGGTATCCTTCACGGCTAGGATCGAATCTTCATTCTCCGATATATTATTGTATACCTGATAGGATACACTATCATCAACATGTGCTCCATAGGTACCCAAACTGTTTGCGAGTAAATGCTTATAAGCATAGCTTCTCGCGCATACCGCCTGTACTCGCAGGGATTCAAGTCCATAATAGGTAGGCATCTCACTTGGTATAACCGCATAAAGATACTCCTCCAGGGGCAGCTCATTAATAATTAAAAGTCCTTGTTCCCCTTCTGATATCTCTATCCTTCCCCGGTAGTTTGGATTTCCGTCCGAGCGCTCTAGCGATAGCAGCTTAATTCTTGAGTCCTCTTCCGTCGCCCGTACCGTTATTCTCCCCTCTGATAGCAGCGGATCTCCCGGTTCTATCGTTACGATATCACCTTTCTTATAGGAATGCTCCGACTCCTTACTGCTTATAGTGAAATCACTGGAAGCTGTCAATTCCACCTTATTGTGATAATAGTCCTGATAACCGGAGGTCATAAGCAGTACTCTGATATTCTCTGCTTTGATACTTTCCGTAATCAACGCAGCACTAATCTTACCTAGCGATACTACAAAATCCGTATTCTCATAACCCACTAATATACTGCCTGTAGGCTCAGTTGAGAGCTTACCGTATAATTTATAGATTCTGAAATCCTCATCCAAGGACACCTTACCGTAGCCCTCTATCTCAATATAATCTTTTCCAATCTGTAAGACCTTACCCTTGATAATTTCTGGTTTTTGAAGAATTTTAACGATCTTGGCATCCTCAATCGTTATATCACTAACCACCTTTTCAATTGGAGTCTCGAGTTTGTACTTTGCAGTAAAGCTTTTACTGATACCGTTGATAAAAGTATCAATCTGTAGACCATCTCCCTTTTCAATCCAGACATTATGTACCACAATTTTTTCCGTGGATATTTCTTTAATATAGATTAGCTCCTGTTCACAAACCAACACCTTAATACCTTTGTCCAAATATTTTGCAACTAAATCAAGCTTCTGTGTGTCAAGATCATTTTCATAGCTCTTTGCATCAGAGTAATAGAACTTTCCTAAGTCCGTCACCATTCGAAAGGAGCCCTCTCCATACTCTTCATTTCCCAATACGAAAAGTGTCTCCTCCTTGACCCTCTGCTCCTTAACCGGAACAACTGCGATAACCGCATCATATAATTCCAAAAATTCTCTAAGCTTCATCGGTTGTTCTGACTTGGAAAAATCAAAGGTTAAGCCGGAATATACTACCTGAAAATCTGGTTTCTTCAATATCAGTCGATCAATCAGCTCTTTACAGGCACCATAAGTCAGAGCCTCCATCGGAGCTCTGGTAATATTGCTCTCAATGAGGCCCATCTTCCATGCTGCATTTACATAGGTATCATACCAGCCTGACATTTTATCATTTGGATAGGTAATACCCATACTCAGGCTTTCTCTCTCCGCTTTATTATAATCAAGAAAGCTTAGTAAGCGAAATGCTTCCGCCTGAGTAATACCATCGGTCTGCACTACCGTCGACTCCGGTTCCCCTGGTTTCTGATCCTTCATACCCCTGATGACATTCACTGTAAATACAACAATTACTATTCCAATACATATTCCTATCAATATAAGCTTTCTCTTTATACTCATAGCTGCTCCTATTCCAGGCCTTGATTAACCTATTGACATAGTGATTATCCCATATGCTAATATATTATATCAATGGGAGTATTATGAGTACAAGTTATTGTTATACATCGCAAAAATTCGTGTTAATTTTTATCGATATGATCAACCCTTACATATCGTTTAAAGGACATCTTACCAGCTTTGTAAGATGTCCGTTAAACTTAAGCTTTTATTTTTCTGAAGACTTCCATTCTTGGACTGCCTTTATCATATCATCAATCCTTCTCTTATCGGCGAAAAATCTTGTCTCGCCATTATTAATAATATAGAAGCTCTCATCATAGGGCAGATAGGAAGTGGTTAGTACGGTCTTCTTCTCATCGTTCAGATGGAAGATTATGATCAGATGAGGACTGATCCCCTCAGCATTAATCTCTTCCTTGATCGGAGCATCATACCGGGCTGCTATGATTTTCTGATAGACATCCTTAAAGACATCTTCCTCCACCTCTTTACCATTATAGACGTAAGTGGTCTTAACCTCCTCTTCCCCCTTCTCGTTCTTGCTGGTGGTACGCTCCAGGTTCATCGTGTATGCAGTACCATCAATATCGATGTCAATCTTATCAACCATTTCAATATTCGGGATCGCAACAAATTTGTTCAAAAGACCGAAGGTATCCACCTCTACCATGTCGTCAACCGCGTCCTTGTCCATTGTATAAACTGCGCTATCTCCTTCAATCATAACATAATAGTTGTTATTTTCATCCAGCCCGCCGACCGTAAACTTATATTCCTTAGGATCATAGTAGGTCTTCTCTGAAATCTCCTCGCCGGTATCCGGGTCCTTCTCCGGTTTATCGAGCTTCTCTGTCCGGGTCTCCAGATATTCCAGCTGGATGACAGTCATTGGATTATCCAGGCCATATTTACTCAGGTCGATTGGATTATAATCTACACATTTAATAAAATCTATGGCAGTATACTTTTCCTGCAGAGTAGTAACTGCAGCGCTATCCGCGGTATATCCATGGGAATAAGGCTTTACCAGAATCCAAGAAAACATTGCAGAGCCACTCTTATCCAGATCATTATTCTCTTGATATAATAATTCAAAATCCTCTCTATCACGATTGTCAACTACGATACGACGAATATTAGCCGCTTCAATTGTAGGTCCCTTCGCTACCTCCGTCATGTCAGTATTGGTAAATCTCAAGCCGGAGCCATAGGAATTGGAAAGTAAATATACCTTGCCATCCTCATTCACCAGTGCATAATAGCCTTCTCCTGTTGCGGTCTTATTGCCAATCTGCAGAGTCACCTTTGTTCCATCGGATAATACGGCCTGAAGATAAGAGGTGGGATCTGCCAATCCAAAGTCTTCGAGCTTTTCTGCCTTCTCCGCAATAATCCGCGTTGCACTGATATCATCTATTAAACCAAGCATACTTTTTATACGATCCTGATTAATCGGTCGGCTCCTATCCTCCTCTGATACCCATACCTCGCCTTCCTTTATGAAAGCCAAATCCGTCTCATCATAGATGTAATGTAAGGAGTCAATATCTTCAGTTTTAATGGTTGATAAAGCAATTGTCGCTTCCTCTGTATCTTCCTCCGATACGGGCTCCCGATTTGTATACCAGAGATAAAAGCCTATCAAACCTGCCAATGCTAAAAGAAGTAAGATCAGCGTAACCGCATTCTTTTTCTTTCTTTTTGACATTATTTCTTCCTCCTTCTTAAGCTTACAAAAACACCAAAGGCAAGGATGGCCGCAGGGATAATGATTATGATGATGCCTCCCCAAGCCAAGGCCTGTGCCTGTGAGGGATAGATTAATTCAGCTGCTACACTCTTCGTAGGTATTGATAGGGCAGAGACATTGTCACCTGCCAGGAAGCTGATAACTCCGCTCAGCATGTCTCGATTACCATAGCTTAAGGTATTGTCATCAAAGGTAAATTCTGTCGCAAATACAACTAACTTCGTTTTTGTTCCATCATAAGTATCGGTAGCGGTGATACCTACATTAAAAGGCCCTTCCAGATCACCTGCTTGCTTTTCTGCTGTAGTGATATTCTCTGGATCCTTTCCATAGGAATCCTTTGATGTCGTTAATAGTGGGGTGATTTCTATAGAACTTCTCATTGTATCAGACGCTTCTACTGCAACACTTTGAGGCATGATAACCGGAATATTTGAGCTGGCTGCTTTCGAGGTAATCGCATGACTCTCCACCTTAGGTAAAAGATACATCGGATTGTTCGAATATAACATATCCATATTGCCTTCAAATACGATGTCATTCACTACCTCCACACCATAATAATCTAGGATTGATACATAATTCTTAAGGCCGGAGGTTTTGTAATTAACGGTTGCGATCATGCTTCCACCGGCAGCTAAATAATCCTTAATCATCGCGGTCTCTTCCGCTGTGAGGTCTGTTGTAGGAGCATTCAGATATAAGATACCACAATCTTCCGGTATACTTTTCGCAGATAACGTCTTAAGCTTTTCTATGGAAACATTCAGCTTACTGATTGCTTCTTCAAAAGCGCTACCTGTCTTTGCCTCCCCATGTCCTTCCACTACATAAATCACTGGCAGATCTGCACTGGTTACAAATTGGATAGCGGAGGTCAGTTCACCTTCCACATCGATACCCGTAGTATTCATTTGATAGGTATTGTAATCCATCTCCTGCACCAGCATGTCACTGTAATCAATATACTTTGATCTACCGTTTGTGTGGTTCACAACAATAAAGCTGTTCTCAGAGATTTCTTCCTCCGTATAGTCCTTGGAAAAGGTCGGATATAATACCGGATCCTTGTATTCTAGCGTGATTTTATCGGATAAGCCATCATACTTCTGGACAACCTTCTTAAATAATTCCAACTCGTTTCCGGATTGTACCATATAATAGATGGTAATATCATCGGATAGATTTGTTACCAGCTCTTTTGTATCCTGCGTCAAGGTATACATCTTCTTTGAGCTTAAATCCACCTGAATATTTAATTTAGTCACCAGCATATTAACAACTAGTACGATAATAAATACCACTGCCGTCACTGCAGTAATATACATTCTTCCACGAAATTTTCTTCCTGAAAAGGATGCTCTGATCTTTTGAAAAAAACTAACTGTCTCATTATTACTTAAACCTGATTTCTTCACGGTATCATTCTCCTTTCCTAACTAAATCGCTTCTTATTAATCATCTGAGTCGTTAAGAAGATGAATAAGAAGGTCACACTTAAGTAGTATACAACCGCAGCCACATCTAAGGTACCATATGCAAAAGAGGTATAGCGATTCAGAACGGATACCCAACCAAATACCTTAATTACAGCACCATCGAGCAAAGAGGGCTTCAGATAATAAACAGCCGCCAGGGCTCCTCCTCCGATCACACCAAGTGCTACTGCGATGGTTGTATTCTTTACCATAAGATAAATGACTGCACATACCACAAGAAGGAGTACGGCGAAGATTGTTACTGCTGCTTTATTACCAGTGGGCAGTATGCCTGCGATACCATCCATCAAAATTGTAAATATAAATACGATAAAGGTAATAACTGCTGCTACCACCTGGCTCTCTGTTAATGATGAAATAAAGAGCCCGATACTTAAGTATGCTGCTCCAAGCAGAGCAAATCCCAAAATACCCGAATAGGCTGCTGCCATAGGTACAGCACCATATAGCTTCATAATAAGAGGGAAGGTGCAAACACTCAATACAACAACTCCATATATCGTTAAGACAGCCAGAAACTTACCCAATACAATGGAGGAAGCAGTTACCGGTGATGTATATAATAATTGATCCGTCTTCTGCTTATTCTCCTCTGCCATCAATCTCATTGTTAATAGTGGAATCAATAAAGCCACAAGAAAGGTAATGGAAGATAAGGTCTGCTCCACATTAGCAGAACCGTATAATAGGTTCTGAATTACAAAATAAATGCCGATGATCACTAAAAAAATGGCAATAAATACATATCCGATCATCGAAGTAAAATAAGCACGTAGCTCCTTCTTATAAATCGCCAGCATCTGAGTCTACCTCCTGATCATTTATGATAATTTCACCCGCTTCGTCTGATTCTTCATCAAAGATTGGCGGAGCATCGATTTCAATCGGAGTAGGTTTCTCCTTATTGGTAACCTTGAGGAAGATATCCTCTAAGCTCATACGGATGGATTGCATTTCAAGAATCGGTGTCTTAGCCTCGGTTAGCACATTGAAAACCTCCTCACGAATGTCCTCCTTCTCTCCACAATATACGGTCAGCTCAATTACTCCTTCACTGATCATCGGATGTTCTTTGATCTTTCTAATTCGCTGTACCTTCTTAAGTGCATTAATAATGGTAGCTTTATTTCCCTTAACCGACAGTCTCATACCACCGGTAGCACCAAGACGATAGCTTAAATTCTCGGGTTTGTCACTCAGAATGAGCTTTCCCCTATCGATTATCATCACCGTATCACATACCGCACTTACCTCCTGCATAATATGTGAGCTTAATATAATGGTATGCTTCTTGCTTAGCTCCTTAATCAACTCTCTGATCTCAATGATCTGCTTCGGATCAAGACCAACCGATGGCTCATCGAGTATAATAAGCTCAGGATATCCCATAATTGCCTGGGCCAACCCCACTCTCTGCTTATAACCCTTAGATAGATGCTTAATCAAGCGCTCAGACATCGCGGTAATTCTTGTTGCATTCATTACCTCCTCGATCATCTGTTTTCTTTCACTTTTTTTAATCTTTTTCAAATCAGCGACAAAGGTTAGATATTCTCGAACTGTCATATCTGGATAAAGTGGTGGAAATTCCGGCAGATAGCCGATCATCTTCTTCACTTCCTCTGGCTCCTCAAAAACATCAACACCATTTACAGTTACAGTACCTTCTGTTGCCGATATATAACCGGTAATGATATTCATGGTCGTTGTCTTCCCGGCGCCGTTGGGTCCCAAAAAGCCCAGAATCTGTCCCTTCTCAACGGTAAAGGACAAATGATCCACTGCGGTTTGATTCCCGTAACGTTTCACTAAATTTTTTACTTCAATCAAATTCGTCTCCTCCTTATCATTTCAGTTTGTCCCTACAGCCAAACTAATTCTCAATCGTTATTATCATACAACCTAATTTTGATGATTTTGTGAACAAATTTAACATAATTATGAAAATAATCATTTCACAATTTAGTGAAAAAAGCAGGAACATTACTATTGCCTTATATGCTATTCTCAATTCCTTTTTGTAAACAAGTACGCACCAAATCAATTCTTAAGATGATAGTAGGACACGAGAATCCCACATATCGTGACAATAAAATGCAGAAAGGAGGTGTTGAAAAACATCCCAAATATATCTATATAGCAGATAAGGGAGATGCTTTTCAGCATCTCCCTTATCTGCTATATACTTTTATAGTTTATAGTGTCCTATTAGTTCATCAGATCACTCATTTTATACATTCCGGCTGCTTTCCCGGGCAAGAACTTCGCTGCCTGAACTGCACCCTTTGCAAAGATTGCCTTTGAATATGCCACATGTTTAATTTCAATCACTTCATCCGTTCCGGCAAAGATGATCTCATGTTCGCCAACGATAGTGCCTCCGCGAACCGCGGAGATACCAATCTCCTTTTTACTTCTCGGAACACGTTCACTAGATCGATCATATTGATAGGAGTACTCATTATTCAATACCTCATTCATGGCATCAGCTAACGCCAACGCAGTTCCGGAAGGAGCATCTACCTTCTTATTATGATGACGCTCCACGATTTCAATATCGAATCCTGCATCAGCAAGAATAGCCGTTGCATCCTGTAGTAGCTTTGTAATTAGATTAATTCCCATTGACATATTCGCGGATCGTAGTATCGGTATCTGGGTGGAGGCTTGATCAATCAAGACCAGCTGCTCCTTACTAAATCCCGTAGTACATAATACTATACCAATCTCACGGCTCAAAGCGAAATCCAGCATTTCCTCCAGATTCACCGGTGCCGAGAAATCAATAATAACATCAGCCCTGACATTACATTGGGTAAAGCTTTGGTATACCGGGTACTTATTATTGCGGTTCTGAGTGACATCAATGCCAGCAATAATGACCGTATTCTCATCTGCATCCACAATCTCCGTAATTACTTGGCCCATCTTACCATTACAGCCTCGCAATATGATATTTGTCATATTCCACCTCCATTAAAGCGTTTTCCGCCATTACAAAATCTGATGAAAGAAGCCGATTCGAGGGTTCTTTCTGAGTGAAACGTATTTTCTTTCTGAACAAAGTATGTTAATTACTCTTTTCTACGATCAGATATATGTTATATTGTCTTAATCCCCACTGCAGCCATTTCTTTGAGTAGACGTTCTGCATTCGCCGGCTCCATCTCGGTTAAAGGCATCCGCAGATGGCCTACCTGAAGGCCCATAAGATTTAATGCTTTCTTAACCGGAATCGGATTTACTTCACAGAATAGTGCATTAATCAAGGGAAGGAGCATCAGCTGTAGATCCCGGCTCCCTGCAACATCTCCTTCCAGGAACCTTATTACCATATCATGAGTTTCTCTTGGAGCGATATTGGATAGTACGGAGATTACTCCGACCCCACCTAAACTAAGTACTGGAACTATCATCTCATCACAACCGGAATATAAATCAATCTTACCCTCTGTGAGTTGCATGATTTCCGCAACCTGAGCGATATTTCCACTGGCCTCTTTGATTCCGACAATGTTATCCACATTTTGATACAAAGCAGCAACTGTTTGTGGAGTAATATTGCAGCCGGTTCTTCCTGGAACATTATATAGAATGATCGGAATTTTTACCGAATTAGCTATTTCCGTAAAATGAGCAATTAAGCCCTTTTGAGTTGCTTTATTATAATATGGTGTTACCAATAGTAGTGCGTCAGCACCATATTTCTCAGCCTCCTGAGACAGATAAATTGCAGTGTCCGTTGCGTTCGAACCGGTTCCGGCAATCACCGGTACCCTTTTTGCAACTTTTTCTACAGTATAACGTATACAGTCCAGATGCTCCTCATGAGTCAGGGTTGAAGCTTCACCGGTTGTTCCGCAGATTATGATGCTATCCGTACCCTCTGCGATCTGAAATTCTATCAATTCCCCCAGCTTTTCAAAATCCACCTCATTTGTCTTCGTAAATGGTGTTACAATCGCTACACCGGCGCCTTTAAATACAGCCATCTTTCATTCCTCCTAATCTTCTTAGTGCTTGAAAGGTATGGTCTTGTTAACCATGGATTAAAGCGTAAAAAAAGCCGACTAAAGAGTCGACACTAAAGAATAACTTAACGACATCATGATAGAATACTCCCTCTCATGATCCTTCAGTTCAAAATATTCTTTAGGCAGCGCTCCATCAAGTTATTGATGACAGTCATATGATTCTTTACCATATGCCCAGCGATAATATTACAGGTTATTATCACTTCGGCACTGTTTCCTTTCACTGCGTTCCTCTATGCCTGACATATCCAGCAGTTACTCTTAAACAATGCACCTCTACCATAAGCATTTATAATTGTGGTTTCATATTATCACTATCTATTTTTATTGTCAACAATATTTTACTATGAATCCTTTACACCGTAGTATTCTAGGGACGGTTGCTGATAGAAATCCCAGTGACAGTATGCCTCATTCCTTCTTTTTCTCTTATGGTAGAATTAAGATTTTTAAACCTCTAACTCGCATGTATTCCTGCTATCAAAAAATTCAGATATCCAAGCAACATTAAAATCACTGCTAAGATATCTGAATCTATATATATTACATTTATACACTATAAAATCATAGCTATATAAATCATCATACACAAATATTAA
Source organism: Bacillota bacterium (assembly GCA_023436225.1). Taxonomy (GTDB): domain Bacteria; phylum Bacillota; class Clostridia; order Lachnospirales; family Lachnospiraceae; genus Mobilitalea. Next base: position 220,207 of record JAEZKA010000101.1, read on the forward strand.
TCTTATTGCTTTTTATTGACCCGATTTAATACTCTTCCAGGTATTCCAGCTTACTAACGGAAACCTCATAAGCAATTCGCTTTTCAAAATCAACTTCGTTCATCTTCTTCTGATACTCTCTGCTCTGAATCCGGCCCCAGATCTGAACATGACCGCCTACTGCGAAGGTCTCTGCAAATCTGGCATTTCTTCCCCAGCAAATACAAGGGATATAGTCCGATTTTCCGTAAGGTCTGTTAACCGCTAATAGCACATCCGCTATCTCCCTGCCCAGTGGCGTTTTCCGATAAATCGGTGGCTTACAGACAAATCCATCCAAGAATATATGATTTGGTTTTGCATTCTCTGATAATTCATCAACCATCTTTACTTCACGTGCAAAAACCGAAAGTACTAACTTGTTCTTACTCTCCTCATGGCGGTTATAGGAACGAAATTGCCCTAACACCTCAACAAACTTACCCTTATAATCCTGTTTTACATCAATGAGTCGTTCCGATACCATAACCGGTATCATGTCATAGGAATTACTTAGTCTGCTGACTACAACCTCCAAAACATAAAAGCCTTCACCAAATACATCATGACTGAACGTAAAATCACTGATTACCTCTCCTGCAATACTTACTTGATTGATATCAAATACTTTATCTGTCATCACCGTACCTCTCCTTCCTTCCGGCGTATTTATACGCCATTCTGCTCTAAAATGTGGTATGAATGCGCAACATAATCAAAAGCTACTATCATTCACCTATGATTAAATATATGCTGATTTCCAAATTTTAGAAGTAAAAATATCGATATGATTATATTATTTACAATTTTTGTTATTTTATACAAAAAAAATCTAATTTTTTATGAATTTTTTTGGAAACATCCGTTGCATTTTAAATAGACGAATGCTACAATATTAAGGTTGCAAAATCGAGAAATTTATTCGCGTTAAAAAACACGCAGATTGGAGTTATAGATGAAGCGAGAGGATATTCGAAATATCGCTATTATTGCTCACGTTGATCATGGTAAGACCACCCTTGTGGATGAACTATTAAAGCAAAGCGGTGTATTTCGAACCAATCAGGCCGTTGTTGAAAGAGTCATGGATTCAAATGCTTTGGAACGGGAACGCGGTATTACCATCCTATCGAAGAATACCGCTGTTCTATATAATGGAATCAAAATTAATATTATAGATACACCGGGACATGCTGATTTCGGCGGCGAGGTGGAACGTGTCTTAAAGATGGTAAACGGTGTTATTCTGGTCGTAGATGCCTTTGAAGGACCGATGCCCCAGACAAAATTTGTTTTGAAGAAAGCGCTGGAGCTATCTCTGCCTGTTATTGTATGTGTCAATAAAATTGACCGTCCTGAAGCAAGACCGAATGAGGTTGTGGATGAAGTGCTGGAATTATTATTAGAACTGGATGCAAATGACGAGCAATTGGATTGTCCCTTTGTATTTGCATCAGCGAAGCAGGGGATTGCTAACCTTTCCTTTGCAGATGAGCCTGTCGATATGACACCGCTGTTTGAGACGATCGTCAATTATATTCCCGCACCGGAGGGTGATCCGGAGAAAAGTACCCAGGTACTAATCAGTACCATTGATTATAATGAATATGTCGGACGTATCGGTATCGGTAAAGTAGACAACGGAATAATCCGTGTTAATCAGGATGCTGTTCTGGTGAATGCCCACGAGCCTGATATGAATGTTAAGGTAAAGATCAGTAAGCTATATGAATTTGACGGCTTGAAGAGAGTCGAGGTAACTGAGGCAACCATCGGTTCTATCGTAGCAATCTCCGGTATTGCAGATATCCATATCGGCGATACCATTTGCTCTCCTGAGAATCCGGAGCCAATACCCTTCCAGAAGATCTCAGAGCCCACGATTGCAATGTATTTTAATGTAAATGACAGCCCTCTGGCAGGAACCGAAGGTAAGTTTGTTACCTCCCGTCATCTAAGAGAACGTTTGATGAGGGAATTAAATACCGATGTAAGCCTCAGAGTTGAGGAGACCGATACGACAGAAAGCTATAAGGTATCGGGTAGAGGCGAACTGCATCTCTCTGTTTTAATTGAGACCATGAGAAGAGAAGGCTATGAATTCTCCGTGAGTAAGGCAGAGGTTCTATATAAAACGGATGAGAACGGTAAGAAGCTGGAACCTATGGAGCATGCCATGATCGATGTTCCGGATGAATTCACCGGAACCGTAATCGACAAGATGGGTCAACGTAAGGGCGAGATGATCAATATGCATACCTCCGGCAGCGGACACACCAGAGTTGAATTCTCTATTCCCGCTCGTGGATTAATTGGTTATCGTGGCGAATTCTTAACCGATACCAAGGGTACCGGCATTCTGAACACATTATTTGACGGCTATGGTCCCTATAAGGGAGATATCCAATATCGTAAGACCGGCAGCTTAATTGCATATGAGTCCGGAGAAAGCATCACCTATGGATTGTTTAATGCGCAAGAGCGCGGTATTCTGTTCATCGGTGCCGGTGTCAAGGTGTATGCAGGAATGGTTGTAGGACAGAATCCTAAGGCAGAGGATATTGAGGTAAATGTATGCAAGCGCAAGCAGCTTACCAATACCCGTTCCTCCAGTGCAGATGAAGCCCTAAGACTTACACCACCCAGGGTTCTTAGCCTGGAACAGGCCTTGGAATTCATTGAAACCGATGAATTACTCGAGGTAACTCCATCAAGCCTTCGGATCAGAAAGAAGATTCTCGATTCTACCATGCGTGCCAGAGATCGAAGAAATAAGTAAATTAAATATAGGGTTACACTTAAGAGAAAGCCGGTAATGCCGGCTTTCTCTTTTTCATTCATTATAAAAAGACTAATACTGGCTCATTTGTGTTTAGTAAGATTTTAACATCATATATGATTTTTTTGATATTTTTTTCACATATTCTGATAAAAAAATATCTATTTGCATAGTTCCTTAATGTCCACGATTCTCTGATCCGGATACTTACCGATCTCATAGATACTCTTAATCTGGTAATGCTCTAGAATGTCTTTAAAATAAGCCTTTAAAGTGTCCTTTGCAATAATCTTATTATTATATTTGTCCCTTGATATCTTACTCATTGATTTCTCATAGGTAGTCATCGCATTTAACGCTTTTGGTCCATACCAGGTAAATGCATCCATCACGGCATCTATAAGATCAATCTCCTCCTGAGAAAGGTATTCTTCTCCACCCTCCAGGATGTGTATACCGCAGCGCTTCATTCCCTCATAAAGCTTTAAGTAAGGTATATGATCAATATTGACACTACATTCCTCCTGAAACAACTCCCTGTCATACAGTGCCAAAGAGAAGACCTGCGCATAATAGAGTAAAAACTGTATATAGCTTGGACAAATCTCCGCATTACATTTGTTTACGATATAATATGCAACGGCATAAATTTTCGAAGACATAATCTTTGACATAACAGCCTTCTTGCTCTTTTTGAATGCCACTCCTGTCAGGCATTCCTTCCTTCTGCATAAAAGATCATAATAAAACTCAGGATCATTTAAGATGGCCTTCAGCTTATTGGAATACTCGTTCGTAGGGATATCTCCCTCCATATAACGAATAATGGTTGTTTCTCCCCAGCCAAGAAGCTTAGCCAATGGTTTTTTTCCTATACGATAGCGATCAAGTATTAACTTAATCTCATCGGTAGTGATAATTTCTTCATATTCCGTTTCGATTCTGTTCCCCTTCATTTTAGTACTCCTCAGATTAATTATTAGTATCCTTTGTATAAATTTTCATTTATCTACATTAATATTACCATTCTTTCCGGCTTTTGTACATGAATATCTTGAATTATTTTAAGTATATACTTAAAAAATAGTCCTCTAAGCCTATTTCAGCATGGCTTAAAATTTCCTAAACTCATTCAAATCCTTTGCAATTATCTTAAAACCTTTTATGGTTCGATCAAACAAGCCGATCCGGTAAAGCTTTACCAATACCATACCGATTGGGATACCGATAATCATACCGAACACACCATAGAAACGATAACCAACAAACATGAAGAACAAGGTTGCCAGCGGATTAAGCCCTATACTATCACCCACCATCTTCGGCTGCAGAACCTGTTTTAACACTTGGCAGATCAGATAGATGATAACAAGACCGATTGCTCTTACATAATTCCCCGTTAATACGTCAATTATAGCCCAAGGCCACAATACCGCACCCGTACCAAAGACCGGAAGTACATCTAAAAATGCAATTCCCAGCGCAAATAGAAAGGAATAGCCAACCTTTAATATCTCGAAGCCAACAAACAAGATAATCGTTATTACAAGCATAATCTTAAATTGTGCCTTGAAGTAGCCTCCAAAAGCAGCTTTAAAGTTATCGAAGATAAGATGCCAATAGCTTGTAATCGATTCCGGGATATGCTTCTTTAGCTTGGAATTAATATCATTTCTCCCTGCCGCAAAAAAGTAAGCCGATAAAATAATTACAATTAGTCCAAGAAAACCATCTGCGATATTCTGCACGAAATTACCCGCCTTACTCATGGTAAGAGGTTCCATCTGCTGAGAAAGATTCGAGGCATAATTACCGATTCCTTCAATCAGATTATTTATCATCGTCTGGACATTGGCAGGTAATGTTTTGGAGAATCTGAGAACAGCCTGAGTCAATTCGTCAAATTGTTGTTTAACATTTTCAATTATAATCGGCATATCATCCATCAGTGCACGAACTTCCTTCACCAATAGGGAGAGAATTAACACTGTGACAGCAATGATAGCGGCTATAACGAGAACCAGTATAATAGCCGAACTGTGCTTGCGGTGCAGCTTTACTCTCTTCTCAAGAAAATGTACTAAGGGATTTGCAATCAATGCAATAATCCAGCCTATGACGAAGGGCATAAAGAATCTAAGCAGTACAGGTAGTACGAAAATGAATAAAAGTGCACTTGCGATTAATATCATGAAGTTAATAACAATTTTAAGATAGAGTAAAAATCGATTCATAACTCTCCTCTCATATAAATTGCATCATCAAATCCTGATTTTCCTTCCTATCTTAATTATAATATAGTTAGTCAATAAATAACAACCTATTTTCACTGATTACCTATATGATTTATTCCTGCCTCCTGGTACGCCCGTCATTCGTAATAATAACGTCAAAAAGAAAATCGTAGCTGCTATGATAACAATAGTAGGTCCGGTAGCCGTACTCATATAATAAGACAGGATCATCCCTAATATTCCTGAAAACAAAGATATCATTACGGAAAACAGATGATACTCCCTGACATTAGAAGCGATATTACGGCTAGCTGCCGCCGGCAGGATAAGCAAAGCATTAATGATCAGTATCCCAACCCACTTCACCGAGAACATAACAATCACTGCAATGATGATGCCAAAGAAGTCCTCCATCCTATTTATGTTGATATTTTTACTTTTAGCCAAGGACTCATTCACACTGATGGCATGCAGTTTATTAAAACCAATAAACCAAAAGCCTAGTGTCAGAAGAAAAATCACAAACAATAGAAGGATTTCCTTCACTGTAATGCTTAAAATATCCCCCACCAGCAGGGCTGAATACTTAGCGAAATTACCACCCCTGGATAGTATCACCAGTCCAATTGCCATGCTTAAGGATGCAAATACAGAGATTACCGTATCGGTTGATACAGTCTTCCTGCGCTTAATTCGGTTTAAAAGCAAGGCGAATACAATCGCGAACACAAGCATAGACAGATTGGTATCCGCCACACCGAATAATGTTCCAAGCGCAATTCCTGTCAGCGCGGAATGTCCTAAGGCATCCGAGAAGAACGCCATACGGTTATTCACGATCATTGTCCCAAGAATACCGAATAAGGGAGTAATAATCAGCACCGCCAATAAAGCATTTTTCATAAAATCATATTCTACCCAGGAGAAGGGTAACAGTGCTTCGATCACATTATATATTAGTTTCATCTTGTACTCCTATCCGAAGGCTTTCTTGAATTCTTCACTGCTCAAGACCTCTTCCGGTGACCCTTCCTTCAGAATGATTTTATCCAACAGAATCACATGGTCGGCATACTTCCTTACAAATTCAAAGTCATGTGATACAATAATCATGGCAAGATCGTAGTTCATCTTCAATTTAGCGATATTATCATAGAACAAATGCATCCCGTTCGAATCGATACCGGACACCGGCTCGTCCAGCAGTAAAAGATTCGGCACCGGTGAGATGGCAATGGATAATAGTACTCTTTGCAGCTCACCGCCGGACAAATCACAGGCACGCTTATCAAGCAGCTCCTGAGCTTCAAAGATAGCAAGCTGTTCCTTCACATACCGAACAACCTTTGGATTCTTTCGAAGAAAAATCGGAGAATTACTGACATATCCGGCAAATAAATCATATACACTCATAGGAGTATTCTTCTCCATATTAATGTATTGCGGAACATAACCTATCTTAAGACTTTCTAGTCTATGACTCTTTAAGTCATTGAATTCTATCGTACCCTCGTGTTTAATCTCTCCGAGAATAGCTTTAATCAGAGTAGACTTACCTGCACCATTTCTGCCGATAATGACAGTAATCTTACCGCAATGTATGTGCAGATTAATATCTTCGATGATTACCTGATTGCCATCCCTCACACTGATGTTCTTCATCTTTATACAATGCAAGCCGCAGGCAGTCTCATGAAGCTTAGCTGACTTTATATGCTTACGTGACATATTTGTTGAAACCTTCATGCTATACCTTTCCCTTTCCTAAGTACCTCCGCTTATCGAATATTCTACTTTATTTTACCAGCTCTTTTAAGGTGTCTACATTTTTTTGCATAGCTTCAAGGTAGGAATCTATCGATCCGTCACCGGTCACCGCCGAATCAATAATATATACAGAAGCATTCGTCTCTGCCGCTATCTGACTGGCGATCGAATCGCTGTACTGTATTTCAGTAAAGAGATAATGTATGTTACCTGCTTGTACCTCATCTATGATCTCTCCGATATCACCAGCACTTAACGAGGTATCCGAATCCAGAGGAACCGTATGAGCAACAGTGATTCCGATTCGATTGGCGAGGTATGCAAAGGCATCGTGGAATATAACCGCTTCCTTACTATTTTCGGTATTAATCTTTAATTCCTTTGCCAAATCGGTGATCTGTTGATCAAGTGTCTTAATCTGGTCAATATATAGCAGGCTATTACTATTCAATTTGTCGGCTACAGATAACTCCGTCACATTAGAGGCCTCGATATAATCCCCGAGGCTTTCGGTGACGTGCTCAATCTGTTTGATATAAAGCTTCGGATCAAGCCATACGTGCGCATTCCACTCTCCATGGTCATGTTCTTCCTCTTCCACCTCTTCTTCGCCTTCCTCGGCCTCATGAGCGTGTTCAGAGGCAGAGGGAAGCATCTCTATCCCTTCGCTTGCATCAATAATTGTCAATTTCGGATAATTCGTTCTGATATCCTCCAGAAAGCTCTCCATTCCACCACCATTAATCACCATGACATCTGCACCGGATATGATTTTCATGTCCTCTGTGGTTAATTGATAATCGTGAAGACATCCTGTGTTCAGGTCAGTTAAACTCTTAACCTCAAGCTCTTCGATTCCCTCCGCCAGATTAAGTCCGATCATATAGATAGGATAAAAGGTAGTTACAACCTGCAGCTTGTCTTCTTCCTGCGTAATATCTTCCTTTTCATCTTTTGTTGCTAAAGCGATTATTACTGAACCGATTATTATAAGTAATGCCATGATTCCAAGTAATAAATATAGTTTTCTCTTCATAGGTTATCCATGTATAATGCAAATGCATTATATTATTCCTTTCTAAATAAAGCATTTTCGCTTGTAGTAAATAATTAGTCTTTCTAAATGCAACTCATTTGCATTAATCATTATATATTAGATTATTAACTTCTGTCAACACGTTTACAGTAAGAGCTGTGGTTCCTCAGACGATTTTTCATATTAAAGCTTGCCAGCGCTGGAAATTTATGCTATGATTTCTCATAATTAATTGGCCGCACTCTCGGTATACCAGCTTAAGGAGGATCCAAATGAAAGATATTAATATTAATAAACTGGTTTCAGCAGCTTTAATGGCCGCAATGACCTGTGTAGCAACCATTGCAATTGCCATTCCTTCCCCCGTAGGAGGATTTATTCATCCCGGTGATGGTTTTGTCATTATGTCCGGCATTATCTTAGGGCCATTCTTTGGTGGTCTTGCCGCCGGAATTGGCTCCATGATAGCAGATCTCATCCTTGGATATAGTGCCTACGCTGCAGCTACCTTAATAATCAAATGCCTCGCAGCTATTACTGCGGTATGTATCTATCGTATCTTCAACAAGAATAGGAAGCTTAAGCTGATTCCTGTATTAGCTGCAAGCGTTCTTGGCGGAGCTCTGATTACCCTAGGTTATTTTATTTTCGAAAGCACTGTCTTAGGATTTGGCTTTGCAACTGCTGCTATTAATATCCCCTTTAATCTGATACAGAATGGGTTCGGAATCATAATCTCCGTTCTATTATACCCTTTATTACGAAAGATCCCACAGATCAGAAGCATAATGGCAGAATAAAGCTCAATTGTAACTTATTTATTATTATTGATTATGTCTTCCATTAATTAATATAATGGTATAACTATTGACTTCGTCTCTCACCAGTTCTATAATTTAGCTATATCGGAACTGGCGGATATGTGGATTAACCACGAGGGACCGATAGGAATTCTTCTTATTCAATAAGAAGTTGGATTGTTAAGTCGACCGCCTGGGCAAATGCTCAGGCGGTTTTTTGTCGTTCAAAAACCGTACCTTATAATTACCCTTCATGTCTACCCTTCGCATTAATTTGTGCCAAGTGCATCAATTACATTAAGAAGACTGTAGGATCAGATCTACCCAAATAGAATTAATAATCGCTTTGGGTGAATGATGCTTCTCAATTATTCACAATTGCATTACATGCATACCATTTGTACTAATGTGTAGTGAGGATATGACAGTTATAAACACACAAGGTGTATTAACATTCGCGTAATGCGAATTATTCATCTCAATAATTCATACTGAAATTACATGCCTTCTCTTTGCGTTAGTTGTACTAAGGATTTTGCATACATAAACACCCAAGGTGAAGTAACATTCGCTTAATGCGAATTATTCTTCTCAATAATTCATACTGACATTACATGCATACCTTTTTATTATTATGTACTGAGGATCTCACTGGCATAAACAACCCAAAGTGAAGCAGCATTCGCTTAATGAGAGCTATTCTTCTCAATAATTCATACTGACATTACATGCCTTCTCTTTGTGTTAGTTTTTGCTGAGAATTTCGTTGACATATAATTACTAAATCGATTAGCTTTGCTTAGTGTGAATGATTTTTATACTTTAGCTAAACTTCGATACAAAAAGGACCAGCACAGTTCTAACACAGATTGCATGTCTATAAATGACAGTACACTTAGACATATTTCATGGAGCGCGGAAGAATTTAAAACATCACCAATAGAATTTAACGATATATACATCAAAAATATTCAATATGATTATTATAATCTGGTTGAAACACCGATAGAAAGAAGGTACAAGATGAAAGCATGGTATGATTTTAAGCCAGGAAAATGGCAGAATGAAATTAATGTACGAGATTTTGTTTTAATGAATTATACCCCTTATGACGGGGATGAGAGCTTTTTGTCTGCTGCTACAGAACGTACTTTGAAACTGAATGAAAGATATAAAGAGCTCCAGGTAGAGGAACATAAGAAAGGGGTATTATCCATCAATACGGATAAGGTAACCTCACTATTAACCTATGAGCCTTCCTATCTTGATCAAGAGAATGAACTTATTGTTGGCTTTCAAACGGATGCCCCACTGCGAAGAGGTGTCAATCCCTTTGGCGGAATCCGTATGGCCCGTCAGGCCTGCGAAGCCTATGGATATAGTTTATCAGAGGAAGTGGAAGAACATTTCCGCTATCGTACTACTCATAACGATGGAGTCTTCCGGGTATATACCACTGAAATGCGTGATGCCCGAAAATCCGGGGTCATTACCGGTCTTCCCGACGCTTACGGCAGAGGGCGAATCATCGGTGACTACAGAAGAGTTCCTCTTTATGGAGTAGATTATCTGATAGAGCAAAAGCTGGCAGATAAGCTGGCGGTCGGAAAACGCGTGATGAACGACGAGACCATCCGTACACTGGAGGAGCTGTACCGTCAGATAGACTTCCTGGAACAATTGAAGACTATGGCGAAGACATATGGCTATGATATAGCAAGGCCGGCAACTAATGCTCAAGAAGCCGTACAATGGCTTTATTTTGCTTATCTGGGTGCCATCAAGGAACAGAACGGTGCAGCCATGTCCTTAGGCCGAACCTCAACCTTCCTGGATATCTATTTTGAGCGTGATCTGAAGCTTGGAATTCTGGATGAGACTCAGGCCCAGGAAATCATCGATCAATTTGTGCTAAAGCTTCGAATGGCAAGACAGCTTCGGACTCCGGATTATAATGAGCTATACGCCGGAGATCCTACCTGGGTTACCGAGGCAATCGGCGGCATTACGGAAGAAGGAAGAAGCATGGTTACGAAGAATAGCTTTCGATTTATTCATACTCTGACCACCTTATCTCCCGCTCCCGAGCCAAATCTAACCATATTATGGTCTCCAAAGCTACCGGTAAGCTTTAAGAATTATTGTGCCAAGATGTCGATAGAGACAGACTCCCTTCAATATGAGAACGATGAGCTGATGAGAGCGTCCTATGGGGATGATTACGGAATAGCCTGCTGTGTATCAGCGATGCGTATCGGGAAGCAGATGCAGTTCTTCGGTGCCCGCTGTAATCTCGCCAAGGTTTTACTGATGAGCCTGAATGGCGGCAGAGATGAAATCAACGGTGAGCAGGTAGGGCCGGTGACAGCATCCTTCGAAGCAGGGATACCTCTCGATTACGACGCTGTCATAAACAGCTTCTTACCCATGATGGATTGGCTATGTGGCTTATATGTTAATACGATGAACATTATTCACTATATGCATGATAAATACGCTTACGAAAAGCTACAGATGGCACTACATGATACGGAGGTAGAACGCCTGATGGGTTTTGGTATCGCCGGATTATCCGTTGTTGCCGATTCATTAAGCGCCATCAAATATGCGAAAGTCATTCCGATCAAGGATGATCGTGATATCATAGTTGATTTTTTAATAGAAGGAGAATATCCTGCCTATGGCAATAACGATGACCGGGCTGATGAGCTTTCCTCAATGCTGGTGGAGGAATTCATCACAAGGCTACGCAAGCATCCCACCTATCGCAATGCAAAACACACCCTGTCCATACTTACCATTACCAGCAATGTAGTATACGGAAATAAGACTGGCTCTACTCCGGACGGCAGAATAAAGGGAGCTCCCTTCGCTCCCGGCGCAAATCCTATGCACGGACGGGAGACGAAGGGAGCTCTGGCTTCTCTTCAGTCTGTTTCAAAGCTAAATTATGATTGCTGCCAGGATGGCATCTCCTATACCTTTACGATTACTCCGGAGGCCTTGGGCAAATCAGAGCAGGTACGCGTGCAAAACCTCAGTTCACTGCTTGACGGTTATTTCAAGTCAGCTGGTCATCACATTAATGTGAATGTTCTTAATCGATCCCTACTAATTGTTGCGAAGGCCCATCCGGACAAATATCCTAACCTTACGATTCGTGTATCCGGATATGCGGTTCGGTTCAATTCCCTGAGCGAGAAGCAAAAGGAGGAGGTTATTGCAAGGACGTTTCATGAGGGGATGTAGGGTAGACCCATTATCAACAATCAGTAATAATATGCTTTAAGATGATATATCATTTGAGTCAAAAAGGAGGGTAATCTGCATTATTTTGCTGCTGCATTACTTTGCAATTCCTTTTTGACTTTTTGATTCATGGCTAAACCTATTCCGAGTAATAACCAGAATACCGGAGCAACTGTAACACTCGAATCATTAGCAATTCCACATACCATATACCCTGCTGTTCCAATCAGGACGGAAGCTCCGACAACCGTATAGATATTATTAAATACTCCTTTAATATACAAGCGTATACTTGAAATAAAATACATTGCATAAAGCGTAAGGAAAGCGATGAGGGAAACAACTCCTGTTTGAACAGCGATCTGCAAGTATAACGAATGAGGCTTTGTCATTATCTGAGAATTAAAACCATAATTATAAAGATTTACATAATCCGTTTGGGGGAACGCAAAAACGAAAGTATCAGCTCCTGTTCCTAAAAGAATTGTATCTTTAAGTAAAGGTATCGTCCTTGACCAAATATACCCTCGTCCGGAAGCATATGCTTCATAACCCGTAAATACCGCAGAAGGCGCAGTATTAATCTTTGTATACTTTCCGTAATCATTTATATAGTAGTAAGAATGTTCATCCTTATATTGATTCGTAAAATACCATGGCTTACCATCAATTACTACTGAAAAACCTATGGTATTATCCTCAAACATGATCGGAGCAAAAACAAAGCCTGGAAAACGCTCATCTAAAATAGTCGTGCTACCATTCGCTATATCCAGATTGGAAGCTATTAACGAATTATTATCGTCCAGAAACTCAAATAAGCATACTCCACTATTAACATCATACTTAAATTGAGCTTTTAAAATATTATCATTATATTTGATAGTAATATTGTCATCATTCGTTTGTATATCACTTAACAAAGGGGCAGATATCTTTTCGAAATTTGTTAATTTATATATTTGAAGACTAATATAATTACTTTTCAGATTGAATATAAATAAAGCCATAATTGTAGCAAAAAGAACCGTTATACATATCTTCCAATGTTTTAAAATGGTCCTCCAAAATATAATTATTGCCAAAACAACGGATACAAATAACCCAAAAAAACCTGACGTTGACTTAGAACCATATAGACAGAGAACTAATCCTAGCGTTCCTATCAGAAATAATATCCGCAGCCATATTTTCTTAATATATAAAGTCATAAAGAACATTATTGGCAACACTAAAGTTACATACATACCGATATAGTTTGAATTAAAAAAAGACAAGTAGGAATATCCTGCCTGTGAGGCAAAATTAAAATTGTCTTTGTAATCACGGTAAGCCGCGTTTGAGATCAGGTTCCAGCCCAACTCAGAGCGATAAAAATCATGACCTATGAGCTGTGTAATACAAATAAAAGCTAAAAGTAAGACGCTTGATAATAGTGCATATATAATGTATTTGATATCACGCTCGGATTGAACAAAGAAAAAAGCATAATATAAAAGTACGCCGTATGCCAGCAATGCAAAGATAGATTCGAATTGTTCAAAAATGCCAGTAAAACTATAACTTTTATAATCAGAAAAGAGAGATGATAGGAAAGCAAGAAGAGTATAGCATCCTAATGGGATCAATATAATAGAAAACCGGAGCTTCTCCCTCTTTACCAATTTGTAATATAGTAAGAGAACCACCATTATCACAGCAGTAATAATAAGTAATGCCTGCTTATAGTAAAGAAAAAAATCAAAAAAAGCATCATCTTTCGAAAACCAATCAAATATTGCAAAACCAGTATTGTATGCATGTATTTTTACAATGAGAGGAAGTATTGCTATGGTAAATATTATTGGAAGAACGTAGAGAATATTCAACTCTTTTACTATATTTTTATTATACTTATCTTTACGATAAGTATAATTTTTTTGATTCTTACTTTGCTCTGACATTTTTTATTCTCCTTTTCGTAAAATAATACTTTTCATATTATACAATAGAAGGAGTATTAATTCAAGAACATAAAAGTTCTGTAATAAACCTGTAATAAACCTGGGTTGAGTGAAAAACTAAATTCTAAATTCCAGTTTCTTAAAAGAGGGGGGGTGCGGACAAATAACTGGACCTGTTTATAAATCAAGAAGTATGCCAAGTAGCGTGTGCGCGCTGGAGGGTGTGGAATAAACACACTAAAAGCAAAGGATAATGGTAAAGATTAATTATATAACCAAACACGAAAAAACATAGAATCAGTGATGGGGTGGGATTCTGTAGAATCCCACCCCATCACTTGACAAAGAGCCAAATTTTACCCCATTAACCTTAAGTTAATGGGGTAAAATATTTTAACTCATATAATTATTTTACTTTTTTAGATATTAGTTACCATAATTATAGGTTAAAGTAGCATTTACATCAGCTTTTAATCTTAATGTTGAGCTTGAGTATGTTCCGTGAATATTCTGTACATCATATGTTAAATCAATGAATACTTCCTTCACACGGATTTGGTATGCATTACCACTAGTAACCTGAGAACCTTCTAATGTATAACCGGTAGCTGTAATAGTAGCGGTCTTATCAACGCCATCAACTGTTACCTTAAGGCAATCCTTAATAGCATCTAATACATTATTCTTATTTGTGTAGTACTTGTTAACCTGTGCAACGGCTACGGGTTGGCTATCACCTACAACAAAATATGTTGCAGCAATTGCACTACCACTTGCATCCTTTGCAGTTACAGTATAAGTTCCCTTTTCAGCCTTCTGGATCATACCACCAGATACTGTTACTAAGCTTAATATACCATCTTTAGCATTATAGGAACCAGAACCAGCAGTTAAGCCAGCTGTTACATCGGCATCCTTAGGGTTCTTTACAAGTGCAACACCAGAAGCATTTATATCTAATCTCTGATTCTTTACACCGTTAGATGCATAGCTGAATAACTGAACCTTTACATCTTCTGCCTTATCCCAACCTGTAAGCTTCATATCATACTCTGTCTTATCTGTCTCAAGAGCATATCTGTAAGCCACATCATCCTCAGCAGCTGGAACTTCTTCCAAAGTTACAGTAATATAGCTGAAGATTTCCTTCTTAGAATTGTTATCTACAATCTTAACTTCATAAGTATATGTTCCTTTAGCAAGCTCTGTGCCAGTAACACCTGCAGGACAACCATTAAAGAATACAGTGTCATTATCAGAAGAGCCTGCTACATATACGTTACCAGAATTATTGCTTGTTTGTCTGATATATGATGTAAAGTTACCGTAATCTTCACCTAACTGGTCTTTAACCTTTACATCAACAGACTTAACATCCTGAACGTCATTATTATTTGATAAGTTGAACTGATTAGCGCTAAGTGTAACTGTAGCAGCTTCTCTCTTATCAGTTACAGTTATAGTAGCTGTACCAACTTCTACGTCCTTATACTTAATAACGATTACTACAGTACCAGCCTTGTAAGGATATACAACACCTGACTGAGGATCGATATTTAAGATGCTGATATCAGAAGAAGTAAATTTCCAATCAGCCTGATTATATGTTGAACTACCTACTACATAATTATATGTCTTTAACTCATCGCCATCAGCCTCTGTACCCTTTAATTCAACGAATAACTTATAGCTTGCATCTGAAGCAGCAACACTGTGCTTAGCATTGGAGTAATCAGGTGTATTAGCGGAAGGAATTACTGAATATGCATTTACAATACCATAATTATCTTTTGACTTATCAACACAGGTAACAACTTGAGTAGCTACTAAATTACCAATCTCGGTACCTGTTTTGCTATCATAGTTGTAAGTATGGAATGTTGCAGTAAGAGTTGTTGTATCACCAACCTTGAACATGATTAACTTATGATCAGAACCGGTCATAAGAGCTGCGGAGTTAGAACTAGCCCATGTAAGTCTTGTATATAAATCAGACTTTGCAAGATCTACGCCGTCTTTATTTAAGAACTTAACACCGATTTCTTTAGCTGTACCAACCGCAACAGTTGTTGTAGTGATTTCAATCTTTGTTACTTCAGAAGCAGCTGCTTTAGCAGCAACGAACTGTACATTAGCAACCTCAGGATACTTAACTAATATAGTCTTTTCTTCAACAAAAGGAACATACATATCAACTGTTGCTTCTTTGTTGTCTGCGCTCATAGTTACTTTCTTAATTGTATTGCTAACTTCTGCTGTACCATAAAGAGTAAATACAGAAAGCTTAGTTGCTGCATCAGTTACAGCAGAGTCAAATGTCACCTTGAAAGTATCAAGATCAACCTGATCAGCCTTAACCATAGAAGCTGCAACGGTTACTTTGTATGTAGCTTCGTTAGAAGTTACATAGCTAGCATACTTAGTTGCGTCTGCTAACCAGCTAGTATACTTAGCCTTGGACTGGAATGCACGAGCGGTAATTGTATACTCACCAGCCTTAGTAGCTGTAAATACACCCTTATCGTTGATGGTTGCGCCTTCGCTAGGATCTACGGACCATCTTGTGATAGCCTGTGAACCCTTAGTCTTGTTAGCTACTGTAACATAGCTTCTGTTAAAGTCATGTTCAGCACCTACAGCAACCTTGCCATCTTTAGGCAGATTGGTGATAGTTAACTCTTTGATGTTATCTCTTACAAGAACAGTAGCTGTAAGCTCATCAACTTCCTCGCCGTCCTTATCTGTGATAACTACGGAAACTTTAGTTGTACCAGCAGCTTCTGCTGTTACGAGACCGTTCTTCTTATTAACGGAAACTACATCTTCGTTAGCTGAAGACCAAAGGTACTTCCAGCCTGTTACTTTGTTTGAAATGTTGAAGTCAAATTCGTCTTTGCCATCTACACCAAGATGTAATGTCTTGGTAGAAGCATTGAGCTTCGGTGCCTTAGCAGCGAAAGCTCCTGCAGCAGGAGCGAGAGCAGTTACGATCATCGCTAATGCCAGAACGAAGGATAACTTCTTAAAGAAATTCTTCTTCATATTCTTACTTCCTCCTTAAAATATATGGTTTGGTGTTATATTCTGCGTTC
>JAEZKA010000011.1 GCA_023436225.1 Bacillota bacterium
GCTTTTTTCTGTCACAACCTTATGTACCGCTATGTGCGGCAACCGAGTGGGAACGTGTCTCTGTTGGATTGATAGTCACGCGCTATTTTTGTAAATCTAAATATGTGATAAACATCACTAACGTAAATGGGGCGCCGCACATTTAGTGCGACAGTACCCTTTTTATTATTTCAACAGAATGAAATACCTATCTCATTTTTAACTCAACTACGATTGTGAAATGTAATCATAAATACCAGTTTTATATCAGACATACCTATGTTATATACCTAGATATTATCAGCTTGACAAGAACGGAGGCTCATGCTATTTTATAGTTAGAGTTCTAACTGTGTTAGGAGGTTTCTATGTTAGAAGAAAAGAAGTTACCAATTATGTCGAGATTAGGTGTAATATTCTTAACACACCGAAGATATCTGGAGAAGACAGCAAAAAGCAATGATTTGACATTAAAGCAATATTATATCCTTCGTCAGTTGATTCGAAAGGAGTATCTGAATCCTTCCGAGATCGCAGATATGCTGTTTTGTGATCGACCAACTGCTTCCGTAGTAATTGACAATCTGAAGAAGTATGGTTATATCATTAAGGAACGAGATGTTATGGACGGGAAGCGTATACAGGTCAGAATTACGGAACTGGGAAGGCAACAGGCGAAGAAGGCTCAGGAGGCTTTTGAGCAGTATGCTGATTTTGACCCTTTAGCCTGCTTTACGGAGGAAGAGAAGAATACATTTGAAGAGCTTTTAATCAAACTCCATCATCATATGAAAACTATAGAATAACATCTGTAAAATGTAAAATAGTGAGGAAATATGGAGGTTTTCCATCCGTTTTGAATGCTATATGCATTTCATATTATAGTTAGAGTTCTAACTATAAAAACATAAAATACTATTTAGCCATATATGGCAGAAAGGAAACATATGAACGAGACATTACAGACAATTATGCAATTGAGAAGTGAAAGACAATTCACAGAGAAACCGATTGACAAGGAGGATTTGGAGACAATACTGGAAGCCTCCATACGAACCGCCAACTCCTCCTCCAGACAAGCATATTCGATTATCGTAATCACAGATCAAAAGAAGATACCGATCATCTGCGGATACCGTGGAGCAGCTTTGTTAGTATACTGTGTTGATCAAAACAGGTTAATGGACATTGCGGGATATATGAAGCAGGACTATGAGATGGGAACTACTATGGATTTTCTCTCCGGAGGAACCGATGCAATTCTGGCAGCACAGACTGCAGTAATTGCTGCCACTTCATTGGGGATTGATTCCCTGATTACCAATGGCGTTCTCAGACAGGATTTCAATAGCCTCTATGAGCTTCTGAACCTGCCAAAGGAGCGGTGTTTTCCTATATTAGGGGTTGTATTGGGGTATTCTGCTTCGAAGGAGAAGCATTATAAAGAGAGACTTAGAAGCGGTGTAATCCACTATGACACTTATCAGCACATGACTGACCAAGAAATCAAGGAAGAGATTGAAAGGTTTGATAGTCCGGAGGGTAGGATTGGATTGACGACATACTCTCAGTGGCAGAAGATGGGTTATGCTCATTATTATGAATGGTTCTATCAGGTTTGGAATAAACGATCGGAGGATCGTGTTTACCCAATCCTTAAAAAGGTTAGGTTTATGGATTAAGCTTCTATAAGCCGAAATAGTGTTCTGCTTAGTTACATCGCCTTTCATTCTCCTTTGCAGGCTTATTATAATCCGCCTCAACTGAGCCACGGTGAAGATCGATGTTCACCTTTCCTTGCTTATTGATGTTCATTTATAGGTTAGAAATTTCATGTAAGATATATTATCTATTATATGGATTTCATAATGCTCAGCTGGTGTAAATGGAAAATATTTGATTTATTGAATGATATACATTATAATGAGTGAAAACTTTAGGCACTGGAAAGTAGAGGAGGTTGATGTATGAATTTTGAAATAAGAGAGGTTGGAGATCATGAATTGAAAGAATGTGCAGATGTGATCCGAACAGGCTTTTTGACGGTGGCAGAGGAATTTGGAATTACGAAGGAGAATGCTCCGACAAATGGTGCTTTCTTACAGGCAGAAAGACTCTTTGAAGAAAAAGCAAAAGGGCATATGATGTATGCTGCATTTCAGGAAACAAAAATCATTGGCTATATACAGCTGGAGAAGAGCACCCAGGAATTGTACTTCCTTCAGAAACTGGTTGTATTGCCGAACTATCGCCATATGGGAATCGGAAGAGCATTATTAGACTTTGCAAAAGAGAAGGTAGCAGAGTGGGAAGGTAACAGGATATCAATTGGTATTATTGAGGAAAATACAGTTCTTAAGAACTGGTATCTGTCCTATGGCTTTGAGCCAACAGCTACGAGAAAGTTCGAACACTTGCCATTTACAGTAGGCTTCATGGAGTTGAAGCTGATATAAGAAGCTTTGCCGATGTGTATTAGAGACGAAGACGATTGAGGGACTTACCAGATCAGTGGATCGATTACATCAATATTTATACTAAAAGGGCATATATGATTAGATGTTATTCGCAACACGCTTTCGACCAAATGAGTCCGTTGGCATAAAAGGCCTTATAGCAGGACCTTATGTACCAACGGACTCATACATTTGCTCATAAAAATACATTCTGTATCACACGAAAGCCTAAGTAGAGATGTGCAATTTGATGATAACAATTTATAAGGGAAGATCTCTCTTACTAAACACTAAGATACCTGCAAGGTAGAGAGTGATACCGATAATGGCAAGGAGGATAAAGGAGATGAAATAGTCCTCACCTGACGTAATCTTTGCCGGGTCGAACAGAGTATAGAGGGAGAAGCTAGAAAGAAATTCAAACTTCTCTCCAGTATCGGATATCATCTGGAGCAGTAGAAAACCAACGGGGAGACCTGCTCCTAATGCCAGAGAATTCTTTGTGTCATTGAATAAGCAGGAGGCAAAGAAGCTTATTCCTGTTAGAGCAAAGTATAATAAAAGAGCACCGCAGTTTAACAGGATGAAACCATTCCTATCCAGTTCACCTGGAAACATAAACTCACAAATCGCAATACCGACCAAAGTGAGAAAGCTTATCATAAGAGTGGTGCTTAGGAGCAGGAAAAAAGCTTGGGTAGCTGCAATCTTTGACCTACCGTTCGGTGTTGATAACAGGTAAGCCATGGAGCCCTTATCAACATGAGAAGCAACACTACGGTTGGCGGAGATGATGGTGTAAATCATCGGAAGCAGGAGGATCAGAAAGCCGTAGAAATAAGTTGCAATAAATTTAAGCAGGGTACCCATATCTCCGGTAAAGCCCATAGCCGCGATTAGCTGTTGCGGCATCATGGCAAGCATATCATTGAGGCTTTTCTGGGTCTGTGGGTTATACATACTGACGATGGTAGGAAAATAGATCATTAATACACCGATAATGATTAAGAATACAATATAATTCTGCTTTGTTGTTGCTTTCAATAAAGGTCTACTAAACATAATGGCGCCCTCCTATTTCTTTACGGTATTCTTATTCGAATCACCGTAGTACTGCATAAAGACATCTTCCAAGCTGCTGTTTTCGGTATCGAGATCCAAAACGGTATAGTGACCAAGCTCCTGAACGAAGCCGGATACATTGCCGAGGATGCTGACCTTAGCGGTAGAGCCGTTGACTATGATATGGTCAAAGCGGTCATTCATCTGGAAGGCTTTGGCGGTCTCGGGACTGTCAAAGGTCACGAGATAGGTCTTTCTTCTCTTTTCCTTCAACACATGAATATCCTCGATTGCTACCAGATCACCACTGCGAATGATACCGACACGGTCACAGGTTCTCTCGATTTCTTCAAAGCTGTGAGAGGACATTAAGATTGTTTTACCCTTTGCTTTCTCCTCAAGGATCAGTTCGGCAAATCTTCTCTGCATCAAGGGATCCAGACCGCTGGTTGGCTCATCTAGGATAAGTACCTTGGGATCATGCATGAAGGCACAGATAATTCCGAGCTTCTGCTTCATACCCTTGGACATCTTACGAATGCGGCCTCTGGTGTCCAGTTCAAATTGCTCAATTAACTTGTCACGATAGGCGGTATTACCTAACCCTCGCATTTCCCCCATGAATTTAAGAAAATCCATACCGTTCATTCCGTCAAAGAAGGCAATCTCTGCCGGTAGATAACCAAGCTCCTTCATGATAGTGGAAGATTCAGTACGGCAATCCTTGCCAAGTATCCTGGCAGTCCCCTTGTCAGGGGTCAAAAAGCCCATTAGAAGGCGGATCGTTGTTGTCTTTCCGGCACCATTAGGGCCGAGATAACCGAATACCTCACCTTCCTTTACATGGAAGGACAGATTGAAGATCCCCTTATGATTACCATAATCCTTCGTTAATCCATTAATCTCAATAATAGACATGGAATAATCCCCTTTCTTATTCAATCCCTTTATATATACTTAACCTGTTCTTTATGCATACTTAACCTGTTTTCTCATATCAATATCCTTTAACTTACACGGTATGCAACAATGCTTCATATGAATGCTTACTTTTTTGCATTTTTGTCTAATTTTTATACATATTCTTCTTTATAGAAATTCTTACGAAACATTTCCACATAAGCGAAGTATAGCTGTGAAACTTCGTTAAAGTCAGGTGCCTGCTCTTTCGTGCTGTTTGATAAAAGTCCCCTCTGTAGAACCTGGTTGGCACAGCCCTCTGAGGTCCAGGTAAGCAGCTGTATTACCATCATGGGATCAACCCCCTCCTTGAACTTCGAATAATCAAGTCCTTGGAAGAAGAGCATCGCTCTTTCTCTGGTATATTTATTATTTACCTCACTGATTCGTTCTCTGATGACAGGTGCGGTATCAAATACGGCTTTCTTCATGTAATTAGACATGTGCGGATATGCAAGGGAATGCTCTAATTTGAGTAGCTGTATCACTTTCAGTCGCTCGAAGAAATCTGTGTACTGCATATAGGAGGGCCTTCCGTCCGAGCCCGGTGAATCCACCAGCTTCTCCAGCTGCTCACCACTGTATTCATAAAGATACATATAGAAATTCTGTTTTGATTCAAAGTAGTAAAACAGGCTTCCCTTCGATATCTCAGCCTCTTTTACAATCTCATCCACCGAAGCCTTTGCATAACCGTACTCTGCAAAAACCTTAAAGCCTGCATTAATTATTTTCTGCTTCTTGCTTTCTTCCAAATTCTCAAAGGTTTCGTATCGAATATTACCACCTCATTTCTTATAATTAACATTATTGACTGATTTGGTCAATTTCATAATATCACCATTGACTGATATGGTCAATGTTTTAATTAAATTATAATTTAGCACAATAATAGCAATTTTTGGCATTGATTTTGGAAAATACATGTACTATTATTAAAAACGGTACAAATGTTCGATTTTTGGGATTAGGGGTGTTATTACGATGAGAGACGCGGAAAAGACAATCGGCAATCTAATTGATAAGCAGGGTATCGTCTATGTGAGTTCTGTAGATGATGACGGATATCCGAATACAAAGGCGATGAATTCTCCCCGCAAGAGAGAGGGAATCCGGGAGTTTTATTTCTCGACCAATACTTCTTCAATACGGGTTGACCAATACCGAAAGTATCCAAAGGCATGTATCTATTTTTGTGATAAACGCTTTTATCGTGGGGTTATGCTGAAGGGGAGGATGGAGGTCCTGGAGGATGAGGAAAGTAAGGAAGCAATCTGGTTGCCCGGTGATACAATGTATTATCCGAAGGGTGTGACTGACCCGGATTATTGCGTTCTTAGATTTACCGCAGAGGAAGGCAGATACTACAGTAACTTTAAATCAGAGACGTTTCCTGTTTCATCAGAAGCAGAATATGCTTAACCTATTTTCGGGAGAAGTATCTTTGTTACAATAATAAAAGAGGAGATTCGTATGGCAGTTCAATTTAGAGAATATACAAGTGAACCAGGCTTTAGCGAGGATTTCCAACGTGTCTGGGAGTTTCTTGTGAGAAACAATCAGGAGAAGGTAGTCGACGAAGGCTTTTTATGGGGAAGATGGGAGTGGATGTTTTGTCTGAAGCGTTATCAGGATCAGGAGCATCTATCTAGAATTGGAATTTGGGAGGATGATCAGCTCATTGTAGCGCTGGCGACCTACGAAAATGGTCTTGGCTATGTCTGGCCTTTAATTGCACCTGGATATGAATATCTATATGAGAAGGTATTAGACCATGCCTGGGAGAATATGCAAAAGGATAGCAGTGTTAAGGTACTGATCGATGACAGGTGTGAAGTAATGCAGGCTGTTGCAGCAAGAAAAGGCTTTTTACCCACTCAGGAGAGGGAGAATAATGCATTTATCCCATTAGAGGATATTGAAATTAACTATACTTTACCACAGGGATATAAGGTGGTCAGCCTTGCTGAAGAATATGACTTAAGTAAATATCATCAGGCATTGTGGAAGGGCTTCAACCATGAGGGTGAGCCGGAGGAACCGATAGAGCTTCAATTGGAAGGAAGAAGAGATGAGCTGTCGGGACCACATTGTAACTTGAATTTAAAAATTGCTGTGATGGCACAAGATGGCAGCTTCGTCGCTTTTTGCGGTATGTGGTATGAGCCGGGGATGGATTATGCTCTGGTAGAACCGGTTGCAACAGTTCCGGCCTATCGAAAGATGGGGATGGGTAAGGCTGCCGTACTGGAAGGTGTTAAGCGCTGTAAGGAGCTTGGAGCTAAGAGGGCTTATGTTGGGTCCTCCCAGCAGTTCTATTATAGCATCGGTTTTCGTCCCTGTTCTACGAAAACCTGGTGGGAGAAGAAAGAAAAGTAAGATATGATATAGCAAATATAGTGCCGAAGGAATAGAAATATTACAAAATCAAAGTTGCCTTGTACCTATGGAGATAGAAAAATGAAAACAAGACGTATTTTTACATTGCTCTTACTTAGTGTTACCAGTATCTCACTGATTATATTTAGTTGGATGGATCTGAATACCGCTTATCGCTTAGCTCGTATGGGTATCTTTACGGTTGATGAGGGGAATGGACCCACCAGCATTTTAGCTGCAGATACTTCGTATAACTATGTGCTATATGGAATATCCATTATTGTAATTACGATCACAATAGTATTATCGGTTATCTTTAGAAGAAAGAGAAAATAATAAGAGGATAGGAAAATCCATTGTAGATTACCTCAATACATGGGATAATAGAATAAGGAAGACAATGAAAATATTGGATACCTGTTATTTTGTAGCAGAAGCTTTAGGAGGAGATTAATATGGAGTTTAGAAAGCTGGAGAAATTAGGAATAAGCACTTCTTTATTGGGTTTTGGATGCATGCGTTTTCCCAAGAACGCAGATGGTAGTATTGATGAAGTGATGTCCGAGCGGATGATTGATCTTGCATACAGTAACGGTGTTAATTATTTCGATACTGCTTATGTATATCATGAAGGAAAAAGTGAGATATTTACGGGGAAAGCCCTTGACCGATATGATAGAAGCAGTTATTATCTTGCAACAAAGCTTCCCTGTTGGCTTGTGGAGAAGACAGAGGATGCAGAGAGATTATTAAATGAGCAGTTAGAGAAGCTTCATAAGGATTATATCGATTTCTATCTGCTTCATGCATTAAATCGTGAGAGTTTTGATAAAATGGTAAGCTTGGGAGTCCTTGAGGTATTGGACCAACTGAAGGCTGAGGGTAAGATTAAATATATTGGCTTCTCCTTCCATGATGGATATGAGGCATTTGAACATATAATCAAATTCCGTGATTGGGATTTCTGTCAGATCCAGTTGAACTATATGGATACGGAAGAGCAGGCGGGTATGAAGGGATATGAATTGGCTGAGGAGCTAGGTGTACCTCTAATTATTATGGAGCCCGTAAAAGGCGGTTCTCTTGCTAGACTTCCTGAGGAAGCTGCAAAGTATCTAGAGGAGCAGGACGCAGGAAGATCTGCGGCTTCCTGGGCGCTTCGCTGGGTTGGTTCCTTACCGAATGTTAAGGTGATCTTAAGCGGCATGTCGGATGAGGGACAGGTGCAGGATAATTTGGATACCTTTAAGAATTTTAAGGCTCTAAATGATAAAGAGCTGCAATTAATTACAGGAGTAGCAGATCTCTTAAAAAGCAGAGTAAAGAACGGCTGCACAGGCTGTGCGTACTGCATGCCTTGTCCTGCTGGAGTTGATATACCTAAGAATTTCTACATATGGAACAGCTATGGTATGTATAATAATGAGGGTGAACTTAATTGGTTATGGTCCAATGATATCGCTGATTCAGCGAAGGCTGCCAGCTGCGTGGAATGCGGCCAGTGCGAAGAGGCATGTCCCCAGAAGCTGAATATTCGTGCAGACTTAAAAACCTTACAGAAAGAGATTGATACAATCTGTAAGAAATAGGTGCTTATTGAAGCCTTTCATTGGTTACTGTTCAAAATGATTAAGATAACAAGGCAAATCGTAATTAACTATATTATGATTTGCCTTGTTATTACTTTGATGATATCATAAAAGCGTAATGAGCATAGACAAGCTTGCTTGTATATACTCACTATAGTCATGAAATTATGCTGATGCCCAAATTCGCGGGTTAGCGGCGGAAGGGAGATTTAGATGAATATTGATTTAGAGTATTATCGTATCTTCTATCATGTAGCAAAGGTAGGAAGCTTCACTCAAGCAGGTGAAGAGCTATGCATCTCACAGCCTGCAGTTAGCCAGGCTATTAAGCTTTTGGAGACCACGCTTGGTAGTAAGCTATTTGTACGTATCCCGAAGGGGGTAAAGCTTACTCCGGAGGGAGAAGTGCTTTACAGCTATGTGCAGAGAGGCTATGAATATATTTTGATGGGAGAGGCAAAGTTTCAGAAGATGCTTGATTTGGAGAATGGCGAGATAAGGATAGGGGCCAGTGATATGACCTTACAATTTTATCTACTGCCTTATCTGGAGCAATTCCATGAGAAATTTCCAAGTATTAAGGTAATGGTGACGAATGCACCGACACCGGAGACCTTGGAATTTCTATATGAGGGTAAGATTGATTTCGGTATCGTAAGCGAGCCCTTTGAAGCAAAACCTGAGATAGAGATTAAAAGGATTATGGAGATCCAGGATATCTTTGTGGCAGGAAATCGCTTTAGTCATCTTAAGGAACGGACTCTTTCCTATAAGGCATTGGAGGAGCTGCCAATCATATGTCTGGAGCATAATACCAGCTCAAGGAGGTATATTGATGAGTTTCTTAAGGCAAATGAGGTGGAGCTTAAACCGGAATTTGAACTGGCCATGAGTGATATCATCGTTAAATTTGCCAGCCGTAATCTGGGCATTGGGTGTGTAGTGAAGGATTTTGCCAGTGATGCACTGGAGAATGGGGACCTATTTGAATTAAAGTTTGAAACCGAGATACCAAAACGGCATTTTTGCATTATAACCGGTAATCATAATCCGATCTCAACAGCAGCAAAGGAACTTCTTCGCATACTGGATAACAGAATAGGCTCGTAGGAAGCCGGATATGATAAAGTAGATAAAGCATAAAATGATAACACAGAACAAAGGAGTTAATATGAAGAATATTAGAATTAAATATTTTAGCGAGCAGATTGAAAAGCTGCAGTATATTGAGAATAAGTCCGATTGGATTGATCTGCGTGCCGCCGAAAAGGTCACGCTTAAGGCAGGTGAGTTTAAGCTGATTCCATTAGGAATCGCGATGGAGCTTCCAAAGGGTTATGAGGCACATATTGTTCCTAGAAGCAGTACCTTCAAAAACTTTGGGATTCTGCAGACCAATTCTACTGGTATTGTAGACGAAAGCTACTCAGGAGATAATGATCAGTGGTTCTTTCCCGCTTTGGCGATGAGGGACACGGTTATCAATGTGAATGACCGTATCTGTCAATTCCGCATTGTGGAGCATCAGCCCAGAATCGAATTCACAGAGGTTGCAGAGCTTGGCAATGCAGATCGCGGTGGTCACGGAAGCACCGGTAAACAGTAGGTGGCACTAACTAATTTAAAACGCAGACATGTACTATTCATGCGAAATAAAGGTTGGAGGTAGACTATGGCAGGGTTAATCACCCATATGGTAATAGCAAGAGAGATCATAAAGCTCCTTCCCAAAGGAATTATTCAGGAAGAAGGGTTGTTCTATTTGGGGAACCTGGCTCCCGATGCCATCCATGCCAGAGAAGGATATATTAGAGATTTTAAGAAGCATACACATTTTCGTGACAATATTCGTGATATCGATTTTTTGCTTAAGGATAATCAGATTGCTTATCGGAAGAGACTCGAAGGGTTTATCGTAAAGAATAGGGATCGTAACGACGGTCTCTATGATCTCTACCGTGGATATGTGGCTCATGTTTTAACAGATGAGTTATTTATTCGGACCGTACGAGCGGAGTTCTGTGAGGTTATGGACAAGCTTAATATAGCACAGAATGACCCCCGCTTCTTTGACTACATTATCCGTGATATGAACAGAAACGATATGCTGCTGGTGAAGCGATATGATGAAATAGAGGAAGTCAAACGTCAGATCGAGCAGGTTCCGATACATCAGATTGATGATTTACTGAGTCATCAGGAGATGAAGGACAGCATGGAATGGTTGATCCGTAGGCATTTTTATGAAGAGCATGAGCTTATACCTCCGGTTTATATTTCCTATGACAGAACGGTTGAATTTGTTCAGGCAGCAGCCAACGAGGTTGTCGCAAAGCTGTCGGGGAAGGATAGCCGGATTCGTATGTTCTGATTGCGATAGTTGAAGTCAGGGTATCCACTGCAGTCTTGCTGATACCCCCTTCTCATAAAAATCATAGGATGGAAGTGAAGCATTATACCTTATTCTCCTGGATATCCTTCATGATATTTTCTACACTGTGATGTTGTAGGAAGAAATTCACTACCTCCGGTAAATAGTAATATGGGGAAACCGATTCTATCGTGCTATGTACAATATCAGAAATCACTTCATAATTCTCTAAAGTTGCTTTTTGTATTCTCATATCAACTCCCACTCGTTTATCAACTTTACATTGGATAACATTTCAAATATTTAGTAAATTATATCATATCATATGTGGAAGGCAAGTAGGAACAGATCTGGATAATATTCAAAACACATAATTTGTTCTTATGCTAAGTATAATTAATATTGATTTTACTTATGATCAGAATGGGTTTATACTTAACAAGTAATTGGGTATAATAATTTCATTATGATAGCTGGGAAATTGAAAGGGTTGTCATAAAAGCCAAGGAGGATTTTATAATGGTTAAAGCGATTGTAGGTGCCAATTGGGGCGATGAGGGAAAAGGAAAGATTACTGATATGCTTGGACAAGAAGCAGATATCATCGTAAGATATCAGGGAGGCAGCAACGCCGGACATACGATTATCAATGAATACGGTAAATTTGCTCTTCATTTACTTCCATCCGGAGTATTTTATAAACATACAACAAGCGTTATCGGAAATGGCGTGGCTTTAAACATTCCTTATTTGGTGAAGGAAATTCAAGCTTTGGTAGATCGTGGAGTACCGGCACCGAAGATATTAGTATCCGATCGAGCTCAGATTATGATGCCGTATCATATTCTGTTTGATCAGTATGAGGAAGAAAGACTGGGTGGCAAATCCTTTGGTTCAACCAAGAGCGGTATTGCACCATTTTATTCCGACAAATATGCAAAGATTGGTTTCCAGGTGTCTGAGTTGTTTGATGAAGAGACACTGAAGGAAAAAGTAGATAGAGTTTGTGAGATGAAGAACATTCTTCTTGAGCATATGTATCATAAGCCTGCCATCAATCCGGCTGAGTTACTTCAGACCTTATTGGATTACAAAACGATGGTTGAACCATACGTATGTGATGTTTCCGCTTATTTGCATGATGCGATTAAGGCAGGTAAGAATATATTATTAGAAGGTCAGCTTGGAGCCTTGAAGGATCCTGACTTTGGTATCTATCCGATGGTTACCTCCTCCTCTACCTTAGCCGCATATGGAGCAATTGGAGCAGGTATTCCTCCATATGAGATTAAGGATATCGTTACTGTAGTGAAAGCTTATTCCTCTGCAGTAGGTGCGGGCGAATTCGTCAGCGAGATTTTCGGCGAAGAAGCAGACGAGCTTAGAAGACGCGGTGGTGATGGTGGTGAATACGGTGCCACGACTGGTAGACCCAGACGTATGGGTTGGTTTGACGCAGTAGCATCCCGTTATGGCTGCAGAATGCAGGGAGCAACGGAGGTGGCACTGACCGTTCTGGATGTTCTCGGCTACCTTGATACACTTCCGATCTGCGTAGGCTATGAGGTTGATGGTGTAGTTACGAAGGATTTCCCTACCACGGTTAAGCTTGCAAAGGCTAAGCCCGTATATGAGAATCTACCGGGCTGGAAAGCGGATATCAGAGGAATCAAGAATTACAGTGACCTTCCTGAGAATTGCAGAAAGTATATTGAATTCATTGAGAAGGAGCTGGAGGTTCCGATTACGATGATCTCCAATGGTCCGGGAAGAAATGATATCATCAGAAAGTAAGATTATTTTAGGAGCTATTGCATAAAGGTATTGTATAAGGCTTTCGCAGGTTTATAAAACTCCGAAAGAAAGAGGAATACACTCCCTTCACACACAGGTTGCCGTACATTTTACTGCTTTGTATGCTTAAATCGAACATAAATGTTCGCTTTAATTAGCATACAAAACAACAATCTGTTCGGCAAACAGTGCATTATAGTGAGTATATTCCTCTTCCTTTCTGGGGTATCTAAATTTTGCGAAAGCCTTTATGCTAGTTAGCGCAAAAGCTCCTTTGTAATACTGTTACTGTTCACTCCCAGTCGAAGTTTTGATATGAGTTCAATAAATGTTTCCAAAATCGGAGACGCTCCCGCTTAGTTGCATTACGTAGCGGTACATAAGGTTCTATAAGACAGAACCTAAGTACCGACGAATGCAAATACTCCGATTTGAAAATCATTTATTTAACTCATACGGTTACGTTACTGATGGGGAGTGAACTGTAACTATAATCTTTCTTACTGTTTAAGCCCGATGCATTTTAACTGGACTTTATAATTATCCTGTGATACGATATTCATGCATCGGGGATAATGCATGAATAGAGGTTTATTCGCGCATTTAGGATGTCGTGAAGAGAAGTAACTTGTTTGAGGTATACTCTGCATAGACTAACACAACAGGAAAGTAAGGTCATTTCTTATGAATTTATTAACGATAGAAAATATGAGCAAAAGCTATACGGAACGTATGCTGTTTGACCATGTTTCATTAGGAATCAATGAGGGTGAGAAGATCGGTGTTATTGGAATTAACGGTACCGGGAAATCCACCCTTCTTAAAATTATTGCAGGCTTAGAGGAACCGGACAGCGGAACGGTAACCAAAGGAAAGAAGGTTCGCATCGGATATCTGTCTCAGACTCCCCAGTTTGACAATAAGCTATCCATATTGCAGAATGTGGTACTGAACCAGAAGGCGGAAGAGGAGTATCGCAATCTGGAGGGGGAAGCGGCTGCAATGCTACAGAGGCTAGGGATTGCTGACCCGTCCATTTCTCCGGAGGTATTATCCGGAGGACAAAAAAAGCGGGTGGCGTTAGTTCGTACTCTTTTAACACCGGCTGAGATACTGGTGCTAGATGAACCTACCAATCATCTAGATAACGAGATGGCGGAGTGGCTGGAGGAATATCTGGTCAAATATAGGGGAGCTTTTATCATGGTTACCCATGACCGATATTTTTTAGATAAGGTTACGAATAAGATTATTGAGCTAGACAAAGGAAATATCTTTTCCTATCAGGCAAATTATTCGAAGTTTCTAGAGCTCAAGGCAGAGCGTGAGGAGATGATGCTGGCAACCGAGCGTAAGGCAAAGAGTCTGTTCCGGACAGAGCTAGAATGGATGCAGCGTGGCGCCAGAGCCAGATCCACCAAGCAGAAGGCTCATATTCAACGCTTTGAGGAGTTAAGGGATCGAAAGAGTATCGAGGTGGATGGTAAGGTTGAGATCAATGCCCTATCCGCAAGACTAGGTAAGAAGACCATCGAACTGAATGGTATTAGTAAATCATTTGGGGATCGGAAGCTGATCCGTGATTTTACCTACATCCTGTTACCGGGGGACCGAATCGGAATCATCGGACCGAATGGCTGCGGGAAGTCAACGCTGCTTAATATCCTTACAGGCATGATTTCTCCGGACACAGGAAATGTAGATACAGGAACTACCATCAAGTTGGGATATTTCTCTCAGGAGAATGAATACATGGATGAAAGCCTGAAGGTGATTGATTATATTCGGGAAACAGCGGAATACATTCAGACGTCCGAGGGAACGGCAACAGCTTCTCAGATGTGCGAACGTTTTCTGTTTATCGGATCCATGCAGTATACCCAGATTGCAAAGCTTTCCGGTGGAGAGAAGAGAAGGTTGTATCTACTCAAGGTTCTTATGGAAGCACCTAATGTCTTGGTACTGGATGAACCGACGAATGATCTGGATATTCAGACACTGACGATTCTGGAGGATTATCTGGAATCCTATCCGGGTATTGTGGTTACAGTATCTCATGACCGATATTTTCTTGATAAGATTGCTTCTCGAATATTCTCCTTTGAGGAGGGTGTGATAAGGCAGTATGAAGGTAATTTTTCGGACTACAAGGAAGCAAGAGAGCTACGTGGCGGCCTTGGAGGCACCTCCAGTACAAGCAACACAGTAGATAGAGCTGCGGAGGAACAGAAGGCGGCTAGTATTGCTACCTGGAAACAGAAGAGCAATAAGCCGAAATTCACCTATCAGGAACAAAAGGACTATGATACCATCGATGAGCAGATAGCAAAGCTGGAAGAGCAGATCGAAGAACTGGATCGGGCAATTGCAGAATCAGCTACGGACTATTCCAAGCTGAATGAACTGATGAAGCAGAAGGAAGAGCTTGAGAAGACGCTCGAAGAGAAGATGGAACGCTGGGTTTATCTTAATGACTTAGCAGAACAGATTGAAGCAGCAAAGTCAGAGAAGTAGTACTAAGGATAATAAAATACGATATGTAATGAAGAGGGGTATTCCTATCTAGCGAATGGTTAGAATGGAATACCCTTTATTAATTAAGCCGAAAGGCTGCGCCAATAATGAATCAGCAATGTATCAATTATTATTTCAAAAGATCTCTGATTCCCTATTGACTATTCTCAAAAATGAGATTATTATATACGCATGACCAATCTCAATTATGAGAATAATAGGCTCATTAAGACTAACAATGTACTGCATCCTTCCCAAGGATCAGTTACCGGAAATGGAGAAAAGTATGAAATTAGAAAAGAAAGATTTAATCAAGAAATCACTTATTTTTGCACTTTGCCTATTACCTGTTGCCATAATCGGAGGTATTTTTACAGGTATGTACACATTTGAACATTTTGATGAGACAATGAGAGAAAGCATTTTACAGCAGGCGGGGTCTTACGAAGCTTTTATTGCCGTTGCAGCTGCACAATCAGCAATGTATGAGTTAGGCACCGCATTCTTAGGTTACATATTCGCCTACAAAACAGGCCTTTTAAAGAGCTTTAAGTTCCGCAGGGAAATCCTTATAAAAACAGTCCCCGTGATCGTACTTTTCGGTGTTCTTTTTGCTTGTGATTACTTTGTATTCGGAAAGCTTATTCCCGAAGTTGCCGAAGATTATGCAAAAGGAATCAGTGTCCCTTATTTTCTGAGCTCGTTATTATACGGCGGTATCATTGAAGAAATCCTTCTCAGATGGTTCTTTATGGGTGCGCTTGTTTTGATCATTTGGAAGGTGTCTGTAAAATCAACCGCAAAAGAGAACATCCCGTCATGGGTGTTTGTAACCGCAAACTTCGTTGCCGCCGTGTTATTTGCCGCAGGACATCTCCCAGCAACTATCGCACTCTTTGGCCATTTGAATTTCATTATTGTTTTAAGATGCTTCTTCCTAAACGGCGCATTTGCCTTGCTTTTTGGCCGTTATTTCAGGAAATACGGCATCCAGTATGCTATGCTTGCTCATTTCGGATTACATTTTGTTTCTAAACTTATTTTAATGTTTGTGATATAATTAAACAGAGCCAGAATCAAGCGGAAATGAGGTTTTAATCGTGGACAAAAAAATCATTGATACATTAATGAATCCTATACGTCAGAGAATTGTTCAGACTTTAATTATCTCGGGAGAGGCAACGACAGCCAGGATTGGCGAAGTACTTAGTGACGTACCGAGAGCCAGTCTTTACAGACACATAAAGACATTATCCGATGCAGGTGTTATCACTGTTGTTAAAGAAGAACCTCATAGGGGAGCTGTCGAAAAAACCTATGCACTTGTCCCACCCGATATAACAGATGACAGCCCAAAAAATATGAACAGTATTGTTCAAAACACACTAATGCATATCAGCGCCGATTTTGCCAATTACTTTACACAGGAGAATTGTGATCCTCAAAAAGATTTTGTAAGTATTGGTTCGGTATCTTTGCTACTGAGTGATGAAGAATACATTGATTTCATTACAAAATATTCTGAATTGATTTCCGGCGCTATGCAAAATACACCGGACAAAAACAGAAAGGTACGCCAGGTAACCTTCATTTCTCTTCCTACAAACAAACTTACCTGAGGGGCATTCGCTTTTCGCAAAAAAGAGTTGACCAGTTTGTCATTTCGGTCAACTCTTTTTTGACTGTTTGTCTCTGACAATACGCTAACCAATGCAGAGTTACAGTCAGCTATTCCGGCAGGAGGTTTGGTTACCGTAAGGCTTTTTTCAATATAATCGCTCATAATTTTCGAAAGATATCTAAGCTATGGTGGGTTGCACCAACCAGATCAGGACGCTCGCAGACAGTAAAATGATAATCCAGATAGGTTTGAAACATTCTATCATCCATTGCATCAATCGTATCACGCATGAAGTTGGTTGCTAAATCGGTAGCGACATAATGAAGTGGCTCTACATTAAAACCGGCCATTAGCTCTTCTATATCCTCTTTTCGGTGCATTTCGAAGATGAGGGAGGGATTCGATAGACATTGATATTTATCCAAATCGATCATACCATTTTCGATTTCTTCCAAAATATTGCCCTGTACAAACCCCCAAACAATCATCGTACCTTCATTAATACAATAAGCAACAAGCAGGACCCCACCTTTTTTGGTAACACGGATGGCTTCTGTAAGGGCTTTCTTCTTATCCTCTGCATTAAATAAATGGTACATAGGACCAAGGACTAAAGTAACATCAAAGGTATTATCCGAATAATCGGATAAATCCATGGCATTCCCAAGCTTAATCGTGATATTATGCTTCGGTTTTACTTTGCTCTTTAAGATGTCGATGTTATGCTCTATTAGATCAATCGCATCTACCTGATAGCCTTGATCGGCAAGAGTAATTGAATATCTGCCGGTCCCTGCGCCGACCTCAAGTACTCGCATTCCTTTCTCCAGATACTTATTTATGTACCTCATTGTTGTAAGGAATTCAACCTGCCCATGCTTAGAGGTTAGGCGCCCTTCTTCATCATAATTACTATAATACTCCGTCAAATATTTTTGTTCATCCATGGTAAATTCACACTCCTTCCTATAGTGTTAGTTTGTGTCAAGTGTGCAACGTCTCGCTTGCGAGACGGTTTACACTTTGAAGACGGCGGGTGCATCAATTATAGCTCCTGCTTATACAAAGAATAAAAGTCCGCATCAACATCCTCCAAGCGTTTTGTATACCATACTTTTGCATCATCTAGGGCTCTATTATAGATGGATCTCCCCAGGTTATTTATAAAGAAATCCAGTATACTCTCTGAGGCGATAATACCAAGCTTCTCGTCCCGCTCTGTGTCAAAATAGTAAATGATTTCATCCAAAAGCTGCTTCTTCTGCTCGGGTGATAAGGTTATACCGAGACGGTTCTTATTCTTATCCAATCCTATTTCCTTCTTTCTGCTCTGTTATAGTAGTGTTACTAATTATTATGTTAAGACAGTGATGATAAATCATGCAAGATATTAGTAAATAATGGAATTCCGGACCATATATCTATAATAACCGAAAGAAACACGCTATGCAAGCTTCTTCGGTCCGTGTTCGCATATCAGCAAGCAAGCTTGTTAATAGGAACAAGCTGTATTTGTGTATCTTGATCACATTTACTTGCGCATAAAGAAGACCTGCTAATGAACTTACTTTCATTAGCAGGTCTTACATCGATTCATTAATATCAGTCATTGGGAGCTAGTTATCTTAATCCATCTATAAAGTACATGGTTGTTTCATTTTAGTGACAGTTCAGCCATAAGCTCGATATCGCACCGCTATATCTGTAACTACTATTATGCTGTTCTCTCAAACTGTGAATTATAGAGGTTAGCATAGAAGCCACCCTTTGCAAGAAGCTCGGTATGGGTACCCTGTTCCACGATATCTCCCTCGTTCATGACGAGGATTAGGTCAGCATCACGAATGGTAGATAAACGGTGTGCTATGATGAAGCTGGTTCTTCCCTTCATCAGGCTATCCATCGCCTTCTGTATCATAATCTCCGTTCTGGTATCGACAGAGCTGGTAGCTTCATCGAGAATGAGAATCTTAGGATCAGCCAGGATAGCACGAGCTATGGTTAATAACTGCTTCTGACCCTGGGATACATTACTGGCTTCCTCGTTGAGTACCATCTGATAACCATCGGGGAGTGTTGAGATGAAGTGATGCACGTGAGCTGCCTTCGCTGCCTTAATTACCTCTTCATCCGTCGCATCCAGCTTACTGTATCGGATGTTCTCCATAATGGTTCCATTAAATAACCAGGTATCCTGAAGTACCATACCGAACATCTTACGAAGATCACTACGATTAAAGTCCTTGATGTTATGACCGTCAATCAGGATCTCACCGCTATTGATATCGTAGAAGCGCATTAGTAGCTTAACTATCGTGGTCTTGCCGGCACCGGTGGGCCCTACGATTGCAATCTTCTGACCCTTAGATACCTTAGTGCTGAAATCTTTAATAATAATTTTGTCCGGGTGATAGCCGAAATGTACATGCTTAAACTCCACATTACCGCTCAGACCTTCAATGGATACCGGATTCTCTACGGTCTGTACCTCCTCCTCAACTGCTAAGAACTCAAAAACTCTTTCTGCAGCAGCAGCGGTGGACTGGAACATGTTCGCTACCTGCATCAGCTGATTGATGGGCTGTGTAAACTGGCGGATGTATTGGAAGAAGGATTGTATCTGACCTACCTTAATCTTACCGTTAATTGCAAGATATCCACCAAGGATAGCGACTCCTACATAACCGATATTACCTACGAATTGCATTACTGGCATCATTAAACCGGAGAGGAACTGGGACTTCCATGCAGATTCATAAAGCTTTTCGTTCTTCTCATCAAATTCTCTGATGGAGTCCTGTTCTTTATTGAAGACCTTAACGATGTTATGACCACCGTAGACTTCCTCAACCTGACCGTTGACGTGGCCAAGATACTCCTGCTGCTGTGAAAAGTACTTCTGAGATTTCTTAATCACACGGCTTACCACAACACCTGAGATAGGTAAAATGAGCAATGCAAGGAGTGTCATCGAAAAACTGATTCTCAGCATCATAATCAGTACACCGATAATGGTAATTACCGAGGTAATCAATTGACTCAAGCTCTGATTCAAGCTGTTACTCAAGGTGTCTACATCATTGGTAACTCTGGACAGAATCTCGCCGTGGGAGGTAGTGTCAAAGTAATTCATAGGCATACGATGAATCTTTTCAGAGATATCCTTACGGAATTTATAGGCTACCTTCTGGCTGATTCCTGTCATAATCCAGCCTTGAATAAAGGAGAGTAAGGCACTAAGTCCATATAACAGGATCAAAGTTATTAATATTTTCGACAAGGCATCAAAGTTAATTCCATCTCCGCCCTGGATTTTGCTTATTAAACCATTGAAGATTTCTGTTGTTGCATTACCCATGACGGTAGGGCCAATGATAGAGAATATGGTACTACCGATCGCGAACAACAGCATAAGTAGGAAGCTGAATCGGTATTTAGCAAGATCCGCAATCAGCTGCTTCATGGTTCCTTTAAAATCCTTTGCCTTTTCAACGGTCATTCCGGGAGGTCCCATTTGACCGGATTTTCCTCTACTTTTTACAGTTGCGGTATTTGTAGGAGTTTGTGTTCTTTTATTATCTCTACTCATAGTTCAATTCCTCCTCTGACAATTGCGATGAAGCGATCTGCTTGTATACCTCGCAGTTCTTTAACAATTCTTTGTGGGTACCCTTTCCGACGATACGACCGTCATCCAGCACAAGAATCTGTTCTGCATTCATAATCGTACTGATTCTTTGAGCGATAATCAATATGGTACTGTCAGAGAGCTTCTCCTTTAAGGTTTTACGAAGAGTGGAATCTGTCTTATAGTCCAGTGCAGAGAAGCTGTCATCGAAGATATAGATCTCCGGCTTCCTCGCAATTGCTCTAGCGATAGAAAGACGCTGCTTCTGACCACCGGATACATTCGTTCCGCCCTCTGAGATAGGGGATTCGTAGCCCTCAGGTTTTGCATCGATGAACTCTGCAGCCTGTGCAATTTCAGCAACCTCTTTGATTTCATCTTCCTTGGCATCCTGAGCACCAAAGGAAATGTTTGATGCTATCGTACCTGTAAATAAGGTGCCCTTCTGGGGGACTAATCCAAGCTTATCGCGAAGGGAATGCTGCTTCATCTTCGTAATATCGGTTCCGCCGATTAATATGGTTCCCTGAGTAGCATCATAGAATCTGGGTATCAGATTAATTAGAGTAGATTTACCGCTACCCGTACTTCCAATAATTGCTGTTGTTTCTCCAGGCTTGGCTGTAAAGCTGATATCGGATAACACATCCTCCTCTGCATGGGGATAACGGAAATATACATTTCTAAATTCCAGAACACCTCTCATGTCTGCTTTAGTAGGCTCATCCGTATCGGATTCCTTGATCGCAACATCTGTTTCCAATACATCAGCGATACGCTTTGCTGCAACTACGGATCTGGGTAACATAATGGAAACCATTGTAAGCATGAGGAAGGAGATAATAATCTGCATCGTGTACTGGATAAAGGCGATCATATCACCAACCTGCATGGTTCCAGCATCGATTTTATCTGCGCCTACCCAAATAATCAATATGGAGACCAGATTCATAATCATCATCAATACCGGCATCATAAAGGTCATAACACGATTTACAAAGAGAGAATTCTTTGTCACATCAACATTGGCTTTGTCGAAACGCTGCTCCTCATAAGAGACAGTACTAAAAGCACGAATAACGGGAAGACCGGTAATGGTTTCTCTCATTACAAGATTGATGCGGTCAACAAGCTTTTGCATTATTTTAAACTTTGGCATTGCAACGACAAGTAATGCGCCAATTAGAATAAAGATAGTACCAACACCTACGATTAGCACCCAGGACATGGAGTTATTGGTTCTCATAACCTTCAGAATTCCTCCGAATGCTAAGATAGGAGAGTAAATAACGATACGGATTAAATACAGAACCAGCATCTGAACCTGCTGAATATCGTTGGTACTGCGCGTGATCAGTGAAGCGGTAGAGAACTGATCCATCTCCTGATTAGAGAAGGACAGAACCTTTTTAAAGACATTACTTCTTATGTCCTTACCTAGCTTTGCGGCTATCCTTGAAGAGAATAGGGTAACAAGAATGGATGCAACCATAGCTACCAGTGCTAAGCCAATCATTCTGAGACCGATATAGAGAATGTAATTAATCTGCATCTGATTAACATTGATACCAATTGCTTCATACTCTGTTTTAATAAATGAACTCATACTGGAAGTAAGTAGCATTTCGGGCATCTCGTTCATTTTTTCTGTTATACCGGAAAGCATAGCGGTTTTTCCCTCCGGTGGAACAAGGGAGAGAAGTTGAAAAATATCAGGATTTCCCTGTGTCATTTCAGCAGGGAAGTTCGCAAGGAACTGTTGCTTCATCTCCTGAGAGGCTTCATTATCGCCTTCAAGGGTTAATACCATCATCATGGGGATGGACATGGCATCGGCAAGCTCTTCCTCTGCTTCCTTATCCCAGAGATAGATACTCTCCGTGGCAAGAGCAGGATATTCCTCCTGATAATCGGACCATTCCTTTTCACTAAGTCCTTCCTTTTTTATTTCCTTGTAATGGTCTCTTACCAGCGTATTATTTATGTCCTCCATGAATACGGACAGCTTATCAAGCTCTGTCGCACGGATCGCTTCCGGTACCTTATCTTCAATTCCGCTGTTAGTAATACCGGTATTAATAATATCCGAGGTATAGGTGGGCAGTGCTAAATCACTAGCAGCCTGTAATACCAGTAGGATTGTAACAAAAATAATTGCTACAACCGATTTTTTTAAGAATTTAAGCAGCTTAAACATGTGTTTTCCTTTCTAGTGTTAATGGATTACTATAAATCATTTTTATTTATATTGATCCTGATTTTTTGTATTAGGTGCAATAGGGTCTTCAATTCCTCCTCTGTAAAACCATTAAATAATTGATTGGTCATCCCTTGCATGAATTTATCACCTTCCTCGGCCAGATGTCGTCCTTCGGGAGTAAGGTATACTCTCATCATTCGCTTATCCACTTCATCTGGAACACGATAAACATAATGATTTGCCTCTAATTTGTTCAGCATACCGGTGATGGTTGCCGGCTTTACACAATGTTTTTCGGATAAGGCCTTTTGAGTAATACCTTCATTATCCTTAATATGAAGAAGTAACTGGGGTTGACCTGGATAAAGCTTTGTTTTTTCCAGCTTATGATAGGAATGCTGATGGATGGACTTCATTAATTCACTAAAGGTGATAATCAGCTGAGTTACTTCATTGTTTCTTTTGATTGATTTCCCCTCCTTAATCTTCCAAAAATACTTAGGTGCCTAATAGATATGTATTATAACACGATGAACCGGTAAGTCAATATATACAATTCTTAAATTTTTATGAGAATAGAAAGAATACATATTATTATCATTTATAAACGCCTGCCCTTTGTGTTAGTTCGCGTAAAGGAGGACGCAGGCACAAACTTAAAAGAAATTGATTATAATTATTAAACTTAGTACAGGGGGGATTGGGAATGGATGAAGAGATCTACCTGTTACTGGACGGAGCATTCCTTGTTTGGGATAATGTTAGTAAAGGAAAGGATAACAGTGCATTATGGAACACCGTTATCCTTTCCTTATACTCATGAAAATATTTGAAAACATTTATGTGAAGCATATCCATATCGTCTTCTGCCATGATCGCAATTTCCGATAAAAGCATTTTACTGCTTCAATTCTGCTAATAATATCGCAAGAAGTGCATCGTTTTGCTCCGGATTCATAAAGCAGAATCGAATGAACTTGTTATTTAAGAACGGGAAGGTAGAGCAGTCGCGGATCATTAAGCCGCCTCGAATAGCAGCTTCGAACAGATCCATGGAGGTGATTTCCTCCTTTAATATCTTAATTAGAATAAAATTCGCTGTCGGGGTGTAGTACTTAATATTCTTGCAGGTAGAGAGAATCGTACAGATACGGTCACGCTCCTTTGCGATTAAAGAGCGGGTATCCTTGATGTACTCTTCATCTGTGAACATAATCTCACCTGCAATTGCTGCAAGACTATTGATAGTCCAGGGATTTTTTCTTTGATTCATTTCCTTTAGCAGATCTGCATTACCACAGATTGCATAGCCTAGACGAAGACCGGGAGCAGCAAAGAACTTTGAGATACCCCGGAGGATGATAATATTATTATAGTAGCCAGTCAACGGTGCGGAGGTAATCTTAGCTACATCTTCAGCAAATTCCACATAGGTCTCATCCACCATCACAAAGATCCCCTTTTGCTTGCAGATATCCAGAATCTTTCTCATATCACTTCTCGTTATGGCAGAGGAGGTCGGATTATTCGGATTACAGATGACAAGAAGATCCACATCAGCGGTCAGCATCTTCTCTAAGGACGATATATCCAAATTAAAATTATTCTCCTCCTCCAATCGGTAATAACGGGTTACTCCACCGCCTAAAGCCACCTCACGCTCATATTCGGAATAGGTGGGACCGATAATTAAGGCATGCTTCGGATGTTTGATCTGGATGAATAAGGAGATAAGCTCTGTTGAGCCATTGCCTACGATGACATTGTCCATATCGGTATGGACATAATCGGAAATCTTCTTACGAAGAGAGCTATAGTCCCGATCAGGGTAACTCATAATGGAATCGATTTGTTGCGCTAAGGTAGCCTTAAGCTTGGGTGAGATGCCTAAGGGATTTACGTTCGCTGAGAAGCTTACGATATCCTCCTTCTTAATTCCATATACCTTCTCAATTAGTTCTAAATCACTACCATGAAAATGATCTGTATGTTTTATCATATAACTCCTTTCCGGTACCCGAATATCTGAATAAAATGCATTTATTTAACCGTTATTGTTCAGCTTCCAGCCAGTTTTATGGCAAAATGAGTTAGCTGATGTCTACGATTTTGAATATATTGGTTGAACTCATATCTTTACTTTGGCTAGTATCTGGTCAGTAATGGTAAAACCATCGTTTTTGGATAAATACTGGATTTTTTTCTATGATTGAATTATAATTATTACATTATTATATCTTATTTTGGATAATTTGCAATGCTTCCTGTGAAAGGAGCTTATTAATTGAAGGATAAAATCGAACGTTTTGCAAATGGAGTTTTTGAATATGAGCTTCCTATTATTTGTCTGTCCGAGGAGGAAATCAGGATAACAGTAGAAACGGGAAAATCTTATGAAGGCAGCTTCACCATCAGTAATTCAATGGAGAGGGAGATGAAGGGTATCATCTATTCCTCTAACCGACTGATGCAGATAGCAAGCCCGTCCTTCATGGGTGTCTCCAATACGATTATCTATTCTTTTCATGCGGATTACCTAAAGGCAGGAGAGGTCATACAGGGGGAAATCAGCATTGTCAGTGATTGTGGAGAGAAGACACTTCCCTTTACGATTAATATAGAGATTGCATACGTAATGACCTCCTTGGGTAAGATAAAGGATTTATTTCAGTTTACCCACCTGGCAAGGATGGATTGGTCTGAGGCAAAGAAGGTCTTTCGTATGGAGGAATTTGAGAGGATCTTTTTGGCAAATGAAGAACGGTATCGCTTTATTTATCGTAATCTGATTAAGAGTATTACGACCAGCCAGGCTTTAGAGGAGTTTTTGATAGCAGTTCATAAGAAAGCGATGCTTCGCCTTGAGGTTGATAAGACACAGGTCGAGTATCTAGTTGCGGAAGAGGGGATAAGTGATAGGCTGATTCTGACCAAAGACCATTGGGGCTATGCTGAAATCAGAGTAAGCACCGAAGCACCCTTTATTCAATTGGAGCAGAAATTCCTATGGGCGGATCGGTTTATCGGGAATACGCATCAGATATCCTACTCCATTGATCCAGAAAAGCTAAGACCCGGCATCAATTATGGTCAGATCGTGATTAAGACAGCATATCAGACCATTACGGTCGAAGTGAAATGCAGTAATAGAAAGCAATCGGAACATAGATCGGAGCATAGACGGATACAGAAGGTGGAGCTGGGGCTGATAGATAATTATCTCAGCTTTCGTTTGAATAAAATTAATCTGGAAAGTTATATTGACAAG
Organism: Bacillota bacterium; assembly: GCA_023436225.1. Classification (GTDB taxonomy): domain Bacteria; phylum Bacillota; class Clostridia; order Lachnospirales; family Lachnospiraceae; genus Mobilitalea. The sequence goes on from JAEZKA010000011.1 coordinate 25,822, forward strand.
GCGGAAGCTTTATGGGAGGAACTGCCCGATCGGGAGGACAGCAAGCGAAAGAGCTTGATTAAAGCCCATCTGGCATTGATAGTCGGCAACGAGAAGCTTGTAAAGGAAGAGCTGGAGAATTTCCAGAGGGAAGAAGCCGTATGGAAACGCAGATCTGTGGCGGAGTACTGTGCTTATCTTTATCTGAATGCTCTCTATAAGAAGGAAGATGAGGTTATAAAGGAAGCTGCCCGGGTAATCCGTTCCTATTATGAGAATGGGAATGCCAATTGGCGTATACTCTGGTTCCTATTGAATATCGATTCTACCTATGGTAAAAGCGGAGGCAGAAAGCTTTCTGACATCAAGGAGCAGTATGAAGCCGGATGTCATAGTCCGATCCTATATTATGAAGCAGTATGTATTCTGAATCAGGAGCCGGTGCTCCTTCGCGAATTAAATGAGTTCGAGATTCAGATATTGAATTTTGGTATTAAGAACTTTATGCTAACGAAGGAGTTAGCACAGCAGTATACTTATCTTGCCAACAAGAGAAAGACTTATCATCCGGTTATTTATCAAGACTTAGTCAGGCTATATGATGAATATGGAGAGGTTGACATCTTATCGGCCATCTGCTGTCTGTTGATAAAGGGTTTGAAAAGATCTGCGAAATACTTTGAATGGTATCGACTTGGTGTCGAAGCACAGCTTAGAATCACAGAGCTTTATGAATATTATATGTATTCAATCAGCTACACCGTACAGGAGCCTCTGGCTCAACCGGTATTGTTGTATTTTATCTATAACAGCAGTATAAGCGATCGGAAGAAGGCATTTCTTTATGCTAATATTGTAAGATACAAGGATAAGAATGAACCGATTTACCGTAGCTACCAAAAACGCATGGAGATATTTGCTATCAAGATGCTGGCTGCACATCAGATCAGTAGTGATCTGGCGGTATTATATCGGGAATTTATGACCAAAAGTGTGTTGACAGAAGAGCTTTCAAGGCATATGCCTTATGTAATGTACCGCCACAAGCTTACCTGTGAGAATCCCAATATAGTTAGTGTTAGGGTTGTTCATAAGGAGCTTGGTATGGAAGAAAATCAGGTTCTGAATATGGGCACTACTCAAGTTGATATTTTCACAAGTAATGCAGAGATATTCTTAATTGACGGCTTTGGAAATTATTATATAGAGTCTGTTGACTATAGTGTAACTCCCTATCTTGATCCTGCGGAGTACGAGAATCATTGCCTGATGTATTCTAATCATGCTATGCTACTTTTGCATCTCTTTGACCAGTATCAAAATTACCGGGTCATGAGTGAGAATTCGATTGCGCTTCGTAAGCAGGTACTGCAGATTGAAGGCCTGGTTAAGGAATATACTACGGATTGTTACCAGGCTTTAATTGAATATTATTATGAGAACTATGACGATGAACTTCTGGAGCTTTATCTTAGCCAGATTGATCTTCATAGTATTAAACCCATGGAAAGAACAAAGTATATTGAATATATGCTAGTCAGAAAGCTTTATAATCTGGCACTCAAGCAATTGGAGATTTTCGGATTTGAAGGCATCACCGTCAATCGCCTTGTGAAGCTGTGCTCAGGCTGGATGCTGACCTCAGCTTCAGAAGAACGGCATGAGATTCTGGTATCTCTTTGTTATTATGTCTACTCCCATGGTAAATACGACGAAGCCATTCTGCAGTATCTGATCCATTATTATGAGGGTGCTACCGAGGAGATGTTCCGACTTTGGAAGGCAGCCAAGAGCTTTGAGCTGGATACTCATAGCTTAGAGGAGCGCTTACTTAGCCATCTACTGTTCACGGAAAGTCGTCTAGAAGATAACTATCAGGTATTTAACGATTATTATAAAGAGATAACAAACCATAAGCTGATTCGGGCATATTTATCCTTTTATGCCTATCAATACTTGGTGCATGAGCATTTCATACCCTTGGAGTTGTTCCCGGTTATGAGGAGAGAGTTGAATTATGAAGAGAATGATATTTGCCTCCTTGCATGGCTGAAATACAATAGTCATGACAAGGAACTGACCGAGAGCGAACGGAGCTTTATTGAGCGTCAGATTGCTACGTTGGTAAAGAGGGGGATTGTACTTCCTTTCTTTGTTGAATATCATAATCAAATAGCTCTGCCGGAAAAAGTACTGAATAAATGTTATATTACATACATTACGGATCCTAGAAGTCAGGTATACATTCATTTTCGCTTGTTAAAACAGCAAGAGCAGGATTATATCACGGAGCGGATGACAAATGTATTCATGGGGATACATGTGAAGGAATTTGTATTATTTTATCAAGAGACAGTACAGTATTACATCACAGAAGGCTATGAAGAGGAGGAAGCAACGATGGAAAGCTTCCATGCTCAGTATGATCCAAAGACTGGGGAGGATGAGGAAGGCAGATATAATCAGATCAATTTGATGCTGATGGCAATTGAGGTAAAGGATGATAGCACCCTGCAGGGTATTATGGAGAATTATGTCCAGAAAGAATACCTCGCAGATACTTGTTTCAGGCAGATTGATTAGAGGCCTGCATCTTTCTGATTATATGGTCTGCAAGCTATGAGAAAGGTATGGTTATGCTATGGATACGATAAAAAAATTGATTGTCGGATACGATTTGTGTGAGGATTATACACAGATTAGCTGTTATAGCTATAAAACCTCCCAGCCCGTACCGATCAGTATAAGGGAAGAGGATGAGCTCAATCTGATACCTACGGTATTGTGCGTCAAAGAGGAGACGAAGCAATGGCTATTCGGCGAAGAAGCACTAGCCTGCGGAGCAGATAATGAGGGGATTGTGGTGGATCATTTACTGGACAAGCTGATTATGGGAGAGGAGATCCGAATCTACGGCCAGACCTTTAGCCCGGTAGCCTTACTGGAGAAATATCTGCGTAAAACCCTGATGCTTATTAAGCGGTATTTTCCTACAGAGCAGATAACAAAGATGGTTGTGACGGTACGTAATGCACGTCCTATTCTAGTGGATAGTATCTATTTTGCATTAGAGCAGCTAGGTCTTGAGAAGGACCGGGTAGTGGTAATGAGTCATTCTGGTGCCTACCTTTATTACGCTCTAAGTCAGGACAAGTCTCTGTGGATGAATGATGTTGGATTGTTTGATTTTAGTGAGGAGGGTCTTCTCTACTATCAGATCAAATTAAACAGAAGAACAAAACCGATGATAGCTTGCTTAAATAAGACGGATTACAGTCAGAACTTGAATTATCAGATGCTGAACAATGAACAGGAAAATCACGCGTATATTTTTGAAAATATCGCAAACACCGCACTCTATAAGAAGCTGGTAACCACACTCTACTTTTCCGGCGCAGGCTTTCGCGGTGGCTGGGCGGAAGAGACGATTAAGGGCTTGTGCGCGGGAAGACGTGTATTCATGGGGCAGAACCTCTTTACCAAGGGAGCCTGCTATGCGGCAAAGGAGCTGTCCGGTGACAGGCTATTGGAAGAATTGATACTTCTTAATGATGATATGATTACTACTATTGTTGCAGTACGGGTCTATAAGGACACTAAATTCCAGGAGGAGATTCTGGTAGAGGCCGGGGAGACCTGGTACGAGGTGAATAGAAGTATAGAGGTCATCCCGGAGGGAGAAGTTGAGCTGGAGCTTATTCTGAAAAATATACTATCGAAGGAGATTGTAAGGGAGAAGATTCATCTGACCAATCTGCCGGAACGGCCAGATCGTATGACCCGACTGGAGATCAATCTCACCTGTAAGGATCAATCAACCGGGGTGATTAGAGTGAATGATCTTGGCTTTGGTGAAATCTATCCGGAGACAGGTTGCATTTTAGAAACCACGATAGAAATCTGAGAAAATGAGGAATTGAAGCATGGGTAAGCTGATATTATGCAGTGGTGCAAGAACGAAAAGACCATACAGTTATCCTTTAAGCGGAGTACGGGTGTATTCCATTGAGGAGCTTTGTCATTTTCTCTTTCACCATATTTATCTGATTGAAGAAGAGCTGTTCAATGATGCTTTGATTGAATGGATTCAGATTGAATTGAGGCTGCCTGAGCGAGCAGAGAAGCTTAGACAGCTAAAGCTACGGCACGCAGATACGAAAACTATGGTGACAGTGATATTATGCAGTGCAGACTATTATACGGAATATGAGATTAAGAGTTACCTCAAGGAATTAGATAAAATCGTAGGATTACCCCGAATTAAAAGAAATTGTATTAAAGCAGATAATTATCTGAAGCAGCGACAATTTAAAGAGGCAGAAGCAGAGTATGAGAAGCTACTTGAGTTGAAGGAAGCGGCAGAGTTGACACCGGAGGATTATGGCGATATACTCCACAACCTCGCAGTTGCTAAGATACATACGGTAGGCTTCCGAACGGCAGCAGAATTATTTGAGCAGGCATATAGGAGAAATAGTAAGGAGGAATCCTTGCGTCAATACTTAATTGCAATTCATCTGATCGGTATGGAGGAGCTCTACCGCAGTAAACTAGAGGAGTATCAGGTCAGTGAGGAATTAAGGCGGAGTATAGAAGGTATGTTACAGGAGAAGAAAGTAGATGCGGAACAAAGCAGTTTAATGATAGAACTTCATAATATCAGGCAGATAAGACTCTCCGGTAATATAAATGAATATTATCAGAGGACTGAGGAGTTGATAGAAGGCTGGAAGACCCAAATACGGCAAATGTAATAGAGTGAATTATTGAAAGGCATAATTCACACTTCAAAGGGCAGGCATGTGAACTCCTTGTTCTTACAGCATTCATGTCTGCGAAACCAAGGTGTTACGGACATACCTGTCACAAACCAACTGAAAGGGTGGTTAGTTTGCACTAACTTACACGATGTGCAGACAGGTTATAATGATGATAAATAGGATTTAGGAAACATTGAGAAGAGAGAGTATAACTAGGTTTGCATTAAAGCTATTTTGGAGGTTGGAATGGGACTATTTGGTTTGTTTGGTAAAAAGAAGAGAGCGGTGCAGGAAGTAGAGGAAGATGGATTCGGGCAGGATACAGAATTGAATGCGGCTGCACAGAGACAGGTGAGAAGGAGAGAAGGAAAGCTTTCTTCAAAGCTTGGCACCCATACCGAACGAATGGGCTATGTAAAGGATAATTGTGAAATTATCATAGAAAGCGGACGGCAGATCGAAGAAGCCAAGGTAGAATATCAAGCAGTCACTTCGTATCTGACCGATATGCAGAAGATTGATAGGATACCACAGGACCAGAGGCAGAATCTTGAAGAGGCAGCTAGAAAGCTTGTAAACCTTAATAAAGAGCGCGAGAACCTGCAAAAGAAAAGCTCCATTCTATCCGAACGACAGTATCATCTCTATGAGAGCTATGAGAAGCAGCTACCAAAGGAAATGACATTGATACAGGAGGCAGAGGAATATCAGGTGATAATTCAAAAGGATATCATGCATCTGGAGAAAGAGAGACTTAAGCTGGATGAAGAGCAGGAGGAAATAATTAGCAAACAGGCTTTTCTTAAAGGAATCGCAATTACGACCAGTGTTATTGTTATTGTACTATTTCTCCTATTTGCCCTGCTTTCCAATTATTCGGATGCAAACTTTACTATCCCATTTTTATTGACTGTATTAATGGGAATGGCGTCTGCCTTATATATTTTTATGGAGGCTAGAAAGAACTCCGGAAGTATCCATTTGGTGCAGATGAAACAGAACAGACAAATTATGCTGATGAACAAGGTGAAAATTAAATCAATTAATAACCGAAATTATCTGGATTATTCCTATAGCAAATACATGGTACAAAACTATGAACAGTTAGCAATAGCCTGGGTAGAATATGTTCGTATGAAGGATGAAGCCAGGAGGTATCAAAGTAATACTGAGCTATTAGAGTTCTTTAATAATGAACTTATACACGAACTGAAGAAGCATGGAGTCGTTGATTCGGAGATATGGATTTATCAACCGACAGCCATTCTTGATAATAAGGAGATGGTTGAGGTACGTCATCGACTCAACGTGCGTAGACAGAAGCTTAGGGAAAGAATTGAGTCTAGCAATGATCAGAAGGACGAGGCACTCGCTGCAATCAAACAGGTGATGAAAAATTATCCGGATAGTGTCCAGGAATCGGAGAAGCTACTACGAAGATATCGAATTGATATTGAGGAATGAATAGGACAACCTTTATATCCTAGAAACGAGTAAAGTAAAAAACGAAAAATTGCATAGGCCTATAAATATAAGGACATTTACTCAGGTGTCCTTTTTTTTGTGCGTAATAGAAAGGACGTGTTGCGTCCTAAATGAATACCACTGCATTTTATTTCCTTAACAAAATGACATGATGCCGGGGTCAAAACATAGATTTTTCTATGCCTGCCCTTTCATATGAACCTTGAAAATTTAATATTTTACAGTACAGTAGAGATTTGGTTCAAATTAGAACTGATTTATGTCTTGTT
>JAEZKA010000014.1 GCA_023436225.1 Bacillota bacterium
GCTTTTTTCTGTCACAACCTTATGTACCGCTATGTGCGGCAACCGAGTGGGAACGTGTCTCTGTTGGATTGATAGTCACGCGCTATTTTTGTAAATCTAAATATGTGATAAACATCACTAACGTAAAAGGGGCGCCGCACATTTAGTGCGACAGCCCCCTTTCTTTTATTCATGACAATAGAAATTTGTTAAGCGTGATTTCCATCTTCCAAATATCGATGACCTTATAAATAACCTATCTATATCCGATTATTTTGTCTCTACGATATACTGGTTCAGGATGTTCTCTAACATTTCTTGTCTGCCTGATATATTAGGGGTAGTGCCATTCTTCATAGCATACTCCTCTAACTCCTTAAAGCCAACTTTACCTTCCACGATATCCTTACCAATACCATCCTTATAGCTTGCATAACGATCTGCCTTGAAGTTCTCAAATACACCATCTTCAATCAGCTTTGCAGCAACCTTTAAGCCTCTTGCAAATGCATCCATACCTGCAATGTATGCATAGAATAAATCATCATCCTCGAAGGAAGCACGGCGAACCTTGGAGTCGAAGTTCAAACCACCCTTATGTAAGCCACCGTTTAATAAGATTTCATACATTGCTAAGGTGGTGTCATAGAGGCTGGTAGGGAATTGGTCGGTATCCCATCCTAACATCGGATCACCAGTGTTTGCATCCACACTACCGAGAACACCATTAATTCTGGACATGTTGAGTTCATGCTGGAAGGTATGCTGAGCTAAGGTTGCATGGTTTGCTTCGATGTTCATCTTGAAATAATCCTGTAGGTTGTACTTTCTTAAGAAAGCAAGTACGGTAGCAGCATCAAAATCATACTGATGCTTTGTAGGCTCCTTCGGCTTGGGCTCAATTAAGAATTGACCGGTAAATCCAATTTCCTTTGCATAGTCAACTGCCATCTGAAGCAATCTTGCAAGGTTATCTAACTCTAATCCTGTATCTGTATTCAATAAAGTTTCATAGCCTTCACGTCCGCCCCAGAATACATAGTTAACACCACCTAATTCCTTGGTGATTTCCATAGCCTTCTTAATCTGAGCTGCAGCATAAGCGAAAACTGTCGCATTGCAAGAGGTACCTGCACCATGTACAAACTTGTCATCACCAAATGCATTGGTTGTACCCCATAAGCACTTAATTCCGGTACGAGCCATTTCTTCCTTGATTACAGCAACGATTTCATCTAATCTTCTATTGGTCTCCTCTAGTGTGGCAGCTCTTGGAGCAATATCCTGATCATGGAAACAGAAGAAAGGAATCTGCATCTTCTCCATGAACTCGAATGCGGCATGTACTCTTTCCTTGGCCTTCTTCATAGCATCCTCTGTGTTATCCCAATCACGGTGCATGGAAGCTCCACCGAAAGGATCATTACCCATATAGGTTAAGGTATGCCAGTAAGACATGGCAAAACGGAGTTGCTCCTTCATTGTCTTGCCCATTACTACTTCATCCGGATTGTAATACCTGAATGCAAGTTGATTTTTACTCTGAGGGCCTTCATATTGGATCTTGTCAACTTTAAAATAAGACATCTAAATATCCTCCTTTATAATTATAATTTCTCTTTCCTATTATGTTTGTAGTAGTACAAAATACTCTTTCCTACAATAAAGTCTAGGAACTTAATCCCAGTTCTTATTATAAATCCTAATTTAAAAATTTACAACAACAATTTGTAAATTAATTAAACTAACTTATTATGTTGTATCTCGATTTCCAAAATAATCTAAAATTATATGATTTTATATTGACATTACTGTGTGTCATACAGTATAATGTATTCAACAGTAATATAATGACACACATTATCGTAGACAAGGAGGTAATTATGGCAAACAAGGAGGAAGTACTTTCTGGCCTTCTGCTTGAGCTTAGACGCGGGACCATCGTACTTAGCGTATTATGCCAACTGTCCGCGCCCACTTACGGCTACTCATTAGTACAGGATTTTAGCGATAACAACGTTCCGATTGAAGCAAATACCCTGTATCCTTTACTGAGAAGACTTGAGAAGCAGGGACTGCTAAAAAGCGAATGGGAGACTTCGGGAACAAAGCCAAGAAAGTATTATATGCTGACGGATTTAGGTATCGAGGTATATCAGGAATTGAAGGAACACTGGAATAGGATGGTAGATAATATGAATCGATTAATGAAGGAGGATAAGAGCAATGGATAGTCGTCAATACGATTATGTCGAAGATATGATAAACCGTTACATCTATCAGGTAACGAAACATATGAATCCAAAGAACAAACATGATATTGAAAATGAGTTACGCACCTTAATTTATGATATGTTGGAAACAAGAACTCATGGCAATAATGCCACTAGGGAGGATATTCTGGCTGTACTAAGGGAGCTCGGAAATCCCTCGGAGCTTGCCGAGAAATATGCTGACACCTCCAGATATCTTATCAGCCCTGAGATCTTTCCGCTATATCTCTTTATATTAAAGCTCGTGATTGGTGCTACTCTCTTAGGAATATGTATCGCTTCCGTACTAGAGCTGATTACTTCCTATTCTAATATCTGGTATAGCTACATTGGTACTTGGATAGGCAATATGGTTGGAAGTGTAGGTATGGCTTTTGCATCCATTACTATATTATTCGCATTTTTAGAATGGAAGGGAGTTAATTTAAAAGAGTTAATACCCAGCTGGGAGGCAGAAGAGCTTCCTCCCGTACCAGTAAAGGAAGCAAGCATTCCGCTCGGAGAACCGATTGCCGGTATTATCTTCACAATTATAGGCATGGTTATCTTTATCTCTGCTCCGCAATTACTAGGTGCATATCATTATGATGGCGGGTTAACAACTATTCCGATATTTAACATGGATACCTTCAAAGTTGTTCTTCCCCTCTTTCTAATTACGATGGGACTGGGACTTCTTATGGACATTTGGGAGCTGATCGACCGTAGATACTCCATTCCTCATGCGATTTTTACTTTCATGATTAATACCATTAGCACAATCCTGGTTGTTATTATCTTTACCAGGTTCGATATCTGGAACATGGACTTTGCAAATAGGTTAAACGAAGCCTTCCATCTAGGTTTCAACTCATCCGCTCTCTCTGCTTGGGAGATGATCACAGAGAACTTCGTGATTTTCCTCGTGGTTATCTATTTGCTTGAGACGATAGCAATTGTTATCAAAACAGTAAAATATAACAATCAGTATGATTTTACTAATTTTATAAAAAATTTAGAGCAGAAATATAAGAACTAAACAATAGAGTACACGCTTTCGAACTTTCTATTGTTAAGAAAAGAGGAGAGCTACAAAACCAAAGGTATTATACCTGCGGTTTTTTAGCAGCTCCTCTTTTCTTTCCCATTAACTATAAAATTGTTAGATATTCTAGCTCCGCTGTAGCATCTAACAGCTCACAGGCTATTCCATCCTTCATCCTCGGCCAGGTTTCCAGGTATACCCTCGCATTCTCCGAAAGCGGATAATTATTACTCAAGCAATTTCCGTACATTCAATAGTCCCCAGCCTTGTTTTTCCCAATGCTGACCAAGATTTGTTGCGCAACTGCGCAATTTAAGCTTCACCTCTCGATTGGATAATTCCGGATGTGCCCCAAGTAACAACGCTATCGCACCTGCAACAACAGGCGTTGCCATAGAAGTTCCGCTTTTTATGGTGTACATCATCGGTACATCCGAGTAAGAATATCTGGACTCTCCATTCTTGGACCTAGGCGGATACCGGCTTATATTACAGGAAATGATATTGGACCCCGGTGCCACGATATCCGGCTTTTTAATGCAGAAGGGCGTCGGCCCTCGTCCGGAATAATCCTTGCTACGACCGCTACCATAAACCTCTACTGCAACATTATCATCGGAGGAGCCTACAGTTATCACTTTTCTGCTGATCCCGGGTGTCGAAATAGACATCGGGCCGGGCCCGTTGTTACCTGCAGCAACTACAACGACGATTCCGCTATCCCATACTGCATTCACCCCCTGCACCAGAAGCGAATTCTCATCCAGACTATCCTTAGCAGCTGTACCAACGGATATATTAACAATTCGGATATTATATCGTTTACGATTATTAATAATCCATTGTAGACCTGCTAACACATCTGAGATATTACCGTCTCCCCTCTTATCTAATACCTTTACTCCTATGAAGTTACACTCCGGAGCAATTCCTTGGTATTTTCCTTTAGAAGAAAAGCCATTTCCACCGATGATGCCCGCTACATGGGTACCGTGACCATTATCGTCATAAGGCTCATGCTTATGGTTGATAAAATCCGCAAAGGCTGTTACGCGATTACCACCCTCAACAAAATCTTTATGTAAGGCAATTCCTGTATCGACAACTGCAACCCCCACTCCCCGGCCAAAATATCCATTCTCATGTGCCCATCGACCTTCTATTATGTCGTTGACCCGGTTCATCTGAGCTGTGATTTGGGTATCCAGCTCATAGTTGATTGATCCTTCCATCGATTTGATATAGTCTAACCGATCTTCCTCCACCTCTACAACACAGGCACCTATCATCGGCAGTCTATATTTTACATAACCTAATTTCTCTATCGTTTGCAGACGCTTTTCATAATCTGCACAATACACAATGATTTGGATTTTATGCTTATTGACCATTCAATCGCTCCATCGTTTTTGTATTATCCTATTCCGCGAGCTTAGTCAATATACACACTATTAAAACATATGACTTTTATAATAAGAGACCGGTTTATATGAATCACATTATAACAGCACTCTCGTTGTGGAGGCTTGCTAGGAGGTTAGTAAAGTGCTTTATTATAAAGCTTTCGGTATTCTGACGGGGTGTGGTTCAGTTTTCTTTTGAACACTTTACTAAAGTAACTGATATCACTGAAGCCGGTACGTTCACAAATCTCTTCCACAGATAATTCGGTATCTCGTAGCAGGGTTGAGGCCATGGTCAGACGAAGCTGTATCAGATATTGGTTGATCGATTGGCCGGTATACTTCTTAAAGTCACTCAAAAGCGAGGTCCGGTTCGTATGGAATTCTTCTGCCAGTCGTTCAACCGTGATTTTCTGACTATAGCTGGACTGTAAATAATAGATCACATCTACCGCAAGCCTGGAATAGGAATCATACTGGAGAAGATCACTGATTTCCTCCTCTTCCTCCTGTCTAGCCAGACAGAATAAAATCTCAAACAGATAGGATCTACTCCTGCAGGGCCAATGATTGGTATCTTGCTTTATCAGAAGATCATTCAACAAGGTTAGCTTATGATCGATTAATGCTGAATCAATTGTATGTAATGACAGTATCTTAAGTGTTGGAGCCGCACCCGATAGGAACTGCAACATATAATAGATATCCTGCTGCTCCGTTATAGAAAGCTTTCTTAACGGGTCACTTATATTTTCAATAGAAAAGGATGAGTTTATTACCTGCGGCTGAAACCATAATATCCTGACTACTGCCTCATTGATATGATAGAAACTAATTTCATCTTTCTCATTCATACAAATAGTGCTTGCCCCGGTTAGTATAAATTCTCTCCCATTCATTACAAAATGACTGCTGCCAGACTTTATATAGATAATTTTATAGAAATCTCCTGCCTTTTTATCCTTCAGTCCGCTCAGACCCTCTGTCACTTTTGCAGGAAACAGATAACCGATATAATGATTAAAACCTTTAGTATAAAACGACATAAAAACACCTACAATCCATTCTAATATTTGACAACATTATAATGGATTGCAGTCACCTTGTAAATGTTTTTTGAGATTTCCATTCCTTAATACTGATCTCCTCTAATCATATGGGTACTTATAAGAAAAAACACAAAAAGAATAATCACACTCCTTTTGTGTTTCGTCCGCCGTAGTATTTATTTTATCCCCATCTATTATGACTACGCTTAAAATTTTAACATAACATTTCTTTTCATCCTATGTACTTTTGGCAATGAAATTTGTACATTCTTAAAAATATATCTGTAAATCTTCCTATGCCATCAAGTACTGGGACCCTTGCATCTCCATCCGATTAGAAACTTGCTTCCTTATATACCACAATTTTCATTTTTGTGATATAGCTATGGCAACATTTAAAATATGCCAATCGTAGAGTAATAAAAGTACTTTTGATTGTTTTTGTCGTAAATTTCTATAAAATAATTTCTAATATTATTCCTAAAAAACAGGAAATCAGTCAAGCACTGTTACATATGATACATTGTAATTATTATTAGGAGGAACAATAAATGAGTGATTTAGCAGCAACAGGTTGCGACAACGGAAGAGGCGGATGTGGATTTGGTGACAATAATATGTGTCTTATCATCATCCTCTTATTATTCTGCTGTAATGGCAACAGCGGTTTCTTAGGAGGCGGTAGTGGTTGTGGAAATGATGGCTGTGGCAGTATTATTTGGATCATCCTTATCCTCTGCTGCTGCTGTGGCGGTGGCGGCTTTTTCTAAAAGCTAATGCTCTCACAGATATGAACTTCTAATTCTGAAGAAACAAGAAGGCCGCTATTCACGGCCTTCTTGTTTTTTATCTTTTCTTTCTTTGATTCTTTAAGCGCTCAAAACACTCTCTGTCAATTTCATACACCGTATTGTCTTCGAATATCAAATCATCCTCCATTTCGCTACTGCTCTTTGGCGTATTAGGAAGGCTGTTATTCTCCTTGAAGGGAGTCATTGGTTTATCATATTAAAAACCGGAGGGTTTTCCGGAAGAATAATATTTTCCGTTCATGCACTGCCTCTAAATATATTGTCATTTTAATATATGACTATTTTTTACAAAGGTCCTTAAAATGATCGAATCTCCTACTACTTTCTTATATACAAATGATAATATTGGGGTGGGAAGGAAGGTCTAATGTCGGGCTCTTTATTAATACCCGTATTTTTATACAAATTGACGCTTATCATTAGTATTAACATTTCATTTATCTTCCTTTAAATTCCTATTTTTTTCTTTTATTACCCCAAAAATATTTCAGTAATAATTATACCGGCATTTTTTATAAAA
>JAEZKA010000098.1 GCA_023436225.1 Bacillota bacterium
AACCGGATCACACTTATTCCAGCTCAAAGAAGCAGCGTAAATTTTAAGTTTCAAAAACTTATAGATAAGAAATCAGTCTAAATTCTGTAGGCTTATTAAAGTGCATCATTTTTAAGATAATGCTCGGTTTTATCTATAATAAATATAGAATTCCTAAAAAATAACCTAAAAACGGAGCTGTCGCACTGGTGGTTGAATAACCGCTAGTGCGACAGCCCCTTAAATTAAAGATAACCTAACCGGTAGCCGTTACAATAGATTGTTTAAATAGGATGAAGCAAAAAGGTTCTATCCTCAGGTGTACGGATTACCGTATCTAAGGATAGAACCTTATTTAAAACTAGATCTCACTATTACTCTGTCTCTCCAGTCCGGTTCTCCCGGTTCGTTCACTCATTGACATGGTTCTGTAGAAAGGCGCATTCAAACAAAATATATTCATCCACAAACTCCTTCTCTTTGCCGAACGTTATCCACTTCCTAAGGTGTAAATCCACAACTGTATCAAGACCGACCCGGTTATCGTATACCTAAAAGCTCTCCATATAGCTGTAGAACTCAGGATCTTTACTCACACGATTGCAAGCTTATCCAAAATATTAGTCAGATAAGCGATGGTAACACCATAATTCGTCATGGGTACCTTCTGCAGCTTGGCCTGCTCAACACGGCTCATTACGTATTTACGATTGAACATACAGGCACCGCATTGAATGATGAGATCATATTCCGTCAGATCCTTAGGAAAATCATTTCCGCTGACATTTACGATAGTTAGTCCTTCTCCGACCTTTCCTCGAAGCATTCTTGGAAGCTTCTCTCTTCCGATATCCTCCTCCAGGGGAACATGGGTACAGGCTTCCGCAATAAGCACTTTGGATTTTTCGGTTAGGCTATCGAGAGCTTGTGCACTCTCTACAAAATAGTCGATATCTCCCTTATGACTCGCAAAAAGCACGGAGAAGGATGTAAGCTTGCTCTCGACTGGCTTCTTCTCATATACAAGCTTAAACACCTGGGAATCAGTAATTATCAGCTTGGGCGGCTTTACCATACTAGCCAAGGCTTCTTCATATTTATCAGCAGTACTGCTTAGGACGATACACTTCTTATCCAACAGTTCCCTTAACGTCTGCACCTGAGGTAAGATCAAACGTCCCTTGGGTGCCTGAATATCCTGAGGCATTACAAGAAGTACCGTATCTCCCTCACCTACCAGATCGCCTAATATACTTTTCGCATCAAAGTCCTCCGGAATCTTGCGGATAATTTCTTCTCTGATTTTCTCAATGCCAAGCTTTGAGATAGCACTGATTTTAATTGGCTCCTCTTTCAACGCTTCCACTATTTTATTACGTATCCTATCGGTATTACTAATCTGGTCAATCTTATTAATGACCATAATCACCGCAGCTTTATGTTCCTTAAAGGCCTTAGCCCACTCAAGCTCCTGGGCGATATCCTCTTCACTACATACAATCAGGGCTACATCGGTCTTCTCCATGGCGAGCTTCGTCTTCTCTACTCTCATCTGACCAAGATAACCGCTGTCATCAAATCCAGCCGTATCTATGAGTACACAAGGTCCAATTCCATAGATTTCTATGGTCTTATAGACCGGGTCCGTGGTGGTTCCGGCAACATCGGATACCAGCGCGGTATTATGACCGGTAAGTGCATTAATCAAGGTTGATTTACCACTGTTTCTTTTGCCGAAGATACCGATATGAAGCTGATTTGCTCTCGGTGTATTATTTAAACTCATGCGCTCTTTCCTCTCTGCAGTTAACTGCGTAATGTATGATATACGAGTGACTTGTTTCTAGAGACCATTAGAATCGGAAATCCCTGCTTCCCTGTGCGATCTTGCTTAAGTTTGACTTTGCTATACCAAGTACCTTTTCATTCGGAATCTGGGTTAACTCGCGTTCAATTAATGCTTCACCCTTCACTCGTGTATCCTCAGAGGCATAATCCATCAGGTATTCCTTTAGTGTCATAAGTGCATTGGGCTGACAGCAGTTCGCAATCTGACCGGACTTCACCAAGGTCATAAAGCGGTCTCCTGTTCTTCCTTCCCGATAACAGGCGGTACAGAAGCTGGGAATATGCCCAAGTGAAAGAAGCCAGTTCACAATCTCATCCAGGGTTCTGGTATCCTCCACATCGAACTGAGCTGAGCTCTCCTCCTCCGGTTCCTCAGCAGCATATCCACCGACACTGGTCTTAGAACCTCCACTAATCTGGGAGACACCGAGTTTTAATACTCTCTCTCTGCTCTTCTGGGATTCACGGGTGGATACAATAATTCCAGTGTAGGGAACCGCAATTCTAAGGATTGCAACAATCTTTTCAAAGATCTCATCCGAGATAGCATCTTTAAAGCTGGAGGCATCAATGTCATCGGCCGGGCGGATTCGTGGTACACTGATTGTATGTGGTCCTACTCCCATCGCTGCTTCCAGATGCTCTGCATGCATCAGAATTCCTGCAAAATCATATCGATACATATTAAGACCGTATAGAACACCGAGGCCTACATCATCAATTCCGCCTTCCATAGCACGATCCATGGCCTCTGTGTGATAAGCATAATTATGCTTTGGGCCGGTTGGGTGAAGCTTCTCATAATTTTCCTTGTGATAGGTCTCCTGGAACAGGATATAGGTTCCGATTCCTGCTTCCTTCAGCTTACGGTAATTCTCCACTGTTGTTGCAGCAATATTTACATTCACCCTACGGATCTCTCCGTTCTTATGCTTGATGGAGTAAATTGTATTTATACTTTCAAGAATATATTCAATCGGATTATTTACCGGATCCTCACCAGCCTCTAATGCTAAACGCTTATGACCCATATCCTGCAGAGCAATTACCTCTCTACGGATCTCTTCCTGCGTCAGCTTCTTGCGTGGTATGTGCTTGTTGACATAGTGATAAGGGCAGTAAACACAACCATTGACACAATAATTAGAGAGGTAAAGAGGGGCGAACATAACGATACGGTTACCATAAAATCGCTGTTTAATCTTTACCGCCAGCTCAAACATCCTCTGGATTTGATCCTCCTGCTCACATTCCAAAAGTACAGAGGCTTCACGATGGGTGATACCCTTGAGGTTCTCAGCCTTAGCCAGAATCTCATCGATCAATTCTCTGTTATTCTTATTCGCTTTGGCATATTCTAATGTATCAAGAATCTCCTCATGATTAATAAATTCCTCCGCCTTCTTACTTCTTACATCATACATTGTTCATTCTCCTTTTCATTATATAATGAATATAAATCATATTCATTATCTTCAGCTCCGATCGCATACTCACAAGCAAGCTTGTGGTATGTTCACTACGCGATTATTATGTCATGAACAGAATCAGTTCATGACCTTCTGCTACGATCGCATATTGCAAGCAAGCTTGCATATGCTCACTACGCTTTCATTATAATCACCACGATCAACAGTTAATTCATAGCCTATCTTCTTCATCCTACGGTCCAGGCAGAAGCGGCACTCCGCAGCCTCATCTCCGGTACAGATTTTATTATCATATAGCTCATAATTCTTACGGACAGAGGTTGGTGACAGGTTTGGCATTACTACATTGGCTCCAGACAGAATTCCCTCTTCTCTTCCATTCGGATGTATCGTCCCAAGGGCGGTAGTAGAAGGAATGAGAGTATTTGGTAGCATCAATCGTAGGATACTGATCAGTGTTAATGTCAACTCCATGGATCCCTTCGCTTCATTTGCAAAGGGTGTCTCATGGTGAGGCAGGAAGGGTCCGATGCCCACCATCTGAGGGGATAGCTCCTTTAGAAATAATAAATCCTCAACGATATGCTCCGTTGTCTGGTAAGGGGTGCCCACCATAAAACCAGCTCCCACCTGAAACCCGATTTTTTTCAAGTCATAGAGACATTGCTTCCGGTTCTTGAGCGTAAGGTTCATCGGGTGTAGCTTACTGTAATGCTCCTCGTTGGCAGTCTCATGACGAAGGAGATAGCGGTCAGCTCCAGCCTCGTAGAACCGAAGGTAGCTTTCATAGCTCTTCTCGCCTACCGAGAGGGTTAGAGCGCAATCAGAAAAGTTCCCCTTAATCATTCGGATGATTGCCACCATATCCTCATCGGAAAAGCTTCCATCCTCGCCGCCCTGTAATACAAAGGTCCGAAAACCCAAATCATACCCTTCCTTACAACAAGAAAGAATCTGCTCGTTCGTAAGGCGATATCTTGCGACATTTCGGTTACTCCTTCGGATACCGCAGTAATAACAGTCGTTCTTACAATAATTCGTAAATTCGATTAAACCTCTGGTATAGATTCGGTTACCAAAATACTTGGTCGCAACAGCTCTTCCTCTCTCTCGAAGATACTCCCTGTCTTTTACACCCATCTCTTCTAGCAATACATGAAACTCTTCTTTCGTAAGTATCTTCTGCTCTTCTAATTGATCAATTAATTTTCTAATATCAGCCATAATCTTCCCCGTTTCTATCCTTCTTCTCAGGTTATTTAGAAATGATTGTCTACCCAAGCTGAAAGAGTTGTTATCAACTTAAAAATGAATCGTGAAATAAAAAAACCCTACGCCTAATAGGCGTAAGGATAGTACAATTCCAATAAATGCAGCTGTTAGGGTCCAACCGCCTCAGCTTAAGCTTCTGCTTCGGATTGAAATCAGCATACCAGTTATGGCTCTCTATTCTTCGCCTTTCACGCGGGCGTACCCTAGTGGTCAGAACGATTTATTTGTTATTTATTTAACAATTATATAACAGAAGTTATCCTTTGTAAATAGGTTGAATGTAATTTCTCTCAAAAGTGCTCCAGTAGTTCGCACATGTATTAATTATTTTGTCTTTTCCTTCTAACTGCACGACAATCGGAGCACACCACCCACTTTCCTTCCTCCTTTAGCATAACATTCTGCCAATGGAAGCTGTTTTCTTCTATCTCCGAAAAAATCCATTTCATTGTACCATGTTCTTTTTCTGTCAATACAATTTTATCTACTTCCTTTACTGCTTCAAGTCTTGTACTTTCTCCATAACAGCAATAGTAAATTTCCCAATTGCCAGTTGTCGGATTATATGTTCTGATCGTCGTACCGTATTCTGCATCTGGTATCTCTAATTTCTTACGTTCTTCCCTAGATGGACAGATAAACAGATCCTGTATTCCCATACCATCGATAATTCTTGAGAAAATCCATTCACCCTTTACAAGTCTTTCATTCTTGGTTCCCATTGAATCTCTCCACTCAAAATCCCATTCGCCAATCAAAAGACCAAAGTAGTCCTTTTCCACAGGTATCTTATGATTTCTTTGTTCACTTACCAATGCTTTCATGAATTCATTCATCTTATCAGCTCCTTTTCTTGCTCGTTCTATAATAATATGATACCATTAGGTTAACTATCAGTACAATTAATCATTATCATTATTATAATAACATTTCATTATCGTAAGGAGTTTAAACATGGATTTTAAACAATTACAATCATTTTATGTCTTGAGTAACGAGCTCAATTTCACCAGGGCGGCGAGCAAGTTGGGATATACCCAATCCTGTATCACACTGCATATCAAGAAATTAGAAGATGAATTAGGAATTCCCCTTTTTGATAGAATTGGTAAGAAAGTTACTATTACCGAAGCAGGTAACAGGCTTTTACCCACTGTCTGTCAACTTTTAAAAATCTCACAGGATTTACAGGATTTTTCAAATGAAACCACCGGTAAAACCGGAACCATTCGAATTGGTATCTGCGACTCTCTTTGCATCGAAAAAATGCCCGCCATCATCAAAGCCTTTAGTAAGGAATATCCAGATGTGGATATTTATTTAAGAATACTAAAATGTTCTGAGTTTTTAAATGAATTACGTGACAATAAAATTGACCTCGCTTATACCATCGGATATTTAAACAAAATTCCAGAAATCGAATACACTGCAGAAGTATTAGAACCAATCCTTGTTCTTGCTTCTCCTAATCATCGACTTGTATCTAAGGAAAAGCTTACTCCAAAGGATTTTGACGGTATCCCATTAATTATGGCAGAACCGGCAGCTTATTACCGTCGAAATTTTATAAATGATTTGGAACGGAACGGCATCAATCCAAAAATCATTCTCGAAACGGAAAGTTTACAGGCTATAAAAAATCTTACCTGCAGCGGACTTGGGGTATGTATCCTTCCCAAAACCGCTGCGGATGCAGAAATAAATGCTGGAAAATTGGTTCCGCTTGATTATAAATGTGACTATGACATCAAATCTCAGATCATCTGGCACCGTGATAAATGGCTGTCCTTTATTATCAAAGAATTTATTCGAATTGCTAAGGAGGTTATAGAAAATTAAATACACTACAACTATTTGAATAAATAACACACGCTAATCCATAATAAATTAACCTCCCCCTAGAGATATCAAACAGTCTGACTTCGCAGGCTAGTGTACACATTGTCATATTGACAGATTTACCCTTATTGTATATTATTGCCTTATCAGAATTTTGGGAAGAAATGGATTTAATGCTTAACAGAAGTTCTGATCGGAAGTAGTGATGTGGTATACTGCAAAAATTTGCAGCCATCCTGGCCGAAGATAAAAATAGGAGGATAATATCAATGGAATTAAAAGATGTAAAACTTTGGGAAAAAAATATTCCCGATGCCGACTTAGTTTCTTCTAGTGGGGACCCGAATAACGAAGGGTTACCCACTCTGACACCTTATTTATTAGAAGGAGAGAAACTCCGCCCAGCAATTATTGTCTGTCCGGGCGGATCATTTCAGTTTAGGGCGTCTATTGAAGGAGAACCAATTGCAAAATGGCTAAATCAAATAGGAATAAATGCTTTTGTTTTAAATTATCGGGTTGCTCCTTATACTCCATTTACTTCAACTAAAGATGCAGTACGAGCGGTTAGGTATATTCGTTATCATGCCCTGGAATTTAATATTGATCCGGAACGCATCGGCATGATAGGATTTTCAGCTGGTGGTTATCTCACCTCTTTTATAGGAACTCATTATGATAATGGAATTATAGAGCCGGAAAGTCGAGATGCGCAAATCATGTCTATGCTGTTGGGAGAACCAGATATTAACGATCCGATTGATCAAACAAGCTCTAAACTTAATGCGATCATTTTATGTTATGGTGAGACATCCCCCTTTTCTATGGAAAAATTGCCGCCAGCTTCTCTATTAACAAAAGATATTACAGTGGATGAAATGATAGACTTTACTTCAAATCATAAACATATTACTGTGAAAACACCACCGACCTTTCTATGGGTTACATCGACCGACCACTGGAATTTTCAGCGCCAAAACTTACTTTTTGCTCAAGCTCTAAAAGAGCTAAATCTACCATTTGAATTACATATATTCTCCAAAGGTCCCCATGGTTTAGGATTAGGCGAGGATGAACCTACAGTAGCAATCTGGCCAAAACTTTGTGAAAATTGGCTTAAGGAATTATTTTAGGGGATCATATCAAGATACTGGGCTAAAGGGGTGTTTTACGTAGCTTATTCCTTCCTCCGCCAGGATTCCTTTCTCTTCGTAAGAACAAGCTCATCGATAGCCAACGGATTTTTCTTATTCTCATCTTCATAAATGAGCACGCGCACCGTTACCTCACCTGAATCTTCGAAAGAGACCGGATTCCATATCATTGATCCCTGATTATCATCCCAGGAATTGGTGGCCGGATAGCCGTTATGCTGCTCTATAATTCCGACCGGCTTCTTCATATCAGCATTCCAGCTGCGAAGCATACCTCCGTCCACCTGCCACTCGATGATGTATCGCTGTGGAAGCTTCTCTGACTTTAAACTAAGTCCGAGGCCCCAGGTGGAGGACAGGCTGGAATATGAGCCTTCACACTGTAGGAAATCATGGTCAGAAATCTCTACCAGCTGTTCGTTCTTGCCTGTATTTATCAAAAAAGCATAGACGCATTCCTTCTCCTCCCATTGGCAGGTGATCAGAAATAGTCTCCTCCAGTCACGGTCATAGTCCTCCAAATTGGAGCTGAGATAAAGTGAGAAGTGCTGTTTTAATTCAAAGCTTACCCTTGAAGAGTCCAGTATCTTAATGGTCTGATTCTGAATAATATTACCTCCAAACCGCTGTTCTCCGTTCTCATCCAGCATGGAGTCTGATACCTGAATGGAATCCGGAATACTGTCACCAAAGTCGATCACAACCGTCCGCTTCATTTCCTCTGTTCCGAGGGAACCCAGAGATACCTTAGGAAGAAAATCTTCCTTAGCAAGGATTTCCTCCAGAGCTTCCGTGTTCGTAAATTTGGAAATCTCGTGCTCCCATAAGGTCTTATGAACCACATAATCGAGACCGATCCCATCGATACTGATATCGATATCCGGCGGATCCTTTGGAACCTTCTTATCCATTCCCAGAAGGAGATTCTGGTCGTAAGAGACTGCCCATTCGGCATAAGGAAAATGCTCCATGTCCTTAAGCACCAGGGATTGCTCTTTCACAGTAATGGCCCCGTAATCTGTAAGTTCTCCAAGTAACCGTATTTCATCTTCTCTCTTGATTAGGGATAGCTTCTCATATTCCCCCTCAGGTACAAAGCAGTTGCTGTATTTCATCAACGGAATCTCCGTCATAGAGCTAAAAAAAATCGGATTCTGATATTCGTAGGCAATTAAGTTATGCCGGAACAAGCCATCCTTCCAGGTGGTATACAGATCTACCAGTTCATCGCTTCCGTCCTGGTCAATATCCATTATGACGGCATTGACCAAATCACCCTCCACATAGGATATTACACCCTTTCGCACCAGGAAGCATCCAGTAAAACCACTGTCACTAACTGCAGCAAAGGCTTGAAGTGCAAGCCTTTCAAAGGCTTCCGGAATATAAATCTCTAATAACCCTGTAATTTTCTGTCGAGCAGCAGGAATTACCTTCTCCTGTACCTTTTGATCTACCTCTTCCTGTATCCTGGATAGGATGCTACTTGCATCAACTGCAGCTTCACGGCTGTTTATTTCCTCCTGACTAATCCCGCGATCTACCCGGAGAAGGATACTATTACTTAGGGGTATCTCTTCCCCCGGTAGGTAGGTAATCAGCTGTAGGACGGTATCCTCCTTACTAATCCGGTATGAGGCTGTCCCTTCCTGAAGCTTTGTGGACAGCGCCTCTCCATTGATACTCTTCCAACCTTCCCGATCCAGCGTTTGAAGGTAAGACTCCATTCCGGCTTCCGTAATATAGCTGTAATAGGTACCGCATTCCCAATCCACCTGATACTCAGCAATGGGAACGGGTATATCCTCCAACCGCTTCTCTTCACCTATCATTATTACGGATGGATCATTTTTCGCACTTGCTTGGGTACTATTTACAGAACCATCATTACGATCGATAAGAATGTAACAGATTACTGTATAAACGATTACCAGCAATATCACTGCACCGATGCCAAATCTTGAGGTCCACTTACAATGCCCCAGCTTAAAATCCTCATACTTTCTCATAACCATCACCCTTTCGAACAAGATACGGTTTCTCGTATCTCATATCACTCCAACGCAACAGCTGCCCTATGAAATAATTTATGCCATCCCATTCGTCAGCAGCAAAACAGCGACACTTACTGCCAGAAAACCAAGGCAAAGCGCTGAAAACCAGGTAAGCCTCCGATAAGAAAGCACCTGTATAACCCTTAGCTTCACCTTATTACTGCCGAAGGCGGTGGAGAAGACCCTCGGGTCCCCATTGGCATAGGTCAGCAGTGTACGAGCATACTCCTTCCGCTCTTCCAGCTTTAGTTTCTTCACAACACCTTCATCACAGGCCAGCTCACAATCATTTAAGAAAATCTTCAGGAACACCCAGCTCAAGGGATTAAACCAATGGATGCATGCGGCAAGAATCGCAATCATGCGCCACAGGTTGTCACGCCTACTCTGATGTAATCTTTCATGAAGCAGGATATACGTAAGCTTCTTATCTTCCATTCCGAGGGGTAGTACAATTCGCGGACGAAGAATCCCAACAATCGCCGGTGAACTTACCATCGGCCCTTCGTATAGATTATCCCGAAGTAAAACCGCCTTCTTCATTTCTGACATTGTCAATCCATATAGGATCAACATCGCGAGGATACCTGCCAGAGCAAGAATAAGCCATATCACCGATGCGATGGTAAAGAAATTCTCCCATGCATCGCTTTTATAGGTAATAGGTTGATAGGCTGTTGCTCCCTGTATTGTGTTGGATAGGGATAGGGAGAAGTCCTCTACCGGTACTGTCTTCACTACGGTCCTTTCAGAAAGCTTGGATAGAATATTCATCAAGCTTAACCGGCTGGAGAAGCTGACCGGGCATATCATGCGTAGTAATACCACTCCCCAAAGAGCATAGATTACAGTTCTTGGAAGAGCCTTGATATAACGAAGTATATACAACAGAATTCCGTAGACTGTTGCTATAATACTCATATTCAGAATCCAATAAAAGGCTTCGCTGAGCATAACGGACACCTCCTGCCGCAATTATCTTGACTCCTGTTCATTAATCAACTTCTTGAGCTCCTCCAGCTCATCCCCTGTGAGCTTCTCATTCTGAAGGAATGCTGCGAAGAAGGCCTTCTTCGACCCCTGATAGAGCTTATCAATCAGGCTCTTCGTCTCTGCACTTTGCACCTGCTCCCTTTTCAACTTCGACAAGCAGATGAAATTCGGTTCCTCTCTGGAAATAATATCCTTCTCTATCAGCTTCTTAATAATCGTATAAGTGGTATTCTTATTCCAGCCTATGCTCTCCCCAAGTATTATGCTGATCTCCTTGGCACTGATCGGCTCTTTCTCCCAGATAATTTCCATCACCTTTAGCTCGCTGTCATATAATTTAACTGTATTCATCTTTTTATCCCCTCAGACTATAGTAATAGTATATCTTTATACTATTACTATAGTCTGATTATGTCAAGATGTTTATTCCATAAATAGGAGACATGTAATCAGGCTTCCCGGTTATAGAAGAAATCGAAGAAACACGCTATGCGAGTCTCTTCCGTTCACTTACGCGAGAGTGTGAAAGTTTTTCTGTAAATAAGAACTGATTGCAAGGTCTTCTATGACGAAATATATCATAGGAGGCCTTTTTATTATGGCCAGAGAAAAGAAACCCGTACACAAAGTAATTATGACTGAAGGTAAGCAGGAGTTATGTAAGTTTTGAGATTGAAGTTTCGCAGGACAGGAAATCTACCTTTGAACCTCAGATTGTAAAGAAGCGTCAGAAGGATATATCTGATATTGACCAGAAGATTATCGTCTCGATGAATACAAGAGAGGTGGTAGGCCATGAGCCTAACCACCTCTGATTATTGTTCTCTTTAACGCAAAAAAATCATTATTACAAGCCCTATCGCCGCACTCAGCACATTCGAAATTATCGCATACAATACTCTTCTCCCCTTGCTATGCTCCTTAAGAGCCACAGCAAAGAGGATGCTTTCGACGATTATAATGATAAGCTCTAACGGGAAGAATACAATTGCTGCGGTTAGCAGTCCTTCCTTCTGACAAAGTACTCCTATGGTCAGAGTTAGTGCGATCTGGGTAACTAGGTTGATGAGTAAAAAGGCTACCCAGTTCTTCTTCAACGAGAAGCCAAATACCAGCAATAGAATTCCTTCTATAAAAAGGGTAGTCGTGCAGGTTGTGAGAAACTGCTTAATGAATGCTAGTGCAGACTTCTCCAGAACGACGGTATTCTGATTATAATCATAGGTTAAAACTGTCTTAAGAGAGGTCCGATGGATTTCCTCCGATACGATCAGCTTGTTGTCCGGTGTCACGATAATCAGTTTAAAATCATCCGGAACACCCATATAACCAAAACGATGCTCCAGCCCTTCCTCTGTCTTTACTCCAGTTAATTCTCCCCACATGGGTGCAGGTGTTCCCTTTACTAAACCGGGCTTCCAGCCATCCACCTCATAGTTATCCAAAAGCCTAAGCTTCTCCGGATCATAGCTGTCAAGCTCAAGTCTCCTATATTCATTGGCTTCACGTGTCAATAAATCGAGATAATATTCTCCCTCTGGCGGATTGATCACCTTCACCAGGATTTCCGGCTTGGGCCCCATATCGGCGAGGACAGTCGAAGCTGGCAGCAATAACAGCACCAGGACTATGCAAAGAAAGATGATAGCCTTACTAATTCTCTTCCCCTTCTCCATACCTTTTCCTCCCATAGATAACATTTTTCCTCTATACTTATTCATCGAAGCGATCCTCTGGGTCATCTTCTATCTCTTCAACAACACTGTTCTCATCCACTATATCGGAAGCTGTAGATACCCCTGACGGTTCCTGCCATATTCGTTTCAGTCTTCCTAACATCACCATAAGCCAGAGTCTTAAGAATATTCCAATCAATATCATAACAAAAGCGAAGGTGTCTTCAGCAATTGTTATGGCGATGCACATGCCTATGATATAGATCGTCATAAATACCGTATAGGTTCTCTGCTCGCTACGGTAATCATCAGCCAAATCCTTACTGTCCATAGCAATCAATTTCTCAATGCTTCCTTCCAGAATATAGTATACCAGAAAGAGCTCCAATACAGAAAATAGTAATGGATAGTAGCTCATCGGAATTGACTGCTGCTGAGGCGTCCAGATTAAGAGAAAACTGAATACGCCAAGTATCGTTAACAGCATGGATGTGATACGTGCCTTATGATAATAAGGAGAAGCAAACTCCTTCTGCAGATGATCGATTCCTCGTGACACAATCATATAACTGACAAAAGCGGGAAGGATTGCAATCGGTCCCAGATTGATATGGAAGGTGATAAAAAAGATACCCCAAAATATAATTCGAAAGCCTTCAAACATATTAGAACCCACCCCTTCCCATAAGATATCTAAATACATCCATATAGCCGTTAAAATATTTACGCTTTGTCATATCATAGATACGAATAAAACCCTGCGTTTTGTCCTCCTTGGTATAGGTAAGCTTAGGACGGACATCATAGACATCATAGCCTTCTTCATCGGGAACCTTTTTGATATTATTCTCAATTGTCAGAGTATCCCCTCTCTTTAGCTCCAGAGTCCCAAGCTCAGAATAGGGAAACGAATTAATCGTCAGGTCCAACACCGGATCGGCATACTCCATAATCGGCGATTCCACCTTCAGATCTTTAAGCTTTTGCCTTACAAATAAGGTAGTCTTCGCAATACCCTGATTTGAGGAGCCTGAGCTCGTCATATCCATTGCCGGTACCTGTGAGGTATCGCTATAGATCAGTATTCTTCCCAGATTAACCTGATGTGAGCTGCCATCACTGAAGGAAATCAATGCATTATTCAGCTCAACCTCACCCTTCCAGTCCTCAAGAAAGTAATTATTCATATACAGATAGGCGGTCCTTAAGCTATAGCGCCCTATGGCCTCACCACGCTGTTGAGTAGAATTATCTGAGAAAAAGACAAATGAATTATTAAAGTACTGGGCATTTTCCGTTGCCATAAAAAGGTAATCCGGTGCCTCTAAGAAGGATATCCCTGTTACTTCTTTTGTATCATTGCTATTGGTTAGATATCGGAGCTCCAGAACAGGCTGATTATACCCGGTTGACTGAGATGGTACTGCACTCACAGCTACACAATAGGTCAGAAACACAGGCTCCTTCAATCTGGTGAGATACGAGAATCCCACACAGCTAACGATTATCAGAGCGATTAATATCGTACATATCCTCAGAAAATTATTCTCGTTTTTCATAAACCACCTCGTATAAGCAAACTTTATCAAACTTTATCTTATTATAAGCCCCGCATGGCGAGCATATCCTTCTACAAATTGATAAACACCATCCGACACCATATTCTAACATTTCATTACTTGTCTATGCAAGCAGCTTAAGGAATCATTAATATTTATGCTATATATCAAAGAGGAGTCGGAGAGATCCAGCTCCTCTTTGATATATAGCATAAAAAGGAAGGTCTACTTTGCAAGCCCTCCTTTCGTTCTAAAATGCCAGAGTAATCAAAGCCGTCTTACTACTTGATTACTCTGGCATATGAATTTCTATAATGCGTTCTTTGCTGCTTTTACCCTGGCGGCAAGGTTTCTTCCGGCTGGGCAGGAATAGCTGCAGCTGCCACAGTTGATGCATTCATTGATATAAAACTTCTCCGTCTCTTCTACCCTGCCAAGATCCACGAGATCAGCAATCAGATTAACCTTTAGACCGCTAGGGCAGCTCTTTATACAATTACCGCATTTAGAGCATTGGGGTGATTCCTTATAGGACGGGTAAGTTCCGGTTGCGATCCAGTTCACCGTCTGATCAACAACAGCATCTTCCTCCGTCAGATAAGCCTGCATCATACCTCCTCCGGCAAAGATATTGACCGTACCGGGACATACAATGTCCATGATCTCCCTAAGCTTCATCCCCAGCCTAACACGTACAACCTCTGCTGTCCTTCCTCTTAAGTCTGCAACCGTGAGTATTCTTGTGTCAGCTGCCTGCTTTTGATATACCGACTGATAGATTGCATAAACTGTCTGCACATTGAGAACCAGAATCCCTTGAGCTGCTGGAATTTGTTTCTTCCCCAGTCGAATACCCAATATCTCTGAAATCAATATTCTCTCTGCTCCCATAGGATATAGATCCTTAACCTGGTACAGCTTTATGTATTCGGAATAACTTAAGTCCTGTATATCTTTCGCCGCAAGATAAATACCCTTAAAATCGATACAGCTGGCAATCAAATCAATTCCCATCTGTATTTCCTTTGCATAATTGCGTAATAACCAAGCATCATGTATTAATCCCGGGTCACACTCGACTCCATTGATTATAAAGTATTTCTCTTCTTTTGAAGTCAGGATCGCCTGGAACTTACGACTGGTCGGAAATGCTGCTCCGCCCATTCCGAAGATTTCACTTTCTTTGATTCGATTTAGAATATCTGTTGCTGAAAGTCTGTCAATTGCTAACTCTTCGGAAGGCATCAAAGTCTTAGTATTCGTTAAATCAATCAGCTTCTTCTCATAGCTCTTCGCTGCTACCGCCTTCTCAATTTTTATTCTGGCCTTCTGACCATCTCTGCTCCTCTCTGCCGCCGACTCGATTACTGCGCTAAATAGATTCAAGAACAGGATACCGATCGGAATTGAAATCGGTGAGACCTCAAAAATGATACCTCCGAAACCCGCCAGAAAACCCGTTGCAATTCCGGCAATTCTGTTTCTTGTGACAGTAACCGGATCTGTCATAATGATGCATCCCCAGAATAGAACTCCATATGTTAGAATGCTCCATAACGACAGCTCCTGATGAAGGTATAGCCCTGACAGCATTCCTACGATATAACCCAATGAAGCAAAAGGACGTACCCTTAAAAACAGTAGTCCAAGTACAATTGCTGGCAGTAAAAATAACGACCTTTCAAATTGCGGAAAAGATAGATCAAACATCAGCATCACAGGCAGCAAGCCAACCAGTGCTGGATTAAGAATATTCTTTCCCGTCCCTCCCCATAGGTGTTTACCTATTATCAGGGCAATAAGAATCCCTAAGAGCTGTCCCCATAAGGGAACTCCTACGGTTAACAAACTAATAATAGCCGCTGTCACCGCACCAGAGGCACAGCACCATAGTTTTTTATAATGAATGAAGCTAAACAGAAGATCAATCAAACCACCGAAGGCCACAAGTAAAATAAAGCGCAGTATCCCTATCGGTTCGTCGATCCATAATGGTAGATGATAAAGAGCTAATATTATTAATACATCCAACAGCATATGCTCGTTTGATCTTCGTACTCGAAGCATCGGAAATGTTGTCATTTATCTTACCCCTGCTACAAAGGCATGGAACTTGTGAAGACCTTTTCCATATAACATCAATGGACATCCAACGGTTGCCTCCACACCAGCATTGGCACATATACCTAAGGTCTCCGAATCCGCTACACGAAACAGGATCCGCTGTACTCCCTTATCAATCAATTCTTTCACTGCCTTAGCTGCATTGCTCTTATTCAGAAGTACAAAGGCAGATTTTGGTATTACAGGCAGTTCCTCCAGTTTTTTATATACCTTTACATCATACGTGGCATTTTCCTTCTTATTATATGGATAGACCCTCATTTGATTATTAATAAATGCCTTATAGACTTCCTTTGAATAGGCATTATCTCTTGAAGAATACCCGACAAAGAGAATATCCTTGTCCTTAAAAAAATCCTTATACAACTTAGCCATATTAATTCCTCCACTCATATGTAATAATAACCCATTATACACTTAATCTTTAATTCTGTCTATTATTTCCACCATAATGTCATATATTTTCCAACAAGCAGGGCTCCTGTTTTCAGACTCCACTCCCGTTACACCTTTAGCATCCGTAAAAAGCATTCAAAAGCCATACATTAATAAATATATATTTGTTGACATATCTTATAAACTATATTATTATTTGTTTATAATTACAGCAAACAATTCGGAGGTAATAATGAATATGGAATTTGATAAGTACCCTATTGATGATATAAAACATGGCTATTGCTACCAAGAAGAGACAAAATCTTATCATTGTCTTCTCTGCAACAAGGTATTTGAGACAGGTGAGATTTTTCGATATGGAGAACGATATTTTGACGCTTCTAAAGCAGTCGAACATCATATAAAGCAGGACCATGGCGGTGTCTTTCACCAATTACTTGATACAGAAAGTAAATACAATACGATAACAGATAAGCAGAAGGAATTATTAGAATTATTACAGCTCGGTTTGTCCGATCAGACGATTGCTGGGAAGCTGGGCATCTCAGCCTCTACCGTAAGACATCATAAATTCAGTTTTCGTGAGAAGGCAAAGCAGGCCAAGTTATTTCTGGCACTTTATGAGCTGGCACAGGAGACACCACCAAATGACAAGGACTGTCTGATACCCATTCATGAAGGGGCTAAGATGGTAGACGAACGCTATATTACCACTAAGGAGGAACAAGAAAAGATACTTGCAACTGTATTTCAAAGCCTCAGTCCGCTAAAGCTGAGGGTCTTTCCCGCCAAGGAGAAAAAGAAGATTGTAGCTCTTCAAAGAATTGTTGAGCAATTTGAAAGAGGAAAAATCTATCCCGAAAATCAAGTTAACCAGACACTGAAGGATATCTATGATGATTTTCCAACTCTGCGTAGATATCTAATCGAATACGGATTTCTGGACCGCTCAAAGGATTGTCATAATTACTGGGTGAAATAATAAGAAAGGCGATATTGATATGAATAAGATGGAGTTATTTTTAGAAATAAGTAAATTTCAGGATCAAGAAGGTAGGCTAACCCTGTTTCCTGCTAAAAGACGGAATAAATTAATCTCCTTATACTATCTTGCAACTAAGTTTGAACCGGATATTATCTATACTGAGAAACAAATCAACGACATAATTGAAGCCAATCATACCTTTCAGGACAAATGGCTACTACGAAGAGAGTTGGTTAATGTCGGCCTTCTCTGCCGCTTAACAGACGGCTCTCAGTATTGGTTGTCCAAAGAAGCACCAAGGATAGAGGATCTATTATAATAGGAGCTTGCAATTATAAAGTACAAAAGACTCTCCTCAGGACAGCTTTCCACAGCTGGTCAAAGGGAGAGTCTTATTCTCTTTGCAATCTCTGGTTCGTGCTTCGTACCTGGATTGCAGTAATCTCCTCTACTGTCGTTTGATTCGTCGGCAGATCGCAGACCAGGGTCTTATCTGATAATACAGCAACCCGGTCGCAGATGCCCATAATCTCGTCAATATCCGAGGAAATATAGATGATACATGCCTTTTTTTTAGCCATATCATTCAAAAAATTATAGATATCAATCTTACTGGCTAGGTCAATCCCCCTTGTTGGTTCATCCAAAATAAATACCTTTGCTCGGTTCATCAACCATTTTGCGAAGATTGCCTTCTGTAGACTTCCCTCACTATAGGCTAATATACTATTACTCCGCAGCAACGGAATATTAATTTTTGTAATATAGTCCACTGCTGTTTGCTTCATGAAATAGGAATTGATGATATGATTTTTCGTGAAACGATGCAGGGATGGAAATGCAACATTCTCATTTGTATCCAGTTCTTGAAAGATCGAATCCTCGTATCGATTCTCAGGTAGCAATGCTATATGGTTACGGATTGCAATACCAGGATTTTTAAGCTGTATTGGCTTTCCGTTCATGCTGATCTGTCCCTCGTATTTGATTGCACCGAATAGGCAATTGGCAAGCAGTGTCCTACCGGAGCCGGCAAGACCGGTTATTCCCAATATTTCGCCCTCTCTTAACTGAAAGCTAATATCTCTAAGCTTATCCTCGAAGCCTAATCCCGATACTGTAAAAAGCACCTTTCCCTTCTTCAGTTTCATCTTTGGATAACGCTCTTTGTATTTGGTTCCCACCAGCATATGTAGAATCTCATCCTCCGATGACTCGTTGATGAGCTTTGTACCAACTAGAGTACCATCCTTTATGATAGAGATGCGATCACCGATGGTCATGGTATCATCAATACGATGTGTGATATAAAAGACACCGGCACCACGATCCTTAATGCGTTTGACAATACGATAAAGAAGTTCTCTCTCGCTCGGGTTCAGTGCAGCGGAGGGCTCATCCAGAAGAACTACCTTCGCCTCTGAGATATAAGCCTTGCAAAATTCTATCATTTGTCGTTGTGCCAGCCCTAACGTCCGCACCGTATCCGAAGATCGAATCGGCAGCTGTAATTCATCGATCAATTTCTGGAACTGGCTATTCAGCTTCTCAAAATCAATGGTCTGAAGAACCTTATTCTTATAAGGCAGATTATGAAAATACAAATTTTCCGCTATACTCAAATTATCTAGTAGCGTCGTATGCTGTTGGATGAATATGAGTTCATTGGAGGAAAAAAATGAAAGACTTTTCGGCTTGACGAGTTGCCCTTCAAAATAAATCTCTCCAGAATCCGGTTGTATCATACCGCTGATCATCTCCATCAGTATGCTTTTACCGGAACCATTCTCTCCCATAATCATATGCACTTCACCGGGGTATAACGAAATATTAATATCGTTCATTTTGAAATTCGAGATTTCAAAGTTGATATTCTTAAGTTCAAGCAATGGATTGCTCACTTGGGACCCTCCTGATAATGCTAATTTTCATACACATCGATTGAAGTAAAAAGGGGAATATTATTATCATATATATACTTTTTGTGCCTGTCCTCCAGATTGGAATCAGTAAGAATTCGGTTAGCAATATTCAAGTTTCCTACCCGGTAAAGGGATTTCGATCCAAAGAATTTTGAAAGACATACTACGGTAACAGCTTCCGCCAGTTTGATTGAATGTTGAATTAACGTGGCTTTCTTTGTACTGGATACCGTTATGCCAACTGTTTCACTCAGTCCGTCGATTTCAATAAAAATATGGTTAAATGAAAAATTTCTAAGATTATCAATTGTCATCTGACCGTAAACAGCACTCTCCTCCAAGTCACCACCCAGAAGAATCAGATTGTTGGTTGTAGAATGGGCGAAGGCGGAGGCTACGGAAAGATCATTGGTTACTATGGTAAGATTATTGCGGCCGGTTAGGGCTTTCGCGATGTAAGAATTTACCGGTCCACTGGTGAGCATAATCGCATCTCCGTCATTCACTAGATGAAATGCGGTATCTGCAATCTCTTGATATAATAGAATGTTTTTAATTTCTTCATTTTCTTCCCACACTGATTCATCTACATAGTCCATCAAAACTGCACCGCCATGGGTACGCTTTAAAAAGCCTTCATTCTCAAGCTTTTCCAGATCACGGCGTACTGTAACCTCTGTAACGTTGAGAAGCTCACTCAGCTTTGCGACAGATACTTTTTGGTCTTTAATCAGGTAGTTTTTTATGATGCGTATTCGTTCTATAGCAAACATGTTTTTATCCCATCTTTAATTAATATCAAATTCTTAGACCGTCATATTTAGGGTGTTTCTAAAAATATCATACACGATTCCATGTAAAAAAACAATAACGAAAAGCTCCCTGTTCAAAACGAACACAAACGAAAATGCAAATGTTCTTTTTCAAAAAAGTACGAAAGACTATTAAATTAGAGACTTGTGAAAGGTGTATAATTTTTTTTCATATTTTAACATTTTATTGTTGACATCTATTATATTGGATGATATTATTTCTTCATACAAACATAAACGAAATACAAAACGATCACATTCGAAAATAATATAATACATAAGTTAGTCGATTTTTACGATTTGTTATGATGTTAAACTATAGTTCCTCTATAGTAAACATATAAAAAGGGAAGATAAAGGAGGATTTTATGAAAAGAAATTTAACAGGTTTTAAAAAGGTATTATCACTTGTATTACTCTTTACCATGACTGCAACTCTTCTGCTCGGATGTAGCAGCAAGAAGACAGAACCTACTACAGCCACAGAACCTACGAAGGCTGCG
The DNA here is from genome assembly GCA_023436225.1 of Bacillota bacterium. Taxonomy (GTDB): domain Bacteria; phylum Bacillota; class Clostridia; order Lachnospirales; family Lachnospiraceae; genus Mobilitalea. The sequence goes on from JAEZKA010000098.1 coordinate 20,550, forward strand.
GAGACCACAGAAACAGCAGAGACTCCTGAACCTGCTGCTACAGAAGCTCCGGCTGCTGAGCAGACCGGTGCAGGCAACTATATCGGTATTGCTATGCCGACTCAGTCCAGTGAGCGCTGGATCAAGGACGGAGCAGCAATGAAAGAAATTCTTGAAGAAAGAGGTTATACTGTAGATCTTCAGTATGCAGAGGATGATATCCCGACTCAGAAATCTCAGATTGAGAATATGATTACCAAGGGCGCAAAGGTTTTGGTTATCGCGCCGATCGACGGTTCCACACTATCCGATACTCTCGATGCAGCAGCTGCTGGTGGTGTAAAGGTTATCTCCTATGATCGTCTTCTTGTTAATACCGATGCTATTTCCTATTATGCAACCTTTGACAACAGACGTGTTGGTCAGCTTCAGGCTGAATCACTGGTTGATGGCTTAAAGAAGCTGAAAGGCGAAGGCCCTTACAACATCGAGCTGTTTGCCGGTTCTCCCGATGATACGAACTCTTTCTATTTCTTCCAGGGTGCTATGGACGTTCTTCAGCCATTAATTGACGCAGGTACCATCTCCATTCCTTCCGGTCAGGTTAAACAGGAAGAGGTTGGTACACTTCGTTGGGACGGTGCTGTTGCACAGGCTCGTATGGATGCCGTTCTTGCAGCAAACTATACAGATGGCAAGACTCTTCATGGTGTATTATCACCCTATGATGGCTTATCCAGAGGTATCTTATCTGCTTTGACTGCATTTGGTCTCACCGGTAAGGATCTCCCGGTTGTTACCGGTCAGGATGCAGAAGCTGCTTCCATTAAACTAATTATCTCAGGCGACCAGTATTCCACCATCCTTAAGGATACCCGCTTACTTGCTGGGGTTGCAGCAAACATGGTAGACGCAGTTCTTTCCGGCAAAGAGCCAGAAATTAACGATACTGAGACATATAATAATAATGTTAAGGTAGTTCCTTCTTACCTGCTTGAGCCATTCATTATCACAAAAGAAAATTATCAAGAATTAGTTATGGACTCCGAATATCTAAAACCGGAGGATATTAAATAATTCCAAGTAAGGTTTGATAGCCAAAATGTCGGTTAGTTTATGGCACTAACCGACATTTTGGTATTAAAGCATAAAGCAGTTCTATAGCTGAAGGAGTGAAAAGATGGAACAATATGCATTGGAAATGCGCAATATCACAAAAACGTTTCCTGGTGTAAAAGCTCTTGATAACGTTAATCTAAAAGTGAAACCCCAACAGATCCACGCATTGGTAGGTGAGAACGGAGCCGGAAAATCGACCCTGATGAATGTTCTTAGCGGTGTCTATCCACATGGCACCTACGAGGGAGATATCGTTATCGATGGACAGGTATGTGCATTTAAGAACATAAAAGAAAGCGAGGCCAAGGGAATTGCCATTATCCATCAGGAGTTGGCTCTAATTCCACAGCTCTCAGTAGCAGAGAATGTATTTTTAGGTAATGAACAAACCAATTTTGGGCCTGTAATCAGCTGGGATAAGACAAGGGTTAAAACCAAGGAAATGATGAAGAAGGTTGGTCTTCACGAGAGTTTAGATACCAGAATTATTGATCTTGGAATGGGAAAGCAGCAATTGGTGGAAATCATTAAGGCTTTGGCCAAGGATGTAAAAATCCTCATCCTGGATGAACCGACAGCAGCTTTAAACGATGAAGATTCCAAGCATTTGCTTGAGCTATTACTAGGCTTAAAGCAACAGGGAATAACAAGCATCATAATATCTCATAAACTGAATGAAGTTACCAAGGTCGCTGATGCGATTACCATTCTTCGTGACGGAAAGACCATTGAGACTTTGGTTATGGGTGTTGATGAAATCTCCGAGTCAAGAATAATCAAGGGCATGGTAGGACGTGAATTGGTTGATCGCTTCCCCAAGCGCTCCCACCAGGTTGGCGAAGTTTGTTTTGAGGTAAAAAATTGGAGCGCTTATGACACAAAGGATGAGTCGAAGCTAGTGCTAAAGAATATAAATATTAATACTCGCAGGGGAGAGGTAGTGGGTATTGCCGGTCTAATGGGGGCCGGACGTACTGAGTTCGCCATGAGTGTATTCGGAAGATCCTTTGGTAAGAAGATCGAAGGTACCATTATTAAGGATGGCAAGGAAATTCAAATTAAGAATGTAAAGGATGCAATTCGACACGGTATCGCCTACACTACAGAGGATAGGAAGAATGCTGGTCTGATCCTAATCGATAACATTAAGCGTAATATCAGCCTCACTGCTTTCAATAAAATAAGCAAAGGTATTGTCATTGATGATAACAAGGAAATCAAAGCTGCAGAAGATTTCCGCGAAAAGCTGAGAATTAAATCCCCCAGCATTCTACAACGAACCGGTAATCTATCCGGTGGTAATCAGCAGAAGGTGGTATTCAGCAAGTGGATTTTCTCCGATCCAGATGTGTTAATACTTGATGAACCTACCAGAGGCATAGACGTAGGTGCTAAATATGAAATTTACTCCGTTATCAATGATTTGACAGCTGCAGGTAAGACTATTATAATGATTTCGTCTGAATTACCTGAAATCCTGGGTATGTGTGACAGAGTATATGTCATGAACGAAGGCCGAATTGTAGGAGAACTTAGTGCCGAAGAAGCCTCACAGGAAAATATCATGCATTGCATAATGCAGAGCAATCAGGAGGGATACAATGAATAAGAAAGGTTCATTTTTTAAAGGCAACATCCGTCAGTATGTAATGGTAATTGCCCTGGTAGTCGTAATTATTCTATTTCAAATTCTGACCCATGGTGTATTATTAAAGCCCTTGAATATATCAAATCTAATCTCACAAAATGCTTACATATTAATCCTTGCTATCGGCATGCTCTTATGTATTTTGACCGGCGGTAATGTCGATCTGTCCGTTGGGTCGGTGGCTGGTTTTGTCGGTGCAATCTCTGCAACAATGATGTTAAAAATGAATATTCCAGTCTTACCAACCATCTTAGTATCTCTGCTTTTAGGCTTTTTGATTGGTTGCTGGCAGGGCTTCTGGATTGCATATGTCGGAGTACCAGCCTTCATCGCAACACTAGCCGGCATGTTAATATTCCGCGGACTGACGCTGGTTGTTCTTCAAGGCACCAGTCTTGCTCCTCTACCTGCCGGATATACCTTCATGGCCTCTGGCTTCCTACCTGAAATAGGTAAGTTAGGTAGCCTTAATATACTGGCAATTGCAATGGGAATCATCGCATCAATCCTATATGTATTAAAGGAGCTTAATGACAGAAAGAATAAGAAAAAGTACGGCTTTGAAGTAAGCTCACTTAAGATCTTTGTCCCGCAGGTATTAGGAATTCTGTTAGTAATCAATGCATTTACCTATTCCCTTGCTTCCTACAAGGGTATTCCGATGGTACTGGTGATCGTAATCGTGCTGGTGCTCATCTACTCCTTTATCACCATGAAGACTATTCCCGGCAGACACATCTACGCTTATGGCGGTAATATGAAGGCTGCTCAGTTATCCGGTGTCAATACAAGGAAGGTTATGTTCTGGGTATATGCTAACATGGGACTTCTCGCTGCCTTGGCAGGTGTCATCTTCACCGGACGATTGAATTCTGCCACACCGAAATCCGGTACGAACTTCGAGATGGATGCCATTGCTGCCTGCTTCATCGGCGGTGCTTCTACCTCCGGTGGTGTCGGTACCGTTGTCGGAGCCATGGTCGGTGGTCTTCTGATGGGTGTTCTGAACAATGGTATGTCCATTATGGGAATTAGTATTGATTGGCAGCAAGCGATCAAGGGCTTCGTACTCCTCGCTGCGGTTGCCTTCGATGTTTACTCAAAATCCAAATCAAAATAGGAATTTATATCACGTTCCTTTCACAAAACAGGCTCTTTCTATTGATCGACCTCTTGGTTCAAATATCTTAAAACCAAAGAGTCTTCTGTCAACAAAAGAGCCTGTTTCGTTTAATTCCTATTAAATCTAAGCCAGTCTATAATCTGTCCCATTCTAGCGCTATTCTGATGGATTTATTGAACCACATTATCCATCCGAACCTCCAAGGTATCTCCCTCATTCATCTGCACATGACCGGATTCATAGGGCTTACCCTCCAGAGTGATCAGTACCTTAGAGACTCCAAAATAGTTACCGAGCGTATTGGTTACGCTTTGAAGAACCAGAAGCTCGTAGCCCGCACCGACGTTCATTTCCGTTACAAATTCACGACTAAAATCTGCGTGAAGGTTACCATCCTCCAGCAAATTCAGGCTGTTTATTCTCGTATTCGTACTGATTAGCGGCAGGTAGGTATCCTTTGGAGGCTCTGCCTTCATTGCATTTTCTAATGCGGACTGCACCTCTTCCCCGGTAGTCAGGGCTAGCTCCGATTGGTTGGTATATATTTTCTCATCCACATCCGGATAATATAGCGTAAGGGGCTGTCTTAAGGCCGCATCCCTTTTCACTTCACTTAATGCAGAGGATACCTCCAGTTCCTCAGACCGGAATATGGATAACACCAGACCAATACCGGCTGCATAATAATCCTTCGTTGTATCATCCTCTCCCTCTGTGGTTACCTCCAAAGCATCAAAGCTCCCATAGGGTGTGGTGACAGGAACCTTCTCTGCGGTAATAGACCGCCATCTTCCATCACTCAGCTGCCATTTCGTCCCGATCGTCAGCGGCTCCATCAGTAGAATCTCTTCCTCCGTACCGGCTTCCTTATCCATGTAATTCGCCCTAATATAGCTTTCATGCTCAAGATGGATTACGGAGAGTACTCCGTCCTGTATCCGGATTACTCTTACGGTCTCTGTACCACCATTATTGGTTCTAGTTTGCAGCTTTTTGCTCGTTACATCGACATAATCAATGTATCTTCGGTAGGAGGCATATTCATTTCCTTCTCCCTCGTATACATATTCCGTGTCCCCTTCCAAGGGGAAATAATCCTCCAGTGTGAATACTTCCTCTTCTCCGGGAGAGACCTCCGGTGGAAGTGTCACAATCGGAGGTGTGGTGGGAGACAAATCACTTTCCCCATTCTTATCACTACTCTTTTCCTTATTACATCCGGTTAAGGCTACCAGAAGTGATATCATAATCAATGACAATATTAGCTTTCTCATAAACTCCTCCATTTCCCATATCCATGGTATGTATTTGGGAAGGACCTATTTTTATTATACCGTATCCTATCCCAATCATTCATTAGACGACGCATTCTTCTAAGATGTTCCATTTGCATATAGTTCTTATAGCTTGGTTATCGTATGATGATATGTACTAGGCACAACATAAAATAGCAGGATGTGGATCAATCCATCTTCCATCCTGCTATTTTATCAATTCATAATATATCATTTGCAAGGTATCTCTCTGTTCATACTATTTCAATCTTTATCCCCTTATCAGCCCTTCCACATTGCTATAAATCCGCTTGGCAATAAGAGGATTGTTCATGGTATATAGATGTATCCCATCCACTCCCTGCGCAATCAGGTCAACGATTTGGTCTACAGCATAAGCAATCCCGGCATTCCTAAGCGCCTCCGGTGAATGTTCAAAGCGCTGCATCATCTTTGTGAACTTAGCAGGAAGACTGGCTCCGCATAAGGTAACCATGCGTTCGATCTGAACAGCACAGTCCTTTTCTCATGAAATAAATCGGAAATCCGCATTGATCTCTCCTATCTCATTCTATGGATTTAATCCAGCAACGACGGCGCTTATGCTGCCTCGTCTCATAATGCTTCCATAAAGCCTGTACCTGATGATTATTCTCCAATTCCGGTCCTGTCTCTGCAATCTCAAAGCCGTTCTCTCTCGCGGAAGTAGCCATTGAATTCATTAAGATGGCGGTCAGACCCTTGTTTTGCATATGTGGCAGGACGCCAATCATATATAGATCAAGAACCTTACTCTTTGCATAAGGTGCCCGAAGAAGATGATACCAGCCAAAGGGAAGCAGTCTACCACCACTCCTCCTCGCCGCTTTATTCAAGGTAGGTATTGCCAGACCAAAACCGACCAATTGATTATTCTCATCAACAATCAGCTTAGTGAAGTTCGGATTAATGAACATAATAAATTCATCATAGTATTTCATGATCTGCTTATAGGAAAGCTTAACCGTCCCATACAGATTCTCGTATGCAATATTATATAAGTCAAATATCTTCGTAATATAGGGTTTTATCTGCCTACGGCTTTTCGGCTCGATTAATTTCAATTTATTCTTTCTAAGGACTGCAGCCGAAAGGTTATTTAACCTCTCATCCGATTCCTTCGGAATCTTTACCTGAAATTCCACCCAGTCCGTATCCCGAACAAAGCCTAGGCTCTCCATATGCTTTTTATAATAGGGATAATTATAGATCGTGAGAAACATTCCTTCTTCATCAAAGCCCTCGATCAGCATCCCCTCCTGATCCATATCATTAAATCCAAGCGGTCCGTGAAGCTCCGTTAAGCCTTCCTCACGCCCCCAGTTCTCTACTGCCTCGAATAATGCTGCAGCAACCTTCTCATCATCAATGAAATCTACTCTTGAGAAGCGTATCCTCTTCGTGTACCATTTCTCATTAGCTGCATTATTAATAATTCCTGCAATGCGCCCGACACATTTCCCGTCCTGATATGCTAAGAACTGCTTGGTCCTGCAGTATTCATAAGCTGGGCTTTTCTTTGGATTAAATATATTCAGCTCATCGGTAATCAGCTTCGGTATGGCCTGTGGAACCTCCTGATACATCTTTGTATTAAAGGTTGCAAACGCAAGCTTCTCCTTCTTTGTCTTCACTTCTCTTACTTCCAGCATAGTACCCCCCATATACGTTATAACCTAATTATCATTCTATAACAGGTTTGAAAATTGCGCAATAATATGTTGATAAACTGCTTATTTTCTGTATCAATGATACATTTTGTAAGATTGGTTCGATTTTATTTTAATTTTGCTCTTGCAATTCAGAAAGCCGTGTGCTATACTGGCAAAAATTCCAACAAAGGAGATTCTTCCCATGTTACAATTTATGCCCATGTACGTCTTTATTTGCTCAGAACTCATTAGACATTAACGCTTGTAGTTAATTCGCATAGCTGCAGGCAGACATGTTTCCTTCAGTTATGCAAATACGGAATGGGCCTATACATAAATCCAAAAACCTCCGCCTTGCATGATAGTAACCTATTATACAAGGCGGTTTTTTTATAGTTATGAAGCAATCGGCTGCTGATCTTTGCTTCAACCAAATATTTGCAAGCAAGCTCGTCAATTGAAAAATATATCACAATATAAAGGGAGGAACAGAAATGGATGCAATTGTAGTAAACGGACTGTCAAAAACCTTTCGGGTAAAGGTGAAAGACAAAGGACTTAAGGGAAGCTTAAAATCCATGATAAAACCGAAGTATCGGACGATACCTGCGGTGGATAACATCAGCTTTCGGGTTGAGGAAGGAGAGATCCTTGCCTTTATCGGTCCAAACGGCGCCGGAAAAAGCACCACCATCAAGATGTTGACCGGGATCCTCTATCCGGAGGTTGGGAAGGCTACGGTTATGGGAATCAATCCGACTGCAAAGCGTAAAAAGCTTGCTTATCAGATCGGGACTGTCTTCGGTCAGAAGGAGCAGCTTTGGATGCACCTTACCCCCTATGATAACTTCAAATTCTTTGGTGCGATCTATGACCTGAGGGACGAGGAGGCAGAATTAAGAATTGAGGAATTAAAGAAGGTGTTTGAATTAGAGGAGTTCATCAACACACCGGTTAGAAATCTTTCCTTAGGTCAGAGAATCCGTTGTGAGATTGTAGCCTCCCTGATTCATCGTCCCAAGATTCTATTTCTTGATGAACCTACGATAGGCCTTGATCCGGTGGTGAAGGAAAACATCCGTACCCTGATTAAGAAGATGAATAAAGAATATAAGACCACCATATTCCTGACCAGTCATGATGTTGGAGACATTGAGAAATTATGCAAGAGAATTATCATCGTTAATCACGGCAGTATCGTATTGGATGATTCGATGGAGAATCTGAAATACCACTATCTGAACAAGAAAATTGTTGAGGTAAAGCTAAGAGAAGCTATGGATATGTCCGTTGAGGAAGGCATTACTGTAGTCAAGAGTAAGGGCAGTAATCTGAAGCTGGAGGTAGATACAACCAAAAAAACGATAGCGGATGCTTTGAAGCTGATCGATTCGGACAATATCCTGGATATCAATATTTCCAATGTTCCTCTGGAGAATATCATCACAGAAATCTATAAAGAAAACCGACAAAGGATGGTATAGTCTGATACGAACCTGCTTTGATTAAATGTAACTATAGAACGTGGACACATGACTGTGACGTTTTATTTACACAATCACAAAAATGAAAGGTATTGATACTATGAGAAAATATATATTTATATGGAAGGCCACTCTGATTGAGAGTCTTCAATATGTGTTAAATATACTATTGGGCTTTGTAACCTTCTTCATGATTCTCTTTGTATTCATGAATCTGTGGGAATATATCTACTCTGACACCGCCAATCTGATTAACGGCTACTCCAAGGAGCAGATGATCTGGTATGTCATACTGACGGAAATTATCTGGTTCTCTACCAGGAATGCAACCCTAAGTCTTCAGATCAGCAATGATATCAAAAGTGGTTCCATCGCTTACGGTATCAATAAACCCTACCACTACATCGCCTACATTATAGCGAAGCATCTTGGTGAAATTGCATTAAAAACCGTGATGTTTCTGGCTGCGGGTCTCGTTATCGGTTACCTATTCCTAGGTTCCTTCCCTAGCATAAGACTGTATCAGCTTCCTGCCATCTTGCTCGCTCTGCTTCTTGGAATGTTGATAAATACCTTCCTGAAGATGACCATTAGTATATTATCCTTCTGGATTGAGGATGCCACTCCCTTCCACTGGATCTATGATAAAATGATTATCGTTCTTGGTATTATGTTCCCGGTAGAGGTATTTCCTCTCTGGGCACAGCCCATCATCGGCTTTACCCCGATCTTTGTCGTCACCTACGGTCCGGCAAAGCTAATCATCGATTACAGTACCGGCATGGCTCTACAGGTAATTTTATCTCAGCTCATTTATTTCGTAATCTCTTTAAGCATATTATTATTCATCTATCAGAGAGGAGTGAAAAAACTAAATGTTAACGGCGGTTAAAAATCAATTTCGTGTCATCCTGCTTTCTGTAAAATACAATATCATGAGGGAGATGACAAATCGTGTAACCTTCCTGACCAATGTTCTATTCATGATACTGAACAATTCCACCTTTCTAATTCAATGGCTGCTACTGTTCCACTTAAAATCCGACATTGGCGGTTATACTTTTAGGGAGGTCATGGTTCTCTGGGGTCTGGCAGCCTCGACCTTTGGTCTTTCTCATATCCTGTTCCAAAGAGCCTTCCACCTGCCCGCCCTGATCTTGCAAGGCAAGCTGGATTCCTTTCTGGTTCAACCTAAGAATGTTCTACTAAGCATCATTTCCTCTGAAACGAACTCCTCTGCCATCGGAGATCTGATTTATGGATACCTGATTATCATCCTATTCCGATTCAGTATCTATAATTTGCTGCTATTCACTCTCTTCACCATACTTGGTGGTTTGATCATGGCTGCCTTTGCTGTAATCACCGGTAGCCTCTCCTTCTGGATTGTGCGAGCTGATTTACTTTCAGAGAACCTGAATAATGTTATGGTTAACTTTGGAACCTATCCGGACAGCATCTTTAAGAACGGTGTCCGCCTGCTCCTCTATACCATTGTTCCGGTGGGTTTTGTTGTTTACCAACCCATGCATATTATTCTGAACTTTGATTTAGCAGCATTACTTGGGGTTATCACTTTTACGCTAGGTATCTGCTTACTGGCATTTTTCCTGTTCTATAAAGGCTTAAAACGATACACATCCAGTAATCTGATGAGCGCAAGGATATAAATAAAGCAATAGGATCAATTACTATATCACTTGATCATGGGGCTGTTTCAAAACACGAGTTATTGCGGAAGAAAGGGATAGCATGCTGTTCTTTCCCTCATCTATGCTGTACCTTATGCAACAGCCCCATATGCTCAGGGCTTTTCATTTCCATGTTTAAAATTACCGGTTACCTTCGCCATGATTAATTGAGCTTCCTTAAGCTCTACCTTCTCTATTCTTTCCAGAAATTTGTTGCTGTCTTTTTCTTTCAAGGTCATAACCAATTTTCCATGCCAATAAATAAAGACTTTTTTATCCTTAGATACCTTGTAAGAAAAGGGTTCTTCATCAAGCTTACCACGTTTATCTACTTCACCCATTGTATGATCTCCTATCCGTATAATTTGTAAATTATATAATAATTATAGAAGTCCAGTCCCTCATTATCAATAAAATACTGGCTATTGATAGGTATTAAACAATTTTCTTGTCTTTTATACTTACCTTGTGTCAGATAATGCTATAGTCAGAATACATTTAGCGAAGCGAATACCTCTATTAATAGTTTATTGTGTAAATAATTGCATACAATATCTGTTTTATGTTTACTTATTGTTAAATTGTGGTACAATGTTTGGTAAGAACTGCAAAAAATTTAACCTCAGAGGAACTTGTTCGGTATTACAGCCGGCCACAGAATTTACTATCGCATACGTTCATAGCAAGAAGCGTAAAGCTCGATTGCTAAGAATAAGACAAGCAGCTTAGTACACTAATCTTAACGTATTTTGCTTTGTATTGACTATTCTTATTCTACATTTAACGAAAAGTAAAGGAGTGAAGTGATTTTATGGTACTTGAGGGTAAAGTAGTTGTAGCACAGGGTGGAGGGCCCACCGCAGTAATTAATCAATCCTTAGTAGGGGCCGTGTTGGAATCCAGAAAATTTCCACAGATAACTAAGGTATATGGGGCTGTTAACGGAGTTTCGGGGATTATTAATGAGGACTTTCTTGATCTTACACAGGAAACGACCCACAATTTGGAGCAGGTAGCAATCACTCCTTCTTCCGCATTGTTTTCTACCAGAGATAAACCGGATAATGCTTATTGCAAAGAAATCTTCAAGGTATTTCAGGCTCATGGTGTAAGGTATTTCTTCTACATCGGAGGAAATGACTCAGCAGACACCGTACGTATCGTAAATGAGCAAGCGGAATCCTCCGGATATGAGTTCAGAGCAATTCATATTCCTAAGACCATTGACAATGATTTAATGATGAACGACCACACACCCGGTTATCCTTCGGCGGCAAAATTCGTAGCACAGTCCTTCATTGGTCTGAACTTGGATAACAGGGCACTTCCGGGAGTACATATCGGTGTTGTCATGGGACGTCATGCAGGTTTCTTAACTGCAGCCTCCTCTATCGCACAGAAGTATCCCGATGATGGTCCTCATTTGATTTATTTACCGGAACGACATTTTGTTATTGATCATTTCATCAAGGATGTCAAAGAGATCTATGATAAATATGGCCGTTGCATTGTAGCAGTATCCGAAGGAATTCAAGATGAGGACGGTGTCCCAATCGTAACTAAGCTGTTCAAGAGCGGAACCGATGCCCACGGTAATACGCAGCTATCTGGAACCGGTGCCTTAGGTGATCTCCTAACCCAAGAGATTAAGAGCAAGCTCGGTATCACCCGCGTGCGCTCCGACACCCTCGGCTATCTGCAGCGCTCCTTCATGGGGTGCACCTCCGAGATCGACCAGCATGAGGCAAGAGAGGTTGGCGAGAAGGCCGCCCAATTTGCTATTTGGCATAACATCGACGGCTCTATCATTATTAACCGTACCGGTAATTATTCTGTAGCATATAAGATGACCGATCTGAATAATGTAGCAGGCAAGACAAAGCTTATGCCGGAAAACTTCATTAATGCAGCTGGTAATAATGTGACTGACGCTTTCAAATATTATCTACAGCCTCTTCTGGGAAATATGCCTGAGGCAAATATGCTGCGCGCACCGAGAGCAGAGAAGATATTACATGTTTAATTGTTTGGTTCCTGTAGGGACAAGCCAGATCAATTAGCATACCTTTTTACCGGATTATTAAATTCAAAGCCCGTCTCAGCAGATATGCAACCACAAAACAGGACATTGAGATATAACAATTCCTATATGACTGGTAGCACAAATACTAGAGACGGGCTTTATTCATAGCAGTAAAGAGCTCATAACAGGTGCTTACTATTATAGTAAGATATTTCTATTATTATAGGATGTATTAATTATTGAAACCCAAATGTAACAAACTCCTCCATCGTAACACGTTTCTTCTGTGTCGGGGGGTCCACACTTGCATAGCCTATAGTTAATAGTGTAATTACCTCCATATTTTCCGGCAATGCCAGAAGCTCATGGCATCGCTCCGCATCAAAGGCACAGATCCAACAAGTACCAAGGCCTAACTCGGTGGCAACCAAGGTCATATGATCGACAACAATCGCAGCATCAATATCACAATGGTCCTTACCATCCTTTCGCTTCCAGCTCTTAGTATGATCGCCGCAGATCGCGATGATTACCGGTGCATCCTTGAACCATTCGCGCCCATATACCTCAAATAACTTTTCCTGATCCTCTTTCTTCTCAAACACATAGAGATGTACCGGTTGGAAGTTTACCGCAGAAGGCGCAAGCCTCCCTGCTTCAAGTATCTGCATGAGCTTATCCTTCTCGACCTCTCTGCTCTGATATCCACGTACAGAATACCTTCTTTCTACCAATTCTATTACCGACATAATGTCTCTCCTTTCGAATTTGTTTAAATTACTACATATTCCATATACAACTTATCGTATAAAGATTATATTGGCATTCTTTTTATCTATATTACGTAAAAATTCCCTCTTCCATTATGATAAGAGGGAATTTCACTCGATTATTTCTTCTTTGTTGAGCTTGCTGCAGGTGTTGCGCCACCTTTCTTCTTCGGGGCTTTTTTTGGATTCTTATCTCCCATGATACCCACCTCCTTTTGTTTGATTTTAGTCACGTATTACTACTATTGTATCCTCAATTTGATACAAAGTCAAACAAATTCTCCTCACAAAATTCGTCACAAACAAAACTTTTTGTCAAATCATGTCATATAAGAGGCATGTATCGGAAGCCTAAGCAACCGAACAATCACTGTGCAAACCCATTGTTTTTATGAATTAAAGCTCAATATAATATAAAATTATATCGGTATAGCTTCCATCCCCCAACAGAAACCCCTTCGGTATAACACCAAGCCTGGTAAAACCTATTTTATCATAAAGATGGATCGCTGTCTGATTGATACTAACCACTGCATTAAACTGCATCAGTCCAAAGCCATACTCCTTCGCTTTTACCAGACTATGCCGAACCAGCTTCTCACCGATCTTCTGCCCTCGAAAACCACTTTTCACCGCATAGGAGGCATTAGCGATATGCCCGCATCGCCCAATATTATTAGGATGCAGAATATACAGACCTACCACCTCATCTCCAAGAACCGCTACCGCAGTGAAGGTCTGCTCCGAGAAAAAGTGTTCCGCCTCACCCAAGGTCAGCTTCTCTGTCTGAGGGAAGGCATTAGCCTCCTCAACAATCTGGTTCCATATCTCCGTCATGGAGGGTATGTCCTCCTGCTTATAACTGCGTACTATGATTTCCATCCCTTTCATCTCCTATGTATTATCCTTCGTGTTTTGTGATCAGTTGCATTGAAATTAATTCTCGCGCCATCATAGGCTGAACGGTTATGATTGAATGCTTTCTCATAGAATTTCTCTCTCGACGCCAATAATCTCACCCTCTGTATTCTCCTCAATAAAATCAAGTACATGGTCGATCATACTGTCTGCCTGAGCCCGGTCTCCAGCAATTGCAGCGAAGCCTAGAACTGCAAGCTGATGGATGTCCTGCTCCTCCACCTCAGCAACCGACACATTAAATTGATTTCTTACTTTTGTGCTGAGGCTCTTTACCACCATCCGTTTTTCCTTCAATGAATGTGACCAAGGGATATGAATCGTTAGCTTAGCTGTCGCTATCATCATTGCTCCTACACAACCTTTCTACCAGTATTACTTGCAAAAATTAATCAGACAACTATTTAATTACATCATTTACTCATTATTTTTAATAAGCATTCCTGGAATTTCCTTCTCATAGACTATTTCCTTACAGCCATGAAACTTCATAAAACGCTTAAGGCATCGATCCAACTCATTATAAAACTTCTTGCCAGATCGAATCCCCGGCTCAAGCCAGATATTCTTAATCCTAAGGGTCTTAAGCTTAATTAATGCTACCACCTCAACTCTGGCTACCAGACGATCACCCATGAGTACCGGGAGAACATAGTAACCATACTTACGGTCCGCCTCCGGTGTATATATTTCCCATTTATAATCAAAATGAAAAAGCTCCTTAATCAGCTTCCGATCCCACAGGATACAGTCGAGAGGTGCTAACAGCTCTGTACGACTCTTATAATCCGATGCTGATGCAATCTCCTGAAACAGCCATTGATCCTCACTAACACAGTAGAAGGTATCCTTACAATCTTCGATTGTAACCGGAATAATCTTTCCCTCCTCCAATAGCTCACGAAAGGCCTCCTGTCGCTCTTTCGCTTTTAGATTCCAGATATTGATCCAGGCATCCGAGGGTCTATTCCATAGAAGTCCTACCGCTGCGATTCTTCGACGAATTCTCCACTTCAGATGATCCAGCTCTCTGAGATAAGGCTCTTCTGTCTCCAGAAGCTCCTTCGGAAGATGATCCTCGGCCAAAGCATAATACTTATTCGTGCCCTTTTTATGATGAATTACCAAATCCCCTCGGAAATATAGACTCTCCAAAGCTACTCTGGCCAGCTTGGAGCTGCTCCAGTACCAATCCACCTTTTCCTGAAAATCGATATCCTTGGAGCTTATCGGTCCCTGTATCCGAATGATCTCCTTTATCTCAGGAGCAATACGGTCCACCTCATCCCTGCCTTTCCCCCATTCCCGATAACCCTTTCGAATTCGTTCTAGGTAAGGCCAATCCTCTACCGGCAGGATACACAGACACTTATCGAAATAATCTATCAATTTACGGTCTTCATATAGCAGTTCATATAGCATCTGCTTGGTAAAGCCCTGAATTCTTGATTGAAGCACCAGCTCCGCATTCTTTCCGCAGACATCAATCGGATCATATTGAATCCCGCCGACCTGTCGGATATATTCAAGAATTCCTTCCTTCCCCCTGAAACGATGCTCCCCAATCAAACCATGTTTACGAAGCATGAAATATCTTGCTTGCTGTTTGGTCAATGTAACCATATTCTTTATCCCCCATGTTCGATATATGAAATTCGTAGTGAGTACATTATTAAATGCTAGCTTCGAAGATCTATAATAATCATGTATTCAAATATCTAATATGTGACCTTCTCCAGGTAGAGACCGTCAGCATCAGCCAGATCACCGGTTCGATTTCTCTGCTTCGCAGCAAATATTTCCGGGAGCTCCTTACTTTTCATTCTTCCAAGCCCCACAGCAATCAGAGCTCCTACCATCCACCGAACCATATTGTAGAGAAAGCCATCTCCCCTGATCCGTATATTGATAAAGCCATCTATTTCCTCGAATTCGATGGAATAGATGGTTCTTATCATAGACTTCTTCTTCGATTTCGCATTCGAAAAGGCAGTAAAATCATGGGTCCCCAACATATAGCTGCTTGCCTGTCGCATTGCTCTAAGATCAAGGGCTTCCTTAACATGCATAGAGTATTTTCGCATAAACGGATTAGAGTAATCCTTATTCCATATCCGATATAGATAGGTCTTATCTTTCGCATGATATCTCGCATGAAACTGTTCATCCACCTGATCTACTTCTATTACAGTGATGTCCTGGGGCAGGTAACGGTTCAAGTAATTCATAACTTCCTTACAGGAAAATAAATGATCGGACTTAAAATTAGCAACCTGAGCCAGAGCATGAACGCCTGCATCCGTCCTACTGCAACCGATAACCTCAGTAGGTTGCTTCGTAAGCTGTGTGAGAACCTGCTCCAGCTTATCCTGTATGGTTGCTTCTCCTTGACCCAGCCGCTGCCATCCCTTATATCTACCCCCATCGTACTGAAGGGTTAACTTATAATTGTTCATAAATACTCCTTTAACCATACCTTTGTATCATTATTTCCAAAGGCACATGATTTTCTTCCTTCGACCTAGCCTATGAAATTCTGGTAATCAATCCAGTTCTCACTGAGTAAGGCAGGAGTATCCAATTCATATGGGCAGTGGTTCTTACAATTATCACAATGAATACAATCCTCGATCTGCTTCATCTTTTCTTTCCAGGTGTCATTAATATAGACCGATACCGGAGCTCTGCGAAGCATCAGGGCCATTCTGGCGCAGGTCGGTATATCAATCCCGGCAGGACATGGCAGACAATAGCCACAGCCTCTGCAGAAATCCTTGGCAAGCTCGTTTCGATCCTTTTCAATTATCTCCTGCAATTTCTGATCGAGGATCGGTGGCTGGTCGATATAGCTTATGAATTCGTCCAGCTCTTTTTCCCTCTGGATACCCCAAATTGGAAGTACATGATCAAATTGATCAAGGAATGCATATGCCGCAGCAGAATTGGTAATTAGTCCCCCAGACAAAGCCTTCATCGCAATAAAGCCGATATTTTTCTCCTTACACAATTCTACCAGCTTAAGCTCCTTCTCGGTCGCCAGATAATTGAAGGGAAACTGTATTGTTTCATAAAGACCTGTTTCTGCGGCCTCGATTGCAATCGGTAGACGATGATTCGTAATTCCAATGTGGCGAATCAATCCCTTCTCCTTTGCTTCCAGCATGGCTTCATATAGTCCTGTTCCATCCCCCAGCTTAGGACAAAAGCTTGGATTATGGAACTGATAGATATCCAGGTAATCTGTCTTCAGCATCGTTAAGGTCGTATGCAGCTGCTGCCAGAATTCTTCCACCTTCGTCGTCATCGTCTTTGAGGCAAGATAGATGCTGCTTCGTGCATCTCCCAATGCGTAGCCTAGCTTCTCCTCACTATCTGTGTAGAATCTAGCCGTGTCGTAAAAATTAATCCCATTATCATAAGCCTTTTTTAGAATTGTAACTGCTTCCTCCTTGCCAACCCTCTGGATTGGCAAGGCTCCAAAGCCATTCTTACTGACCGTAATCTTTGTTGATCCCAATGTAATCTGTTTCATCAAATCCTCCATACCGCTATTATCAGTAGACTATTATTCGTTCAGGTTTTCCCAATCAACTTCTAATGGAGTTATTTTAACATTATTTGCACCGGACTTAAAGGTATTTATCCATTCCGGCTGACGAGGCAGCGACTTGGAGGGCTCCGTGATCTCAGGATAGTCGGCATATTCCTCATGAACGATCCGAATACCGTTAAGCTCCCACCACTCTTCATCCGTCAATCGAGCTGTACTGACAAATTCATAATGCGAATAGATGCTGCCTCTGCTAAGATACAGCTTACCGTTCATCGGAGTCACCACATAGATTTGATCATAATACCCAGTTCCCAGCGAGAGATAATGACCACCAGCGGAGCTCACATCGGATACCAGCATATCGCTAATCTCAATATTTGGGTAATCATCATCAACAATACCCTTTAAGAATGCATTCGAAATATTCTCCATGCTTCCACCGTAGCGAAGAAGACGATCATTCTCCTCCTTTGTTAGCGGATCATTCCTTAATTCCTTAATAGAACAATCAATTAAGAGTTGTAAAAGCTCCTTATATTCATTGCCTCCGTTTAACAGACTCTCATTTAGCATACCGCGCTGCTTTAAACTGGTTAATGTATAATCAGTTAGGTAAAGCAGCTTTGTATATAGCTCTACCTGAGGCTCCACATAATGATAATCCGCAAATTCAACAGGCCCTCCCATCTCTGCCATTGCCTGTTTACCATAAAGAACAGTATCATGCTTCAATTCTGTATAGCTTCCTAGCGCGGTATTAAGAGCTTTATTCCGCCACGCCTGGGTCGTCATGAAAAAGGGCATTCCTGACCCTACATTGTACTCATTTAAAGCATCCTTGAGTATCCAAAGCCAACCGGTATAAAGATTGGTTGACCAGTACTCGGGGGTAAAGCCTGCCACCTTCTCCTTCCATTCTTTATAATGCTTGGTATACTCCTCCCATTTGTCCTGGGGCTTATATACCTCGAACTGAAGCTGCTCCGCTAGATTACTCCCCAAAACCCCCATGACATCAAGCCCACTGGGAAGTGGTCGAAGGATTGGAGTAATAAGATCCTGAAGAATATCACTATCCAGGATATAGCGCTGTCCCATGAACCGGAACTGCTTCTGTGTATCTATGGAGGACTGGGTGATCTTACCCACGATCTGAGGCTCCGGTAGTTCTCTCACTGCAGTCTCAAGCTTCGAATAATACTCCTCATCATTGAACAGATTCGGATCCTCCTTCTCTCCATAAACCTTCTTCCGAAGCTGATTCATCGTAAATACATCAATATCATCGGATACGCCTACATACTGAGAGGTTGGCAGATAGATATTAGTCCAGAGTTCTGCATCACTGGTCTGTTCTGATTTTGCAAAGGTCATATAGCTGATTAGGAGTGCTTGAAGCACATTCTCATACTGGTATTCGTTATTACTGTAAAAAGCATAGGGAACCGTCCCAAACCACATCATTGTACGGAAAAAGCGCCCCAGCTCCTCTGTTCTTGTATAATGACCCCGCACTGTAAATTGGCTATAATCGATATCTTTGTTCAGGAAAGGAGAGGTAGCGATACCCTCGGCTTTGTTGCAAAGCTCATATTCCTGTTTTGCAGTTGCAAGAAGCCCTTCATCAACCGTGACCGGAACTTCGGTACTCTGAAGCATCAGCATTCTAGCCGTCAAATAATAGATAACATTCTTCTTCTGAAGCTCCTTCAGCTGCTGATCCTCTAAGGTATTCAGTAGCAGCAGGGACTTATTTAACATCTGCTTTGTCATAAGCTCAAGGTCACCATAAAGGTATTCCGACTCGACATTAATTAAGGATTTATCATAAAACTGGTGATAAAGATGAAGTACCGAGTCCGCTGTGATAAAGTTAGGGATACCGGTGTATTCATTACTGTCATAAGTATAGTACATCTTTGTCGTCTGCGAAGGCAGAACCACAAATCCATTGTTCACCAGCTTCTTAATCTGATCCTTGGTAAATCCACTGAATTGTTTAATATTCTCGACATTGGATAAATCCTTCGCGATCTTGTAGTTGGCTACCCTGGCTTCAAAGGAAGGCTTTGTATAAGCCGCTTTCTCAGGCTTTACCACCTCCACTGAGGACCATTCTGAATCCAGATGGAGAAAGCCATCCTGCGTGGCATCTTCCTCAATCGGCGTTGGTGCCGTAGACACCTCTCCCGAATTATTCCCCTGTGTTTTATTCGGAATATTTGTAATAATATCGTTTCCCTCATCCTTATCCTTATTGCCATTACAGCCGGATAATATAAGACATATACATAAAATGACTGCGCCAATTCGTTTCATTATTTTCCTCCATTCCTCTACTAATCAACCTTCGTTACCGTTCCATCCTTTAGCATGAATTGCTTGGTTTTCTTCTGTCCGTCGTTATAGGTTATGCGGATCCGATTTTCCTTGACAATTACCACATCAATAATATCTTGAAAATCTGCACTCTGTGCCAGCATAAGAAAGCCGAAATCAAACCAATGGTATATTAACAGTCTTTCTTTTCCTTCTTTTGTCCTTGAGATAAATATAAGCTCCTCACCTTTTGTATTCACTAATTCGCCGGTGATAAAATCCTCCCAGACTCCTGCAATATCGGATCCGGTCCATTTCTTTATCAGTTTTCCATCCTTATAGTTAAATATGAAAAGCCTATTCTTCTCCTCTTTATCATAAAATGTAGTTTTCCTGACCGAGGTAATAAGCTCCATCTCTCCATCGCCGTCGATATCTGCCAGCCTTAGCCTCCATGGCTTGAGACCGGAAAAATCATTCTCATAGGAACGCTTCCAATTCCCGTTCTTATCACGCTGAAACACCAGTAGCCGATCACCATAGCGAACATCCTCAGTTGTACTTATGAAGGCATAGGCTACTCCCCCATCCACAGCATAGTCAATCAATTTTTCCTTATTTATTAATACATTCTCCAATTGTTCTGCCAAACCTATGGCATCTGTTAGCTGCCATATCATTAGAAACAGACTAATGACTATGAGGAAGGATATGTCTATCATTATTCTATGGAGAATTTTCCTTTTCACTTTCATAGATGATCCTTTTCCGGTGTTATCTCATTATAAACAAGACTTTCCTTAATTATACATTTCATGCAGCTTAGCCATATTCTACCACCGGTATCTTGTAATGACAATACAAACAAAGCTCCTTAACGAAACCTTAAGAATTCTATAAAAAAGGGAAGCAGCAGACAAAAGTCTACTACCTCCCAGATTAAGCTGTCTTATTATTATCTTCTGCCTCTGTTCCCCTGCGCACCGCGGTTATCTCTGCCGCCAAAACCATTGTTCTTCTCTGCTTTTCTAGCTCTTCTGCAATCAGGGCATCTTACCGGCTCATTATCGAACCCTTTCTCCTTATAAAAAGCCTGCTCACTTTCAGTAAATACAAATTCAGCCTTACAATCCTTACATACGATTACCTTATCTGCCATACCAACTTCCTCCTTGACCATAAATAAAATAAATAACTTTACAATAAGCTACGTTCCGATAAATTAAAGCGGTTGGCGAAAAGGAAATCGATCCAGATTAATATAAGGGAATAATTTGATTATAACATGCCCATCGAGATTTGCAATACGCATAGCCCCAATATAAGAATTTTATTATACAAATTATTGCATCTTTTCCATATAATATTATTCCATCATGGACATAAAGAAAACGGATCAATCAAAAACTAATTTGTATATTACAGTAATCCTATTCTTTCCGACTTCGTCAGTTTTCTGTATTCGTAACGCTTGAATATCTTGATATATACCAGAATATACTTAGTAATTATTTATACTTTCTCGTTCTTAAACTAAGTAGATGAACAAGCTGCTGGAAACATATTTCAGGGATTATTACTATAATGTCTTCTATACGGGGGTGATAATAAATGCGTACTGACAGCCGATTGACCCAGGCCTATAAGAACGCAAAGGTCAAGTATTTTGATGAAAGCTCAAAATATATTTTTTTCAGCGATATCCATCGGGGTGATGACAGTGTATCGGATGAATTCACACGCAACCAGAATATCTACCTTCGTGCTCTGAATTATTACTATAAGCAAGGGTATGAATGTGTGGAGGTTGGAGATGGAGACGAGCTCTGGGAATACCCTACCTTCAAGCATATCCGCCTGGCCCACACTGATATCTTCATCGCACTCAAGAAATTCTTTGATGACCATCGATTGACAATACTTTATGGCAACCATAATATCTACCTAAAATCAAAACGCTATGTTTCTGAGAATTATTATACCTTTTATGATGAATACAACCAGGAGAGGGTAGAGCTTTTCAGGGACCTTGAACCATATGAAGCCCTTGTACTAAAGCAAAGAAATACCGATCAGGAGATTCTTGTTGTCCATGGTCATCAAGGGGACTTCATGAATGATCAGCTTTGGTTTGTATCGATGATCTTGATGCGTTATTTCTGGCGTTTTATGCATGTAGTTGGCTTTGAAAACCCCTCCAGCCCGGCTAGAAATCTCTATAAACGTCACAAGGTAGAGCGTGCATATAAAAAGTGGATCTCCAAGCATAAGATAATGCTGATCTGTGGCCATACACACCGCCCGAAATATCCAAAAAATAATGAGCTTCCCTACTTTAATACCGGCTGCTGTATCCATACCCGAGGGATTACCGGAATAGAAATCCTTGACGGGAAAATCCTTATGGTAGACTGGAGAACCGCTGCGGATGACGACGGAGTAGTTAGAATTGAGCGCATTGTGGTTAGGGGACCGGAGCCCATTGATAAATTTGATTGCAAAAATAATCCATGTTCCATGCATTGCAAACAGTGCGAAGAGGATGATGACTGATTATAAGATAAACTTATAAGAAAATTCATGAGATATGCTTATAAGAAAATATATGAGATAAGTTTATAAGATAATATATAAGGTAAACTTTTATGAAAACTTATGAGATAAACTTTTAAGAAAATTTATGAGATATGCTTATAAGATAAACAGATTTATCCTCTTAAAATGAAGAGTAAAGATACTCCTGTGAGGGTACTCTATTCTTGGAGGTGATTTATTTTGAAGGTAAGAGAAATCATGACGAAAGACATTGCTAGTTTAAGATCTGACGATTCCCTCGAGCATGCAGCTCAGCTGATGAAGCAGTATAACTGCGGATCCCTTCCGGTATGTACCCAGGATAAACTGATTGGTATTATCACGGATCGTGATATAGCAATTCGTTCTGTAGCATCCGGTGATGATGTTGCTCATAAAAGAGTCGGAGATGTTATGACAAATGATGTTGTTTTTGCCAACCCGGATACGGATGTCAATGACGCTGCCAGAATTATGAGTGACCGTCAGATTCGCCGTCTCCCTGTCGTAGAAAACAACAGTCTGATCGGCATCGTTGCCCTGGGTGATATCTCTTTGGAGCCCGCCTGCCAAGAAAGCGCAGAGGACGCACTGAAAAACATCTCCAAACCCGGTGCAAGCTTACGTTAGCCATAACCCACGTGTAGCGCAGTAAAGCAGAATGTGTCAATTAATAAAAATCAAATTATGACACTATATATATGTATAACCGCGAAGGGTTATTGGTTCATGGTAATACACCAATGAATTTCGTAATGCTAGACGGACAAGTAAAAATGTTTGCAAAAGGAAGGACACCTGTTTATGGTGTCCTTCTCTATGCAAACATTTACTTGGATGTCTGGCATCCGAAATTACATGGTGTATTATTATGAGCCGATAGCCCTCGTGGAATCAACCTATTGAAGCTCTACTTTACGAAGCGGAACCACCGGAAATCAAAATCGCTGCCCGGCAAAAAGATAAAGTTTACTTGTTGCTTACCTTTTACAGAGGTTAAGTCAAATTCCTTCTCCACATAGGTCTTTGAATATTCAAACTCAGTGATCTGATTCACATTACCCTCTTCACTCTGAAAACGTACGTGAATCGTATTCTCTTTGGCATGGGAACGACCACAAATTATTAGTCTTTGAAAGCCCTCTTCCCCGAAATCCATATTGTCAAAGACAACGGTAACGTTGTTACCGATATGCTCGATGGCTTCCTCTGTTCTACAGAAGGTATCTCCGTAGATATTATTATTCTCCAAGGCAAAGAGCTGCTCGTATGCCTTCTCTAGCTTCTTGAATTCAAAGCCCTTGAGATTCAATCTGCGGTTTAGCACGATGCAGAAGGTAGTAATCCCCTTCAAGCGTCTCGTAAGCTTAAAGGTGTTTGGAATATAATAACCCCAATTTGGCTTCTCCTGATAGGTTGTCTTTAACAGGAGCTTCGCCTGCGGATCAGTGGGCATTCCCTCCCACAGCTCAATTGGCAGCGGTGTATTATCGTTGAAGAAAATCGGAATTGTTACCTCATCCGAACCAAACTCTCCGAAATCCAGGCCACTAAAACCGATATAACTCTCGACAAATTCCTTTGTTGATACACCGTTTTCTAAACCACCGTTTAAATTGGTATTTGAGGTACTATAAAGACCAGCATAGACGAATTCATAAGGATTTACCGTCGCTGCTCCCATTCCGGATACACTAAACTCGAACTCAGATACAATCTCCGGACTTCTTTTACCGTTATTCGCTGTGCAACGTAAGCGGAATTCACCATCTCCCAAAGCAGTTACTACCGCCTCCATACCCGATGCCTCGACCATGGCAATATCGGTCTTAATTCCTCCGGGGGTAACAACGCTCCAACAGATCTCCTCATAGGTGGTATCTGCCGGTAACAATCTTGCCGTAATCCTTGTGAAGCTCATCTCTTGATTCAATTCCGATGCTCCGTGATTCGTCAGTTCGATTTTACGTATCGGTATCTCATGGTTCGGTTCTGATTTCGTATTTTCCATCTGGGCAGATACTCCGTCCACTCTCTCACAGGGAAATGCCTTCAGTAAAAGTTCTGCACATTGTAAGCCTTTTGAAGTAACCTCTATATGAATGTCTCCCGGCTCCTCCTTTGCGGCTATGATGGCCAGCAGCTTTCCGCTAAACAGCTTTCTGCTGGTTCCCTTATACTGGTCATAGTCCGTGCTGTCTCCATTATCCAGGCCTATGAGACGGCCGGCACCGCTTACGGTAACCTCCACACGGTTATTGGCATTGGCTACCTCCACACCCTGCTCATCAACAGCTGATATTGTAACAAAGATAAGCTCCAGACCATTCGCTTTCATTTCCGTCCTATCCGGCTGTAATATCAGACGTTTAGTATCGCCGAAGGATTGTCTTAAATCGGATGCGATTACCTTCCCCTGCTCATCGTATGCTACAGCCTTCAGAACTCCCGGTTTATAGGGGATTCTCCAATCCCCGCTCAGCTTCTTACCAGCCACATGATCGATCTCGCATACACCCATGGACTCCTCATTGAAGAACAATTCTACCTTCGGCGCATTAGAGTATACCCTGATATCGATTAATTGGCCTTCGTTAAAATCCCAATAGGGAAGCAGATGTATCATGGGATTCGTCTTATATTCCGTCCATTCCGCCTCATACAGATATGCGGAATCCTTACGAAAGCCTGCCGTATCAATATGACCGAAGTAAGAATTCTTGGTTGAATAGGGCGTCGGCTCTCCGATATAGTCAAAGCCGGTCCAGATAAATTGTCCCAGACAGTACTTCGCATCCCTGTCATCAATAATATTTTTCTGCGCATTCTTTGCACCCCAGTTGGTCGTACAGTTATCCAATGAGGAGCATTGCTCATCCTCATGAGTTACCACTACCTTATCGGCCGGGAAATGATAGATACCCCTGCTCTGTATGGTAGAAGCCGTCTCGCTTCCATAGATTACCCAATGAGGATATTTCCTGTGATGGTCTTCGTAAAGCCATTCTCCGTAATTATAGCCGGCAACGGATACCTCCTCGGCACATTTTTGAGCATTTTCCCATGCCATATAATTGGAGCCGATGGTGTCTAATCCGTTCCGAAGAGGATCATGAAGCAGGACTAACCGTCTTAACTCCCTGGTTACTTCAAGTCCACGGGAATCTGCATGGGTATCATAGATTTCATTACCGATACTCCACATAATAATACTGGGATGATTTCTGTCTCTTCTGATCCAGCTCGCCACATCCTTCCCATGCCATTCCTGGAAAAAGCGCGCATAATCAAATTCCGTCTTCGACCGTTCCCACATATCGAAGGCCTCCGATACGATTAGAATTCCCATCTCATCCGCCAAATCCATCAGCTGGGTGGAAGGCATGTTATGGGAGGTTCTTATCGCATTGATTCCCATCTCCTTAAGCATTTTCAGCTGTCTTTTCAACGCCACCCTGTTAACGGCGGCTCCAAGCGAGCCCAGGTCATGATGCTCACAGGCACCGTGCAGCTTGACCGGACGGTCGTTGAGATAGAACCCGGTATTATTGTCTACGCGAAAAGTTCGAAATCCGAAGCGAACCGTCTCCTCCTCTATGGCCCTCCCATCGACGATCAGTTCTGTCTTCAGATAATACAGATACGGGTTCAAAATATCCCATCTGGTTATCTGCTCTACAACAAGCTCCTGATTGTCATTGGTGACAGTGTCCTTAAGCTCTAATGCCTGCTCCCCCACTGCGACAACATTGCCGTCCTGATCGCTGATTGTATGTCGGATGCCTCCCTCCACGGCAAGGTTTTCTGACTGGTTGATGACTTCCGTCTGCAGGAGCACTCTCCAGTGATCCTTCTCCTGCCTGGTCGCTAGATAGATTCCATTGGCAACCAGATGTTGTAAAGGTGTCGTCTTAAGCCATACATTTCGGTAGATACCGGCACCGGAATACCAACGAGAATTTGGTGCCTCGTGTATGACACGAACCGTAATCTCATTCTCTCCTTGACGCAGTGCATCGGTTATGTCAAATTCAAAGCTAGAATAACCGTATTTCCATTCACCGACCACCACATTATTTACGAATATGGTTGAGTTCATATATATCCCCTCGAAGCAGATGCTAATTCGTTCGTCCGGATTCTTCTCCAACTGAAAATGCTTACGATACCAGCCTTCTCCTGTCTCGTATAAAGCCTCTGTATTATAGATTAGCCAGTCATGAGGCAGGTCTACCTTATTCCATTTACTGCCCTCCGTTTCGATTGTCGCAAGCTGCGTGCCCAATGATTGCTTGGAGAACTCCCAATCATCGTTAAACAGTCTCTTCTTACTCATACTAATCTCCATTCTGTCGCATGCCCGTGAATTGGCTGCTGATTAAATTACATTGTGAGAGCTGCGCTCTATCATAATTATTTCATTTTCGTTTCATCATATAATAATACTCCATTGCATATTGTATCATTATAATTCTATAAAAGTAACTTTAATTATTAGTCAAAAACATCCCTTGCTTTCGAACATTTTCAATACCGACATAGTATACCTCCCCATTAATGAGGTTTGAGCTATTGAAATTATTCTCTTTCATGATACAATAGAGGAATTAGAGTATACAAAAGGGAATACTCCGTCAACCAGCAGGACGCACCACAGGTGTATGTAAGAGGGGGGTGCATACTCTTTGCTCTTATATCTGGGCTGTTGCACAGCAGGGAGGTAATATGAAAAAGAAAAGATTTTCAATTAACAGAAATAATATAAAGGGAATATCCATCCTTTATCTTTTACTGCGATTATTAGTTGTCGTAGTCATTCTGGGTCAGATCCAAAGCAGAAATTATGAGAATATATTTCTTTGTATTCTTACCTTGATATTATTTATGATACCTAGCTTTATTGAGAAAAAAATTCATATCGATATCCCTGACACCTTGGAGGTGATCATATTGCTGTTTATCTTCTCCGCGGAGATACTTGGCGAGATAAATTCTTACTATCTGATCTTCCCATACTGGGATACCACGCTGCATACTCTTAACGGATTTCTTGCCGCTGCAATCGGATTATCGCTCATAGATATCCTTAACAAAAATGATAAATTCGCTATTTCTTTATCTCCCGTATTTGTAGCTCTGGTGGCTTTCTGCTTCTCCATGACCATCGGGGTGGTATGGGAGCTATTTGAATTCTCCATGGATCAGTTTCTTGGCTTTGATATGCAGAAGGATACCTATCTGACTTCCTTCCAATCCGTCCTTCTCAACGAACAGGGTCTTAATGCACCGGTAAAGGTAAATGTGGAAAGTCTGATTGTTAACGGAGAGCCCTGGAAGGCATATATCGACTTAGGGCTCATCGATACGATGCTGGATCTATTGGTTAATTTCATTGGCGCTGCGGTTTTTTCTATCTTTGGGTATTTTTATATCAAACAAAGAGGGAAAGGCAATTTCCTAAAACGATTTATCCTCAAATCCAATATACAGGCTAATCGAGACGAAAAAGAAGTTCAAGAGAAATAGAAAGTTTCATAATTGAAAATATGCCCTTCTAACATAAGCAGTTAATCATCTGTTTATCCTAGAGAGGGCATATTTTAATGTTTATTTATAAAGCTTATAATGATCTGATTCTAATAATGACTTCTGCTGTTATTACCTATTGATCTGATTCTAATAATGATTTCTGCTGTTATTACCTATTATTTATGATAAAAGGTATTTTCCAGCGGAAGCTTCGTCCGAAATACACCATCTTTTTTATAATATGCATTCTGACAGGCGGGAGCACCCATAACGGCAACTATTTCACCGATACCCTTTGCGCCATAAGCTAGATCCGTATTATTCTTCTCAACCAAATGCATCTCAATAGGCGGCATCTGAGTTGATTTGAAGAGTCCAAGAGTTCCCAGCTTTACCTGGGGTATGCCATTCTTAAGAGGGAAATCCTCGGTTAAGCCATAGCCCAGTGCCATCGCAGCACCACCTTCAATCTGTCCCGTTAAGGATAACGGATTGATTACACGACCCGCGTCATGAGCTGCTACAATCTTTACTACTTTTCCTTCCTTATCTAGAATGTAAAGCTGAGTGCCGTAGCCATAGGCAACATGGCTCACCGGATTTGCCTTCGGTGATCCCATTGGATCGGATTTGAAATCATATTCTCCAATGTATTCCTTACCTTCAAGCTCCTTCAGTGTCAATCCTCTATCCAAATCAGCCTTTAATTCCTTTGCACTTACATGAGCTGCTTCTCCGGCAAAAACGGTCTGTCTGGATGCGGTTGTCGTTCCGGAGTTCGGTGTATACTTGGTATCCGGATGCTCTACCACCATACTGTCTCTGGGAAGACCCGTTGTCTCACCGACAATCTGTAATAATACCGTCTGTACACCCTGCCCGATTGCTCCTGCTGAGGAACGGATATGAACCTTGCCGTTAATCACCTTTAGATTACAGCGTCCAACATCGGGAACACCGACACCAAGTCCGGAGTTCTTCATTCCGCTGGCAATACCAACATAATAATTCGGATCAGCCTCATATTTCTCAAAGTCAGCCTTAACCGCTTCCAGCGTCTCTGCCATAGCAGTTCCTTCGTCGGCAATCTGGCCGTTAGGTAAGGACTGCCCTGGTCGGATCGCATTACGATAGCGTATCTCCCAACCGGAGATACCGACTTTCTCCGCTAATAGGTTAATAAGTGGCTCTACCACCGCACAGGATTGAGTGACACCAAAGCCACGGAAGGCACCTGCCGGAGGATTATTCGTATAATATGCATTTCCTTCTACATCCACATTCTGATAATTATAAGGTCCTCCGATGTGGGTACAGGCTCTCTGAAGAACGGGACCTCCGAGTGATCCATAAGCTCCGGTGTCTGAGGTTAGACGAGCCTGCAAGCCTTGCAGGATACCATTCTCATCGCAGCCAATCTTACAATAGATCTCCATCGCATGACGCTTTGGATGATAATTAATACTTTCCTGACGGCTAAAGGAAACCTTAACCGGGCGTTTCGTAAGATAAGCGCAGAGTGCTGCCTGATGCTGAACACTCATATCCTCTTTTCCACCAAAGCCGCCACCTACGGTCGCACTCTGGATGCGCACCTTCTCCTGAGGAATTCCTAAGTATGCACTGATCTCGTGATATTCATCATAGATACCCTGCCCACCGGTAATCACGAAGACACCGTCATCCTCCGGCATCGCCACTGCAGTCTCCGGCTCCATAAAGGCATGCTCGGTCGGCGGAAGAGAAAAGGTTGCCTCTGCAATATATGTTGAACGCTCCAATGCGCCAATCGCATCGCCACGTTTTACCTCCTGATGACTGAACAGGTTACTCTCCGGTATGACCATCTTACCAAACAACATATAGCCTTCTCCATGTATCAGAGGGGCATCAGGCGCTGCTGCCTCTGCCGGATTATTGATGGGTGAAAGCACTTCATATTCCACTTCCACCGCTTTTACGGCCTCGAGTGCCTGCTCTCTCGTCTGGGCTACCACCATAGCAAGTGTGTCTCCGCAGCACTTGGTTTCTTCGCCTACGGCAATCATTCCGGGCCAGTCCTTTGCCAGGTGTCCTATGTATCTGTTTCCCGGAATATCCTTTGCTGTATATATTGCAACTACTCCTGGTAAACTGAGCGCTTTGTCGGTATGAATGGCAAGAATCTTTGCTCTAGCATATTTGCTAAATACATTTTTGCCGTACAGCATATCCTCAAAATAATAATCATCCGCGTACATGGCCGTTCCCAAGGTCTTCGGTATTGCATCGACACGATGTACCTTCTCACCAACTCGCACGGACTGCTCTGTCTCCGGTACAGGGATATTCTCCCGAAGCATCCTGGCAGCCAGAAGAATCGCTTCCTCGATCTTGGTATAGCCGGTGCAACGGCAAATATTGTTACGTATCGCATGTTTAACCTCAGCTGCTGTTGGGTCAGGGTTTTGGTCAATTAAGCATTTACCACATACCACCATTCCCGGGATACAGAAACCACATTGTACTGCACCCGTCCTGGCAAAGGCATAGCCAAAAACTTCCCTCTCCCTTTCGGTAAAGCCTTCGATGGTCTGTATCTTCTTACCCTCCAGCTTCGACAGCTTCTGGATACAGGATCGAACCGTCTTTCCATCAATAATGATTGTACAGGTACCGCAAGCGCCTTCCTTACATCCATCCTTTACCGAGGTGATTTTCAGCTCATCTCTAAGAAAGTCCATTAATGGCATATCCTTGTCGGATTGATATACCTTATCATTAATAATAACCGAATACATGTCTGATACCTTCCTTTCTATCACCGCTTCTTTATCAATCCCTATCATCTATACTCATGACAAGCCTTGTCCTTGATATCAATATCAATTAATTCCTTCTCCTCCTGAACCATCACGAGTTCAACATCCTCTGGATGGCGTTTCAGTATCTTCTTACCACCTACATCGAGAGTCAGTGCAAATAGCTCCTCGTAATATTTGCTTCCGAAGATACATGGGTTACCGATACTTTCCTGCCATGCCAGTGCAGCGATGTTTTTATCGGTAGAAGAAAAAGTCTGTAACAGTCTCTCGAGGGATGACCTCTTCAGATATGGCTGATCGCATACACCGAACATCACCCCCTCTAATGAGGGATTTTTCTCCAATGCCGCTTTTAAGCCAAGATGTATGGAATGTGAGATCCCGAGCTCCGGCTCGTGATTGATAATCGCTTCAAATCCATAGTCCAAAGCGCAGCTTACGATCTCATCATATTGTGTAACAATTATCTTCGGGCTTAGGGGAAATACCTTCAGTA
The DNA here is from genome assembly GCA_023436225.1 of Bacillota bacterium. Lineage (GTDB taxonomy): Bacteria > Bacillota > Clostridia > Lachnospirales > Lachnospiraceae > Mobilitalea. The sequence continues at coordinate 51,545 of JAEZKA010000098.1, forward strand.
GCTCAAGGATATACAGGTACATCTTCTTACCGTCAATCAGGTCCAGAAGCTTGATGCCATGGTATCTGGTGCTGTTACCCGCCGCCAGAAGTATCATTCCCAGGTTATCTCTTTCGATTGTATTCCCCTCCAGTCCTCTCAGTATGATATAGATAATTGTATTACGATCAATGGATTTTCTTATATCTCTTTGATTATTTGCATTTAGCCCTTCCTAAGACTTTCAATCTGACTGAGCATCATCTGCTTGCATTGTTCAAAATAGCCTTCAACATCAAACTCCTCTTTGTTAATCAAATGTTGAATGGTGGCACCCTGTAGAAGTGAGACCAGGGTATAAGGAAGCAGCTCCTTACTCTTATCATCCAGCCAGGGGCAATATTTCTCAAGGACCTCCCTGATTTCCCTTCGCCACTTAGTATAGGATTCATCAAACTTCACATGAATCTCTTCATTGCTTTTACTCTGAACCAAGAAATCAATTTCCGCAAAATCATATTTGTGCTTCGTTAAAATTAATCTCTTCTTCTGATTAATGAATACGTTCAGTTGGCTTTCAAGAGTATCCTTACTATGCTTCTTTTCTTTTCTTCTGGCATCATAGCACTCTTCAAAAATATACTCCTGAAGAGCACTCATCAACTCATTCTTTGTCTTATAATAATAATGAACATTAGATTGAACCATCTTCGCCCGCTCAGCGATCAGATGCATTCTTGTTCCAGCGATCGTCTGCTTGTTTACCACGTCCAGAGCAGCATTCATAATACGTTTATTCTGCTCCTTACTTATTTCCTGATTTATTTCTGGATTTACATCAAGCACAGAGGCTTTATTTGTGGTTCTTCGCGTCCTCTTCTTCGTTGTGTCCTCCATTAACTTTTTAAGTCCCCTTCCTTAAATCGGCACAATAGCAAAGAACAGGAATGCAGCAAAACAAAAGCATCTATTCTTGCAGCATCCTGTTTCTTCGACATTTTGTTAATTCGATTTAACCGCAACCGCTTCGATTTCAACCAGACCACCCTTGGGTAATTTAGCCACCTGTACACAGGAACGGGCCGGAGCCTCACCTTTAAAATAATCGGCATAAATCGCATTTACGGTACCAAAGTCATTCATATCCTGTAAAAATACAGTAGTCTTAATAACATCCTGATAAGATAGGCCTGCTTCACTAAGGATTGCTCCTAGGTTCTTTAAGCTTAAATGAGCCTGAGCTTCAACACCCTCCGGCATTGCACCGGTTTCCGGATCTAATCCCAGCTGACCTGAGGTATAAAGAAAATCGCCCACCTTCACTGCATGTACATAAGGGCCAACTGCTGCCGGTGCATTTTTTGCGTTAATGATTTCTTTCTTCATGATAAATCCTCCAATTCTTTTCTTAATATTTGGTTGGAGTGTCAAAAGCCAATTTTTATTATAGTATTATCAATTTGCGCTGTTTCATATAATTACAAATTGAAGATTTCAAATAATTTGTATGGCTTTTGACATTCTATTCAATGTTTCGAACGTACATTAATTATTCTAAACCTTACCGGGGATCCTGGCAAGTACCTCTAAATACATAGCGGCCTTCCTTCTCCAGAACAACTCTTCCTTGATCCACTACAAGCTTTCCATGTAACAGAACGGCTTCTGCACGTCCCTCCACTGCCATCCCTTCATAGGGCGTATAATCAACCTTCTGAAGCTGTCCGGCTGCAGTAATTACTCCATGGTATTTTGGATCCCAGATTACCAGATCTGCGTCACTTCCAACTGCAATCTCACCCTTTTTCGGGTACATGCCATATTGTTTTGCTGGCTTTGTGGATAATGCAGCACAGAACTGCTCGTTGGTAATACGGTTCTGCGTGACTCCATAGGTGTACATTAATGCTGGACGATGCTCGACACCAGGAATTCCATTGGGTATTTTGGAAAAGTCGTGAAGACCTCTCTCCTTCTGACCCTTAAAATGGAAGCTGCAGTGATCTGTTCCGATGGTATCGATCTCGTTCTCACTCCATGCCTTCCATAAGCATTCTATGTCCTCTTCCTTACGAAGTGGTGGTGAAAGTACATATTTAGCACTTTCAAAGCCTGGTAAGTCGTACCTGGTATCATCCATCAAAAGATACTGGGGACAAGTCTCGACAAAAACCTTCTGCCCCTTCGCTCTGGCCGCTTCAATCACTTCATAGCCCTTCTTAGAACTTAAGTGTACAATATTGACAGGTGACTCAGCCAATCTGGCTACGGTCAACAGCTCATAAACAGCCTCCGCTTCCACCTCATCCGGTCGTGACAAGGGATGCGCCTTCGGAGAGAGGTTACCAAGAGCTTTCTGCTCCCTGATTAGAGTATTCACCAGATCCCCGTTCTCACAGTGAACTCCGATGATTCCACCCTCCTCCTTAACCGCTTTTAATATCTCATACATAACACCAGCATTTACCTTAAGATTATCATAAGCCATATAGATCTTATAGGAGGTTACCCCTGCTGCTGTCATATCCTTTAATTCTTTTCTTGTATTCTCATTCCAGTCACTGATGGACATATGAAAGCCGTAATTACAGGAGGAACGGCCTTCGGCAAGTTTATGCCAGTTCTGCAGAGCTTCCTTCAATGTCTCTCCCTTATTCTGCGTTGCAAAATCCAAAACCATAGTCGTTCCGCCTACAATCGCAGCTTTAGAGCCTGATTCAAAATCATCCGCCGTGTGGAAATCTCCTGCGTCAAGGTCAAAGTGTGTATGAGTGTCGATGAAGCCGGGGAAAATCAATTTTCCCTCTGCATCAATCACCTTCTCTCCGAAAGATGGTAAATCCTCTCCAAGTTCAACAATACTTTCTTCCTTTATTCTAATATCTAATTTGGAGCTCTTCTCAGCTGTAACAACCATACCACCCTTAATTAATAGGTCCATTGCCTTCAACCCTCCTGTCTAACGATTATTGTAGCATTAGATAACGGTGATCATGATAAACCGCTAACATCAGATTCTTAATCTCTACATGTAGTTCACAGAATATATCCTTCAGGTCTACATCCTGAATCTTATCACCAAGACGTACTCTAAAGAGAGCCTTTTCCATATCCAGCGGTACAAAGCCTTGATTCTCGCTATCCTCAAAGTCCTCTATCGTTCTGAATAATGTAAATTTATCTTTGTAAGGGGCACTGTCATAGGGGCAGAAGCTCTTACAATTACCACATTCATTACACATATAGTCTATGTGAAGAATCTGCGGCTGCTTTGCACCGTGAACAAAGATTGATACATTGGCACGATTCGGACATACCTCCGTACATGCTTCACAAATCTTATTACATTCTAAGCAGCGTATTCCGTCTTGCTCCGCCTCTTTTGCAACTTCCAGTACACCCTTCTTCGCTGAAATCTCATTCTCACGAAGCGGATTATCAAGGGAAGCTCTGGGCTTAAGGTTAAGAATTGCATTAACTGCCTTAGAAGCATCACGGATGGCTTCTACAACCGTTGCAGGACCGCCTGCACCGTCTCCTGTTACATAGACATGAGCAACCGATGATTCCATAGTATCCGGATTATACTCTGCAGCACCTCTCTTATTTACCTGTAAGCCTAAGGACTCATAGAAGGAGTCATCCACCTTCTCACCCAGAGAAGCCACTACGGTGTCGATATCCAGTATTACCTCTTCCTCTGTCTCTATTGGCTTCTGTCTGCCAGAGGCATCCATCTCGCCAAGCACCATCTTATGACAGATCAGCTTACCATTCTTATGGCTAACCGGAGCCAGAAGTTCCAGTAGCTCTACCCCATCGTGAAGTGCAAGCTCAAGCTCCTCCTCGTCAGCAGGCATGTATTTTACCGTACGACGATAAACAATATATACATGCTCTACGCCGGGCATTCTTTTCGCTGCTCTGGCAGCATCCATTGCGGTATTACCCGCTCCGATGATGGCAACATTCTTGCCAAGTGTAATTGATTCAGGACGATTACGGCAAGTATCTAGGAATTCAATCGCATTGATTTCCTTCTCACAATCAATTCCAAGCGGCATTCCCTTATTTGCACCAACTGCTAAAATAATATCCTCGTAGCCGGCATCTCTAAGCTCCTTCAGATCGGTTACCGGATGATTGAAGACGAACTTTGCACCCATAGCCTTCGCTAAGCTGACATCCTTCTCTACATCCTCTCTGGGGATACGGAATTCCGGTACAATATATCTTACGATACCGCCAGCTTCCCCTCTCTTTTCAAATACAGTAACATCAGCACCTTCTCTTGCTAAGAAGAATGCGCTGGCAATACCAGCTGCACCGGCACCCACAACTGCCACTTTCTTGCCCTTATATTGATCAGAAGGCTTCAGCTCCTTGATGAGTTCATCATACCCCTTCTGTGCAGCTACTAATTTAGCATCACGGATCTTGATGGATTCTTCATAAAAATTACGGGTACATTTATTCATACAGGTATGGCTACAAATTGTACCTGTAATGAAAGGAAGTGCATTTTTGTCCGTGATAACTCTCAGTGCCTGTAGGTATTCCCCATCCTTAACATGCTTTAAATAGGTAGGAACATCCTGCTCAATTGGACATTGCTTATTACAGGGGGCAATAAAGCAGTTAATTAAAGGTACCTTCGAATTAATCTTTCTAGAGGGAAGCGGTTTCATTCCCTTAGTATAGTGCTTATCGGTTATAACCTCTTTAATGAATTCGCCAAGTTCTTCTACATCAACTCTGCTGAACTCCTTATATTCTAACTTTTCAAGCTTCTCAGCAATCTGATTACCTCTCTGATAACCACCGGTCTTCAGATAAGTGGTAGCCATGGTAATTGGCCAGATACCAAGGGAGAATATCTTATCTATATTGAAGTAATCCGCACCTCCGGAATAGGAGATACGAAGCTTTCCATCAAATGCCTTGGACAGCTTATATGCCACAGATAGGGAAAGTGCTGCTAAGGAACGGCCGGACATGTACATCTCCTCGCTCGGTAGCTCATTTCTTGTAACATCAACCGGGAAGGTGTTCGTCAGCTTCACACCGAATTCCAGACCTTCTTCGACAGCCTTCTCCTGAAGTCTCTGAAGCATCGGAACAGCATCCTCAAACTGTAGATCATCTTTGAAATGGAAGTCCCCAAACACAACATAATCATAGCCCATGCGATCCATGATATCTCTGGCGGTCTCGTAGCCGAGGAGCGTGGGATTGCATTTGACAAAGGTATTCAGATGCTTCTCCTTGATAAGATAGGTTGCAATACTCTCAATCTCCTGGGGAGGGCAGCCATGCAAGGTAGATACGGTAACAGAGGTACACACCCTGGGAGATATATTTTCGATGAAGGCTTTGTCCACCTTATTAAATTGACTCAGATTAGATAGCAGATAATCGATGCATTCCTGCCAGATTGGTGCCTTTCGTCCATCCATCATCTGGTTGATAAAGGTATCAATCTTCTCGGATTGTATCCCCTTTAGGTCATAACCAACACTCATGTTGAAAATAAAGCCATCGCTATCACCTAAGTCAAACTCCTTAGCGATTACCTTAAGGGCAAACCATGCCTTAATGTATTCCTCCAGTGCCTCCGGTACCCGAAGCTCTGTGGACCATTCACAATTATAGCCTTCATCATCAGCAAGAATACAGGGCTTACTAACCGGAAGATCCTCACCGTCCAGTATCTGAACGGTCTTTAGCTCAAAGAAACGATTTCCAGTATAATAGGCTGCAACAATATTTTGCGCAAGCTGTGTATTCGGACCGGCTGCCGGGCCGTATGGCATCTCAAGCTTTTCTCCGAAGATGTGCAGAGCCTGTTTCTTCTCATTTATAAAAGGTCTGCGAACTCCGAATACCTTCCCGGTCTCCTTTTTCTCTTCTAAAATCCATTCCATGAGATTATGAAACGGTATTGGTGTCATTCTATCTCCCATTTTTATATCCTCCTATCCATTAATGCTTTTTGCCAGCAGCTGTGCCTGCTGTCTACAATCCGCCATTGCCTTCGCTTCATCTATATAAAGAAGCTCTCTATCCTTCATCAGCACCTTACCATTAATCATGGTGGTTACCACCTTACTACCATTCATTCCAAACAGCATATGACTATTGATATTATCGGCGGTAAGCGGTGTAAGAGGATCATAATCGGCTACGATTATATCGGCACCATAGCCTTCCCTCAGTACCCCCAGTGGTGTATCAAAATAACGATTTGCTATCTTTGCATTGCTCTCAAACAGCATTGCGGGAACCTCACCCCAGGCTGCTGTTGCATCGCATAAATGATGTTTATGTAATATATTTGCTACCTTATAAGATTCAAACATGTCGTTGGTATATCCGTCAGTACCCAGGCCTGTCAAAATACCGCGATGATAGATCTCCATCGTAGGAGGACAGCCACAAGCATTACCCATGTTGGATTCCGGATTATGAACCACCATCGTATCCGTCTCCTTAAGAAGCTCCATCTCCTGGCCATTGACATAGATACAATGAGCTGCTATGGTCTTTGGACCGAGAATCCCTTCGTCCATTAGGCGATTTACAATTCGTTTACCATGATTCTTTAGGGAAGCATGCAAATCCTCGATCCCCTCTGCCACGTGAATATGATAACCAACCGACTCCGGTGTGTTCTCCCTGCAATACGCAAAGGTCTTATCAGAAATGGTAAAGGCTGCATGCATACCCATCATACCTTTTAACATATCATCTGTCTGCTTCGCTGCAAAATGAATAAAATCTGAATTTTCCTTTACCCCGGCTCTCATCTTGTCCTCACCGTCACGGTCAGACACCTCATAACACAGACAGGTACGAACCCCCAAATCCTTTGCTGCGTCTGCGATAGTAAATAAGCTGTTCCCGATACTGCCAAAGCTTGCATGGTGATCAAATACAGTGGTCACACCATTCTTAATACAATCTATATAGGTTGCAATGGCACTCTGCTTTGTCTGCTCCAGAGTTAGATGGCGGTCAATATTCCACCATAGACCATCCAAAATATCAAGGAAGCCCTTCGGATTATAATTGTTAATGGATAACCCTCTAGCCATAGCGCTGTAGATATGATTATGAGTGTTGATGAGGCCTGGCATAATCAGGCCGCCCTTTGCATCCACCCAATCCGCCTCAGGATATTCTCCTCTCAGCACCTCCGTGTTCCCTACCTTCACAATACGAGTTCCCTCTACAAGAACAGCACCGTTCTCAATAAGAGGTATGTCCTTATCTCTGGTTATTACTCTACCATTACCAATCAGTATCATACTTGACTCCTTTCTCACTGTAGCATTCGCCTTTTCAGGAACTAAATCCCATTTTTCTCTAAAAGTTTTATAAGCTGTATAAATTGTTGCATTGTTTGACTAATCAATCTAATAATATTTTAAAAAAAATAAATTTTAACAAGCTATAATTTAACTATTTTAATATAATTATACGTTTTCAACAATAAATAGCCTGCTATTTTATACAAAATGTACTATTTGTGATATACTATCTTATACTATAATAGTTTATCACCAACATAATGTAAAATCAAATGAAATTATAAAAAAATCAAAAATTTTATAATTTACAGAAAAATATATTGATTTTTTATTTTAATATGCTATGATGAATCATATGATATACAGCTTTAGAATAATTGTACATAAGCATCCTGCATTGAAGATATTTGTAAAGATTTTATTAGACTAATGAGCAAATTAGCCTGCTTCATCAGCTTTGTGTAGGATGTATTCTTTGTTTGATTGCATTGGCAGGATCAGCATCTCGCGGCAAGATTTCTAATGCTCCTCCATCCGCAGTGGTGCGAATATGTCAGCATTCCGACATATTGTTCATTAGAAAAATGTTATTACATATCTAGGAGGTAACCATGGATAAGATTAAATGGATTAAGAACACCATGCCAAAAACCGCCGATCTGAGTCTTAAGGTTATGGATGAATCAGAAGTTAAGAAAGCTCGAGGTTTTCACCAAACCATTCCCGGCTATGAACGCACTCCCCTAGCAAATCTAAATCATATGGCTTCCTATTTGGGACTTAAGGAGCTTTATGTCAAGGATGAATCTTACCGCTTTGGCCTAAACGCCTTTAAGGTACTGGGAGGTTCCTTTGCTATGGCGCGTTACATTGCACAGAAGACAAATAGGGATGTATCGGAGCTTGATTTTGAGACATTAACCAGCGATAAGCTTAGAGAGGAATTTGGTCAGGCTACATTCTTTACTGCTACAGACGGAAATCATGGTCGAGGCGTTGCCTGGGCAGCAAATCGATTAAAGCAAAAAGCGGTTGTATATATGCCAAAGGGGTCTACCCAGACAAGACTGGATAACATTAAGGCGGAAGGTGCTACTGCTACCATTGAAGAAGTTAATTATGACGAATGTGTTCGTATGGCTGCCGCTGCAGCTGCCAATACTCCGAATGGAGTAGTAGTACAAGATACTGCCTGGGAAGGTTATGAAGAGATCCCTTCCTGGATTATGCAGGGCTACGGTACGATGGCGATGGAAGCCAGCGATCAGCTGAAAGAGCTGGGAACCGATTGCCCGACCCATGTATTTGTTCAAGCCGGCGTAGGATCCTTAGCAGGGGCTGTACAAGGTTATTTTGCTAACATGTATCCTGAAAATCCTCCAACTGTAGTGGTTGTAGAAGCCGACGCGGCTGCTTGTCTCTATAAGGGTGCTGTTGCAGGTGACGGCAAAGAATACTATGTAGACGGTGATATGCAAACCATCATGGCAGGTCTTGCCTGTGGTGAACCGAATACCATTTCCTGGGATATCCTAAAGAATCACGTATCCATCTTTGTAGCTGCACCGGATTGGGTAGCTGCTAAAGCAATGAGAATGCTGAGTGCTCCGATTAAGGGGGATCCTCAGGTTGTATCCGGTGAGTCCGGTGCAGCTCCCTTTGGTGTATTAGTAGAAATTATGACAAACCCGGAACTCTCAGAGTTAAAGGAAGCGCTGAAGCTTGATGAGGACTCTAAGGTACTTCTCTTCTCAACAGAAGGTGATACCGATCCTGATCGATTCAAAGAGATCGTCTGGGACGGAAAAGACTACATGTAAACGTAGTGAGCATAATGCGAGAAAATCACTCGCATCACATCTTGCTTGTAAGTAAATGATCGGAGTAAAGGATTATGAACATTCCTTATGTTCATAGTACATAGAAGGAGGAAAGAAAGAATGGATTTTGATAAGATCAAACAGACATCGGAGAATTATTTACCCGAAATGACCAAGTTTCTTCGTGAATTGGTTGCTATACCCGGTGAAAGCTGTGGCGAAGAAGGCCATATCAAGCGCATCGAAGCGGAAATGAAGGCCCTTGACTTCGATAAGGTCGTAATTGATCCTATGGGTAATGTGTTAGGTTATATGGGAACCGGCAAGACCTTAATTGGTTTTGATGCTCATATTGATACGGTTGGCATCGGTAACAGAGCCAACTGGAATTTTGATCCGTATGAAGGCTTTGAATCAGAGGATGAGATTGGCGGCCGTGGTACTTCTGATCAGTTAGGCGGAATCGTATCCGCAGTATATGGCGCTAGAATCATGAAGGATCTTGGATTATTAAATGATAAATATACCGTATTGGTAACCGGTACCGTACAGGAAGAGGACTGCGATGGTCTTTGCTGGCAGTATATTATTAACGAAGATAAGGTTAGACCGGACTTCGTAGTATCCACCGAGCCTACCGATGGTGGTATTTATCGCGGTCAGCGTGGACGTATGGAGATCCGCATTGATGTTCAGGGTGTTTCCTGTCATGGTTCCGCTCCCGAGCGTGGTGACAATGCCATCTATAAAATGGCTGATATTCTCCAAAACGTTCGTGACCTCAATGAGAATGATGCATCCGAGGATAAGGAAATCAAAGGTCTGGTTAAGATGCTGGATGAGAAATTCAATCCCCTGTGGAAGGAAGCTCGTTTCTTAGGACGTGGTACCGTAACCACCTCCGAGATCTTCTTCACCTCACCCAGCCGCTGCGCAGTTGCCGATTCCTGTTCTGTTTCCCTGGATCGTCGTATGACAGCAGGTGAGACCTGGGAAAGCTGTTTAGATGAAATTCGTGCCCTTCCCTTTGTTAAGAAATACAACGCAACCGTAAGTATGTATCAGTATGACAGACCAAGCTATACTAATCTTGTATATCCCATCGAATGCTACTTCCCGACCTGGGTTATTCCGGAGGATCATGCGGTTACTAAGGCAATGGAAGAGGCTTACACCAATCTCTACGGAACTACCCGTAGTGGTAGCAAAGACGCAGATGCAATGAGAAAAGCTCGTCCTCTTACCGATAAATGGACCTTCTCCACTAACGGTGTTTCCATCATGGGACGTAACGGTATTCCTTGCATCGGCTTCGGACCCGGTGCTGAGGCACAGGCACATGCTCCGAACGAGAAAACCTATAAGGAAGACTTAGTTAAGTGTGCAGCTGTTTATGCAGCACTTCCTACTCTGTATTGCAAATAAGCAAGATGTTTGTTTTGGAGTGTCAAATGCCAATTAATATAATAGTTTCGTCAATCTGCACCATTTCATAATCAGATTGTGTGATACAGAATATAATTCATTCGCAACACGCTCTCGCTTGGATGAAGTACGTAATGGTACATAAGGTCCTAAAATACAGGACCTAAGTACCAACGACTTCATACAGTTGCTCATCGAACTATATCCTGCATCACACTCAAATTAAGGTATAGATGTGCAAATTGACGAATTTAAGTTCTTTCCATGGCTATTAACACTCCAATCAAGTTTTGGGATTACATTTTAACGACAAAGTAAGGTAGCAAAATAATCACATCAACGTGCGGACCAATACCGGACGCACGCAAATCGAAAAGGAGATATGTATGAAGTTACAGGATTATATTGATAAGTTGAATAAGTTGAATTTCAAAGAGATGTACAACAATGATTTCTTATTAACCTGGGAGAAAACAGGAGATGAGCTTGAAGCTGTCTTCACAATCGCAGATGCACTCCGTTATATGAGGGAGAACAATATCTCGACTAAGGTATTCGAGAGCGGTCTTGGCATCTCTATCTTCCGTGATAACTCCACCCGTACCCGCTTTTCCTTCGCATCCGCTTGTAACCTCTTAGGTCTTGAGGTACAGGACTTGGATGAAGGTAAATCCCAGATCGCTCATGGTGAGACTGTTCGTGAAACTGCAAACATGGTATCCTTCATGGCAGATGTAATCGGTATCCGTGATGATATGTATATCGGCAAGGGTAACACCTATATGAGAGAGGTATCCGAGGCTGTTAAATTAGGTAATGAAGATGGAATTCTGGAGCAGAGACCTACCTTGGTTAATCTTCAGTGCGATATAGATCATCCCACTCAGTCCATGGCTGATATGCTACATATTATCCATGAGTTTGGCGGTGTAGAGAATCTTAAGGGCAAGAAGATTGCAATGTCCTGGGCTTACTCTCCTTCTTACGGAAAGCCCTTATCCGTTCCTCAGGGTATCATCGGTCTGATGACTCGTATGGGAATGGATGTTGTACTTGCTCATCCCGAAGGCTATGAGGTAATGGCCGAAGTAGAAGAAATTGCTAAGGAAAATGCAGCGAAATCCGGTGGCTCCTTCACCAAGACCAACAACATGGCAGAAGCATTCAAGGATGCTGATATCGTCTATCCTAAGAGCTGGGCTCCCTTCAAGGCAATGGAGAAGCGTACTGAATTGTATGGCAATAATGACTTTGACGGCATCAAGGCTCTTGAGAAGGAATTATTAGCTCAGAATGCACAGCATAAGGACTGGGCATGTACCGAAGAATTAATGAAGCTGACTAAGGATGGCAAGGCTCTTTATATGCATTGCTTACCTGCAGATATCACCGGCGTTAGCTGTAAAGAAGGCGAAGTTGATGCTTCTGTATTCGATCGCTACCGCAATCCTTTATACAAAGAAGCAAGCTACAAACCCTATATCATCGCTGCTATGATGTTCTTAAGCAAATTCGAGAATCCTCAGGCAGTGTTAAAGGCGCTGGAGGAGCGTTCCGTATCCAGAAAATTTGATTAATTCGAAGGAGCGAATCGATTCATGAAAAAGAGAATTGTAATAGCGCTAGGCGGCAACGCTCTCGGCAATAATCTTCCCGAGCAGATGATCGCTGTGCAGAAGACCTCCAAAGCAATTGCAGACCTGATTGAAGAAGGTCATGAGGTAGTTATTTCTCACGGAAACGGCCCCCAGGTCGGAATGATTAACCAGGCTATGGCGGAATACGGACGCAAGAATTCAGATCACCCTACCTTTACTCCCCTGTCCGTCTGTGTTGCTATGAGCCAGGCATATATCGGATATGATTTACAGAACGCTCTCAAGGAAGAATTACTTAACCGAGGCATTCAGAAATCCGTTGCAACCGTAATCACCCAGGTACGTGTGGACGAAGCGGATCCCGCTTTCGAGAAGCCCACCAAGCCCATCGGTCACTTTATGAGTGCTGACGAGGCTGTACTGGCAAGAGAAAAAGGCTTTACGGTAGTTGAAGATAGTGGTAGAGGTTATCGAAGAGTTGTTGCATCTCCCCGTCCACAGGAAATTATAGAGATTAATACCGTAAAGAGTCTATTAAATGCAGGAGAAATCGTTATTGCCGGCGGTGGTGGCGGTATCCCCGTAACCCGCATCGGAAACCATCTTAAGGGTGTCGGTGCTGTAATTGACAAAGATTTTGCCAGCTGTCTCATCGCAAAGGAGATTGATGCTGATGTATTCATCATCCTCACTGCGGTAGAGAAGGTAGCTATTAACTTCGGCAAACCCGATGTAAAATGGCTTGATGAAATCAATACCCGAGAAGCCTCCGAATACATAGAACAGGGTCATTTTGCTCCTGGCTCCATGCTTCCAAAGGTACAGGCAGCCATCGAATTTGCCTCCTCCAAACCGGGTCGGTCCGCTCTGATTACTCTACTCGAGAAAGCCAGAGATGGTATCAATGGTTTGACCGGAACAGTAGTGGTGGATGAATAAAAAGTAAGTCCGAAGCTTTACTCCTTAAAGTATAAAGGAAGCTGGGCAGAGGTTACCATTATTATGGTTAACCGCCTGACCCGGCTTCCTTTTTATGTGATAGTTATATCAACTTGATATGAGTTAGTGCCAGTCTGCTTAAACAGAACCACACTTATGAAATTTACCCGATTCTAATTCACTTTTGTATAGTTAACAGCATACCTCTTCCTGCTTAATAGCTAAGGTTTGATCGTATTGAGTGGATTACACCGTTCGGCTGAGATCAATATTACTTCATAACTTTACTATCTCATCCACGTGATCACTGCTTTGAACAAATCCCCGTCAACCAATATCTCAAAGGTGCCACCCTGCAGCTCTACAAAGCTTTTTACGATGGCAAGCCCAAGGCCGGAGCCCTCCGTATTCCTGGACTGATCCCCTCGAACGAAACGTTCGGTAATCTCCTCCGTATTGAAGCTTAGCTCCATGGCGGAGATGTTTTTTAGGGTCACAGTTACTCTATGTTCAGTCACATCCATCATGATATACGCACGGGAGTGAGGCATTGCATATTTTGAAATATTAATAATCAGGTTTTCAAAGATGCGGTAGGTTTTCTCAGAATCCAGCGTAAGTATAACCTTATCCTCCGGCATACTCACCCGCAGCTCTATCTCCGCTTGGGCCAGCTTATCATCTAGTTCCAGCAGCACCTGCCTTATTAATCCGGCGATATCCACCTCAATCAAATTCAATGTGATATTGTTGCTGGAGGCCTTACTCACCTCGAATAAATCCTCGATCAAGTGCTTCAACCGCTGGGATTTCATATCTAGTGTAGCGATGTAGGAAGCACGTTCCTCCGGTGTTACGTCTTCATCCTTTAACAGATTTACATAGGTAATAATTGCAGTTAACGGTGTCTTCAAATCATGAGATACATTCGTAATCAATTCCGTCTTCATTCTCTGACTCTTCATTTCTTCCTCCACCGCCTTCTTGAAGCCATGTTGGACCTTGGCAAATTCCTCCTTTAGTGGCTCGAATAATCCGATATCCTCTTTGATTTCTACATCCAGATTTCCTTCCGCCATTTTGCTTGCTGCCTCAAGCAGAATCGCATATTTTAGTTTCAAATCATTCACATATTTACGCATCAGTATGAACAACAGGATACTATAAATGATCAATACAGCGATACCAAACACCCAGATACTGCAAAGCAAAGCAAGTATGATAAAATTTACGGTCACTAATCGAAAAATCACCTTATTGGACCGATCTGTAAGATCAATATTAATCAGACCCTGATAACCCTTCTTAATATTCCGGATAATGAAACAGCATACTCTGCCGGTAATAGTCTGCTCCTTAACAAATCGTCTAAATCCAATTACAAACATACTTCGGATAGATAATATTCCCACATACAAGGTTGCTCCCAGAATGATTAGTGTAATAAAATTGATTCCATAATCCAGGATATGCAGCGTCGTCTCAGACAGAATGGTTTGACTAGGTTCCGTAATAAAGAAGCCTGATGTCGTCTCCCACGCCATCATAATCAAATTTTCATAGAAAGCCATAACCCCTATGAAGCCTGCCAAACAAAGCTCTAAGGGAACTCTGGTCAATAATCCACCCTCCAACCTAAGTGGCTTTATAAACGGAAGCAGTAAGGCCGCTAAAGCAACGAATAGTGCTGCAAGGACAATTACATAAATAAATCCACCGTCATTAAAATCCCCGATCGAATAAGAATTACTATCCATTGTAAATCCGTTATGATAGAAGAAGTCCTTCGACTGGGAAGCATAGATTACTGTCATATCCTTCGGCTCCACGATTTGTTTTACAAACTGAAACCAATAAATATCATTGATCTGATTTCGGAAAATTTCTTTATTCTGATAATCAATCAATAACTGATCGATCTTCTCCTGCTCATAGCCTTTGTAGTCTGCAACCCGAAGCAGTCCTTTCTCGTCATACTGGAAGACGATATAGAAGGGATATTTCTCCTTTAAGTCCTGCGCTTGTTCAGAATCCGTAAGTAATCGGTCGATGGAGTTGTAGGAATTTGTCAGGTGACTGCCCGACTGATTATCCGCAATATAATATTCCAGCAGCGGATAATACACCAGGGTATTCGAATAGAAACCATTACTCCATGAATATAAGATCTCGTTAAATTCATTTATATACGAGTCTATCCCTTCGAAAACCTCCTCCTCGTCATTCTGATTAACCAATGCGCTATCGAAAAAGAGATTGGAAGGCTGCATCCCTGCATTATCCTTACTCCTAATCTCCCAGGACAATACATAGTTTCCCTGTTCCAAAAGATCTAGAAATCGTGCTTTGTAAAATCCCTGCTGCTCTCTTGATTGTTCTTCTCTCTGTACCCGAAGCATTTCGGACATTTTTTGAGAATAATTGTATACCGGCTTATAGGACAACAGTACTGCTACCGCAATCACAAAGATTACGAGACAGCTTATGGTGACACCGGCTAATCTGCTTTGACTATTGTTTTTCAATTTTGTATCCAACGCCCCACACCACCTTCAAATATTTTGGATTTTTCGGATCTATTTCAATTTTCTCCCGTATATTTCTGACATGAACCATGATCGTATCCGTTCCTACCGCTCGTTCATTCCAAACTCTTTCATATATCTCGTCGGAGGAAAATACCCGCCCCGGATGCTTCATTAATAATGCCAGGATCTTAAATTCCATCGGAGTTACCTTTATGGGATTTCCGTCCACTGTAACCTGAACCGTATTCTCATTCAGCTCCAGACCGCCACAGAGATAGACATTCTCTTCCTCTTTATTCAAAGCACCATGATATCTCATATACCGGCGCAGCTGGGAATTGACTCTTGCCAAGAGTTCCATCGGTGCGAAGGGCTTTGTAACATAATCATCTGCACCGATGTTGAGTCCTGTCACCTTATCAATCTCCTCTGACTTTGCCGTCAGCATAATGACCGGAAACTCATACTTTTCCCTCAGCTTCATGGTCATGGTAATGCCGTTCATCCTTGGCATCATAATATCAACAATGGCCAGATGGATTTCTTCTTTCTCAATGATCTCCAAACCTTCTACTCCATTAGAAGCTTTATACACGGTATAGCCCTGGTTCTTCAGGAATATTCCGATCCCCTCTAATATTTCTTTATCGTCTTCCACTACAAGCACATGATACGAATCCATCGCGACCTCCACAACATTCTATTATTTTCTATTTCAATTCATCCTTAGCGTATTCTCCTACCCCATTAGGAACTTCCCCTACCCAATATACCAACCTCTTCATTCATCTACGTCAAGTAATTTGGCAAAATTGATTCATAGGTATATTTTACATTATAATTATACTCTATTTTCAGCAGGAAGCAATTTCCTAAGTGCAGGTTACGGTATTGTTGTTTCTGTTGAGCCAAGCCAGTATCTTTAACGAGATGAGTTTGACAAACGTATCCATAATCGGAGTCTTTGCATTCGTCGGTACTTAGGTTCTTTTTTTTGCGAATAGCAATCTCCTACCAAATCAGCCCTTTTCGGTATTCATGGAAATTCCTCAATTCATACTCTCCAATTCTTCCAATCGTTTCCACCTCTGCAGTGATTTTACAAAAGGGTAACGGAATAACATATTGATCCCATCGTTTCCTTAGTCTGATAACATTCCGATACCGAAAATGAATGTACATCATCTCCTTATCCGCTTGAGAGGCCAGAAGAAACAATAATTTCTTCGGTTCATGCAAGGGGCCCAGAGGACCATCCAATGCCACGGCAAGGATTCCCCCATGAGCCTTACTTTCCTCCTTAAGCTCCTTGAAGAACGGACGCATACTAAGGCCGTCCGGCAGCCGTATCGCTTCTGCCCCATACCGATTGATCATTTTCTCAATTGTGTCTCCCCGCTTATCTGCAGTCACGATGACTTTAATCTTGTGCGCTTTAAACGACAGCTTCTGTAAAATAAGCTGTATACAGTAGCTATCTGTATGCCAATAGCCTATCATAGAGTTATCCTGGATACGTTCTTCATTCCTTAATTCTATTGTTCCGGTCAAGGATATGATTTTTAGGTAGGTGAGGAACAATCGAGCTTGTAACCGGGTAGATATTTTGATATTCATACTCAGGCTCCATTCTTCTCTGATATAACACATCCTGATAATATTTCTGAACCTTTCGTGCAACGCTAGATGACAGATAATGACCAGCATCCTCTATCGCGTTACTTTTCATCCTTTCCGCCATGCTTTCCTCCTCCGTAAGTAGGATCAGCTTATCCGTCCAAGCGCTTACCCTGTTCTCTGACATATATCCGTTTCTTCCGTTCACCACCACATCACGGACACCGCTCGCTTCGACTGCGATAACCGGCAGCCCTGCTGCCATTGCCTCCAATAGTACAATCCCCTGTGTCTCCGAGGTAGAAGCAAAGAGAAAGGCATTACAGGCACGGTAATAGTTGCGAAGCTGATCATGAGGGATGTTTCCGCAGAATATAACGTTTTGCTCTAGTCCAAGTCTTATTGCTTCTTCCTTAAGCAGCTGCCTACGACCACCGTCACCAATCAGCAAAACCTTGAAGCAGTCTCCTTTCCAAGCCTTGAACCCCCTTAATCCCTCCAGCATAAATTCAATATTCTTCTCCCTCTCCAATCTGGAGACACTGCAGAACAGGTACTTAGAATCTCCGCCATAGATACGACGTATTCTCGCGACCTCTTGTGGCTCAAAATCAAACTCCTCTTTCAATATTCCGGTAGGAACAATCTCAATATCTGTGACAATTCCATTCTCCAGCAAATATTCTTTCATACTTTCAGAGGGAGCAAATATAAGATTGCATTTATTAAGGAATATCCTGTTATGTGCTGCTACCAGCTTCTCCCCTCCGATTGCAGAAAGCCTTCGCCTGTTCCTTGTCCTACTCTCTTTCTTCTGTAATTCAAGCTCAGCAACAGGCCTTTTACCAAAGAACTTCAGATAATGAAGGTACTGCTCATATCTGGTGTGATAGGTTAAGACCACCGGAATATTATATTTCCTCCCCAGATATTGAGCCACATAGCCAATCAGCATCGGATGATGGACATGTATCAAATCAAAGGACATCCTGGCAAAGCTCTCTTCGATGATCGGATCCAATACATTTGGTATGATATATTCTCCTCTGACCTTTCTTTTTAAGGAATGATAACGGATTACATTCTCCTCTGCTGTCTCTCCCTCATAGCTGGGAGCAAAGACCGTAACCTCATGCCCAAGTTCCCTAAGCTCCATCGCCAGTCGCTCAATTGATATTGGTACACCACCGATAAACGGCTTATAATTATTCGTCATCATAGCAATTCGCATGTTAATATCCCTGCCTTTCATATATCCTGCAAACCAGGTCTACAGTCATAAATGCTTCCTCTTCCCAATACTTTAGATGTAATCGTCATATTCAGTTCACCTATGCCAATATCCTCAGTACCGAATCCCCAAAGAAATAACCTGCACCCACAAACACCAGATTCCATACGAGTATTCCGAGCGTTGATGCAATGGTATATCCAATAAAGTTAAGTTTTAGTATACCCGCAGGAATGGAGATGATCGTTCGAAACATCGGGATCAGCTTCCCAAAGAATAAACCTAAATAGCCTTTGTTTCTGATCCGTTCCATGGTTCTCTCGATTGTCTCCCGGTGCTTCGGATGCTTATTAAGATATCGATTCAGCACAAAATCACCACTATATCTACCTAAAAAGTACAACACCCAGCTTCCACACAAACCCGCAAGAACCGATAGCAGAAGAGCCCAGCTAAATCCAATTCCACCCTTTGACGCCCATATCCCAGCTAGAGGCATGACAATTCCTGCGGGAAAGCCCGGCAGATTTAAATACTCTAAAAAAACAATAACAAATATCACAATCCCTCCGTACCGATAAAAATAATCGGTCAGCATTTGAATATCCATAGTAACCCTTCCTCTTTTCATCGCAGCCGGTTTTCTTATCATCCTGTCGTAAATACCAGGACGATAAGCTTTCATATTCCTTGTTTCAAGTTATCTTAATACTAATAGTAACTGTAAAATTGAAAGGACTACTTCAGAAAAAACGAAAGAATTTCTAAAGATTGCAAATCGAGTAGGAGGAAATTTTCATAGTATATGAAAATTTCCGACCTCTCACACCACCGTGCGTACCGTTCGGTACACGGCGGTTCAATCAACTTAACATGGTTGTTTTGTGTAATAGTCAAGCATCG
>JAEZKA010000005.1 GCA_023436225.1 Bacillota bacterium
ATACAGAAGAAATCTTATCCAGAGAGGAATTAATTTCTCTTGTGAATGAAGGCCAGGCTCATGGTGTCTTAAATAAGAAAGAAAAAGAAATGATAAATTCCATTATGGAATTTGATGAGAAAATTGCGAAAGAAATAATGACCCCCAGAATTAATGTCTTTTCCATAGATATCGCCGGTCCCAAGGAGGAATATCTGGAGGAGCTGATGAATAGTAAATATACTCGTATCCCGGTATATGAGGAGGATATCGACAATATCATTGGTATGCTATATATTAAGGACTTTTTTAAGGAAGCCGTAAAAAGTGGCATACAGAATGTCGATATCAGAACAATTATGAAGAAACCCTATCTCGTTCCTGAAAGCAAGATTATTAAGGATTTATTCCGTGAACTCCAGCTCTCAAAGAAACAAATCGCAGTTCTGATCGATGAATACGGAGGCTTTGCCGGTATTGTAACGATGGAAGATCTCGTAGAAGAGGTTATGGGGGAAATCGAAGACGAATATGATCCAATCCTCTTTAAGATTAAAAAGCTGGATGATTCTACGTATTTGATCGATGGAATGGCGACTCTTGATGAAATAAATAGTAAATTGGATTTGCAATTATACTCTGAGAATTATGATACCTTGTCAGGCTACCTAATTGATCATATGGGTTCCATTCCACAGGAGAACGATGATCGAATTATTGAGGAGAAGAATCTTGTCTTTAAGCTTGAGTGTGTGAAGAATAAGAGAATTGATAAGGTGAAGCTCTATATTGGGAAAGAGGAGCCTGAGGAATAGTATAGGTTAAGATAGGTTAAAAGGAAGGAAAAAGATGAGTCATAGATCGACAATAGAATTCGGTATTATCGGATTGGGGAGATTTGGTTTCTCCCTGGCCTCTACCTTGGCCGAGGCCAAAAGAGAGGTATTGGTGCTTGACAGTAGTGAGAATAAAATCAGATCAATACGACACCTGACGGATAATGCCTTGGTAGTAAGTGACCTTTCCAAAGATTCGTTAATGCAGGCAGGTATTCAAAACTGTGAGACGGTAATCATATGTATCGGAGAAAAGATTGACGTAAGTATTCTGACAACGCTAAATGTTATAAGCATGGGAGTTCCAAGAGTAATTGCAAAAGCCATCAGTCTGGAGCAGGGGAAGATACTCGATAAGATTGGAGCTGAGGTAATCTATCCTGAGCATGATATGGCAATTCGTCTGGCCAATCGTCTAATGTCCTCGAGAGTAATGGATTATATTACCTTGAACGATGATATCACCATAACAGAGCTTCGTTTGACATCAAAGATCTCTGGCCAAACAGTACTTCAGGCCAGTATCAGAAAGAAGTTTAAACTAAATATCATTGCTCTAGAGCAGGATAATAAGACCATTACGGAGATTACTCCGGAGCTCGTTCTCCATGAGAATGATATAGCCGTGTTGGTTGGTAAAAAAGAAAATATCAAGAAGTTTGAAGCATATCTTACTTCTGCCCGATAAACGAAAAGCCATGGAAAAATCCTTTACAGGATTATTCTGTGGCTTTTCGAATTAGGTATTATCCGATGTTGTTGGGGTGGATAATATATCAGAATTTAGTGATTTGTTTATTTTCGGCCACCGGCCTTGCCGGGTCTTTCTATTCCTTTATTGGATTCCTTTATATTATGGGAACCATCCCTATCTTTGCTGTCATGGTTTTGATCGGTGCTTCTATCTCTGGCAGACTTACCTTGATTATTTTCTGAACGATTATTTCTTTGTTCCTTCCGGTCATTGGGGGACTGCTTTAAGGAGGTATTCTCTTGGGGACTTGATTGTCTCTCTCGCTGTCGGAGGGAAGGCTTGGCTTCGCTGGAGGATTGCTCCTTTGCTTTATCCCTCTTGCCCTTTACGGATTCTTCAGAGGCTGTACTCTTTTCTTCGGATGCTCCCCATCGACGCTTTTCATTTAATTCATCATGCTTTGAATCGGATTTCTTATTGGTTGTTTCTTCCTTCTTCTGTTGTTTGTTTTCATCCCGTTTCCGCAGTTCCTTTTCCTTATCTTTCTCTTTTGCTGCTTTCTCAAGGTCCTTTTCTTCCTTTTCGAGGGAGGCCTTGGTGTCGGTTGAATTTTTATCATTTTCCTTGGTGGCCTTCTTAATCTCTTTAACGGATTTGCTTAACCATTCTTCAACATTGACAGAATCAGGATCCGATGAGGAGGCTTGAAGCTTTTCAACCAGCGTTAGCTTTCCTGGAGTAACGCCCAGTTCTCTTGCTTCTTCCATACGCTCAAGATTGACGGGATATGCCTCTACCTCAGTATCTTCTTCCCTGCCTGTAATCTCTTCACCTAACGCCTGCTGTAAATCGATGGCCAGCTTTTCTGCTTTATCCAAATCTTCACTTGCAGTTGTAATAATGATTCCGCCTTCGATTTTCTCCTTGAGATAACCGTCAGAGGATATTTGTTCTACCGTTTTCACGATTGCTTTACGGATCGTCTGATTTTTCAACTGATTTAGTGATATCTCCTGCATAATATCCTCACCGGAATCATTCATCGCCTTTACAGAGAGGACAAGATCAAAACGGTTTATCGTATATTCAATGGAGGGATTAACATCCACACTAACATAGGAGTATGGAGTGGCATATGCCCATGTACCGGTGCCTAATATGACAAAAGCGGCAGCAGATGCTGCGAAGGCAGTTATTTTCTTTAGGGCAGGATGCTTGGTAGTATTGATTTGAATCTCCTGTCCGATTTCATATCCATTGTTTTTTATGGTTACCACGCATCCTTGATCGGAGAGGACGGCAGCCTTATTATTCATAATCTCAACTACAACAGCTTTCATTTATTGTCCCTCCTCCTTTATGTATCGTAGATAATCTGCAAGATATGGATAGTCTCCGGATAGAAGCTCTATTGCTGCTATTATATATTTTCGATGACGCTCCAAGATTTTTCGGGGTATCTGGGCCTCCTTTTCGATTATTTTTAAGGGAAGCTGTCTTGAGGAACGAAGCTCACTCAATAAAATTGTACTCGATAGCATATAGTTTACAGCCCTAGCACATGCTTTTCGGGTTTTTGCGGCATGGGGGGAGCATTGGGATAGTTCATAGAAAGAAAATCCATAGCTCGAAAATATCATATTAGCAGCTTCAATTTCCCATTTGAGATCGTTATTGTCCTGCTTGGAGACCTGCTTTGCCACAGTAATTTGCATAGAGGGATCATCAGGTTCTTCCTCGGGCTGGGTATCAAAAACAATGGGATCAACAGATACCTCATAATGATACTTCTTCTGGCTCTTTATATAATCAATTAAGCGTCTTTTTATTACCAGATCAACAAAGGATAGAAAGCTTCCTTTCTCAAGGTCATAGCTTTCGACAGCCTGTGTAAAAGCCATAAGAGCAATGGACCATTCATCGTCACTTTTTGTCACATAACGGTGGCAGGTCTTGGATGCACATTTTAATATATAACTCTCTTGCTTACGGATAAGCTGATCCATTACCGATGGATTCGTCTTCGCTTCAAGAGCGGTTGAATCTAGTTCTCTCATGATAACCTCCAAACCGAAAAATCGTTTACCACTGGTGACTTATTTTCTTATTGTATCATTGAGGAAAGGATTATGTAAACACATCCATTATCCTAGTTAAATATTAACGAATTAATAGGTGATAAATGCACGAATGAATTGAATTTGAATAAACTGTATTGAGATATGGATTACAGCGATTCTCTATGTGTACAAGGAGGTTACTATGATTAACAATAATGGGAGAGAGGCGAGGTTCCAGGCAGGAGTGCCCTATGACGATATCGTTTGGTATGATGTTGTAGGTCAACCCTTTGGAACCGCCTCTTATTTTAATGCCATTGTATTTGGAGATGCCAATAATATTGTAGATACAAAGGGTGCGATGGCTGTCCGGGGCGATTTTGTGAGCCCCAGAGGACTGACTCTTGGATATGGTAATGATTTGAAATTAACAGGGACGGGATACAGCCCTAATCTGGTCCGTTTTCTCGTTGGCGGCAATGTTGCTATGCAGGGACCTCTGGTGGTAATTGGTCATGTGGTTGCAGGCGGAAATTTCCGTGCAGCAAATGGAAGTACCTATATGATTGGTAAGGACGGCACCAGTAATCAGGTTCAAGAGCTGACCAGATTGTACCAAGCGAATAACGGGAGCAGATATTGGCGTCTGAGTGATCGTGACAACCACTATTTGGTATCCAGCTATGATGTACCCCGTTACATTCCGGCCAGTCGCATTGATGCGGATGTAAGTAACTTTTTTGAAGAAGCACGTGAAAGCATTATGGATTTCAAGAATTGTATTGTGGGGCTGACACCCAACGGAACCGCAACACAGCATTACCACGAGTGGATTTTAAGGGGAACAGATCCGCAACAGAATGTTTTTGTAATTGATGTACGCCCGAACGGCATTCTTAATAAAGAGCTGCGCTTTGAGATTCCGGAGGGTAGTCGTGGTATCGTTATTCTTCGTACCGGCGATCATGCACATCTTCAATATGGTCTATGGGGAGCAGAACATCTTGCTAATCACACACTCTACGTATTTGAGGATGCGAAGCATATTCATATGGAGGTTCCGGCAGCGATATGGGGGAGCATACTTGCACCGGCTGCAATGTTCCATGCACATCAGACCGGTGGAACCGTGAGTGGTAATGCTGCCTTAGGAGGCTTTGCCGTCAGCCCAACCAGTGGGTTTGAATTCCATCTATATCCCTTTGTTGGAGGAGTAGTATGCGGCGAGCAGTTACCGAGTACGCCGCCACAACCGGCACCGAGACCGGAGCCCACACCACCAAGACCGCAGCCGGCGCCTATGCCGGAGCCCACACCACCAAGACCGCAGCCGGCACCGAGACCGGAGCCCACACCACCAAGACCGCAGCCGGCACCAAGACCGGAGCCCTTACCGCCAAGACCGCAGCCGGTACCAAGGCCGCAGCCCATATGTCCCAGCTGTGAGGAATGTCCACCACCGGTTATACCTCTGCCCTGCCCTAAATGCCCTGAGATTAAGCCGGCAGCACCCTGCCCTCCCTGCGAGAAATGCAAGCCTTGTCCCCCTTGTGAAGAATGTAAGCCTTGTCCTCCCAATGAAACTACAATTATCATCGAACCTGTGCCGGTACCGGTACCGGTTCTAGTAGAAGAAGATAAATGTAGGAAGGAGTGTCCGATTGAAGCTGGATTGATCTTTGGTTGCATCTGGGGGTGCAGCTGTTGTCATAATCATAGCTGGGAGATTAAGCTATATAAGGCGTGCGGAGAGAGGAAAAAGCTAATGCATTGCGTCAACATTTACGGCTGTGGATGCTTTGAGTTCAGAGTCCCCTATGATGATTATTACCGGATGGAGGTATGTCCCATAGGAGCAAATGCCAATGCAATTACCTGTAAGCCTGCACTTACCTTAAAGAATGTTGGGGTAAAGAGCCTTTTGATAGATTAAACTGTAGCTTTGTCACTATGAATATTCCTAGTTGAATTGGTTAATAAGAAACATTATAATAAAACCATTCAAATTAGAAAAGGAGAGTTCATATGGCTAAGGTATATTTGTTTCTGGCAGAAGGCTTTGAAGAAATAGAAGGATTAACCGTAGTTGATCTGCTACGCAGAGCGGGAATTGATATAACTATGGTATCAATATCCGGAGATAGGAAGGTAACGGGCTCCCATCAGATAACTACAATTGCAGATGCTTTATTCGAAGAGGTTGACTATTCGGATGCGGATATGCTCGTGTTACCAGGTGGGATGCCCGGTACACTTCATCTACAGGAGCATGAAGGACTTGATGGGTTGCTCCGGGATTTTGCAGTTAGAAATAAAAGCATAGCAGCAATTTGTGCGGCACCCAGAGTGCTTGGATCCAAAGGGTTATTGGAGGGTAAGAAAGCGACCTGTTATCCGGGACACGAGGACCAACTTTTGGGAGCATATGTAATGAATACTGCCGTGGTTCAGGATGGCAATATTACGACGAGTAAGGGCATGGGCACCTCCATTGATTTCTCTTTATCCTTGATCAGTATGTTGAGGGGAGCAGAAGAAGCCATACGGATTGCTCAATCGATTCAATATGAACATTATAACATTTCATCAGAAGAATAATAAATTAAAACAGGATTTAATAATTGTAATCAGCAAAAAGGAAGTATCTTCTTTCGTAGGAAAAACAGACAGACCAGGTTGGGCAGAGCCATAAAAGCATTTACCAGATCCGTCAGCTCCCATACGAGCTCTAATGACATAATTGACCCAACATATATCATAATGATGTAACAGATGCGGTAGGTACCTATTCCGGATTTTCCGAATAGATATTCTACCGCTTTTTCTCCAAAATAAGACCAACCGATTAGTGTGGCGATGGCAAAAGCAGTGAGGGAAAGACCTAACAATACACTTCCATAGGGAATTGTATCAAAGGCAGCAGTTGTCAGCTCCGTGAAGGAATAACCATTGGTAGAGGAAGGGTTTTTAATCAGGTTCGTAACAATAACTAGGCCGGTGATAGCGCAGATCACAACCGTATCCCAAAAGGTGGCGCTCATGGAAATTAAGGCTTGCCTGCCGGGACTTGAGGTTTTTGCTCCGGCAGCAGCTATGGCGGCAGAGCCGATTCCGGCTTCGTTGGTGAACAGTCCCCTTGCAATACCGTATCTGGCAGCCGTCTTAAGAGTGCTGCCGATAAAGCCTCCTGCGACAGCAGCCGGAAGCTTAGAGGGGAGAAAAGCACTCTTGAGGATAAGCTCTATCGCTGAATACAGGTAGGGGAGATTAATAATGAGTATTACAGTACAGCTGAGGATATAGAAGATACCCATTGCGGGTACCATTGCACTACAGATTTTACCGATGGATTTAATACCGCCAACAATGACCATTCCAACAATGATAGCAACGACAACTCCTACCACATATTCCGGAAGTCCCCAGAGAGTATGCAGTGTCTGGGTTACTGCCCGTGCTTGTGTAGAGCAGCCAACTCCATAAGAGGCAATCAAGGTAAAAAAACTGAATAATACGGCCAACCACTTGGCTCCGATACCATTGGCAAGAGCATACATGGGTCCCCCGACAAAGGTACCATCGGAGGTACGTTTTCGGTATAAAACACCAAGGAAGCATTCGGCATAGGTGGTAGCCATACCCAGAACTCCCGTAAGCCAGCACCAGAAAATAGCCCCTGGTCCACCAAGAGCGATCGCTGTTGAAATTCCTATGATATTGCCGGTTCCGATCGTTGCAGCTAAGGTTGCAGATAGAGCAGCAAAGCCGCTTAGATCACCCTCCGCATTACGATCCGGAGTAAAAGATAGCTTTATAGCTTTGCCAATGTGCTTTTGAACCCCCTTCAGATGGATTGTGAAGTAGATGTGTGCCCCGAACAACAATACGGGTAAAGGAATACCCCACAAAAAATTATTAATGCTCTTTAGCTGATCCATTTGACCAACCTCCACATGGCGATTGTTATATGTATATGTGAAAGAGGGATAAAATAGAAGAAGCATTCCTTATGCAGGAAGCTCTGCTACCTGCTTCAGAACGAGTAAGGTTGAAATACATTCGATTATATAAAGTTAAATCAGCATTTAATAAAAGAAATTACTAAATATATTCTTGTAAATGGGGAGAAAACGATTTTTAAGATAAGGGTAGGAAAGAAGCATGTGGGGTTGGTCAGATATGTTATTTGACTTTTGAAGTTAGCATTACATAAAGAACAGACTTGGTCTGTATAGGAGCCTCACATAAACACTAGCAGGCGAACGCAGTATGGTCCGACAGGATGCGATGGGAGGTACGTGGCACAGGCCAAGTCAGTTATGTTATTATTATGGTATTCTATTACTCCTGAAGTGCTTTTACTACAGTCTCAAAGCCCATAAAGTGGGAGGCCTTGACCAGTATTGCATCCTCCGGTTGAATAATGCTTTTTAGGGAAGCTAATAATTCCTCACGGTTTTTAAAATATACGAGCTGGAAGGAGGCTTTGGTTGGAGCTTCATCCAATTGCTCTTTTGCACCTTGATACATGTGAAGGGATAGTGTGCCGACACAGACCAGCAGATCAACCCCTACCGATGCGGCATATTCGCCAACCTCCTTATGAAGAATGGCTTCATTTATGCCAAGCTCTCCCATATCGCCCAATATGGCCACCCGTCTGTTAACAGCAGTGCTTAGCAGGTCAAGGGCGGTTTTCATGGATACCGGGTTCGCATTATAACAATCATCTATGATTGTCCATTGCTTCTCATGAAGAATGTTGCTTCGGCCGCCGACTGGTTTGACACAGGATAAACCTGCTTCGATCTCACGGTTTGTCAAATCAAGCAGACTTCCAACGGTGGTAGCAGCCAGAGCATTCATTATCATATGAGTTCCCGGTAGAGCAATTCTGGCATGGAAGGGTTTATGTCCGACATGAATGCTACAGGAGCTTCCGAACAGACCATTTGTGATAATGTTAGTAGCAGTTACATCATTATCACTACCAAGACCAAAGCGAATGGGACGTTTGCCCTTAACCTCTTTGATGGTGGCTAACATATCATCGTCACCATTTATACATACACTACCATGCTCGTTAAGAAAATCAAATATTTCTGATTTTGCTTTTAGTATCCCTTCTCTGGAATGAAGATTCTCAAGATGACATTGACCAATATTCGTAATAACACAGATATCCGGCTTAGCAATCTCACTAAGTCGGTGCATTTCTCCAAAATCACTGATACCCATTTCCAGAACAGCGATCTGATGATGGTCCCTGATGCGAAGTATGGTAAGAGGTAATCCGATTTCATTGTTAAAGTTGCCTTCTGTTTTTAATACCTGATACTTTTGTTCTAAAACAGCACTGATGAATTCCTTGGTACTGGTCTTTCCTACACTGCCTGTGATGCCAACCACCTTGATTGTTAATTGATCACGATACCACATTGCGACCCTTTTTAAAGCGGTAAGGCTGTCGTCGACCAGTATGTAGGGGCCCTTGGGAGCTAGTGGTGCTTTCTCACATATAACGCCGATCGCCCCTTTATCAAATACCTCGCTGATATAGCTATGACCATCGACGCGTTCTCCGACTGAGGCAATGAACAAATAGTCCTTCTCAACCTTTCTTGAGTCCATGACCACACCAGCAACCTCATGACCGGGGTCCACCCCGTATAGCTTACCATTGATTGCTTTCGCAATCTGAGTTAATGTCATATTCTTCAAACTAAAATCCTCCATAGATATATAACTCGGTTATTTATATTTGTTTAAGGATATCTCAATAATCTTCTCACATAGACTGGAAAAATCCATACCGATTGCCTGTGCCTCTTGGGGAAGCAGGGAGGTAGGGGTCATGCCGGGTAGGGTATTTGCCTCCAGACAGAAGATATTATCCTTCTCATCCAGCATAAAATCCATTCGTGCATATGTTTTTAAACGAAGAGCTACAAATACTTCCTCCGCAATTTTTTGCATTTTAATAGAGAGCTCCTCCTTTAGTACGGCAGGGCAGGTCTCAATGGCACTTCCGGCTTGATATTTATTCTTATAATCATAAAAGCCAATTAAAGGGGCAATCTCGATTACCGGTAAAGCCTTTCCATCAATAACGCCGACAGAAAATTCACGCCCGTTAATGAATTGTTCAATCACAACCTCATTTCCATAGGTGAAGGCCTCAAGGAGAGCGGACTCCATCTGGGCATCGGTATTGGCAATGGATACTCCGACACTGGAACCGCCGTTGCACACCTTAACGATGCAGGGGAACAGGTTCCACTCAAAGGCTTCCCCCTTCCTGACATGAATACCGTACGGGGTGGGTATATGATAATAAGCGAATATTTCCTTCGTAATAGCCTTATCCATAGCCAAGGCACTACTTGTATAATCCGTACCCGTATATTTAATTCCCAATAAATCAAAGGCGGCCTGAAGCTTGCCATCCTCTCCGTTTTCGCCATGCAGCGCAAGAAATACGATATCGGCTTGATGGCAGATATCAATGACATTCGGACCAAAAAAGCTGTCTGAATTACCCATTCTCAGAGACTTTATCTGGGTGATGTCTGGGTTGCTTTCCTTAATTGCACCGAAATCAGCTGCAAAATCCTTCTCTATATCAAATATTTTGGAAACCTCGCCTTCGTAACCTAAATATACATCGAGTAAAACAACCTGGTGACCTTTACCCTTTAGGGCTTTATATATCATGCTTCCTGTTGATAGGGAAACATCTCTTTCTGTACTGGTTCCTCCAGCCAATACTACGATTTTCATTCTGCTTCCTCGCTTTCATCCATTCAATATCATCCAAAACAGTATAACGCAAAGAGCATTACAAGTAAAGATGATTAACTTTTTTCAGCACTATCCATCATATAAAAAGCACTAAGTGAAAAGAGCAGAAAAATCATCGATATTTGCCAAAGATTCACTTAATTGATTTGCTACAAATCATAATAAAAATCGATCAAATATCCTATAATAAGCTTGGGTGACCGTTTTTATCGCAAGTAAACAGAAATGTTATTTTATTGCGTTAAAAGTCGGAATATTAGCAGAATGGTAGATTGCACAAAAATTACCATCATAATATTTGCCCTAGCTGTTAACAATAAGATTACAGGCAATACAAAACGAAATCACATGCGGTGATTAATACTTATAAGAACCGCTGAACCTACAATCAGCTGATTTTGTACTTGGTTGCTTTGATACTAATCAAAATGGAGGTGAAACTAATATGGCAAGCAATAATAATAGTGGATCAAACAGAGCAGAGGTTCCTCAGGCAAGAGAAGCTCTTGATCGTTTCAAAATGGAAATAGCTAACGAAATCGGTGTTCCGTTAAAACAAGGTTATAACGGCGATTTAACTAGCAAGCAGAATGGTTCTGTAGGTGGAGAAATGGTTAAACGTATGATCAGACAGCAAGAACAACAGATGTCTGGCAGCAAATAATAATTTCTAGACTGCATAAAAAAACATCACTTGGATACAGCATCACCGTTATCGGGTGATGTTTTTTTGTATAAATAACAATTTCCATTTCCATAATCACACTATCTATGTTAAAATAGACGTACTTTAAGTATTTTGAGTACATGTGATGTACGAAAATGAGCATATACATATACTAGAATCAAAAGCGTCTGCGAAGCTGGCGCTTTTGATTCGTAGAATTTAGTAGTATTGATTTAATATTCTATGAAGCTGGGTTTTGATAATAAAATAGGAAAGGATATGAGATGATGGGTAAATATTTTGGAACAGATGGCTTCCGCGGTGAGGCAAATGTCAATCTGACAGTAATGCATGCATATAAAGTGGGAAGATTCTTGGGACACTATTACGGTAAGGAGCATAAGGCGAATATTGTGATAGGAAAGGACACAAGACGAAGCAGTTACATGTTTGAGTATTCCCTGGTGGCTGGACTGACAGCAAGCGGAGCAGACGTATATCTGTTACATGTAACCCCAACACCAAGCATATCATACGTAGTACGGAGTGAAGGCTTTGATTGTGGTATCATGATTTCGGCCAGTCATAATCCCTATTACGATAACGGTATTAAAGTAATCAATGGAAATGGCTATAAGCTGGAGGCTGAGGTAGAGGATTTAATTGAAGCTTATATTGACAGTGAGGAAGATAATCTTCCCTTTGCTACCAGAGAGAATATAGGACGTACGGTTGATTATGCGATCGGAAGAAATCGTTACATAGGCTACCTCATATCATTGGCTACCAGATCCTTTTCTGACAAACGTGTCGGCCTTGATCTTGCGAATGGTGCTGCGACTACCGTTGCGAAGGGTGTCTTTGATGCACTCGGTGCTAAGACCTTTGTAATCAACAGTGAACCGGATGGCACTAATATTAATCGGAATTGCGGTTCCACTCATATAGAGCATCTGCAAAAATTCGTTGTGGAGAATAAACTGGATGTCGGTTTTGCGTATGATGGAGACGCAGATCGTTGTTTAGCTGTGGATGAAAAGGGAAATATATTAGACGGAGATTTGATTATGTATCTTTGCAGTGTCTATATGAAAAGCTGCAATGACCTGAAGAATAACACCGTAGTCACTACCGTTATGTCTAATCTTGGTCTTTATAAGGCATTGGATAACAAGGGGATTAAGTACGAGAAGACTGCCGTGGGTGATAAATATGTATATGAGAATATGATGGCAAACGGTCACTCCATTGGAGGAGAACAGTCCGGCCATATCATTTTTAGTAAGCATGCCACTACGGGTGACGGAGTTCTTACCTCTTTGAAGATTATGGAGGTTATGCTTGAGAGTAAAGCACCGTTATCAGAGCTTCTAAAGGAAATCACAATTTATCCGCAGCTTATGGTGAATGTCAAGGTACATAACAAGAAAGCAGTGAAGGAAGACACGGCGGTTATGGCAGCAGTAAGTGAGGTTGAGAAGGAGTTGGGTAATGAAGGGCGGATCTTGGTCCGGGAAAGCGGTACAGAGCCTGTAGTCCGTGTTATGGTAGAAGCAGCTTCGGAAGAAATTTGCTGTACTCTGGTGGATCAGGTCGTAGAGGTGATGAAGTCACAGGGACATGTAAAATAGTTGAACTGCTATATTTGTTTATAAACTTTTATAACAAAATAGTACTAAACAAAAATAAAAATGGTATTTACAGAAAGCATATGTTATAATATACTAATGTCAAAATATCTGCAAACGCAGAAACTAAGTACTTTTGCATTAGAAGCGTATGAAATGAACATAAATAGCAAAAAGTAAGATGCAGAATATGCTTGAAAGAAAAGTCTTTCAGGACGAATAAGAGGGATAAAACTTTCCCAATATACTAGGAGGATTCAAAATGAGTTTACAGGTTGAAAAATTGGAGAAAAATATGGCAAAGCTTACAATAGAGGCTTCCGCTGAGGAATTTGAGAGTGCTTTAGAGAAAGCATATCAAAAGAACAGAAACAAGATTAATGTTCAGGGCTTCCGTAAGGGTAAGGCTCCTCGTGCCATCATCGAGAAGATGTATGGTGCAAGCATTTTCTATGAGGATGCAGCAAACGAGATTATACCAGAGGCTTATGAGAAGGCTGCCGGTGAAAGCGGTCTTGAGATCGTATCCAGACCGGACATCGATGTAGTTCAGGTAGAGAAGGGTAAAAGCTTTATCTTCACAGCAGAAGTTGCTTTAAAACCGGAAGTAACCTTAGGGACCTATAAGGGAATTAAGGTAGAGAAGAAGGAAGCTGAAGTAACAGAAGATGAGATTATGGCTCAGATTAATAAAGAGCGTGAGCAGAATTCCAGAACCATCACCATAGAGGATAGAGCTGTTCAGGATGGCGATATTACTGTAATCGATTTTGAAGGCTTTGTTGACGGAGTTGCTTTTGAAGGGGGCAAAGGAGAGAATTACTCTCTTACCATAGGCTCTCATTCCTTCATAGATACCTTCGAGGAGCAATTAATCGGTAAGGCAATCGGAGAAGAGACAGAGGTTAATGTTACTTTCCCTGAAGAGTACCAGGCGAAGGAGTTAGCAGGTAAGCCGGCATTATTTAAGGTTACTGTCAAAGAGATCAAAGTAAAGGAACTTCCTGAGTTAGATGATGATTTCGCACAGGATGTATCTGAATTTGATACTTTGGATGAATATAAAGAGAATATCAAGGCTACAATTAAGGAAAATAAAGAAAAAGAATTAAAAACAGCAAAAGAGAACGAAGTAGTGGATAAGATTATCGAAGGAGCCACTATGGATATTCCTGAGCCAATGATCGCTGTACAGGTTAATCAGATGGCAGAGGATTTTGCGCAGAGAATGCAGTATCAGGGTCTTTCCCTCGAGCAGTATTTCCAGTTTACCGGTATGGACGCAAACAAATTTATGGAGACCTTAAAGCCTCAGGCTCTTAAGCGTATCCAGAGCAGATTGGTATTAGAGGCAGTAGCAAAGGCAGAGAAGATCGAAGTGTCCGATGAGGATATGGAGAAAGAGCTTACAGAGATGTCTTCCATGTATCAGATGGAATTAGATAAATTAAAGGAATTAATCGGCGAGAAGGAAAAAGAGCAGATTAAGGCTGACATTGCTGTTCAGAAGGCAGTAGACTTTGTAGTTGCTGAGGCAGAGGAAGTATAAGATATCACACTTACTACATGCTACTTTCTTAAAGGTAGTCCCCTAAGTATTTTGGTTTAAAAAAATCCTTTATTCACAATGATCATTAATGCTGCCAAACTACATCAGTTTGGATGGTAGCACATTATTTATGACAATGGAAAGGTCGACAAGCGTGCTTTCTATTGTGCAAATTGAAAAGGAGGATAATTGTATGAGTTTAGTACCTTATGTCATTGAACAAACTAGTCGTGGTGAGAGAAGTTATGATATCTATTCCAGACTATTAAAGGAAAGAATCATTTTCCTCGGAGAAGAAGTTACCGATGTATCTGCCAGCTTAATCGTTGCGCAGCTGTTATTCTTAGAGTCAGAAGATCCAGGTAAGGATATTAATTTCTATATCAATAGTCCGGGCGGGTCTGTTACTGCAGGTATGGCAATTTATGATACGATGAATTATATTAAATGTGACGTATCTACCATCTGTATTGGTATGGCAGCTAGCATGGGTGCCTTCCTCTTATCCGGCGGTACAAAAGGTAAGAGATTTGCGCTTCCTAATGCGGAGGTTATGATTCATCAGCCCTCTGGCGGTGCAAAGGGTCAGGCTACCGATATTCAGATTGTAGCGGAAAAAATTATTAAATCAAAAAGACAGATCAATGAGATCCTTGCAGCAAATACGGGCAAGCCGATCGAAGTCATTGAGCGTGATACAGAAAGAGATTTTTATATGAGTGCAGAAGAAGCTCGTGATTACGGAATTATCGATGGTATCTTAGCACGCAGATAAAAGCTAACCTATTAAGCAGAGAGAAGAGGTGATAAGGCAGTGGCAGGAAAGGTAGATGACAGAAAACAACTAAGATGTTCCTTTTGCAATAAAACTCAGGACCAGGTAAGAAAATTGATTGCTGGACCGGGTGTCTATATATGTGATGAATGTATTGAGATATGCAGCGAGATTATTGAAGAAGAATTTGAAGGTGAACCAGTAGCGAACACAGATATCAACCTGTTGAAACCTGCAGAGATCAAGGCTTTCTTAGATCAGCACGTTGTTGGGCAAAATGAAGCAAAGAAGGTTCTGGCTGTCTCTGTATATAATCATTACAAACGAGTGCTTGTTGAAAAGGATTTGGATGTTGAGCTACAGAAAAGTAATATTCTTATGATTGGACCTACCGGTTCTGGTAAGACCTATCTGGCTCAAACCCTAGCAAAATTATTGAACGTACCCTTCGCAATTGCAGATGCGACTGCGCTGACCGAGGCGGGATATGTAGGTGAAGATGTTGAGAATATCCTCCTGAAAATCATCCAGGCTGCAGACTTTGATATTGAGCGAGCAGAGTATGGTATTATTTATATCGATGAGATAGATAAAATAACCAGAAAATCAGAGAATACCTCTATTACGAGAGATGTATCCGGTGAGGGTGTACAGCAGGCACTGTTAAAGATTCTGGAGGGCACGGTTGCTTCCGTACCGCCACAGGGTGGCAGAAAGCATCCTCATCAGGAATTCATTCAAATTGATACTACAAATATTTTGTTTATTTGTGGCGGTGCATTTGACGGCCTGGAGAAAATTATTGAAGCTCGTACCGGGCAGAAATCCATTGGGTTTAATGCTCAGATTGCCGAGAAGAACAAGACCAATGTAGGCGAGCTGTTCCGTCAGGTAATGCCACAGGATATGATTAAATTTGGTCTTATTCCTGAATTCGTAGGACGTGTCCCGGTTACGGTAGCACTTGATATGCTGGATGAAGAGGCGTTGGTTCGTATTCTTACTGAGCCGAAGAATGCTATCACAAAGCAGTATAAGAAGCTGTTCGAGCTGGATGGTGTTGAACTGGAATTTGAAGAGGGTGCTCTGGATGAGATTGCAAAGCAGTCCTTTAAGAGAAAGATTGGTGCACGAGGACTTCGCGCTATTATGGAGAATGTTATGATGGATTCTATGTATAATATTCCTTCTGATGCGAATGCGACTAAGTGTATTATTACAAGGGATGCAGTTCTTGGCAAAGAGAAGCCTACGATCGTACTTTCTGATGAAGTAGTAACCAGAAAGCCGATTGTGAAACGCAGTACAAAAAAGAGTAAAGACGAGATAGCATAATATTGAAAGGCTGTTGCCTCGTGATGATGAGGATGAGGAGGTAAGTCATAACCTCCGAACATCAACTCATATACGAGGAACAGCTTTTTTCAGTAACGTTAATAAAGTTGCGAATGAAATAAGCAATGAAATTTATTTATAAAGTAAAGTGAAAGAAATTACACTTTTGCAGAGTGCCATCATGGAGGAGAAATATGATAATAAAGAGTGCAAATTTGGAGACGGTATGCGGGATTACCAGCGTTTTACCGGTCAATGAAAAACCGGAGATAGCTTTTGCGGGTAAATCAAATGTTGGTAAATCATCCTTAATCAATGCCCTTATGAATCGGAAATCTCTTGCCAGAACCTCTGGTCAGCCTGGTAAGACGCAGACTATTAACTTCTATAATATTAATGATGCTTTATATTATGTAGATCTGCCGGGTTATGGATATGCAAAGGTATCAGGATCCATTAAGGAAAAATGGGGAAAGATGATCGAAAAATACCTGAAGACCTCAGGTCAACTTAAGATGATCTTCCTTCTATTGGATATTCGTCATGAGCCTTCTGCTAACGATAAGAGTATGTATGACTGGATCATATATCAAGGATTTCACCCGGTCATCATTGCTACTAAGCTGGATAAGATAAATCGCAGTCAGATACAAAAGCAGGTAAAAATTATTAAAGAGGGCTTACAGGTCGTACCGGGAACAAAGATATTCCCCTTTTCTGCCACTAGTAAACAAGGCAGGGAGGAAATATGGGCATATATCGAAGAGATATGTTTCACACCACAGGAACCTGAGAGCTTGGCAGAGGCATTGGACAAATCGGAGTGACTATACTGCGTATAATAAGGCATCGCTTAGCCAAGCGATGCCTTTCTTATATGCAGTATTTTATGTGAGTTATATTGATGACACATAAAGCTTATAACCCTACTTGATCTAATTGATGCGAGTAGTATTGATTAAACCTCTATAATAGCATAGACATCAGATGTGCATAGACATCTGAACTTTTTTCTCTCCAGTTGTTACAGAGGCTTTTTGCTTCCTCTTGAGTTGTGACAAGGAGAGTCAGATCGATAATGGGGGCATCTCGTTCAATAACACTAAGGTGAGCAGCAAATTCGCCTTTTTTCACCTGATAGTATTCAGCCTGTGTGGATACCTCGGCTTGAAGCTCGTATTTATTCTCTAGCAGATAAGCTTCAATATCTTCCTTGATACCGGTGGATATCATATTGTCAAAAAGAAGAAGTGTCTCATTTCCGCTATCTGTAATACGGTACAGGGTGCTGTTGCGAATTGTTTTCGTTGTAATATAAGCATCATCAATCAATTCCGAGATAACCCTTTGAAGGTTAAAATAATTGGTGTATTCCTTTTCTAATATAAATGTTGTCAATTGAGCATTGTTTAAAGGAAAGTTAACTCTACTAAGGATGTAGAGTATCATAAGCTTATATAGCATAAAGGTATCGGATTGCATTGCTTACCTCCTTTGATCAGATCGGGCAATTATATAATTTCCCTTGATAAGTATCCCGTTCCTTCATCTGGCTGTGTATTCGGTTGAGCACAAGCCTTTTATTACCGCTCCATAAAGGAGCAAGCAATAGATTCTTAGGACCGTCGCCGGTAATTCGATGAATAACAAGTTCCTTTGGAAGATGTTCAATACAGGAGATGACAATATCGACATAGGCGTCTAAGGTGAGCTCCTCCTGCAGACTGCCTTCTTCATAAGAACGTCCGAGATCAGTTCCTTTTAATATATGCAATAGCTGCAATTTAATTCCTTGGATCGGAAGGGTGGATATATATTCCATGGTCTTTAACATATCATGTTTTGACTCCTTTGGCAAGCCCAGAATCGTATGAGCGATGACCAAAATACCATGTTGATGGAGTGAATGGACACATTCCTCGAAGACCTTGAGAGGATATCCCCTTCGAATAAAAGCTGCGGTTTGTTCATGAATGGTCTGTAATCCAAGCTCAATCCAAACAGGCCTAATCCGGTTCAATTCTGCAAGTAAAGCCAAAACCTCCTCATTGATACAATCCGGTCTGGTGGCGATGGATAGAATAAGGATATCCGGATGGTTGATTGCTTCTGAGAATATAGTTCTGAGATATTCCACCGGAGCATAGGTATTCGTATAGGCCTGAAAGTAGGCAATGTATCCGGTATTCTCGGGGTCAGCAAGCTTTGCTGCGACCTTACCCTTGGCTTCTTCAATTTGTTTATTTATATCAGGTTGGAATACTGCAGCAAAGTCGCCTGAGCCTCCCTCAGAGCAAAAGATGCAGCCACGAGTATCTAGAGTACCATCCCGGTTCGGGCATGACATTCCTCCGTTCAGAGACAGCTTGTATATTTTACGGCCGTAACATCTTTTTAATTCATAATCCAAGGAATGATATCTCTTCTGATCCCACATGTTCTACTCTACTTTCTGATATATGACTTTACCGCAGCACTTACCACATCACTCACTCTGGGGTCAAAGGGCTGAGGCATAATATTATCTTCATTTAATTCACTGTCATTAACTAGATCGGCAATTGCCATGGCGGCTGCAAGCTTCATCTCCTCTGTTATCTGAGTTGCTCTGCCCTCCAGTGCACCTAGAAAAATTCCCGGGAAAGCGGCCACATTATTAACCTGATTAGGAAAATCAGAACGTCCAGTAGCAACAATCCGGGCACCTGCTTCCTTAGCAAGGTCTGGCATGATCTCCGGGATAGGATTGGCCATTGCAAAAATAATTGAATCCTTGTTCATTGAAGCAACCATTTCCTGGGTCACTATATTGGGAGCAGAAACGCCAACAAAAAGATCGGCGCCGACTAAAGCATCAGCCAAGGTACCGTTCTTATTCTCAAGATTTGTAATGGAGAGCATCTCCTCCTGCATCCAGTTAAGCTTCTTATATTCCCTTGATATAATACCATTGATATCACAAAGAAGAAGGTGTTTGAAGCCATAGGAGAGGAGTAACTTAGAGATAGCAATGCCTGCCGAACCGGCTCCGTTAACTACAATGCGGCATTCCTCTTTACGCTTGCCGGTAACCTTTAGGGCATTGATAGCTGCAGCTAATACCACGATCGCAGTACCGTGCTGATCGTCATGGAATACCGGAATATCAAGCAGGCCTTTCAGGCGCTCCTCTATTTCAAAGCATCTTGGTGCAGAGATATCTTCCAGATTAATCCCTCCAAAAGCAGGAGCGATGGCAACGATGGTCTTAATGATTTCTTCTGTATCCTGAGTATCAAGACAGATCGGAATAGCATTCACTCCACCAAATTCCTTGAAAAGGACAGCCTTTCCTTCCATTACGGGCATAGCTGCATAGGGGCCGATATTTCCGAGGCCAAGAACTGCACTGCCATCGGAGATAACTGCGATTGTATTTGCTTTTATAGTATAACGATATGCTTCCGATTTATCATTTGCAATCGCACGGCAGGGTTCTGCTACACCTGGGGTATAAGCAACAGATAAATCATCCCTTGTTTTCACTGGACATTTTGATGCGATTTCAAGCTTTCCCTTCCATTCTTCATGCTTCCTTAAGGCTTGTTCGTTAAAATTCATATTTGTATTCACCTCTATATTCAATATTTATACATCCACTAATAAGTTTTACAGCTATCATAGCACTCTGAAAAGTGTTAATCAAGATGATTTTATTCGGTAAAAACAATAAGAATAGGGAAGAGTAAATACAGGTTAACATAATTAAACAGACAGTGGGAGTAATAAGAACGTCATTGAATACGCTGCTTTTGGATTTGTATTATTATAAACAAAAGCGCTAAAATTGTGCTTTATTATGACTTGCAGATATACAAGGAAGAAAAAAGGAAAAATATAGGAATAATAGCACAATAGAAAATACTTTTCATTCTAAATGAGTTGTTGTATAATAAAATATCATATTAGGATAATCTATGGATAATTCCATCATGTAGTAATTCTGTATCATTTCTATATCGTAATTCCGTAAGAGAATCCAATCTAAGAGAAAAGGGGCTGTAATTATGGGAAATCAGTATGATTCAATGACTCTTGTCAATTTACGAGAGATAGCGAAGGAAAAGGGATTAAAGAACATAACAACTATGAAAAAAAGTGAATTGATTGAGGCATTATTAAAGGTCACTTCGGAAGAAGAACCGCTTCAGACTGAAAAGCAGGAGATTAAAACAGCTGAAACGACAGAGCAGATCTCTATTACGGGACGTGAAGAAAGGAGACCGTCAGCATCCTCTAGCCAGAGTGAAATGGATCAACTGGACAGCGGAGAGACAAAGGTCGGCATATTGGAGGTTCTTCCAGATGGATACGGTTTTATCCGCTGTGATAATTATCTTCCCGGAGAAAACGATGTGTATGTATCACCGGCACAGATCCGTAGATTCAACCTTAAGACCGGTGATATTGTATCCGGTAACACGAAGATTCGTAGTCAGACTGAGAAATTCAGTGCATTATTATATATAAAGAGTGTTAATGGTTTTCATCCGGCAGAAGCCCAGAAGAGAAAACGTTTTGAGGACCTGACTCCTATTTTCCCCAATCAGAGAATTCATCTTGAGACACCGGGGGCAGGGGTATCAATGAGAATGGTCGACCTGATATCACCCATAGGTAAGGGTCAGAGAGGTATGATTGTTTCTCAGCCGAAGACAGGTAAGACAACCCTACTGAAGCAGATAGCCAAAGCAGTTACTAAAAACCATCCGGATATGAAGCTGATTATTCTGTTGATTGATGAGCGTCCGGAGGAAGTAACCGATATTAAGGAATCGATTGAAGGTAGAAATGTAGAAGTAATCTATTCCACCTTTGATGAGCTGCCTGAGAATCATAAAAGAGTCTCAGAAATGGTTATCGAGCGTGCTAAGAGATTGGTCGAACATAAACAGGATGTTATTATATTACTCGACAGTATAACCCGTCTTGCAAGAGCCTATAACCTGACGGTACAACCGAGTGGCAGAACCCTATCCGGTGGTCTTGATCCGGCAGCACTCCACATGCCTAAGAAATTCTTCGGTGCAGCCAGATGTATGAGAGAGGGAGGAAGCCTTACTATACTAGCAACTGCGCTGGTAGACACCGGCAGTCGAATGGATGATGTGGTATTTGAGGAATTCAAGGGAACCGGCAACATGGAGTTAGTACTTGACCGAAGCCTATCCGAGAAGCGTATCTTCCCTGCGATCGATCTACCTAGATCAAGTACAAGAAGAGAGGATTTGCTGTTAACGCAGCCTGAGCTAGAGGCTACCTATTTGATGCGTAAGGCACTAGGAGGAATGAAATCCGAGGAAGCGCTGGAGCGCATAATTGATTTGTTTCTCCGGACCAAGACGAATGTTGAATTCATAGAAACCATTAAAAAAACTAAAATTGTTTTTTAAGTATTGCACTCGAGTATAACCTGTGCTATAATTAAAAAGCTGTTTATTAGTTGGAATTATTATGATGCCAATAGATAAAACTATTCGATTTTAAAGAGGTGAAAACATGAAAGAAGGAATCCATCCCAAATATCATCAGGCTAAGGTTGTTTGCAACTGCGGTAACGAATTTGTAACAGGATCAACGAAGGAAGATATCCACGTAGAAATCTGCTCCAAGTGTCATTCATTCTACACCGGACAGGTTAAGGCTGCGGCTGCTCGTGGTGCAATTGATAAATTCAACCGTAGGTATGGTTTAAACCAGGATAAATAATTAATAGAAGTATTTCTGTTAATAATCATTCAGAACAAGTGAATTGGTTTACTGATTTATCTTGTATGTTAGACAATTTAAGCATTAAAAAATGGGTTGAGGTATACTTCCTCAGCCTATTTTTAAATACTTGACTTATAAAAGCATAATAAAAGAAGGTTTATATATGTGGATTTTTATGATCGTTCCAATCGATTTAGCTTAGAAAACTGGTTTTTATTGGTTGATTATGTTATATTACTTATAGTACTGATGACATATTACATATTACAGAATACAGAATACAAGTATAGAGAAAGGTTCGGGTGCTAAAATGAAACCATCGGGAATTGGGGGCATGGCCGTTATGGAAGGCGTAATGATGAAGAACAAAGACATCTACGCCGTAGCCGTGCGTAAGCCGGATAATGAAATTACAGTAGAAACAAATACTCATAAAAATTTTACCGATAAGGTAAAGCTATTTAAGCTACCGATATTTCGTGGAATGCTGGCTTTTGTGGATTCCATGATTATTGGTGTGAAGGTATTGAATTACTCCGCCAGCTTCTATGATGAAGAGGATGAGGTTGCCCAAACCAGCAAAAAGAAGAAAGATAAGAAGTCAGGAATAGAAGATGATGACTTTATTGTTGAGGAAGTAGCAGCTCCGCATAATGAGCCGGATGAGATGGCAAGTACTAAGATGCCAAATACTAAGAATGCAGATAAGTCCAATGCATTGCTCATGGCATTTGCTGTATTAATATCTATTGTTATGAGTGTTGCATTATTCATGGTGCTTCCGGTTCTGTTAACGAATCTTTTTGCCAGATTCATTGAGAATCGCTATGTTATCTTATTTGTTGAAGGCATCATTCGTCTCGCGATTTTTATCGGGTATGTGCTGCTTGCCTCAAGAATGAAGGAGATTAAGAGAGTATTCATGTATCATGGTGCCGAACACAAGACAATTAATTGCCTTGAAAACGGTTTTGAGCTAACCGTGGAGAATGTCAGATGGCAATCAAAGCAGCATAAGCGCTGCGGTACCAGCTTTATGCTTTTAGTAATATTAATAAGCTTGGTTTTCTTTATGTTTATGCCTGTTGATAACCTTATCTTAAAGGTATTGTCCCGGATTCTTCTGGTACCCTTTATTGCGGGAGTATCATATGAATTTATCCGTCTTGCCGGAAAGAGTGAGAATAAATTGGTTCAAGTACTTAGCCAGCCGGGATTATGGATGCAAGGTCTTACTACAAAAGAACCGGATGATTCAATGATCGAGGTTGCAATTTTGAGTGTTAGTGCGGTATTTGACTGGAAGGAGTTTGTGAAGACTTCTTCAACCACCCAAAATAAGAAATCTGCGGTAAAGGGAAATAATGCAAAGCAGGATACAACGAAGCAAGCTGTTGCAAAGAAAGCGGATACAAAACTGGTTAATGATAAGAAAGCAAAAGCGAAAAGTCAGCAGCCTATTACTAAGCCGGTTGCTAAGAATAGTGAGAATAAATCCCAACCTGAGGTTAAGCCTCAAGTCGGTGGATTGGCTTATACGGGTAAAGTACCTAAGGTAGAGGTACCAAAGGTAGAAGTACCAACACCTCAGGCTGAAGCAAACATCGATAAGCAGCATGAAGAACATTATAATAACAATGGACGCAATAAAGGCATGGCTCCGGTAACCTTTAAGACGAACCTTAAGGTAAAAGAGGATGACGAGGATGACGAGATTTTAAAGGCACTTGATAAGTTCTTTGATGATAAGAAAAAACTTTAGCTTAGTGACAGGCATCGAAGATGCTGTATCATATTAGTGTATATGAATATAATGGTCTTAGCAACGGGTTTGTGAGGAAGGTAAATGAACACTTATAAACAATTACTGCAGACCGGACGTGAATTACTAAAGCAACAGAAAATAGCAGATGCCGATGTAGACGCATGGTATCTGCTTGCCCATGTTTTTAATATGAAGCGGACGGATTTATTATTGAAGGGGGATCAGCCGGTAGAGGAAGAGGCAGGATCTCGATATCTTGAGTTAATTCATCAGCGAGCCGCTCATATACCGCTGCAGCATCTTCTCGGAACCCAGGAATTCATGGGCTTAGAGTTTGAAGTGAATGAGGATGTTCTGATTCCCAGACAGGATACTGAGGTTCTGGTAGAAGAGATACTAAAATACGGTAATGGTAGATCGGTGCTGGATATGTGTACTGGTTCCGGCTGCATTATCATTAGCCTTGCTAAACTTGGAAGCTTAGGACATGCGGTTGGAGTTGACCTCTCAGAGAAGGCTCTTGCAGTTGCTGCCAGGAATGCCGATAAGCATATGGTGAAGGTTGAGCTTTTACAAAGCAATCTGTTTGACCGTGTAAATGGGCATTTTGATATTATCGTATCCAATCCACCGTATATCCCTTCGGGTGATATCGAAGACTTGATGCCGGAGGTAAAGGATTTTGAACCTAGAATGGCTTTGGATGGAAGCGACGATGGACTTAAGTTTTACCGGAGTATTACTCAAGCTGCAAAGGAACACTTGAATCCGAACGGTTTGATTTTCTATGAAATAGGATATAATCAAGGTGAAGCGGTGAAGTTAATCTTAATGGAGGAAGGTTTTACCGATGTAATGATAAAGAAGGATCTGAGTGGACTTGACCGCGTTGTAGCGGCGAGACGATCATAATTGATATGGAGGAATTATTAGTATGTTTGATAAGTTAGAGGATCTTCTGATTCGTTTTCAGGAAATTGAAGATGAGATGATGAGCCCCGATGTCTTGAATGATCAGAATCATTATAAGAAGCTTCGTAAGGAGCATTCTGATCTGGGCGAAATTGTTGAAAAATACAAGGAATATAAGTCGAATCAAAAAAGTATAGAAGATAGTCTTGCACTTCTGGAGGAAGAAAGCGATGAGGAGATGCGCGAACTTGCTAAGGAAGAGCTAAATGAGTGTAAACAAAGGATTCCTAAACTGGAAGAGGAGCTTAAGATCTTATTGCTTCCAAAGGATCCCAATGATGATAAGAATGTAATTGTAGAAATAAGAGGCGGTGCCGGCGGTGATGAAGCGGCATTATTTGCAGCAGAGTTATATCGTATGTATGTAATGTATGCAGAGCGTAACCGATGGAAGATTGATGTAATGAATATGAATGAGAATGGGATTGGCGGTTACAAGGAAGTAATTTTCATGATAAACGGTAAGGGTGCCTATTCGAAGCTGAAATATGAGAGTGGGGTACATCGTGTACAGCGTGTTCCGGTAACAGAATCCGGTGGACGTATTCATACCTCTACTTCTACAGTAGCCATTATGCCTGAGGCAGAAGAGGTTGACGTAGAACTTGATCTGAATGATTGTAAGTTTGATGTGTTCCGTTCCTCCGGTAA
Organism: Bacillota bacterium; assembly: GCA_023436225.1. Taxonomy (GTDB): domain Bacteria; phylum Bacillota; class Clostridia; order Lachnospirales; family Lachnospiraceae; genus Mobilitalea. The sequence goes on from JAEZKA010000005.1 coordinate 25,464, forward strand.
CGGTGGTCAGTGCGTTAATACTACGGATTCAGCGGTTCGTTTAACTCATATTCCTACCGGTATTGTAATATCCTGTCAGGATGAGAAATCGCAGCTGAAGAATAAAGATAAGGCAATCCGTGTTTTACGTGCAAAGCTATATGATCTGGAACTAGAGAAGTCCCGTAATGCTGAGGCTGAAGCGAGAAAGAGCCAGGTTGGTACCGGTGACCGTTCTGAGAAGATCAGAACCTATAACTTCCCTCAAGGACGTGTAACTGATCATAGAATTAATCTAACCATGTACCAGATTGATAAGGTGATGGATGGAGACCTGGATTTCGTCATCGACAGCTTAATTGCAGCTGATCAGGCTGCGAAGCTGAGTAATTTGCAGGAAGCCTAAATAAATGATAGAAAGCATAATCCATTGTTAAAAGTTTGTGCCTGTATCATCCGAGTGTATATATCGTGCAAGCACGCATTGCACACTCGGCACAAACGAATACAAGGGCAAGCATATTAAGTTAATTTGATATGGAATTTTTATATAATCGTTAGGAAGAACTGCAGAGTTGGTACTAGTATCATAAAGGTTTTATAACACGATGTTATGTGAGGATTAATAATGAAACAGAAGACGGTCATCAGCAGTATGAGTAATTCTCAGGTGAAGAATCTGGCCTTATTGCAGAAGAAAGCGAAGGAAAGAGAAGAGCAGGGAGTATTTGTAATCGAAGGAATAAAGATGTTCGAGGAAGCCAAGGATGCTAAGCTTCTTAAGAAGGCTTATGTATCGGAGAGCTTTTATGAAGAGATGTGTCGTGAAGAGCCACAATATTTTAGTGATATGGATTATGAGATTTTCACCGACCATATATTCAAAGAGATATCTGAGACAAAGACTCCTCAAGGAATTATGGGCATAGTGGCTATGGCTCGTTATCAGCCAGAAAGTATACTGTCGAAGCCGGATGCCTGCTTGCTTTTGTTAGAGGATATCAGAGACCCGGGTAATCTGGGGACAATGATACGAACGGCAGAGGGGGCCGGTGTGACTGGAATTATTCTTAGTGATTCATCTGTGGATGTATATAACCCGAAGGTAATCAGGGCGACAATGGGTTCAATATACCGTGTACCCTTTTATCAGGCGAAAAACTTTTATGATTTTTTAGCTCTCGTAAAAGCCCAGGGAATAGAAATATATGCAGCACATCTTCAGGGAATCCCTTATGATACAGAGGGAAGCTTCCGAAGCGGATGTGCTTTTCTTATAGGTAATGAAGCGAACGGCTTATCCAATCAGGCATCAGAACTGGCAGATACCTTGATTAGGATCCCAATGGCGGGAAAAGTTGAATCACTGAATGCTGCAGTAGCAGCGGCGATTCTTATGTATGAAGCTGCTAGACAAAGAAGGAATAAATAGCAATATATGATAAGAAATATGGTTGGATAAGGTTTGCAGTCTACTGTTAAAGATAATACAATACTTTTAGCCTGGACGAATATATAGGTACGTGTTGCAGCTGGTTATTGATCATTGCTTAAGATGGAATATTATATCATAAGGGAGATGTCAGTCATGGCGATTGAGGTTTTTAATCGTGCCGAGAAGAAGTTCTTAATTACGGATGAGGTTTTTCATATGATTAAGCCTCGTTTAGAAGAGTACATGGCATTAGACGCCTTCAGTAGTAAAGGGGATTATTATTCAATAAGCAATATCTATTATGATACACCGGATCATGCAATTATAAGAAAATCGATCGAAAAGCCGATTTATAAGGAGAAGCTGAGGCTTAGGAGCTATGGCATCGTTGGCCCAAGAGACAAGGTATATCTTGAGATTAAGAAGAAATATAATGGTCAGGTGAATAAGAGGCGTACCGCCATGTATCTGGAGGATGCCTGTCATTACATAGAGGAGCATCAGCGACTTAAGGCGAAAAAGCCGCTTAGTGAGCAGATACTAAGTGAAGTTGACTATTTTCTTATAAGATATCCTGACATAAGGCCGATGCTTTATATCTCTTATGATAGGATAGCGATGTTTGGTAAAGAGAATTCAAGCTTTCGAATAACCTTTGATACCAACATTAGGACAAGACGCAATGAGGTGGGATTGGATAGAGGTAATTATGGGGAGCTGCTATTGCCTGCCGGAATATGGATTATGGAGGCGAAGATTACCAACACCGCTCCGTTATGGTTTGCAAAACTCTTGTCTGACTATCGCATCTATCCTGCAACCTTCTCAAAATATGGAGAGGAATATAAAAGAGCCTTACAGCGAAATGAGATCGATCTGTCCATGACTTCGAAGGATAAAAAAATGTGTGTATAGGGGGATTACTAATGTCGGGTTCGAAAGTAATGTTTGATACCATATTTGAAGAGCTTTCATTAACCTCAGGCTTGTCAATCAGTCTAGGTAAGGTATTGGTATGTATTGCAGTAGCAGTTTTACTCGGGGTTATCATCAGTTGGACTTACTTTATTATTACGCCAAGGAAAGAACGATCCGCCAACTTTGTATTAAGCCTAGTTATCTTACCGACCATTGTAGCGGTTGTAATTATCCTTATCGGTGGCAATCTTGCAAGAGCATTTTCTATGGCAGGCATATTCACTATCGTAAGATTTCGTAGTATACCGGGAGATTCCAAGGACATATCCTTTGTGTTTTTGACTATGGCGGCAGGTCTGTCTGTTGGTCTGGGATATCTGACCTTGGGTGCTGTTGTTATCGTTGTTGTGGGTGCGGTTATCGTGCTTGTAAATAAGAGCGGTTATGGTATCGGTAAACAGCAGGAAAAGAGACTTCGGATTACAGTTCCGGAGGACATGAATTATCAGGGGGTATTTGATGAGATATTTTTAAAGTATACCACCTATGTTCAGCTGCAGAAAGTTAAGACCAGTAATATGGGAACACTGTTCGAACTTTACTATGATATTGTCCTGAAATCCGATGAGAATGAGAAGGAAATGATCGATGCCTTAAGGTGCCGCAACGGTAATCTAGGAATTTCACTAGGTGTTAAGGAAATCAGAGATCAGCAATTATAATTGCTTGTATATTTGTATTCAAAAAATTACAATGGTACCGCAACAAAGGCGTGCGAAAGGCACGACTTTGTTGCGGTACCATTTATAAACTCTATTTTTAATTATTAAAATAAAATTAGAAAACGACTCGTTCTATTGTAGAAAGCTACTGAATCGAGTAAAATATAAGAAACAGATATAGAAAGGGGGAATTTAGATGACCAATTCGATTTTGTGGCTTCTTATTCTCGCAATTTTAATATTTATCGAAATTATCACACTTGGTCTGACTACGATCTGGTTCGCAGGCGGCGCATTAGTTGCATTCTTAATTTCCCTATTTTATGATAATCTATTATTGGAATTGATTTTATTCCTTGTGGTGTCCATGGTTTTATTGTATTTTACAAGACCTTTAGTGTTAAAATACTTTAACCCTAAAAGGATTAAGACGAACTATGAAGGAGTTATTGGCAAGGTAGCTCTGGTTACTGTAACGATAAATAATATGAATGCTGCGGGGCAGGTTGTTGTTGACGGACAGGAGTGGTCTGCGAAGGCCATGGGAGACGTTGTAATTGAAAAGGGTGAGAAGGTAAAGGTACACGGTATTACCGGAGTGAAATTAATTGTAAGTGTGTATAAGGAGGAGCAGTAAGATGGAATTAGGACAAATTTTAGTGATAATACTAGTGGTATTGATATTACTTATCCTAGCATCCTGTATCAAGATTGTTCCACAGGCAAACGCATATGTAGTGGAACGTCTCGGAGGATATCAGGCTACATGGGATGTGGGTATCCATATTAAGATGCCGCTAATTGATAAAGTAGCAAGGAAGGTTCTATTAAAGGAACAGGTGGTGGATTTTGCACCTCAACCGGTAATCACAAAGGATAATGTAACGATGAAGATTGATACCGTCGTATTCTTCCAGATTACAGATCCGAAGCTTTATGCCTATGGTGTTGATAATCCGTTGATGGCTATTGAGAATCTAACCGCAACCACCCTTCGTAACATAATCGGTGATCTTGAATTAGATGAGACCCTTACCTCAAGGGAGATTATCAATACTAAGATGAGAGTGACCCTCGATGTTGCTACTGATCCGTGGGGTATTAAGGTGACTAGAGTTGAGTTAAAGAATATCATTCCACCTGCAGCCATTCAGGATGCAATGGAGAAGCAGATGAAGGCAGAGCGTGAGAGAAGAGAGTCTATTCTCATCGCAGAGGGCCAGAAGAAATCGGCTATTCTGGTATCAGAGGGTAGAAAGGAATCAGCAATCCTTGATGCTGAGGGAGAGAAGCTGGCTGCAATCCTTCGTGCCGAGGCGAAGAAGGAAGCCACTATTCGCGAGGCGGAAGGCCAGGCAGAAGCTACCATAGCTGTTCAGAAGGCGATGGCGGAGGGCCTTCGCTTCTTGAATGAAGCAGCTCCCAGTAACGCGGTAATTCAGCTGAAAAGTCTAGAGGCTTTTGCAAAGGCTGCCGACGGTAAGGCTACCAAGATCATCATTCCTTCCGAGATTCAGGGATTGGCAGGTATGGTAAAGGCACTTACTGAAGTTGGGAAAGAGGATACGAACCAATAACCGATATGATTTAGTATAAAAATGCTACAGTTGGAAGGATAATTTCTGACTGTGGCATTTTTTGTATTATAACCATTAGTTAAATTGCATAAAAGAAAGTGTTTAGATTAAGAAAAAATTAAGATTTTACCGCTTGATTATGTAATGGTAATGAGCTATTATAAACCTGATTTATAAGTTGCTAGTTCTGTGTTGAGTTTGCACTAATCTGCGATAATGGAGGCTCTATGAAAAGGTTAAAAGAAATAATCGCATCCCCTTACTTTGTTACCTTCTTATTTGTGTTTAAGATGATGGTCTACTATTCTCTGATTAAAGTAAATCGCATGGAGATAGTTTTGATCGTATTGAGTCTGATTGTATGGGCTGCAATTTATATATGTTTTGGAAGAAGTGGGTTGAAACGTAAAACAGGTATATTCATAACAGTATACTTCCTGCTGAGTCTGCTGATGTTTGCGGATACAATGTATTATAATTATTATAATCAGACAGTGTCCATTCGACAGCTATGGCAAGCGAAGAGCGTCACAGCTGTTCCGAAAAGCTTTATTGCTACGATGATACCGGCGAGCTTTTTGTTGTTTTTGGATATCCCCTTTGCTTATTACAGCTTTAAGAAATATGCCACGAAGGAAATTCTTCAAAAGATTTATCCTTGGAGGAAATTCAAATATATTATATATGTATTAACAGCTCTGATTATTACTCTGATTGTTAATCCTTTTCGTTCAGCGGCGATTGAACGTGTAAACAGTATGGAATTCTTCACAAGCCATGTAACCGATATCTATGAAACTATTTCTGATAACCTGGCTCAGGAGGAGATGGAGCAGGAGGAGATACTTGAGGTATTAGAGAAGGTATCACCGGAGACCAAGCTTCCTAAGTATCACGGAATTGGAGAGGGAAAGAATCTGATCGTAATTCAATTAGAAGCGGTTCAGGATTTCGTCATTGGAGCGGAGTACAATGGTCAGGAGATTACACCAAACCTGAACCGTCTCGTGGAAGGGAATACCCTATACTTTGACCACTATTATACCAATACAGGTAAGGGTAATACAGCGGATGCCGAATTCTCCAGTATGAACAGTCTGTATCCAGTTGATGACGGCGAGAGCTACCGTTTGTTTCAGGATAATACCTTTCACGGGTTACCCTGGCTGATGCGTGAGCAGGGATATGGTGCCTTTGCAATTCATGGCTTTGAGGGAACCTTCTGGAACAGAGAGAGTGCTTATCCCAATCAGGGCTTTCAGGACTTTTACAGTATGGAGGATTTGGAGCAGGATGAACGGATCGGTATGGGCATCTCGGATAAGTCGATGTTTCGTCAGCTGGTAGATATTCTTCAGCAGAAAACAACACCGTTTTTTACCTTTGCAATTACGCTATCCAATCACCATCCCTTTGACATTGACGACCAATATCGTACCATGACACTAAAGCCGGAGGATGAAGAGACAAAGTTTGGTGACTACCTGCAATCGGTACATTATACGGATGAAGCGATTGGACAGCTGATTTCTGATCTTAAGGCAGCAGGGCTTTATGAGAACACAGTGATTGCTCTCTACGGTGATCATCACGGTCTGAACTGTGGAATGGAAGAGGTAACGGAGCAGATGAATGCTTTTATCGGAAGAACCTATGATTACGATGAGATGCTGAATGTACCTATGATGATCCATGTCCCGGGTAGTGGGGTAAAGCAGACCATTACAACGACTGGTGGACAGGTAGACTTCATGCCAACCATTGCTAATGTCATGGGCTTAACATTGGATGAGACCTTTACGGTAGGTCAGGATTTATCCAATGCAACAGATGGGTTTGTTGCATTCACTACCTATCTTTTTGAAGGCTCCTTTGCAACCAATGATATTATCTTCGAAATCTCGAGGGAGGGGATCTTTGAGGGCAGTCGTGCTTGGAGGATAGGAACCAACGAGGTTGTGGACGCAGCACAGTATAGAGCGGAATATGATAAGGCCATTCTTCTTAAGACGACCTCGAAGGAGATTCTGGAACAGAATTTGATCGCAGAGTTTATTACGCGCGATGCACCGTCTGTAACACCTGTTCAAGAGGAGAACAATAATTAAGAAAAATAAAGTAGTACGAAATCAATGATCAGACAAGAATGTAGTAAGCTGTCATAGAATGAAAGAAATTTCATTCGTGGCAGCTTTTATCATTCATGACAATAGAGGTTTGCAAAGTGTACCTTCTATCGTTTGCGCGTAAGCAAATGCAACAAAGTGAACAAACAATAGAAGGTTCGTAAAGCATTTTCTGACAAGTGAATAGATTTATCACTGCATTATTACAATAATAGTAGTATACAGAGAGTGCTTTCTCTTGTTTGCTTCTGGATTAGTGTATTTTCAAATAGGGGTATTACTTTAGCTTTATTACTTATAGATATACAGGAAATCCGACGCCTTTGACCCAATACATTTTGTAGAATTCATATAAAATTATTATTTTCCTTGACAAATTCATAAAACTATCATAATGTATAAATACACATATATGAGGTATAAATATAAATTTTACCTTTAGGTACTTATCAAGATAAGTAAGGCAGAGAGAACAGCCTACTAAATTTTGCAGCTGTCCAGAGGCAGCGGATGGGAGGATATTATGAATTTAAAGGGACGCAGTTTATTAACCTTGAAGGATTTTACACCGGAGGAGATTGAATTTCTCATTGATTTGGCAGCAGAGTTAAAAGAGAAGAAGAAGAAGGGAATCACCGGTAACAGTCTGAAGGGCAAGAATATCGCTATGATATTTGAGAAGCCCTCTACCCGGACTCGTTGCGCTTTTACGGTAGGATGTGTGGATGAAGGTGGATATCCAGAGTATTTAGGGAAGAATGATATACAATTAGGTCATAAGGAGAGCATAGAGGATACGGCCAGGGTACTTGGAAGAATGTTTGACGGTATTGAATACCGTGGCTTTGCCCAGGAGACAGTGGAGAAGCTTGCAAAATACAGCGGCGTACCGGTATGGAACGGCTTGACCGATGTGGATCATCCTACGCAAATTCTTGCAGACTTCTTGACTTTAAAGGAGCAGTTTGGTAAGCTTAAAGGATTAAAGCTGGTCTTTGTTGGCGATGGTCGAAACAATATGGCGAATGCGCTAATGATCGGCGCTTCTAAGATGGGCATAGATTTTACGATACTGGCTCCTAAGGATTTGTGGCCGGAGAAGGATCTGGTGTCCGTTTGTGAGGTATATGCTAAGTCCTCTGACAGTAAGATAGTTATCTCGGATGAGCTCTGTGAAGTGGAAGGTGCAGATGCAATTTATACCGATGTATGGTGCTCAATGGGTGAGGAAGATAAAGAGGTAGAACGTGTTAAGCTTTTAAAGCCCTATCAGGTAAATGATGCTTTATTTACTCTTACAAAAAAGAAAAATACCATTTTACTTCATTGTCTGCCTGCCGTTAAGGGCAAGGAGGTCACCGAGGAGTTGTTTGAGCGTCATGCTGATGTAGTATTTGACGAAGCGGAGAACCGTATGCATACCATCAAGGCAGTAATGGTCGCTACGATAGGAAATATATAAGCTCGGCATTAACATATGCTAGCTGAAGTTATGAGAAAGGCATGGTTAATAACATGAACAAATTCAAGAAGCAATTAGAGAAATTCTCATCTGGGAACAATAAGATTAATATACTTGATCTGATTAATACTATTGTAGGAATTGCTCTGATTGTTTCTCTGATACTGATCTTTCAGAATCCTACGAACCGCTATGCTATTTTGGCTGCATGTATATCCGGTGGACTTGTAAATATATTAAACGGAGTGAAGCTGACAAGGAGCCCGAAGAGTAAGACGACGGGCTTCACCTTTATCATGATGGGAGTTATAGTCATAGGGCTTGGCTTTATTATTATGGAAATGGTATAATCGATTAGGGTGTTTATTAATGATGCCAATACAGTTGAAGGGCTTTCGACACCTTAATTATATTTGATGTATGGTATGGAGGATATAATATGTATCAGGATAAGGTGGTTTTATGCGCGAGCAGTGCATATGAGAAGAAGTTCTGGCTTAATGAGGATTTTCAGGCATTGCCAGAACAGATAAAGCAAGAGCTTAAGATAATGTGCGTACTGTTTACCGAAGACATCGGAGGAATTTTATCTCTGGAGTTTGAAGAGGATGGTACGCTTATCATGCGAGTTGATTCGGAAGAAAGTGATTATCTCTATGACGAGATAGGTAGTGTCTTAAAGATTAAACAGCTACAAAGAGAGAAAGCAGAGCTACTGGAGGCATTAGAACTTTATTATAAGGTGTTCTTTCTCGGAGAGAATGCTTCTGATCTGTTATAGACACTTCTTGTGATGATGCTTTATTACACCTTATAAATGTGTTCAGGAGGATTTGATTATGTTATTAGTTGTTGATGTTGGTAATACTAACATTACCCTAGGTATATTTGAAGATAATGATATGAAGGCCAGCTTTCGTCTAACCACCAATACAGCTCGTACTTCGGATGAATACGGCTTAGTACTGCGTGATTTATTGAAGGCAAGAAACATTGGGATTGAAGAGATTACAGCTGTGGTGATAGCCAGTGTGGTGCCAAAGCTGATGTACTCACTGACCTCGGGAATCATAAAATATCTGGGAATTACTCCGCTGATTGTAGGCATCGGAACAAAGACCGGAATCAAAATCGGAGCGGTGAATCCCAAGGAAATCGGAGCAGACCGTGTAGTAGATGCAGTAGCTGCTTATGAGCTCTACGGTGGACCGGTATTGGTCATTGATTTTGGAACAGCTATTACCTATGATTTGATTACGGCGGATGGAAGTATAATCGCTGCGGTAACCTGTCCGGGACTCCGTATTGCAGCGAATGCTTTATGGAATGATACCGCGAAGCTTCCGGAGATTGAGATCGCTATGCCGGACACCATCCTTGCCAAGGATACCGTTACCAGTATGCAGGCGGGCTTGGTTTTTGGTTGCATTGGACAGACAGAGTATATTGTTCGAAGAATGCTACAGGAAGCCGGTATTGAGAAGTGCAAGGTCATAGCAACTGGTGGTCTGGGTAAGATTATATCTGAGGCAACCGATGTCATAGAAGTATATGACCCTAATCTGACGTTAAAAGGTCTTAAGATTATTAATGATAAGAACAAGGGTCGGTAGGCTAACACAAAGGGAAGGCTTGGAAATTAAAATGAGCGTTAAGATAGGAAATGTTAGATTGGAAGGAAATTTATTATTAGGACCAATGGCAGGAGTAACCGACCTGCCATTTCGTTTACTTTGTAAGGAGCAAGGAGCGGATCTCGTCTATACAGAGATGGTCAGTGCGAAGGGAGTCCAATATAATAATAAGAATACGGAGCAGCTTCTTCAAATTGCGGAGGAGGAGCGCCCAGCTGCGCTTCAGCTTTTCGGAGCAGATCCAGATATTCTGAGGGATACCGCAAGGAGATTAGAGCATCGTAACTTTGATATCCTTGATATCAATATGGGATGTCCTGTCCCGAAGGTTGTAAATAACGGCGAAGGTTCCGCTCTTATGAAGAATCCGGAATTGATCGGTGAAATTGTCCGCAAGGTAGCGGAGGGGTATTCTAAGCCGGTCACTGTAAAGATACGAAAGGGCTTTCATGAGGATTGTATCAATGCCGTAGAGGTTGCGAAGATTGCAGAGGAGAATGGTGCAGCAGCAATCGCTGTTCACGCTAGAACCAGAGAGCAATTCTATAGCGGGAAGGCAGACTGGGAGATAATTCGTCAGGTAAAGGAAGCAGTAACGGTACCGGTAATCGGCAGTGGCGATGTCTTTACTCCACAGGATGCCAAGGCGATGCTCGAGCAGACAGGCTGTGATGCTCTTATGATGGCGAGAGGTACCAGGGGTAATCCCTGGCTTTTTGCACAGATTAAAGAATATCTTAAGACGGGGATCCTTCTTCAAAAGCCTGACTTTGATGAAGTTCGCGATATGATTCTTCGCCACGCGGGCATGCTGGCGGATTATAAGGGTGAAACCATCGGAATTCGTGAGATGCGTAAGCAGGTTGCTTGGTATACCACCGGATATCCGAGCTCTGCTAAGCTCAGAAACCACGTAAATGAGATCGAAACCATGGACGACCTTAAAAAGCTGTTGGAAAAATATCAAAATCTTATAGAAAAATAACCAAACGAAGTAACTTTGAGGTCTCATACTTATATAATAGTAACAAAACTTTAATTTTCTACAAAAAAGTGTTGATTTTTTCTGAAATTAGTATATAGTATATTTACAGCAAAGACAGATGTATGCCATAGAAGAACAAAATGGAGGATTTGAAATGGGTAGATTAAAAGTAGGTATCCTTGGAGGAACCGGAATGGTTGGACAGCGTTTTATTTCCTTGCTAGAGAACCATCCCTGGTTTGAGGTAGTTACAGTTGCTGCCAGCCCGAGAAGTGCCGGGAAGACATATGAGGAAGCAGTCGGTGACCGTTGGAAGATGGCTACCCCTATGCCAGAGAATGTTAAGAAATTAATCGTAATGAATGTAAATGATGTTGAAGCGGTTAGTGCAAACGTAGATTTTGTTTTTAGTGCGGTTGATATGACGAAGGACGAAATCAAGGCAATAGAAGAAGCATATGCGAAAGCGGAAACTCCTGTTGTATCGAATAATAGTGCCCATAGATGGACTCCCGATGTTCCTATGGTAGTTCCTGAGCTAAACCCGGAACACCTTGAGGTGATTGGAGCGCAAAAGAAGCGACTGGGTACAGAGAAGGGCTTTATTGTTGTTAAGCCAAATTGTTCTATCCAAAGCTATACACCTGCTCTGCATGCATTACGCCAGTTTGGAATAAAGCTGGTAGTTGCGACAACCTATCAGGCTATATCCGGTGCAGGTAAAAACTTTGCAGATTGGCCGGAGATGGTAGATAATGTTATCCCATACATTGGTGGTGAGGAAGAGAAGAGCGAGCAGGAGCCTCTTCGCATCTGGGGTAAAGTCGTTGATGGCCAGATTGTAAAAGCGGAAGGTCCTATGATTACTACTCAATGTATCCGTGTACCTGTAACCGACGGACATACTGCAGCTGTATTCGTGAATTTTGAGAATAAGCCAAGCAAAGAAGATATCCTGAAGGCATGGGCTGAGTTTAAAGGAATTCCTCAGGAGCTTGATTTACCTAGTGCTCCGAAGCAGTTCATTAAGTATTTCGAAGAAGACAATCGTCCTCAGGCAAAGCTGGATCGTGATTATGAGAATGGCATGGGGGTATGCTTTGGAAGACTCCGTGAGGATAGAGTGTTTGATTACAAGTTTGTAGGCTTATCACACAACACCGTTCGAGGTGCTGCCGGCGGTGCGGTATTAATCGCAGAATTATTGAAAGCACAGGGGTACATCACAGCAAAATAATAGTTGATTCTTGCGTCCGACGCATTCATATATAGAGGTATGAAGGAAACGTATCGCTTCCGGTAAAAACGATTTAAATATATAGATAAAAAAGCAGGAGCCCCTTAGATGGTAACATCTAGGGGGCTCTCCACTTTGAGAGTTTTTAAATATCTATAATAAGGTCATTTACTCATTGTAAAGCACTCGGAGAAACTCCGCTGCATTTTCCTTATGTACAGCATTGGATAAGATACCCAGGACATAAGGATCGGAATTATTAGCATACTCGGTAAATAGCTTGGAGTCCGTCAGATAAATGCCGTAGACATTCTTCTCGGGTAACTCCTCAGTATTTGAGATAAATACATAATCCGCAAGGCTGGTATAGAGATCCGTTGGTAGTTGATCTGATATATCCTCAAAAAAACCGTGGTAGGCATATTCTTTAAAGGTGGATTCCGGCGCTATGATTACATCGACCTCGCCAGCAGCAATATAGGTGGTTAATGCCTGCTGCATACTCATTGTATATTCACTGTTTGAATTCAGATAGAAGTTATAATTAAATTGTATGTCTTCTGTCTTAGGGTCTAAGTCCAGATATTCTGAGAACTTGGCGTCATATTGCTCCCAAACCTCATCACTGATCGAATTATTAATAATCGCTGCATAGAACTGGGTCTCTATATTCGGTGTGATAATCTCGTAGATAATATAGGATATCAGAGCAATCGCTCCAATTATGACAATAGCATGAATACGATAGTAATCCCATAGGTAACCTATCTTATCTTGGAAGTTCATGTCCTTTAGTTTTTGTTTTTCTGTTAGCTTCTGTCTGGGTTGATAGATAACCGCGTCTTCTTCAAGCCTGGTTTCTTTTGGCATAGTTAAACCTCACTTATACATCATACTAATCTGTCTCAATACCGTTAAGGTGTCGCTTCTTATCACATTGACCTACATAGTGTAACACATTTAACTACAGAAAAAAAGAAATTAATTATTAAATATCTCTTAAATAATATGGCGAAAGGCTTATAAAAGCCACTTTACGTACAATCGCTTACCAAAGCAGATCCATAAGAGCTTCCCGGCTGAGACCGAGAGATTTGGAGAGGGATGTTAGGTAATCTTCAAAGTTAATCCCAGACAGATATTTCTTGTATTCCAAGAGATCATATCGGGGACCGGAAGCAGACGGTTGGATTATCTCATAATCTGTCAAAGACTTTCCTTTACTTTTAATATCGACGAGGGGAGACGTTCCTAAGCGTATCGCAGTTGTATTTAGCTGACTGTTCTCATTATAACTGAAATCAGATGTTATCATAATTCCCGCAAGTATATTTGAAGAGAGGGTAAGGTTACCCTCTAAATAAGATTGCCCTTCATAGGATAAGCTTCTTACACCCTCGTAGGTGATATCAATATTTATGTCATCGTCTGATGAATGACCAGGGTTCTTAATATTGAGGGATATCTTCCCTTGGTTATCTTCCTCAATCCTTCTGTTGATACCATTGATGTAAAGCATGGGATTTGTGGAGGTATTGGTCAGATGGAGCTCATATTCGAGGTAATCCTCCTTGACTAGTAAAGTATAGCCAAGGTTTGCTCTATTGAAGGTAGTCATCTCTCGGCCCAGGATTTCGCCTTTATTGTTCACATATAGCTTTAGCTGCAGAATGGATTCGAAATTTTCCTCGGAGTACCGCCTGAAGATGATATTCTCAATCTTATTCAGAGATTGAAGATATTGCTCTTGCGTTATATTAATTAGAGGCAGCAGAGATAGGATGTCTTCATCGGATTTTACAGCATCCAGTAGATAAAGACATAACTCTCTGAACTCTTCCGGTGTGAAGGAAACAGTAATTAAATCACATTCGATATCCGTACTGTCCAGTGTTAAGTTAACCCTTTGCTCCAATGTGACCGAACCAAGGTGGTTGAAATATAGCTCTATGTAACGGCGAAGAATTCGCTGGGGCAGATCGGTATTCAGTAACTTTTGCTGCAGTTCGTACACTCTGTTTATATCTTCTTCTCTGAGAGATTTAGTAAGATATGCTTCACTCAGTTCAGGGGATCGCAGTAACATCCTTTGAGCCTCGGAATCGAAGAATAGCTCAGTGGTAAGTAGCGGAGTATCATTAAGTTTTAGACCGATTGCTTTATTGCGCATGTTGTCTTTGGAGACGAAGAGTAAATCGAGACCTATATTACTTAGAGAAATTCCCAGGTGCTTTTCGAGGTCGGTCAGATTGGCACCGAATTCAGTATCTAGAATGGAATCAAGTTTATTCCTATGGAAGGTTATATTCGAGGAGATATCGAAAGCATAAGGATCATTCCCAGCAGTCACATCCTCAGGCAATGATGAAACAAGCTTATATAGCCCGTATTTCTCTAGATAGGTATAATATTCTCTTGGACTTTTCAGGTTACGATAATAGCTGTTGATTAGAGCAGATTTATTGGCATAGGCTGTACCTGCACCTGTAAGAAGAACAAATATAATTATGAGGAGCAGGATCATTCTACTTCTCTTTCTACTGTTGTTTTTCATGATTTACCTCCATGATTAGCTCAATGGCCCCTCCTGTATTTTATTATTTAGCATAAGATAGAAATATATTTTGACATTTTTTTTATGAATTGTATATCGTTAAATAATTCCAGATACAGTTTCGCAATAATGCACTAATTTCTAATGGTTTTTTGTACTACTTTTCAGGGTCGGTTTCGGTTGAAATAGCAGAAAATGTATAATATAATGAGGAATGGAGTACAAATAGCTATAAGGAGGATATATTTAGATGCAATACGGATATTTTGATGATTCGAATAAGGAGTATGTGATCACTACACCAACCACTCCTTATCCCTGGATCAACTATTTGGGATCGCAGGCATTTTTCTCATTGATATCGAATACTGCGGGAGGTTACAGCTTCTATAAGGACGCAAAGCTCCGCAGAATAAATCGTTATCGTTATAATAATGTGCCCCTGGATCTTGGCGGCGGACGTTATTATTATTTGAATGATGGAGGAGATGTTTGGTCACCCGGATGGGCTCCGGTTAAGAAGGAGCTTGATAAGTACGAGTGTAGACATGGTATGGGTTATACGAAGATCACCGGCGCTAGGGGAGGCGTTGAGACAGAGATAACCTTCTTCGTTCCGATTGATACTAATGCAGAGCTACATAAGGTAGTGGTAAAGAACACATCCGGTAAGACGAAACAGGTGAAGCTGTTCTCCTTTGTGGAATGGTGTTTATGGAATGCCCAGGATGATTCCGCCAACTTTCAGAGGAATTATAATACCGGAGAAGTTGAGATTAAGGGCTCTGTTATTTACCATAAAACAGAGTATAAGGAAAGACGTAATCATTATGCGTTCTTCTCAGTAAATGCTCCGATTGCGGGCTTTGATTCTGACCGTGAGAGCTTTATGGGAACCTATAATGGCTTCCATAACCCAGACGTTGTATTCGCAGGTAAATCCAATAATTCTGTGGCAGATGGTTGGCACCCGATTGCATCCCACTGTCTGGAAATTAATCTGGAACCCGGTGAGACAAAGGATTTTGTATTTCTATTAGGATATGTAGAGAATGCTTTTGAAGAGAAATTTGAGAGCAAGAATGTAATTAATAAAAGTAAAGCAGAAGCTATGATTGCCCAATATGCTACCACAGAAGCTGTGGACAAGGCATTCGCTGAACTAGGAGCATACTGGGATCAGTTATTATCCAAGTATAACGTAAGCTCTGCAGACGAGAAATTAAATCGTCAGGTAAATATATGGAACCAGTATCAATGTATGGTTACCTTTAATTTATCCAGAAGTGCTTCCTACTTCGAGTCCGGTATCGGTAGAGGCATGGGCTTTCGAGATTCCAACCAGGACCTTCTTGGATTTGTTCATCAGATACCAGATCGTGCGAGAGAGAGAATTATTGATCTTGCTTCGACTCAGATGCTGGACGGTGGCGCATACCATCAGTATCAGCCACTGACAAAGAAGGGTAATGATGAGATTGGTGGTAACTTTAATGATGATCCACTGTGGCTAGTACTCGCAGTGGTTGCTTATATCAAAGAGACCGGAGATTACTCCATCCTCGATTGTATGACACCCTTTGATAACGATGAGTCCACCAGTACACCTTTGGCAGATCATTTGAAGCGTTCCATGGACCATGTGATCAATAATCTTGGACCTCATGGGCTTCCGCTTATTGGTCGAGCAGACTGGAATGACTGTCTCAACTTAAACTGCTTTTCGACCGAGCCTGGTGAGTCCTTCCAAACCAGTACCAGTAAGGATGGCAGGGTTGCTGAATCGGTTATGATTGCCGGAATGTTCTGTTATATCGGTGAGGAATATGTAGCTTTAATGAATAAAATTGGTAACAAAGCAGAGGCTGACCGCATTCAGGAAGAGATTGTTAAGATGCGTGAGGTTATCATGAGAGACGGTTGGGATGGATCCTGGTTCGTTCGTGCTTACGATGATTACGGTAGAAAGATCGGAAGTGAAGAGAATGAAGAGGGTAAGATCTTTATCGAGTCTCAAGGCCTGTGTATCATGGGTCACTGTGGTACTGAGGACGGCAAAGCAATTCAAGCATTGGATGCAGTGGATGAGCGCCTTGGAACGAAATATGGTCTAGTGCTCCAGAATCCTGCATATACAAGATACTATGTAGAATACGGTGAGATTTCTACTTACCCGGCCGGTTATAAAGAGAATGCCAGTATCTTCTGCCACAACAATGCGTGGATTATGATTGCAGAAGCACAGATGGGTAGAGGTGACAAGGCCTTTGATTACTTTACTAGAATTGCCCCCTCCTATACGGAGGAATACTCTGAGATCCATCGTGTGGAGCCTTATGTTTACTCCCAGACGGTAGCAGGTAAGGATGCCAGACGTCACGGCGAAGCAAAGAATTCCTGGCTGACAGGAACAGCTTCCTGGAACTTCGTCGCAATCTCCCAGGCGATTCTCGGAATCAAACCGGAATATGATGGATTACAGGTGGATCCTTCCATTCCGAACGCATGGGATGGTTACACAGTTACTCGTGAATTCCGTGGGGACAAGTACATAATTACTGTGAAAAATCCAAACCATGTATCGAAGGGTGTTGCTAAGATGTTGGTAGATGGCAAGGAAGTATCCGGAAATATTATTCCTCTAGCAGGAGATAAGAAGACTCATGAGGTTGAGGTTGTTCTTGGATAATGCTCCATGCTGCATAGCAGATGCAGTAAGGATGCTAGCTTAATTGTATAAGAGATCTTATAGAATAGGAGACCCATATAGGGTTTCCTATTTTAGTATTATCTGGATTGGATTGAGGATGATGTGCATTATAATGATATCGAATACGATGGACCATGAAGGTTAGCTGCATTTTTCTTGGTTGGCAGCAGCGCTAAAAGGTGCTAGAATGGTTGTTATAAACACGAAGAGGAAGTGCAGATATTGAAAAAATTACTGGTTTATCTGAAAGCAAGCGTAATGCCGTTCCTGGCTGCATTCACTATAATATTTGTTGTATCAAATTTATTTCACATTATTTATCAAATAATGATATCTATTTATCTCGGGTTGACGCAGGGAAAAGAGGTACTGACGAATTTTGCTAGGTTGTCGGGAGAGATAAATAAGCTTTTGTCACAGAATATGATCTATATAATCTCCATAGCTTCTGTTTTGATCTGTGGCATTGTATTCTACTTCTGGTATCGCGCAGAGGTGCGGCAAGAACAGAAGGTGGATTGGCGTGCTGTCTTTCATCGAAGAAATATGTTATACTTTTTAATCTTAGGTATAAGCTGTCAGTTTTTCTTCTCTGGTATAATGAATATAATCCAACCGATGTTTCCGAAGGTATTCGAAGAGTATGGTGAGACGATGAAAGGGTTGCTTGGCAGTAATCCTTTGTTGGTGCTACTCTATACCATTGTAATAGCTCCAATTGCCGAAGAACTGATCTTTCGTGGTGTGACGTTATACCGGGTAGGTAAGGTTTTACCCTTTATTGGTGCGAATCTGCTTCAGGCGATATTCTTTGGCATCTATCATGGGAATTTGGTTCAAGGTATTTATGCCTTTGTGATGGGATATGTATTGGGCCTTGTCTATCATAGATATCGTACAATATATGCACCAATTCTATTACATATGCTAATTAATGCAAGCGTTTTTCTTGTGATACTGTTTCCGGTATCAACGCTAAGCTATATTATTATGATGGCGCTAGGATTAGTAGGTAGCACCTATACTTTCCTTTTGTTAAGGCTGGGTAAGATATAATGCAGATAGGGGATTGCAATCAAAGCGTTTTCCAGGGGATATTTTTTTCTTGCTTTTTTTGGAAGGATAATATAATATATAATCACAATTGAATAATTCGGAAGTTCATAAGGAATTCCTAAGCTTAATCAGAGATATTATGATCCTGTATTATTCCAGTGTACCCTCCTATGGGGCATTAGGAAGAAAGCAGGTGAAGCAGGGAAGGGCGGCAGTACTTCTGACACCGGTATAGTCTTGACCCCTATAATGTGTGGCAGGAACTTAAACGTGGCTGTATTTGACAAAATGAGAGGTTTTGTGTTTGGGCTCAAATATGGATTCATAATTACGATAAAGTTTAGCACCGCTACGAACGTCGGAGGATATCAGACGAGATGAAGCGGTGTTTTTGATTCGTGATGATAGACAGTTACAAAGCGTGCTTCTATCGTTTCATAGGAGGTGCATCCTAAGAAATCAAAAGTCATCCGGATAAGTGAATTAAGTTTACATTGGGAAGACACATGGCGTTTAGTAATTATTCATTTGAAAATTGACCAATACTATTAATAGATTGGAACAATCAGAATGGAGGATTCTATGAAAACAATCACTAACAAACGTACTTTAAAAATGGTCCAGCTTGCTCTGTTTACAGCAATCATACTACTGATGGCATTCACGCCGCTCGGCTATATCAAGACACCGGGTCTGGAGATAACCCTACTCGTTGTTCCAGTGGCGGTAGGAGCGATAATCCTGGGACCCACAGCAGGAGCGATACTTGGAGGGGTATTCGGAATTACCAGCTTTATTCAAGCCTTTAGTGGGCCTTTGGGTGCTGCTTTGCTTGGCATCAGCGTAATAGGAACATTTGTCTTATGTGTTATCACACGTATCCTGATGGGCTGGCTAACAGGCTTGATCTTTAAGGCTATGAAGCAATGGGATCGTACTAGGCTGATTTCTCATGCAACAGCGAACCTGGCAGGTGCTTTATTAAATACCGTACTATTTATGACTGCCTTTGTATTACTATTCTACAACACCGAATATGTACAGGGCCTTGCTACAGCATTAGGAGCAACCAATCCTTTTCATTTCATCGTTTTATTCGTGGCCGTGAATGGTCTCATTGAAGCCCTGATCTGCTTCGTGGTTGGTACAGCTGTATCGAAAGCAATTGACGTTTTTACGAAAAAATCCGGTTTTCAGATTGATTAATCAAAGTCCTTCAAGAAATTAGCATTGAATTTAATATAAGGGATAGGCTTTGACACTCCAATCTAATAATTGATATAAAAATAAGTTGACATTTTCTGAACAGCATGTTATATTTAATAAGCTGTAAATACTGTGTGACAGTATTTATGAGGAAATAAGAAGAGAATCCATCTCTCACCCATAGCGTAAAGTGATTTATTGTGAACGGGTTAATGCAATTAAGATTTCGACACTATTTCTGAGAAGAAATAATTACGTGATTGTGCATTTAAGGTGGATATTCTTTATCCGCCTTTTTTATTTACGGTTTATGACAATAGAAGGTTCGCAATGCGTGCTTCTTCCAGTTGTCTGTAAGTAGAAAGCATGCAAAACCTAGTAACAGTTAATTTATAACCTATGGAGGTGCAGTACTATTAGCGATTTAATGATTAATGAACAGATCAGGGACAAAGAAGTTCGACTGGTTGGCGAAGACGGAGAACAGTTAGGAATCATGTCTGCCAAGGATGCAATGAAGCTTGCAAAGGATGCTAATCTTGACCTTGTAAAAATAGCTCCTACAGCGAAACCACCTGTTTGTAAGATTATCGATTACGGTAAATACAGATATGAGTTAGCAAGAAAAGAGAAAGAAGCTAAGAAGAAACAGAAGGTTACCGAGGTAAAGGAGATTCGTTTATCACCGAATATTGATGATAATGATATCAATACAAAGGCAAACCAAGCTCGTAAATTTCTTACTCATGGTGATAAAGTGAAGGTTGCATTACGTTTCCGTGGTCGTGAAATGGCTCATACATCAGCCTCTAAGGTAATCTTGGACGATTTCTATAAAAGACTCGAGGACATAGCTGTAATTGAAAAGCCTGCCAAACTCGAAGGAAGAAACATGATTATGTTCTTAACAGAAAAACGTTAAAATACTAAGTTTAAACAGCATTTCGGATGGGGCAGTATCTTAATCCTGCATCCTCCGACTGTATTAATTATTAAGGAGGAAATATCATGCCCAAGTTAAAATCAAGCAAAGCAGCAGCAAAGCGCTTCTCTATCACAGGAACTGGAAAGCTGAAGAGAATGAAAGCTTATAAGAGTCATATCTTAACAAAGAAATCCGCTAAAAGAAAGAGAAATCTTAGAAAAGCAGCTATGACGGACTCAACTAACATCAAAAACATGAAGAAAATCTTACCATATCTGTAGAGATTGGTGATAAGGAGGAATAGAACATGGCAAG
>JAEZKA010000046.1 GCA_023436225.1 Bacillota bacterium
TACACAAATGGTCCCACAGAAGGCTATAATAATAAGATTAAAGTGTTGAAAAGAGTTTCGTACGGAATAGTGAAATTTAGAC
Source organism: Bacillota bacterium (assembly GCA_023436225.1). Classification (GTDB taxonomy): domain Bacteria; phylum Bacillota; class Clostridia; order Lachnospirales; family Lachnospiraceae; genus Mobilitalea. Next base: position 83 of record JAEZKA010000046.1, read on the forward strand.
GTTTTAGAAACAGGATATTACATACGAGTCGCTAGAACAAAAGAAAATTAGGCAGGCTTATTAAGTGCACCCAAAAACTGTTTATAGAATCTAAAACATTAAAATAGCTCTTCATCAAGTGTTTGTGAGGGATTCAGAGAATTCCACCCCAACTCTTGACAAAGAGCCTTAATTTGTAAGTATTAAAGTGCATGAATCTTATTACCTTTGCAAACAATAATTACGTAATCATCATTACGAATTAGAATGTTTGGAGGATTAGCTATGTCAATTAAAAAAATGGATAAACCGAATGAAGGAATTAGATGTGTTGTTAATACTTGTGAGTACTATATGAATGGAGATCACTGTTCTGCAGAGCAAATTCAGGTTGAGCCTAGAAATGCAAAGGGATCCGATGAGACAGATTGTGCTACCTTTGAAAAAAAGAATAAGACATTTTAGAGAAAAGTGGTCAATAAAAAAGAAGAGGTCGCATTATTTGTGATCGCTTCTTTATAATGTTTGAATTGCGGTGCGTACTAACTAACGTTTTTTAAATAGCCGGATCGTACCGTCATCATTAAGCTTTACAATAATGGTTGCAATGATAGGAAGTATGAGCAGTCCCAATACACCCATTAATTGTGCACCAACATACATCAGGATTAAGGTTAATATCGGATGTAAACCAATCTGTTGTCCCACAATCCTAGGCTCTATGGTCTGGCGAACCGCTGTTATGATGATATATAACAATAGCATTCCGATACCAATCTTCGTATTTCCAATTACTAGTGAGATAATAGCCCAAGGTAATAATACAGCACCGGTACCAAGTATGGGCATTACATCTATTATTGCAATTAATAACCCGAAGAGGAAAGGATTCGGAATACCCAGGATCCAGAAGCCTATGGATAATTCTAAAAAGGTGATGGATATAATAGCTGAATAGGCACGGATAAACTTTCCTAACGTTCCGATGCCGTTATCCCTTAGTTTTTTAAGCATTTCTCTGCGTTCACCCTTGAACTGTAAGCCAACGAAACGGGTGATACGGTAGTAATCAATGGTAAAGAAGAAAGAGGAAACAATCGTAAATATAAAATTGATCAATAAGGTGGGCAGTGAAGTGGCAAACCTTGCGATCGTACCAACCACGGTGGAGGAAGCATCTTTCAGGAAATTAAAGATAGAATCATTTATGTTATCAAGGAAATTCTGTAAGTAATCTTCCAGGCCGGGAAAATGAACCAATACATTATCAATCGACTGTTCAATTGCAGGAAGTACAGTGTTTTCGTACAGGTTGGGCAAACTATAAAATAAATTACTTAAGAAGTTGAAAGCCTTAAAACCAATCATACTAGCTAGAAATCCCAATGCGCCATAGAAAAACAGGAGTAGAAGGATAGAGATAAGTACCCGATTCATTCTTGTCTTCTTCTGTATGAAATCAATCGGTTTACGAAAGAAAACCGCAATTATCATACCAATGACAAAGGGCATCAATAATGGTAATAGATACTTAATACCTACATATACTAATCCCAAGAGAAAGATGATGTAGATAACGTGTATAATAAATGCCTTTTGTTTTTCTAAATTCATACTGATTATGCCCTTCCCGATTTAGATTATATCCTTAGTTTGTTTATTATTAGGAGTTCTTCATTACAATGCTCTCTAAGATATCAGCAACATCTTCGCAGTTGTCACAGCATTTTTCAAGTCGGTGCAACACTTCTGTCCAGCACATTAATTCAATCGGATCTTTAGAGGTGTGGTATAGATTTCGCATGGAATCTACATATAAGGCATCACCATCTTCCTCTAAACGGTTAATCTCAATGATCTTATCGCGAAGCTTCTTGGAGGATTTGAAATTCTTGAATTCCTCAAGCGCTTCATCCATTGCTTTACAGCATTGTACAATTAATCCAGTGAACTTTAAGATCTCAGGACGGATTAATTGGATGTTAAACATATCAATGTAAATAAGTACATCCTCTACAGAGTCAGTTACATCATCAATTTCCTGAGTAAGACAAGTGATATCCTCACGTTCGATAGGGGGAAGGAATTCCTTCACCAATCGGTTCATAATATCATGCTTTGCAATATCTGCATTATGCTCAATCGCATGGGCTTCCGTAACTTTCTTTGTGATAGATTTAGGATCAAAATTCTTTAAAGTCTCATTCAGGCTAATCGCTAAGTCGTAAGAGAACTTAGAAAGACTTGCAAATGCGTCAAAATAATTGTAATCATTTCTTCTAGCCATTTCAATATACTTCCTTTCTTATTTAGAAAATTTTCATAAATATATATGCCATAATAAATCCTAACAGACCACATCCGGGGAATGTCAATATCCAAGCGTAAACCATTTCCTTTACAACACCCCAGTTTACACTGGACATTCTCTTAGCAGCTCCGACACCCATGATAGCGGTTGTTTTGGTATGAGTTGTACTTACAGGAATACCAAGGGCAGAAGCTAAAAGGAGACAGACAGCTCCGGCAGCATCCGCTGCGAAGCCTTGAGGCTTACCAAGCTTAACCATACCCATACCCACGGTTTTTATGATTTTATATCCGCCGATGGAGGTTCCGAGAGCCATGACAACGGAGCAGAGGATCATAAGCCAATAAGGGATATTGAATTCAGTAATATTACCTTGTCCCTTCGCCAGGAATACTCCGAGCATAAATACACCCATAAATTTCTGTCCATCCTGTGCTCCATGCATGAAGGCCATGGCGGCACCACCTACAACTTGAGATTTTTCAAAAAATTTGCTCGTCTTACGCTTGTCCAAATCTTTACATATAAAGTTAATGATTTTAATCGCAATGTAACCTAATCCAAAGCCGAGAATAGAGGATAAGAATAAACCATAAATAACTTTAATCCACTCTTGACCATTAATACCTTGTCCACCTTGAAGTGCAATAGCAGCACCGGATATACCAGCGATTAGTGCGTGAGATTCACTGGTCGGTATACCAAAAGCCCAAGCAGCAGTTGCCCATACTACAATTGCAAATAAAGCAGCACATAATGCAATTAATGCTAACTTAGGATCGTTACCGAAGTCAACCATATTATAGATAGTTTGAGCTACGGCCTTACTGAACATAGTCATTACAAGTACACCAAGAAAATTAAAAATTGCTGCCATGATTATGGCATTTCTAGGACTAATGGATCTGGTTGATACACATGTTGCTATGGCATTAGGTGCATCAGTCCATCCATTAACAAGAATAACACCAAGTACAAGAACAACTGTGATTAGCAAGGCAGTGTTTGTTGTCAGCTGCTTTAAAAACTCAGTGAAAACGATTGTCATAATTGCGCCTCCTATAACTCCTCTTAATTTTAAACATAATAAAACATTATAATCAATCATAAAAATCTTAACACGAATAAATAACATAAGCAATCATAATTTATATGACAATATCATGAAATTTGCTTGGATTTTATTTCGAATTCACACGAATCAGATAAATTTTACACTGATTTTACAGAGAATTTACATACTCTCTTCGTCGAATCCAATATATTAAAATGGAAAAACATACCTATTTTCTATCAATTCATAACAAGGTATTCGTTGAAGTAATGGTAGTCATAAATTGAGAGAATATTTATGAATATTTGTGAAAAAAAATCCATTATTATTTGAAAAATGACATTGATTTTTACAATGAAATACTTTAATATATACTGTACTACTTTAAAGCACTGCATATTTAGTTGTTATGATACCAGATTGAAATATGAAAGTCTTTCAATTAGCAAATGATAGAATGCATGCTTCCTATCATTTCTATTATCTTTCACTTATGCAGCTGTCCAATTTTGCGACATATTGGGATTAGGAATGATTAGTGTAACAAATAAATATTAGCTTAGTATGTAATTAATATAATAATAGGAAGAAAAGGTGGTTAAGAGATGAGAAGTGACGCAGTTAAGACAGGAATGGCACAAGCACCCCATCGGTCATTATTTAACGCATTGGGATATACGAAAGAGGAGCTGAGTAAACCATTGATTGGTATTGTGAGCTCCTACAATGAGATTGTACCCGGCCATATGAACCTGGATAAGATTGTGAACGCTGTCAAGCTAGGGGTCGCAATGGCAGGAGGAACTCCGATTGTATTTCCAGCGATAGCTGTATGTGACGGAATTGCTATGGGACATCAAGGTATGAAGTACTCCCTGGTAACAAGAGATCTTATCGCTGATTCTACAGAAGCGATGGCAATGGCTCATCAATTCGACGCATTGGTTATGGTACCGAATTGTGATAAGAACGTACCAGGATTACTGATGGCTGCCGCCAGAATTAATGTTCCGACCATCTTTGTCAGTGGTGGTCCTATGTTGGCAGGTCGTGTCAATGGAAATAAGACCAGTCTGTCCTCTCTATTTGAAGCGGTAGGTGCCTATAGCGCTGGAACTATGACAGAAGAAGAGGTAGAGGAGTATGAGAATAAGGCATGTGCAACCTGTGGTTCCTGTTCCGGTATGTATACTGCCAACTCCATGAATTGTCTTACCGAGGTTATCGGCATGGGTCTAAAAGGAAACGGAACCATTCCTGCTGTCTATTCGGAACGTATTCGTCTGGCTAAGCATGCTGGTATGAAAATTATGGAACTATTAGAAAAGGACATCAGACCACGAGATATCATGAGTAAAGAGGCCTTTATGAACGCTCTGACTGTGGATATGGCATTAGGCTGTTCCACAAATACTATGCTTCATCTTCCAGCGATTGCTCATGAGGTTGGGTTTGATTTAAATATTGATATCGCTAATGAAGTAAGTGCAAAAACTCCTAATCTATGTCATCTGGCTCCTGCCGGTCATACCTATATGGAGGATTTGTATGAAGCAGGCGGAGTATACGCTGTCATGAATGAATTAAGCAAGAAAAATCTTCTAAATCTGGATCTAATCACTGCTACAGGGAAGACCGTAGGCGAGAACATTAAGAATTGTAAAAACATGGATCCTGAGGTAATCCGACCAATTGACAATCCCTATAGTGAGACTGGTGGTATCGCAATACTAAAGGGGAACCTTGCTCCCGATTCCGGTGTGGTGAAGCGTTCTGCTGTTGCACCCGAGATGTTAAAGCATTCCGGTCCTGCCAGGGTATTTGACTGTGAAGAGGATGCAATTGAAGCAATCAAGAATGGTAAGATTGTCAAAGGGGATGTTGTAGTCATTCGGTATGAAGGACCTAAGGGTGGACCCGGTATGAGAGAAATGCTTAATCCGACCAGTGCAATTATGGGTATGGGACTTGGTTCCTCTGTGGCCCTTATTACTGACGGACGTTTCTCAGGAGCTTCCAGAGGAGCATGCATCGGTCATGTGTCTCCGGAAGCAGCCGTAGGTGGCAACATCGCGCTAATCGAAGAAGGTGATATCATTGATATTGATATTAATGCAAACTCACTTAATTTTAGAGTTTCTGACGATGAACTGGCAACCAGAAGATCAAAATGGCAGCCGAGAGAGCCAAAGATCACAACAGGCTATCTGTCTCGTTATGTAGCAATGGTAACCAGCGGTAACCGTGGTGCAATCCTTGAGGTACCCAAAGCAAAATAATGTTTTACCCCATGTCTTAAGAGGTGTTTTGATAGGCTGACGATTTATAGATGAGGCAACACGGTAACTACGAAAGGATGACTGCCACGAAGTGGCGGAATGGAGGAGTATATGGAATTAACAGGTGCGCAGATCGTTATTGAATGCTTGAAGGAGCAGGGAGTGGATACTGTTTTTGGTTATCCGGGCGGTACGATATTAAACATTTATGATGAATTATATAAGCATAGTAATGAAATCTTACATATTCTGACCTCTCATGAACAGGGAGCGTCCCATGCGGCGGACGGATATGCAAGAGCAACCGGTAAGGTTGGAGTATGCTTCGCAACCTCCGGTCCCGGATCTACGAATCTGGTTACAGGTATTGCGACAGCGTATATGGATAGCGTTCCAATGGTAGCGATTACAGCTAATGTTGCAGTTAATCTATTAGGCAGAGACTCCTTCCAGGAGATTGATATTGCCGGCGTAACCATGCCGATTACGAAACACAATTACATTGTAAAGGACGTAACCAAATTAGCAGATACCATACGAAAAGCGTTCAAAATTGCACAGTCGGGAAGACCAGGTCCTGTATTAGTGGATATTACAAAGGATGTCACTGCAGCGAAAGCAAAATATTTGAAGGTAGAGCCGGAAGCGATTCACCGTAAGACGGATGAGATTACCGAGCACGATCTGTCTAATGCGATAGAAATGATTATGCATTCCAAAAAACCCTTCATCTTTGTGGGTGGAGGTGCAGTAATCTCCGAAGCACATGATGAGCTAAAGGAATTTGTTGATAAGGTGGATGCTCCTGTTACAGATACCTTGATGGGAAAGGGTGCATTTGATGGTACGGATAGCAGATATACCGGAATGATCGGTATGCACGGGACAAAAGCGGCTAATCTCGGCGTTACCGAATGTGATCTGTTGATTACGATCGGAGCCAGATTCTCAGACCGAGTAACCGGTAATGCCAATAAATTCGCCAAGAATGCGAAGATTCTGCATATTGATATTGATCCTGCAGAGATTAATAAAAATGTAGCTACCTATTATAGTATCATCGGCGATATCAAAGAAGTTTTAACTATATTGAACGGTCGTCTTGAGCAGCAGAAGCATAAGGAATGGCTGGAGCATGTTAATTCGTTGCAGGAACAGTTCCCTCTTAAGTATAATACGGAAATGTTAACTGGTCCTTATATTCTTGAGAAGCTGTATGAGCTTACAGGTGGAGATGCAATTATTACAACTGAAGTTGGTCAGCACCAGATGTGGGCAGCACAGTTTTATAAATATAAGCTTCCCAGAACCTTCATCACCTCCGGAGGACTCGGAACGATGGGTTACGGACTGGGGGCCTGTATCGGTGCTAAAGTTGGTATGCCGGATAAGACAGTTATAAATATTGCAGGTGACGGCTGCTTCAGAATGAACATGAATGAGATAGCAACCGCAACCCGTTATAATATTCCGATTATCGAGATCATCTTCAATAATCATGTACTCGGAATGGTTCGTCAATGGCAGACACTGTTCTATGATAAGAGATACTCGAATACCAATCTTCAGGATAAGGTGGATTTTGTGAAGCTGGCAGAAGCGATGGGAGCAAAAGCATACCGCATCACAAATAAGGATGAAGTTGAAACCGTCCTAAAGGAAGTACTCTCTTTGAACGAGCCAGTCTTAGTGGAATGCATTATTGACAGTGACGATAAGGTATGGCCGATGGTTGCGCCAGGAGCTGCAATTGAGGATGTATTTACGGAGGAAGACTTAAAGAATAAGCAGTAATCTCGCTTAGGCAGTGCGCCCTACAAATTTATTACACGATATGTAAAGATAAGCTAGATTATTTCTTCCTATTGTGTAATAAATTTATGGCTAAACTGTTATAAGATTGTCTTATGCTTACTATAATAACAAAGTAATTGACAAAAAAATAACAAGGTTTTATAATGAGTGTAACACTTTACTAGATTAAAGTTATAAACTGCAAAATATATAAAAGCGAGCTTTAAGGAGGATGAAATAAGTGGGAAGAATTTATAATTTTTCGGCAGGACCGGCAATGTTACCGGTAGAAGTATTAAAAGAAGCAGCAGATGAGATGCTTGACTACAAAGGTAGTGGAATGTCTGTTATGGAGATGAGCCATAGATCGAAGGCTTATGAAGCAATCATACAAGAGGCTGAAAAGGATTTAAGGGAACTGATGAATATTCCTGATAATTATAAAGTACTTTTCCTTCAGGGCGGAGCGTCATTACAATTTGCTATGATACCTATGAATTTGATGAAGAATAAGGTTGCAGATTATATTATCACTGGTCAGTGGGCTAAGAAAGCATATCAGGAAGCAAAGACATATGGTCAGGCAAATGCGATTGCCTCCTCTGCTGACAAGACCTTTTCCTATATCCCGGATTGTTCCGATCTTCCGATTTCTGAGAATGCAGACTATGTATATATTTGTGAAAACAATACGATTTACGGAACAAAGTACAAGACATTACCTAATACAAAGGGGAAGGTTCTGGTTGCCGATGTATCCTCCTGTTTCTTGTCTGAACCGGTAGACGTAACAAAGTATGGTGTTATCTATGGCGGTGTTCAGAAGAACATCGGACCAGCAGGCGTCGTTATTGTAATTATCCGCGAGGATCTGATTACCGAGGATACCCTTCCGGGAACTCCTACCATGATGAAGTATAAGATTCATGCTGATGAGAAATCCTTATATAATACTCCTCCGGCATACGGAATCTATATTTGCGGCAAGGTATTTAAATGGATTAAGAATATGGGCGGCTTAGAGGCCATGAAGGTACATAACGAGAAGAAGGCTGCTATCCTTTATGATTTCCTTGACCAGAGCAAGATGTTCCGTGGTACCGTTGTGAAGGAAGACCGTTCCTTGATGAATGTACCCTTTGTGACCGGTGATGAAGAGCTGGATGCAAAGTTTGTTAAGGAGGCTAAAGCAGCGGGCTTTGAGAACCTGAAGGGACACAGAACCGTAGGTGGAATGAGAGCGAGTATCTATAATGCGATGCCGATTGAGGGTGTGGAGAAGCTGGTCGAATTCATGAAGAAGTTCGAAGAGTATAATGCAAAATAAGCAAATTGTATCTATTCAGTATCCAGAAGAAATCAGTAGTATTTTGAGTTGATCAGTGCCAAAATACGCAGCTTTTACATGTTTTGTGTGCATAGAGATGCCCCGTAACTGTGAGGGTACATAAATAGCTACGCCAAATAATATATAGGGGTGCCGACGAGGGCGGTGCGGATGGGAGAACGGTATATGAAATATAATTGTCTAAATCCTATAGCTGAGATAGGTTTGAATATTTTCACGGATGAATATGATAAGGTTGAGAGTTTAAATGATGCTGATATCGTATTAGTTCGGAGTGCTGCAATGCATGATATGGAATTTGACGATAATTTAAAGGCAATCGCAAGAGCTGGTGCTGGTGTGAATAACATTCCGTTGGAGAAATGTGCTGAGAAGGGTATTGTGGTATTCAATACACCCGGTGCAAATGCTAATGGTGTCAAGGAACTTGTAATTGCAGGTCTTATGTTAGCTTCCCGTGATATTATCGGTGGTGTGAACTGGGTACAATCGGTAAAGGATGATCCGTCGATTTCCAAGCTGGTAGAGAAAGGCAAAGCGAAATTTGCAGGAAAAGAGATTCTTGGCAAGAAGCTGGGTGTTATCGGACTGGGAGCGATCGGTGTATTGGTTGCCAATGCGGCAAACCGCCTTGGAATGAAGGTATACGGTTATGACCCCTTCATCTCGGTAGATAGTGCCTGGAATTTGTCCAGAGATGTTGTTCATGTGAAATCCAGGGATGATATCTACAGAGAATGTGATTATATTACCGTTCATGCTCCTTTGATTGAAGACTCAGATCCCAACGTCAATACAAAGGAAATGATTAATACTGAAACAATAAGTAAGATGAAGGATGGTGTAGTGATCCTAAACCTCGCAAGAGATCTTCTGGTAAACGATGCCGATATCGAGGTGGCATTAAAATCAGGTAAGGTATCGAAATATGTTACGGATTTCCCGAATGAGAAGACAGCAAAGATGGAGGGAGTAATCGCAATACCTCATCTGGGTGCTTCTACTGAGGAGTCCGAGGACAATTGTGCGGTAATGGCTGTGAAGCAGCTGATGGATTATATGGAGAACGGTAACATCAAGAACTCCGTAAATTATCCGAACTGCGATGCAGGAATATGTATGACCGCTGGTCGTATCGCGATCTGTCATCGTAATATACCGAACATGTTAACACAGTTCACTGGTGCCTTTTCTGCAGTAAATGTCAACATTACAGACATGGTGAATAAGAGCCGCGGCGACTATGCTTATACGGTATTGGATGTTGAGTCCGCTGACAATACTGAGGTTGCAGCAAAGCTTACTAAGATAGAAGGCGTTTTAAAGGTTCGTGTAATCAAATAGTTAAGATTATTTTGCTTCATAGGGGCATAAGTATACTGCGAAACTGTTGCAGATTACTTATGTCCCCGTTAATATAGTAGGATGATTGGATTGAGTCATACAGAGTACTAAGTGGTTTAGAGATTGGAGATATTATCATGGCATTCGTAAAACCTTTTTTATGTATCAGACCTAATGAGCAATATGCTCATCGTGTAGCAGCGCTGCCTTACGATGTATATAATCGACAGGAAGCAAAGCAGGAGACCCAGCGGGAGCCGATGTCCTTCCTCAAGGTTGACCGCCCGGAAACAAATTTTGCGGAAGAAGTAGATACCTACAATCCTATCGTGTATATGAAGGCCAAGGAACTTCTGACGAAGATGAGGGAACAGGGGGTTCTTAAGACGGAGGAAAGTCCATGCTTTTATGTTTATGAGCTTATTATGCAGGGGAGATCCCAGACAGGTTTGGTTGCCTGTGCCTCGATTGATGATTATCTGAATAATGTGATTAAGAAGCATGAGAATACAAGAGAGGAGAAAGAATTGGATCGTATTCGCCATGTAGACATATGTGATATGCATACCGGCCCTATTTTTCTGGCTTATCGTGCTCATAAGACAATCAGCGAAGCGGTAGCCAAGACAAAGGAGGAGGAACCCATCTATGAGTTTGAATCGATCGACGGGATCAGCCATAAAGTATGGAAGCTTTATCAGCCGGAGAGAATGAAAGCTGTTACTGATGCATTCGAAGAGGTTGGCAGCATCTATATTGCAGATGGTCATCATCGCGCGGCCTCTGCGGTTAAAGTAGGCTTAAAAAGAAGGGATGAGAATCCGGGCTATACCGGTGAAGAGGAATTTAATTATTTCCTATCGGTATTATTTCCTCATGATCAGTTGATGATCATGCCATATAATCGTACTGTTAAGGATCTGCATGGATTATCCAAGGAGGATTTCTTAACTAAGCTGAAGGAGAACTTTACAGTAGAGTACCTTGGAGAGGTACCATTTGCTCCGAAGCAAAAGGCTAACTTTGGTATGTATCTAAAGGATGGTTGGTATTCTCTTGTTGCGAAGGATCATCTAAAGTCAATCAAGGATCCGGTTGCAGCTCTGGATGTAAGCCTTCTTCAGGATTACCTGCTGGGGCCGGTTCTTGGTATCGAGGACCCTAGAATTGATAAGAGAATTGACTTTATTGGTGGGATTCGAGGCTTGAAGGAGCTGGAGCGTCGTGTAGCCGAGGATATGACGGTGGCATTTTCCATGTACCCTACCTCCATTGAAGAATTATTTGCAGTATCGGATTCTGGTAAACTGATGCCACCGAAATCCACCTGGTTTGAGCCAAAATTGCGAAGCGGGTTATTTTTGCATAGCTTGTCTTAATAATGGAACGATATAGAATTTAACATTTTTATTCAGAAACCGGTAATGCAGTCGAGACTGCATTACCGGTTTCTGTTGTTGTTTAGGACATGCAAATTTACTCGGTATAATACATATATGATAATTCTTAAAAATGGCTCTGTGTCAATAGTTGGGGCGGGATTCGCTGAATCCCGCTCCTTTACTGCGTTTAGAGCCATTTTAATGTTTGTATCTATAATTCATATTTTTGGGCATGCCAAATAAGCCTCTTGCATAGTCG
>JAEZKA010000022.1 GCA_023436225.1 Bacillota bacterium
GATAAGCCTTTCTTAATGCCTGTAGAGGACGTATTCTCCATCACTGGCCGTGGTACAGTTGCTACCGGTCGTGTAGAGCGTGGTGTTCTTCATGTATCTGAGGAAGTTGAAATCGTTGGTATCAAGGAAGAGACTCGTAAGGTTGTATGTACCGGTATCGAGATGTTCCGTAAATTACTTGACGAGGCTCAGGCTGGTGATAACATTGGTGCACTTCTTCGTGGTGTTCAAAGAAACGAGATCGAAAGAGGTCAGGTTCTTTGCAAACCCGGCTCCATCAAGTGCCACAAGAAATTCACAGCTCAGGTTTACGTATTAACAAAAGAAGAAGGTGGACGTCATACTCCTTTCTTCAACAACTACAGACCTCAGTTCTATTTCAGAACAACTGACGTTACTGGCGTTTGTAACTTACCTGCAGGTGTTGAGATGTGCATGCCTGGCGATAACATCGAGATGAGCATCGAATTAATTCATCCTATCGCTATGGAGCAGGGTCTTGGCTTCGCTATCCGTGAGGGTGGTAGAACCGTAGGTTCCGGTAAGGTTGCTACAATTATTGAATAGTCGCGTAGGCTTTTAAGCCATGCATAAATACAAAAGGAAGTCCGGAAGAGCTCGCTCTTAACCGGACTTCTTTTTGTATTTATATAGGGCGCAGCCCGCGCACTCGAACCTGGTTTGTAGGTTCGAGGGTAGCATGGCTTTAAAGCCGTATCAATGTAACAGCGCAGCCCGCGCCCTCGAAGCTGATTTGTAGGTTCGAGGGTGGCATGGCTAAAAAGCCGTATCAATATAACTGCGCAGTCCGAAATCGATATAATCATTTCTGTCCATCTAACCAAGTTCTATACCAATCTTTAGAGATTCTTAATAAATTCTTTATGACAAATTGAATATTTAATTATATAATAGTCGTTATAATAATTGAACCATTTTATTCCAATGCATATTGAGGTATAAAATGAATATTATGGGCGGCAGAGAAGCATAGGATAAGTAGCTGCTAATAGAATGCTTGATACAACAAAAGGGAGGATTACTAAAAATGAAATTAGTCACACATCCAATCAGGGTATTATTCGCTTGTTTACTAATTGCCCTTGCCACTTCTGGGGTGGCACCGGTAATAGTTAAGGCAGAAACAGATGCCAGAACTGCTGATACGATAGATCTGACGGGTATTATGCGAGATTCGGACGGTAACAGTATTATGGAAAGTAAATATGTTAGCAGAGCGGAATTTGCACAGATGCTGGTGCAGTCATCAGTAAATACGGGTAGCAGTAAGGTGTCAAAAACAGCTAGACTGTTCAAGGATGTCAAGCCAAACAGCGTAGAAGGGGCTTACATACAAATGGCGGTATCGAAAGGTTACATGAGTGGATACTTAGGAGGGAAATTCAAGCCTGATCAGGCAATTACTCTCAAGGAAGCAGCTTACGGAACACTTTCCGTGCTTGGTTATACAACACAGGATTTTTCTAATCGGTTATCAGGAAGCAGATATGAGAAGTTTAAAGAGTTAGGTCTTGATAAAGAGATTAACAGAGAAGAGACGGATAAGTTAACGAAAACAGATTGCGAAAAGTTATTTTATAATTTATTAAACGCAAAAAGCAAATCAGGGGAAATCTATGCTACAACTCTGGGATATGCAATAAATTCGGAGGGTAGGATAGACTATCAGGCATTGCTTGAGAAGAAAACAAAGGGACCATTTCTGGCTGTAGAAGGTTGGAAGAAAAAGCTGTCAAAGGATGTCTCCTCCTATAAGATATTCTATGGCAACTCCAAAGTTACAACTAAAAGCATAATGGATAATAGTATCTTCTATGTTGCGGAGCGATCCAATCAGATATGGATCTATGACAACAAGATATTCGGTTCTCTGGAGAATGTAACCTATGTGAATGGCAAACCCCAGGAGTTAACCGTAGCAGGTAAAAATTATATTGTTGAAAAGCCCGGAGATATTAAGGATATTATGGATAATAAGGGCATTAAGAAGGGAAGCATGGTTACATTACTCCTGGGAAGAGACGATAAAGTGGCTTATATTCTTCCTATGCAGTCACGAGTTGCAGGTGGAGACTGGAGAGGGCTTACCGGCTTTGACGTGAGTAAGGGAACCATCTATAAGAATGGTGTGATGATATCGGATGCTGATGTAAAGAGTACAGATGTTATTTATTATGTGAAGGAATTCCATACGGTCTGGGTATATAGTAAAACTATTTACGGAGTTCTGAGTTCAGTGACTCCATCAACCTCACTGCCTGATAAGATAACGGTAGCAGGCATTACATATGACTTGGATGGGATGCCGGTCAACACCAATACTTTAGCTGGAGTAGGCTTAAGTAATATGACAGAAAATTCATGGGGTAAAAGATTCCGTGAAAACGAGATAGAAGAAGGAGATAATGTAATGGTATCCTTCGGATATGACGGTAAGATAGCAGAAATCAACAAAGTAAGTAAGCTGTCAGTAACTATGGTAGGATATGTACTGGATATTACCAATCAGCTGGTGAAGGATGGGAATAAGGAAAGCAGTGTGAAACAGATGATCCATGTGGCTGAAACAGGCGGTGCTATACTTGATCTAGAATGTAATGACAGCTCAATTGTAAAGGGCTCCATAGTCGAAGTAAGCTTTGTGAATGGGCATGCTAATATATCAAAATCAGAGGCTTATTCCACTAATAGTATATCCGATTTGTCCCTACGAAAGTTTGCTGCCGATGCGAAAATTATTGAGATAAAGGATTTGAATTACGTTAAATTGACTCCAGCTAGACTGAAAGAGACGAAATGGGGCGCTGGGAATGCATTATACGCGAGAGTAAATTCCAACGGTGATATTACAGACTTAATTCTCAGTAATGTAACAGATTCCTTCTATCAATATGGATTATTAAAGAAAGTAGTGGCTCCGGATTTCGAAAAGGGGATTTATGGTTTTGAAATGACCCTTGATATGGGGGAGGAACTTAAGCTCTCGCCAAGTGAAATTAAGGGGGATATTAACATTGGTCCTAAAGCGGTCCGTTTTGAAGGTAATACTTTGAAAGAGATGAAGGCACTCCTTCGAATAAGACTGAAATTCATTAATGGGAAACAGGCGAATTCTGGTGAAGCAGTATATCAGATTTCTGATGATGTGATGGTGTTTTATTACCAGAATGGCGAGTACTTTAAAGGAACCTTTGACAGCTTACCGAGCAGTGGAAGCTACAACATTGATGGATATATGGAGAATTGGCAGGGACCTATCCGTATCATCATAGTTACTAAATAACGAAAGGATCAGGAAAGATGAAAAAGATCACTTTTAAAAAGCCAGGCAAGAAAAAAATTATAAGAGGAGTAGTTGTCCTTGTTGTAGCCGGCTTAATTGTTACATACTTTGTTAGAAAAAACCAGGCAGCTATCGAGGAGGCACCTTTCCTCACGGCACAGGCGGCGATAGGTAAAGTTGAGACTTCCATATCAGGTAAGGGAACTCTAAATCCTGCTAATCAATACGAAGTGAAATCACTGGTAAAAGGGGAACTACTTCTGGCTCCCTTTGAAGAAGGGGATACAGTAAAGGAAGATCAGTTATTATACCAAATCAGCACCAGTGATATTGAGAACATTATAAAAACAGCGGAGATAAATGTCGATAGGGCTAAGCTTGCTTATGGGGATTATCTTGACAAACAAGCAAATCTTGAGATTACTTCCAAGGAGAGCGGTTATGTTAAAAAGCTTTATGTGAAGGAAGGGGATACTCTACAGGCAGGTTCTTCCATTGCTGACATTTATAATACAGAGAATATGTACATAGATCTGCTATTCCCGTCTTATGAAGTAAACGACTCTTGGGTTGGTAGGAAGGCCCAAGTTATTATGGAAGCAACCGGAGAAGAGCTGGAAGGGACTGTTTCCGGTATCAGTAAGATGGAAGAGGTAATAGATGGTGGAATTCTTGTTAAAAAGGTTACGATTCGAGTGAAGAATTCCGGAGGAATCAAGGCAGGAGATCAGGCTGAGGCTGTTGTATCTGATATCGATAGCAACAGTAACGGAGCCTTTCGTGCAGAGACGGAGGTAACACTTGTCGCTGAGACGACAGGCAAGATAGACCATATATCTGTAAAGGAAGGTCAGTGGATAGACAAAGGGAAAGGCATCCTTTCTCTATCCTCAAAGGACCTGGGGCTGCAGATAGAAAGTGCTACCTTGAGTATCAGAGAGGCTGAGCTTAATCTGGAAACCCAGAAGAATCAGATGAAGCAATACACCATTACCGCGCCCATAGCCGGAACGGTTATCACAAAGAACAAAAAGCAGGGAGATACGATTGATCCGACAACTGATGCTCAGGCAGGACCTATGGCAATCATTTATGATATGTCTTATCTCACTTTTAATATGAATATCGATGAGCTACAGATCAGTAGTCTTAAGGTTGGGCAGAAGGTTACAATACGGACAGAAGCATTTCCTGAGCTTACCTTTGATGGTGTGATAGAAAAAATGAGTTTAAAAGGAATTACAAATAACGGAGTTACCTCTTATCCTGTCACGGTACAGGTGAAAGACTATAAAAGCTTAATGCCAGGGATGAATGTGACCGGGAAAATAGTCATTGAAGAGGCTGATAACGTTCTGACAATACCTAGCACCGCACTTCAAAGAGATAACATGGTATATATACAGTCGGAGGGTGCGATTTCTGAGGAGGGCTCCGGTATTCCTAACGGCTTTAAGGCTGTTCCGGTGCAGATAGGGATCAACGATGGAAGTAGTGTGGAAATCAAAGAAGGTTTAAAAGAGGGAGATATCGTATATGTTCCTTCTGATGTCAGCATGGATCCAAATGCAGTCGGTGGTTCGGTCGTGATAGAGGAATAGGAGGATCCATGGAAAAAGAAGCATTGATTGAGTTGGTAGACCTATCTAAAATATATAATGTAGGAGATACAGAGATTAAAGCCAATGACAAAATTAATATGACGATATACCGGGGCGAGATGGTAGCCATTATTGGTAAATCAGGAAGTGGCAAATCGACGATTATGAATATCATTGGAGCTCTGGATACTCCAACCAGTGGGCAATATTTTCTGGAAGGTAGAGATGTGAGTAAGCTGAAGGGTGATGATCTGGCTGAAATTCGTAATAAGACAATTGGATTTATATTTCAGCAGTACAATCTTCTACCAAAGCAGACGGTACTAGATAATGTTGCACTCCCATTGCTATACGCCAGGGTTGGAGACAGAGAGCGTAAAAGACGCTCTATGGAGGTGCTGAAGAAGGTTGGGCTAGAGAATAAGTATAAAAGCTACCCAACCCAGTTATCCGGAGGCCAGCAACAGAGAGCATCAATTGCAAGAGCCTTAGCGGGAAATCCTTCTATCATACTTGCGGATGAACCGACAGGAGCCTTAGATTCTAAGACGAGTAAGGAAGTAATCGATATTTTACACCAATTGCATGGAGAGGGAAACACAATCGTGTTAATAACCCACGATCGTTCCATAGCAGCTGAGGCAGAGCGGATAATACAAATATCAGACGGAGCCATCGTCTTTGATGGTGACGCAAAGGAGTATAAACATGACAATATGGCAGACGTTGAAAATAGTATGGGCTAATATTATAAAAAACCGTATGAGGTCCTTTTTAACCATGCTAGGTATGATTATCGGAGTTACCTCTGTTATTTTGCTGGTAAGTCTCATGCAAGGTTTCTACAATAGTATGCTGGATTCATATGCTGAAATGGGAATCAATAATGTCAGTGTAACAATCAATGGTAGAAATGGAAATATGATTCTCACAGAAGATGACATGTACCAATATGCTAAGGAGCATAAGAGTGCGATCAAGGGAGTAACACCCACGGTATTCTTTCAAGGTATCATCTATAAAAATGGTGAGAAAATAGAATATTCTACTATGAAGGGAATTGATGAGTATTATACACAGCTTGTTGGAAAGAAGATGGAAGTGGGACGTTCTATTACTTATTCCGACGTATCAACTCAGCAAAAGGTATGTGTAATTGGAAGCTACGTTAACAAAAGACTTTTTGGAGGGAAAGCAAAGCAGGGTGATACATTGAGGCTGGATGGAGAGGAGCTAACTGTTATAGGAGTTTTGAAGGCAACCTCAGATTCTTCGGAATGGTCTTCGGACAACAGCCTTTATATTCCATACACTACAGCAGCGCGGCTCTATGGCTTCGGCAGCGTAAGCTCCTATGAATTCTTTATCAAGGATCGATCTCAGGTTGCTACTGAGACAGATAAAATTAAAGAATATCTCTTTAATACCTTTCGCGATACAAAAGCGTATTCTGTAAGCAATATGGTTGATATGTTAAAAGCAATTGACGGGGAATTGTCGATTCTGACCTCGATGATTGCTGGAATTGCTGGAATATCTCTGGTCGTTGCAGGTGTTGGTATTATGAATATCATGCTTGTTTCAGTATCAGAGAGAATAAAAGAAATAGGTATCCGTAAATCATTGGGAGCTAAACATAGAGATATTATGCGGCAATTTGTACTTGAAGCAGGAGCGACCAGTACGATTGGAGGTGCTCTTGGAATTGCGTTGGGAACTGTACTTACCATAGAAGGCGGTAAGCTGCTGAAGATAAACGCCATGCCAACCACGAGTAGTATGATGACTGCGTTTTGTATATCCGTAGGAATTGGTATCCTATTCGGATACCTGCCTGCCCGCAAAGCAGCAAAGCTTAATCCAATTGATGCACTCAGAAGTGAGTAAAAGGTGATGAAATTACGTGATACAGAACATAATTCATTTGCACATGCTTCGGCTGGGATGAAGTACGTAGTGATGACTTCTTACAGTGCACATTGAACTATATTCTGCATCACGTTAAAGTCTGCTATCGATGATGCAAATTGAAGAATTTAAGCTGATTGTATTGCTTCTGTTACTCCAATCAATATAATAATGTTGATAAGAAGCTTATCCTTTAATGAAAATATGCCGATATATTATTTAAAGTGCTTTATCAGACTTTGTTATGAAAGAGATCATAACGGAGCTTAAAATGATAGAATACAATCCCAACAAGTCTTACTGTAAGACCGGAGGAGAGGATAAGAAACGGAATGTTCTTTAGATAAACTGAAACATAATATTGTGTATTGTAATTATATTGCCACAAGCCTATCAAGACAATTGCGATAAGATATGAGATTGAATTGGATACATAGCCTAGCTTTGTATATTTATATTTTGACTTAAGGGTTCCAAGCAAAAAGGGTTTCTCTTCAACTAAATTCTTCAGTAGCTTATATTGCCCTTTCTTATAGTAATCATTTACCGCAAAGGTAAATATGATAGGAAGGGCGTTCAGAAACAATAAAATATATAGTGGTGATACAGGAAATCTGCGAATTCCCAGATAGAGTGCCATGATCAGTAAGAAAGCGGATAGGAACCGTTTACTGATTAGCAAGGCCCTATAAGAGGCAATAGCATGTATTTCCTTGTTTATTATTGTCGTCTTTTCGTTCATTAAATTCTCCTTCTCATTATGGTGATATAAGTATCTCTTATCAATATAATGTTAAGAATTATTATATGATATTTGTAATTATTCCTCAACCTTTTGTTTGCTTATGGTTCGGTCTTATTAAGGCCTTATTAAGCTTAAAGTTTTTAAAATAACCTTTGAAAAATACTGTAAAAGCGTATATAATATAATCGTATATGTTTAATTTGCCGAAGATTGGAAAAAAATATAAGATAGAAGAATAATTGTACAGGATAATCTCGAATTCGTCGGGATCAATAATAAGAGGAAAGTTACTTGTTCATGAGGTTTCATGAAAAGGAAAGGAGTTATTATGTTGGGTAGTGATATCGGTATTGATTTAGGTACAGCCAGCGTGTTAGTTTATATAAAGGGTAAGGGAGTTGTGTTGAAGGAACCATCGGTTGTGGCTTTTGACAGAGATTCCAATAAGATTAAGGCAATTGGTGAGGAAGCAAGATTGATGCTTGGAAGAACACCCGGTAATATCGTAGCGGTACGTCCGTTAAGACAGGGTGTTATTTCTGATTATACCGTTACCGAGAAGATGCTTAAGTATTTTATCCAGAAGGCAGTTGGCAGACAGAGATTCCGTAAGCCAATCATCAGTGTCTGTGTACCTAGTGGGGTTACTGAGGTAGAGAAGAAGGCGGTTGAGGACGCTACCTATGCAGCAGGTGCAAGAGACGTGCATATTATTGAAGAGCCGATTGCGGCAGCAATTGGTGCTGGTATTGATATCTCCAGACCCTGCGGTAATATGATTGTTGATATCGGAGGTGGTACAACCGATATTGCAGTTATCTCTCTCGGAGGTACGGTTGTCAGCACTTCGGTTAAGATTGCTGGTGATGACTTCGATGATGCAATTGTTCGTTATATGAGAAAGAAGCATAATCTTCTGATTGGTGAACGAACCGCAGAGGATATTAAGATAAAAATCGGCTCTGCATTCCGCAGACCGGAATCCGTATCCATGGAGGTTAGAGGACGTAATCTGGTAACCGGTCTTCCCAAGACGATTGCTGTTACCTCCGAAGAGACAGAGGAAGCATTAAAGGAAACTACCTCCCAGATTGTAGAAGCAGTTCATAGCGTCCTTGAAAAGACTCCTCCGGAACTTGCAGCAGATATCGCTGACAGAGGAATTGTATTAACCGGTGGTGGTTGTTTATTATACGGATTGGAAGAATTGATAGAAGAGAAGACCGGTATAACGACGATGACAGCAGAAGATCCTATGACGGCAGTTGCTATCGGAACCGGTAAATTCGTAGAATTTTTGGCAGGAAAAAGAGACTAGTATGAATTATTGCATAATTCATACTTAGAAGTTTGTGCCTGTGTCTTCAAGGTGTAAAAGACACACATGGCACGTAAGATAAATAGGACACTATTGTTTTTTGAGATTGCGGGAAAGAGGATAATGGTATGGTAAGAGGGTTATATACAGCTTATACCGGAATGGTGAACGAGCAAAAAAGGCTGGATATCATCGCAAACAATCTTGCAAATTCGGCTACTGTCGGTTATAAGGAAGAAAGCGTGACAAGTCAAGCCTTTGATGAGGTACTGACTATTAAGATCAAGGATGCTTCGGAGGCATATAATGATCGACCGATTGGAAATATGAGCCTAGGCGTAAAGCTGGGTGAAGTATATACCGATTATGGACAAGGTTCGCTTCGTCAATCCTCGAACACGTATGATTTAGCAATTGAGGGAAAGGGCTTCTTTTCCTTATCCGTAACAGACAGAGCAGGAAATGTGAGTACAGAGTACACACGAAATGGTTCATTTACCATGACCAAGGACGGTTACATCGTGGACGAAGAAGGAAATCACCTAATGGGAGAAGGCGGTGAGATACAGATACCTACTGATGCAGCTGCAGTTGTAATTGATACAACCGGCGGAATATATGCGGATGGAGTATATGTTGACACATTACAGATCGTAGATTTTGAAGACTATGATTACTTAACCAAACAAGGTGAAACAAGATATCGGGCATTGGAGGGTGCGACTGAGGTTGCCTCTAATTCCTTGATAAGACAAGGCTTTACAGAGCAGTCCAATGTTAATGTTGTTTCCGAGATGGTTGAGATGATTACCATAACCAGAGCCTATGAAGCAAATCAGAAGATTTTGAAATCAATTGATGGTACATTGGATCTTGCAGCAAATTCTGTTGGCAGAGTATAGTGTGAATTAATAAGCAATTCACACGGAAAGAACTACGAAGTCCGCACAGATGTGCGCACTCCTTGTTCTTCCGGGTTTTGGACTGCATCGAAGATGCAGCATGTTGGTATAGTGTGAATTAAAAAAATATTAACTCACAGAAACAATAATGGGAGGAATTGCATATGATGAGATCCTTGTGGACCGCAGCATCCGGTATGATTTCACAGCAAACGAATGTGGACACGATTTCCAACAATTTAGCGAATATTAACACCACAGGGTTTAAGAAAGAAGCTGCAGAGTTTAAATCTTTATTATATCAGACAATACAGGAACAATCTAATGACAATAACGGGGACGCAAAGCCTTATGGTATTCAAGTAGGACTGGGAGTTCGTAATTCTGCGATTACCTCGCAGTATACACAGGGAACCTTAACTGAGACGGGGAATGATTTTGACCTTGCCATAGAGGGAAGTGGTTTCTTTATGGTTCAGACTCAGGATGGAGGAACAGCGTATACCAGAAATGGTTCCTTTCTCCTGACGGTTGGCCCTAACGGAGTAACCCTTGCAAACTCAGATGGTAACCCGGTATTAAATACCGAAATGCAGCCCATCGTGATAGAGGAGCAGTATACTGCCACAGAGATTACGATTAATGATCAGGGTGAGCTATGCTATCCGGATGAATCAGGATCAGCTGTACCCATCGGAATCAAGATTGGAGTGGCACAGTTTAATAATCCCTCGGGACTGGATAAAGGTTCTAACAGCCTTCTTAGGGAGACAGCAGCATCCGGTACTGCACGTCTGGAAGCAACGGATATGGCCTTGACGCAGAGTAGAATTCGCCAAAGATATCTGGAAAGCTCTAATGTACAGGCAGTTGATGAGATGGTTAACCTGATCGTTGCTCAGCGAGCATATGAGATGAATTCTAAGATAATTACAGCTTCGGATGAGATGCTTCAGCAAGCAAACAATCTGCGTTAATCTGTTTAGTTGGGTAGCGTCAATGATACCCGGGAATAGGAGGTATTATGAGTTTGTCGATCGGAACCAACTCAATCAATTCCATATCATCCAATTACTTATCTAGGGCCTCTAAGACATCCGAAATCGAAGCAACTTTAAAGAATAGTGAAAATGCTACGGATGAGGAGTTAATGGAAGCTTGTAAGTCTTTTGAATCCTATCTGCTTGAGCAGGTGTTTAAGGGAATGGAGAAGACGATTATTAAGGATGAGGAAGAGGAGAATGATTACCTTGCTCAATTTGGTGATAAGCTATACGAGGAGTATGCGAAGGATGCCTCCGAGAATGGCAGCATTGGTATCGCACAGTTGCTTTACGAATCCATGAAGCGTAATTCATAATGGCATAGGTAAGCGGATACACAGTCGAAATAGCGGCTACATAAATAGTAAGATATGAATAAGACGTATCATGTCATTTCACACTGAAATCCGAAACATGGGATGCAGTTGAGATGACATTTTCTTTATAGGAGGCAGTGATGTCAGAGATTGTAGAGGGATATATTGCACGTATCATATATCACAATGATGAAAATGGATATACCGTATTGAGTTTACGTTCAGAGGAAGCTGATTTGACCTGTGTCGGTACCTTTCCTTTTATCAGTGAGGGTGAATTTATGCAATTCATGGGTGATTATACCGATCATCCTGTTTACGGGCAGCAATTCATCATTGAATCCTACGATCTTAAAGAACCGGAGGATCTTTATTCTATTGAGCGTTATCTCTGTTCTGGTGCAATAAAAGGAATTGGTGAAGCATTAGCTGGTAGAATTGTGAAGCGCTTCAAGGAGGATACCTTCCGGATTATTGAGGAAGAGTCGGAACGACTGGCTGAGATAAAAGGCATCAGTACCCGAATGGCTAGGGAGATCTATTGTCAGTTTGAAGAGAAGAGAGATATGCGAAGTGCCATGCTGTTTCTTCAGCAATATAATATCTCAGGTAACCTTGCAGTAAAAATCTATACGGAATATGGACAGAGGATGTATGATATTCTAAAGGAGAATCCCTATCGCCTGGCAGAGGATATCTCCGGGGTCGGATTTAAGACAGCCGATGATATAGCAAGACGAATAGGGATTGGTAATGACTCGGATTATCGTATTAAGGCAGGAATTATGTACACGCTGCTTCAGGCAAGCTCGGATGGACATGTATATCTTCCGGAATACGATATGCTACAAAGAGCGAAAGCATTACTGATGGCGGAGGAAGAGGCAATTCGAAGACAACTTACTACCCTGACCTTGGAGAAGAAGATCATAATCCAGGATGTGGGAGAGGAAAAGCATATCTATTCGGCTGTTTATTATTATATGGAGTTGAATATAGCAAGAATGCTTCTCGATTTGAGTATCCGTTATGATGTTCAAGCTGATATTGTACGAAGAAGAGTTAAGGCAATCGAAGAGCAATTCAAGATAGAGTTGGAGGAACAGCAGAGAACTGCTGTGGCAGAAGCAGCCAGCAATGGTTTTCTGGTAATTACGGGTGGTCCGGGTACTGGAAAGACCACAACAATTAATGCGATTATAAAATTCTTTGAGTCTGAGGGTATGGATATTTTGTTAGCGGCACCAACGGGACGAGCAGCAAAGAGAATGACCGAAACAACAGGCTATGAAGCAAAGACCATACATCGCCTTCTTGAGCTTTCAAATATGATCTCTGAGCAGGAAAACAGGTTTAACTTTGAGCGTAATGAGCTAAATCCCCTTGAGACCGATGTATTGATTATAGATGAGATGTCGATGGTGGATATCAGCTTAATGCATGCATTACTTAAGGCAGTATCGGTAGGAACAAGGTTGATACTTGTCGGTGATGTAAATCAGCTACCAAGTGTAGGTCCGGGTAATATATTAAGGGACATTATAGATTCACATAGCTTTAATGTAGTGAAGCTTTCGAAGATATTCCGACAGGCGGCGGATAGTGACATTATCGTAAATGCGCATAAAATTAATGATGGAGAACAGATCAAGTTGGATAATAAGAGTCGGGATTTCTTCTTTCTGAAACGAGAGGAATCCAATGTGATTGCAGCTGTTATGATCAACCTGATTAAGAACAAGCTTCCTAATTATGTTAATGCTACTCCCTTTGATATTCAGGTATTAACTCCGATGCGAAAAGGAGAACTAGGAGTAGAACGCTTGAACCAGCTTCTGCAGCAGGCTCTGAATCCCCCTGCAAAGGATAAGAGGGAGAAAGAGTATCACGAGATAATCTTTCGAGAAGGTGATAAGGTTATGCAAATCAAGAATAATTATCAGATTACCTGGGAGATTAAGAATGACTTTGGCATAACAACTCAAACCGGAACAGGAGTATTCAACGGTGATTGTGGAGTAATCAAGGAAATTAATCTCTTTTCGGAGCATTTGCTGGTGGAATTTGATGATAACCGTCTCGTGGATTATAGTTTTAATCAGCTGGAAGAAATCGAACTTGCTTACGCA
This sequence comes from Bacillota bacterium, assembly GCA_023436225.1. Classification (GTDB taxonomy): domain Bacteria; phylum Bacillota; class Clostridia; order Lachnospirales; family Lachnospiraceae; genus Mobilitalea. The sequence continues at coordinate 13,268 of JAEZKA010000022.1, forward strand.
GTTACAATCCATAAATCTCAAGGTAGTGAATATCCCGCTGTTATACTACCAATCCTAGATGGCCCTAAGCTCCTCTTTAACCGAAATCTTTTATATACCGCAGTTACTAGGGCAAAGAATTGTGTGACCATCGTTGGAAGCGATACAATGCTACAATTCATGATTAATAATAAGAATGAACAGAATCGATATTCGGGTCTACGTGACAGAATTAAAGAAATCGGATAAAGTAACTGTTTCAAAATATTCGAATTAGCTTAGGAGAAGGATAGAAAGCAGATTTTGAGACAGTCACCTTATGAATATCTTTTGCCAAGTAGTACAACATAATACCAGTATAGTAATTCTCTTTCGTGATACAATACTCAGGGTCTGTCAGAAGGTTGTTTGTATTAATTTTGTAGTGCATTTTTTTGGTAAATAAGTTATAATAATTTAATAAATAAGACAAGGAAAAATATAATTTAGTCTAGGAGGCGATTACATTGGCTGATACAACATTGGTTATTATGGCAGCAGGTATGGGGAGCAGATATGGAGGAATTAAGCAATTAGAACCCGTTGGGCCTAGTGGTGAGATTATTATGGATTACTCAATCTATGATGCAATGAAAGCGGGATTTAATAAAGTCGTTTTTATAATAAGAAAAGACCTTGAAAAGGATTTTAGAGAAATCATCGGTAACCGGATTGAGAAGCTTATTAAGGTGGAATATGTTTTTCAAGAATTGGATGCTCTGCCAGAGGGCTTTCATAAGCCGGAAGAACGTACAAAGCCATGGGGTACCGGACAAGCTGTATTATGCTGTAAGGATATCATTAGGGAACCCTTTGCTGTAATCAATGCGGATGATTATTATGGCAAGGAAGCTTTCAAAATAGTATATCAATTCTTAAATGATTCCTCCTACAAAGAAAATCAATTTTGTATGGCAGGCTTTATACTGGGTAATACCTTGAGTGAAAACGGCGCAGTTACTCGTGGTGTAAGTAAGGCAAACGAACAAAATAGATTGGTTGATATTGTTGAGACTTCAGGAATTGTTCCTGCAGGAGATCATGCCAATGCGAAGAACGCAGCTGGTGAGGATATTACGATCGATCTGAATAGTATCGTTTCTATGAATATGTGGGGCTTCAAGCCTAGCTTATTTGCGTCCCTAGAGACAGGATTCGTAGAATTTTTATCCAATCTTGGCGATAATGAGCTGAAAAAAGAATATCTGCTTCCTACCAAGGTTGGCGAGCTGGTAAAGGAGAATAAAGCAGAGGTCATTGTATTAAAGACATCGGATCGCTGGTTTGGAGTAACCTATAAGGAAGATAAAGAAGCTGTAGTTAAATCCATTCGTGAACTTATTGATAAGGGAGAATATCCTGTTAAGCTATTCGCATAAGAGAAGAGGAAACGGTCTTGTTCCAGACATTACTTGATTTGCTTTATCCGGTAAGATGTCCTGTTTGTGGTGAAATAATAATTCCTAAGGACCAGATGATCTGTAAGGGGTGTAAAGAGAAGCTGATCTATATTGGCGAGCCTAGGTGTAAACGCTGCAGCAAGCCAATTGAGGATGAAGAAAAGGAATATTGCAACGACTGTGAACGTAGGAAATTCCATTATGAGAGAGGTTTTGCTGTCTGGGTATATGATGATACAATGAAAAATTCCATTGCTGCTTATAAATATCACAGTAAGAAGGAATACAGTAAGTTCTATATTCATGAAATACTCCGACTTTATAAAGTGGCTCTTCATAAGCTGGCCTTGGATGCAATTGTACCGGTTCCAATCCATCGAAGTAAGTATCTTGAGCGGGGATTTAATCAAGCAGAACTCTTAGCGGATGGGATTGGAAAGGATCTTCAGTTACCAGTATTCACCAAATTACTGGTCCGAAATAAAAAGACCTTACCGCAGAAAAAGTTAAGTAATAAAGAACGAATGAAGAATCTTTCAGAAGCCTTTGCGGTAAATGAACAATTCTTAAACACCGGAATATCTTCAATTAAAAAAGTATTACTTGTGGATGATATTTATACAACAGGAAGTACAGTGGAAGCTTGCTCTAATTTATTGAAATCCCATGGAATAGATGAAGTATATTTTATTGTTTTATGCATAGGAAAAGGCTATTAGGAGGAATAGATATGGAAGTGAGAAATTGTAAAGGTTGCGGGAAAATATTCAACTATTTGACTGGCCCCCCGTTGTGTCCGTCTTGTGCTCAGTCGCTGGATGCTAAATTTGAGGAAGTGAAGGAATATGTATATGATCATCCTCGTGTCGGAATGCAAGAGGTTTCTGAAGAAATGGACGTACCAATCGCTCAAATCAAGCAATGGATTCGTGAAGAAAGACTTGCTTTTGCTGAGGACTCTATGATTGGTCTGGAATGTGAAAGCTGTGGGGTAACCATTAAAACAGGACGCTATTGTAAAGCGTGCAAGGACAAGCTCGCCAAAGGACTGACCAATTTGTACGACAAACCGTATACTGCACAAAAATCGAAGGATCCAAGAGATAATCCAAGAATGCGTTTCTTAGATAATTAAAAGAGCGTCAATGCAACAGACGCTCTTCAATAGTATATATGAAATATATCAGATCATTACTCTGAAACGGATTTATTGATAACAATAAAATATAATTCACTTCACTTGAGGCAGGGCTATTTCGACAACCGGATTCCATCATCGGTTATCTGAATGGTGCCTGCCTTATATAATTTACCGATTGCTCTTTTGAAAGCGTTCTTACTTATTCTGAACTCTTTCTTTATTTTCTCTGGATCGGAAGAATCATTATAAGGAAGATATCCCTCTGCTGCCTGTAATTTCGTAAGAATTAGATTAGCATCAGCATCCATCTGAACATGAGCTTTTTCTCTAAGGCTCAGAGTTAGCTTTCCGTCCTCACGTACATTAATAACTCTTGCTTTCACAATATCTCCAATTTTAACTGGGGTAAACACTTCATTCCTTGGAAGCATTGCGGAATATTTGTTATCCACAGCGACAAAGATACCGAAGGAATCGATTTCATCGTAAATAATGCCGGTCACCATATCATCCTTTTTATAGGGAGATGTCTTTAAAAGGGAATCATAAACCTTCATGGTGGCACATAATCGACTGCTCTTATCAACATAGAGAGTAATTAACACCTGGTCGCCGTCCTCCACTTTCCTGGTTTGTTCCTTATAGGGAAGCAATAGATCCTTCATGAGTCCCCAATCCAGAAAGGCACCAACAGCTGTAACCTCCTTAACCTTAAGTACAGCAAGCTCTCCAAGGGTAACAGGCACTTTAGCAGTAGTTGCAATTTCCCTATCCTCCGAATCTTTATAGAGGAATACCTCCAATTGGTCGCCAACTATAGTTCCCTCAGGAATTTCTTTGAGGGGTAAAAGTACAGTATGCTTAGAATCCTTGCCGTCCGCACCTAGATAAACACCAAAGTCTGTCTTTTTAACGACCTCCAGGGTCTGATATTTTCCGAGTTCTATCATAATAATATCCTTTCTTTTTAAGTTTATTGTTTAGGGTGTGTCCCGATAAATTCCACGATAGAATAGGTCCTGTTATCGATCGAGTCCAGCAGAATGAGATACCTGCCTTTCTCTGCGATTATCTTGGGAATAATCTGATCACCAAGTATGGCCTGCATCCGATATTCGACACGAATGGAGCTAATGATAAAATTATCAGGGATATACTGCTCAGCCATTTTAATGTATTGCCCATTGTTGACATGGTTATACGAATCAATATTTGATTTTACAACGGTTATGGGTGGGAAAGCATTCCCGATACCGTTCACTTCAATTTTGCGCTCTGTTTGTTCCATCGGGTAGGGAGGTTCAATCGTATATCCATTCAAGTCAGCAGGAATTCTAGTTGGTTTCCCTGTTTCCGTGTCAATGTAGACCCAGATGGAGCTGGCTACTGCAAGAATTTCATCGCAGGAATTCTTCATAATGAAATTACGGTATCCATAGATACCTTTGAAATCGTATGGCCAGGTTCCGATCGTTATTTCGTCTCCAAGCCGGATTGGCTTTAGAAGCTTTAGGTACCAGCTGTTTAATAACCAGACTCGTTTCTTTTCATTTAGATAAGCTAGTCCACGATTCATATCTTCCGATTGAAAGGTACTGCAATCTTGAAAGTAATTTATAATACCGGAGGGATCCATGCATCCCTTTTGATGATTTAATTCAGTGTATCTGACTCTACTGTGAAAAGTATACATTTGAGAATGCCTTTCTGGTTCCTGACGATTGAAAGCACGATGGCTGTACTTTCTTTCTTATCACTGGAAAACGATTCATAATCATTTTCTTATTATAGCATTTCTTCTATCTTTTCCATAGCTTTTTTTAAATTAAATAAATACTTTGAAATCTTATGATTTCAAATGGTTTCAATGATAATAAAGGGGGATTATCTTGGGGTGACTTTTTCTTTATTCTATTTATTAAGAATTTATGTTTTCATGGAAAAATGCTGGAATTATTATTTTATATTTGTTATAATAAGCTTGTTTATGAAGGAGGGATAACTAATTGGACTCGATAGAGTATTATGATAAGAACGCAGTGGAATATTTCGAGAGAACAGTAGATATTAGTATGCAAAGCTGGTGGGATATTTTCACCGAGCAGCTACCGGAAGGAGCAAGTATTTTAGACTTGGGCTGTGGATCAGGCAGAGACAGTGCATATTTCATTTCCTGTGGCTTCGATGTAACTGCGATGGATGCATCTGAAGAAATGTGTGATTTGGCAAGTATACATATTGGACAAGATGTATTACATCTATCATTTGCTGAAATGGATTTTAATCAAGTGTTTGACGGAATATGGGCATGTGCATCCTTATTGCATATACCTAGTGATGAGATAGACTCAATCTTAGTAAAGGTAATAAATAGCTTAAAGATAAATGGTATTCTATTCCTGTCATTCCATTACGGTGAATTTGAAGGAGAGCGGGACGGCCGCTATTTCACGGACTATCGGATGAAAACCTTAAAGGAATTATTAGGCAGGTATGAGAATCTTGAGATAATAGAGATCGACAAATGTGGTGACTCACATGAAGATAATGAAACGGAATGGATTTATGCTTTAATTCGTAGAATTGTTCAAGAATAAATGTTGGATGGTTAAATATTGAATATTACAATAGAAGCATGCTTCGCGAATTTTAACTTATAAAATAAAGGGGCTGTCGTAAAACGTATAACCAAAAGAGGAAAGATGGATTAACTCTCCGCGAGGGGGGAACTGATTCATCTTTCTTCCAAGGCTAATTCATTATGCGACAGCCCCTAATCATATCATGCAATATTAAATTCTTAGATCAATGTTCTGTCCAACCATAGGATTGACGGATTGCTCCATCATTCTAATCATTCCTTCACCGGATAATTCGAAGCTGTCGAGGCTTTTAGAAAGAACAGCGGTACCGATGATGGAATTGTTACTTGTCATAGCAACAGTACTTGGTGTTAAAGAAGAGATTGTCATAAGGTTTTCCTTTCTTCATCCCTAGGTGAATAAATGGTAAGCAAATAGTAATAAAGTTACTGATTTTTGAGTAATTTAATGATATATTGTTAGAAATTATTATACCACAGTTTTCATAGTAATCAATAATATAAGAATAATCAAAGGAGGAATATGCTATGATTTATGATGTAATTATTATCGGTTCAGGTCCTGCAGGTCTTTCTGCAGCAATATATGCCAAAAGAGCAGAATTAAATGTGATTGTAATTGAGAAGGCAGGACTCAGCGGAGGTCAGATTATTAATACCTACGAGGTGGATAATTATCCTGGTACCCCTGGAATCAGCGGATTTGAATTAAGTACTAAATTCAGAGAGCATGCTGATAAATTAGAGACGAAATTTGTGAATGGTGAAGTAACTGATTTTAGACTGGAAGATGAACTGAAGATTGTGACCATGGATGATGGTACTCAATATACAGCGAAATCCGTAGTGATTGCTACGGGCGGAGCACCGCGTCATCTAGGTGTAGAAGGCGAGGATAAGCTTTCTGGCATGGGAGTATCCTACTGTGCTACCTGTGATGGGGCCTTTTTTAAGAATAAGTCAGTCGCTGTCGTAGGCGGAGGAGATGTTGCAGTAGAGGATGCTATCTTTTTGGCAAGAATTTGTAAGCAGGTTTATGTAATTCATAGAAGGGATCAATTCCGTGCATCTAAGAGTATAACCTCAAGATTAACTGCATTAGAAAACGTAACAATTCTATGGGATAGTGTGGTCGAGAAAATAAATGGGGATGAGAGTGTTGAATCCATAGAGGTTAAAAATATTAAGACCAATGAGACAGCTAGCTATGGAGTAGCCGGGATTTTCATTGCGGTAGGTTACCTTCCGAATTCTGATATTTATAGAAAAGTTGTAGCAACAGATGAAGGAGGATATATTATAGCTAGTGAGAATTGTGAGACGAATATTCCAGGTGTATTTGTTGCGGGTGATGTACGAACTAAGGAGCTGCGTCAGATTATTACAGCAGCATCCGATGGGGCAAATGCTATTACAGCAGTAGAAAAATATTTGAATAATTTAGAATAGACAATATATGGTAATGTGACAGGAATATTAATAAAATTCAGTACTTTATAAAATTATATGTCGTTTTAATTTGTTTATTATTGACACATTGTGGCACATTTGTTATAATTATCTCAAACGTATTTAATAATTTTGTAATATTTATCGTTACAAATTATTAATGATGATAGAAAGTCCGCATAGCGTGCTTTTTATCGTTGTACTGAAGGCTATGTAGTAAATCGTTGTTGGGAACGATGATTTATTTGACATCTAGAGCGCTTTGTTACGCGGGAGGTAATTAAGAATGAGAAAAGCGAAGGCTATGAGGACAGTATTATTTATCGCTTCGGCCGCATTGTATATTTCAATTCCAGCTATATCTGTTCAGGCGGATACGATTCCAACAGAGCAAGGTGTGGCTGGTTTTGCTTATCTATTAGATAATTATTATTCATCAACGAAGGCAGATACCGTTACTGCCGACAAGACCTTAATTAATATTTTGAAAACCGAGATTATATCACCCTATGCTAACCTGGGTGTATCAAAAGCGGATAGTTACGTGAATGTTAGAAAAGAGCCGTCTACGGATAGTGAAGTAGTCGGTAAGCTATATCGTGGCTGTGCAGCAGATATTCTTGAGTATTTGGAAGGCGACTGGGTTAAAATCCAATCCGGTGATGTGAAAGGATACATAGCCTCGAATTATCTGGCAATCGGACGAGATGCCGAAGCCATGGTGGATGAATATGCGACACAGTATGCAACGGTAGATACGCAGACATTACGTGTTCGGGAAAAAATGAGCGTTGATTCTGGTATATTAACATTGGTGCCTTATGGTGAGACTTATCCGGTGGTGAAAGATTATGGCGATTGGGTTGAGATAGTATTAGGTACCGATGAAGAGACTGGTGGCGATTTTACAGGCTTTCTATCCAAGGATTATATAAAGATGACTGTGGAATTTAAGTTTGCAATCTCTGTTGAAGAGGAGCAACGCATCCTTCGTGAGCAGCAGGAAGCAGAACGAGCTGAAGCTGAGAGAAAGGCTAAGCTTGCGCAGGAGGAAGCTGAGCGCAAGGAAGCAGCAAGAAGGGCAGAGGAGGCTAAGAAGAATAACTCCGGTTCTAATAATTCCAGTAATTCCAATAGCTCCAATAATGAAAGCCCATCTCATTCCGGCTCAAACTCAGGAAATCGAAATGATATTATTGAATATGCTCAAAAGTTTGTTGGTAATCGATATGTATGGGGAGGCACAAGCTTGACAAGAGGAGCAGATTGCTCTGGCTTTGTACAAGCTGTTTACGCTGACTTTGGGTATAGGATACCTAGAGTATCCCGTGATCAGGCAGCTTCTGCAGGTAAGAGAGTTAGTGAAGCGGACATGCTTCCGGGTGATCTTGTATTCTATGCAAATAGCAGTGGTACAGTAAACCATGTAGGAATGTATATCGGAAATGGTCAGATTGTACATGCAGCGAACTCAAGACAAGGTATCATTCGATCGAATGTTAGGTATAGAGATATCTATTGTGTGAGAAGAGTGATTAACTAGAAGATAAAAAATTCTCTAAGCCTCAAAAAGGTTTAGAGAATTTTTTTGTACGAATGAAGCATTTGTCCTGCGCTTCGTAATTAGAAGCCATCGATTACTTTCGAAGAATACAGAGGGGTTTAGTCTTAATGGTTTATCAACCCTAGATCTTTTCTCTAATCATATTATCTCATTGGAATAATTTGATAACTATGCTAGAATTATCTTACTAGTATCTTTATGGGGAGCGGCAATGATACATATAAGGAGAGAGGGATATGACTGATAACGAGGTAAAGGATAGGAGAAGATACAAAAGGTTACCCATAGAACTTCAATTGGAAGTAGATGAGGTTTTTAAGCAGGATCATATTGTGATCAAGGATTTGAAAGCATCGGTTTCCGTATTTGATATCTCCAGAAATGGAATTGGTTTTATCAGTGAGGGTAGCTTACCATTGGGATATTACTTTCGTGGAAGAATTAATCTGGGCGATGGGGACTTCTTCTATGTAGTACTACAGATTGTAAGAGCACATATCAAAGATAATAAGAATAAGGTTTATGGGGCAGAATTTGTTGGCCTTGCTCCTTTTCTGGCAGATAAGGTTGATAGGTATGAGAAGAAGCTGACTAAGTAGTGACATAACGTGAAGAGTATTTGGTATGTAGATCGAATTGAAAGTAATAGTAGAAAGCATGCTTTGTAGATTTTCTATTGTCATGGATTGATAAGGCTTATGTATTATGGGATAAATGACCATTATGCATAAGTCTTTTTATGTACCGAGGTTAATAGTACAGTCTATCTTGTGTTATTATAATCTGAACATCTATATTTAGTGCTTTTTGAATACTGTGCATTATGCATAAATAATTCAGTCATCTGTTTTGGAGTATTAATCCGAATAAAGAGTAAACATAATGAATAATCTTTAAATTGATTAAATTTACGCTACGTTTTCTTGGTTGTGATGTGACAAAAAATTATCTTAAATTCCTATTGACAAACAATGTTATATACAAATTGCACAAAAGAACCTAGGGAATTGGAAAAAAAAGGGGGTATTAAGGCCGGATTATACAATTTATCAATAAGTTATCCACATCTGAGAAGCCTTGTTTTTGAATAAAAAGAAGTTATACACCGATTTATCCACATTATCCACATTAAGAAACTACTCGTGTCTAATATTGAAATAGGTGTCAATATCGAAAGTGCGTTTTGTAACTTATGATAAATCGTATTTCAGGTGTACAAACTTAAATTTTTGTACTTGACAAAGTATTTGTCGGACAATATTTGCTTAACCAGGTTATTTGATTAAAAATTCTATAATTTAGGTATAATAGTAAAGATTATACAGATAGTATCGAATATTACATTTATTCTAAGTTTTTGCGTTCTTAGGCTCATAGTCTTTTTGAGCCGGGTAATAATATTTTAGTAGCTTGTCACTTCTTGTGGTATATGGTATAATAAGGATAGCATAGAAGTGTTAATGCTAACAAGAAAGTAAAAAGGAGTTGGGCATTATGCGTTATATTATCAGCGGTAAGAATATTGATGTAACTGAAGGCTTAAAGACGGCTGTATATGAGAAGATTGGTAAACTCGAGAGATACTTTACTCCTGACACTGAAATTCATGTAACACTCAGCGTAGAAAAAGAAAGACAGAAAATCGAAGTAACGATACCTGTTAAAGGAAATATTATAAGAGCAGAGCAAGTAAGTAGCGACATGTATGTATCCATAGACCTAGTGGAAGAGATAATTGAGCGTCAGTTAAGAAAATACAAGAATAAATTGATAGATCACAAGCAGGCTTCTTCGAATTTTAATCAGGCTTTTATGGATGATGATTATTATGAGGATGATACAATCAAGATTGTAAAAACGAAGCGTTTTGCCATCAAGCCCATGGATGCCGAAGAGGCATGTGTACAGATGGAGCTTTTGGGGCATAACTTCTATGTATTCCGCAATGCGCAGACCGATGAAGTAAATGTGGTGTATAAGAGAAAAGGAAATACCTACGGTCTTATTGAGCCTGAGTATTAAGATGTATTAGCAAAACTGTTTGGAGGAGCTGCCTCCGGTGTGAGACCGGAACAGCTCCTTTGCTGTATATAATGTAACTGTTCAGACCCTAGCTAGAGTTAAAATGAGTTCAACAAATATATCTCAAATCGGAGACGCTTTCGCTTCGTTGCATTACGTAACGGTACATAAGGTTCTAAAAGAAAGAACCTAAGTACCGACGAATGCAAAGACTCCGATTTCGGATACATTTGTCAAACTCATTTTGCTACATTACCACCTGAAGTCTGAACAGTTACTATATATAGCAATTTATGGGGGTTAACTAAAATTAAGTTGAATAGTATCAAGGTAAATGTTACAATACTATTTGAACGATTTTTGGATCAAATTTGTACAGTACAGGAGTGAACAAGGAATGGGATTAATAGAAAAAGTATTTGGTACTCACAGCGAGAGAGAAGTAAAACGTGTATTACCAATCGTAGATAAGATAGAAGCTTTGGAACCAGAATACGTAAAGCTCACTGATGAAGAATTAAAAGCAAAAACGACAGAATTTAAGAACAGACTAAAGAATGGGGAGACCCTGGATGATATATTAGTGGAAGCTTATGCAACGGTTAGAGAGGCTTCAAAGAGAGTAATCGGATTAAGACATTTCCGTGTTCAGCTGATTGGCGGTGTTATACTGCATCAGGGACGTATTACCGAGATGCGTACTGGTGAAGGTAAGACGCTTGTAGCTACACTCCCATCTTATCTTAATGCTTTAGAGGGCAAAGGGGTTCATGTAGTAACCGTTAATGATTACCTGGCAAAGCGTGACTCCGAGTGGATGGGTCGTATCCATGAATTTCTAGGACTTAAGGTTGGTGTTATACTAAACAGCCTCGAGAAAGAGGAGCGTCGCGAAGCATATGCCTGCGACATTACCTATGCAACAAATAATGAATTGGGCTTTGATTATCTGAGAGATAACATGGTTATCTATAAAGAGCAATTGGTTCAGCGTGAGCTTAATTTTGCAATTATCGATGAGGTTGACTCTATCCTGATTGATGAATCGAGGACACCCCTTATCATCTCCGGTCAAAGTGGGAAATCTACCGAGCTCTACCGCGTATGTGATATTCTTGCAAGACAATTGAAGAGGGGAACTGCAAGTGCCGAGCTCACTAAGATGGCTGCCATCATGAAGGAAGACATTGAAGAGACAGGCGATTTCATAGTAAATGAAAAAGAAAAGAATGTTCACCTTACCGAAGATGGCGTGAAAAAGGTGGAACGCTTTTTCAGCTTGGAGAATTTGGCAGATCCTGAGAACCTTGAGATTCAACATAATATTATTCTTGCACTCAGGGCTCATAATTTGATGTTCCGTGACAAGGATTATGTTGTTAAGGATGATGAGGTTCTTATTGTAGATGAGTTTACCGGGCGTATTATGCCGGGTAGACGTTATAGTGATGGTTTGCATCAGGCGATTGAAGCAAAGGAAAATGTTAAGGTTAAGAGAGAGAGTAAGACTCTTGCAACAATTACATTCCAGAACTTCTTTAATAAATATAATAAGAAATGTGGTATGACCGGTACGGCTCTGACTGAAGAGAAGGAATTCCGCGAGATCTACGGTATGGATGTTATCGAGGTCCCTACCAACGTTCCGATTGCTCGTATTGATTTACAGGATGCGGTATATAAGACTAGAAAAGAGAAGATGCATGCGATAATAAATGAAATTATTGCTGCAAATAAAAAAGGTCAGCCGGTATTAGTGGGTACGATAACGATTGAATCCTCAGAGGAAATCAGTGCGATGCTGAAGAAGCATAACATACCGCATAAGGTGTTGAATGCTAAATTTCATGAGCTAGAAGCAGAAATTGTTGCGGATGCCGGACAACTCGGCGCTGTAACGATAGCCACTAATATGGCAGGTCGTGGTACCGATATTAAGCTTGGCGAAGGTGTTGTTGAGGTAGGAGGCTTAAAGATCATCGGTACGGAGCGTCATGAAGCAAGACGTATCGATAATCAGCTGCGTGGTCGTGCAGGTCGACAGGGAGATCCCGGTGAATCTCGCTTCTTTATCTCATTAGAGGACGACCTTATGCGACTCTTCGGTTCTGAGAGACTAATGGGAATCTTTAATTCTCTTGGCCTGCAGGAAGGGGAGCAGATTGAGCATAAGATGCTGACCAATGCCATTGAGAAAGCACAACAGAGAATCGAGAGTAATAACTTTGGTATCAGAAAGAATCTGTTGGAATATGATCAGGTTAATAACGAACAGAGGGAAATTATATACGAGGAGAGACGTAGAGTTTTAGATGGAGAGAGCATGCGAGATACTATTTATCGCATGATTACGGATACAGTGGAAGGCTGTGTAAGCACTACGATCAGCGATGACCAGTCTCCAGAGGATTGGGATCTTGAAGAACTGAATAATCTTCTTCTTCCAATTATTCCGTTACCAAGAATTGAATTTGACCACAAACAGCTCGCCGGTATGCAGAAGAATGATCTTCTACAGCAGCTTAAGGAAGAGGCGGTCAAGCTGTATGAAGCAAAAGAAGCAGAATTCCCTGAGACAGAGCAGATTAGAGAAATCGAGCGTGTTATCCTATTAAAGGTAATCGATCGTAAATGGATGGATCATATTGACGATATGGACCAGCTGCGTCAGGGGATTGGCTTACAGGCTTATGGTCAGCGTCAGCCGATCGTAGAATATAAGTTCCAAGGCTTTGAGATGTTTGACGCCATGACCTCTGCCATTCGTGAGGATACCATCAAGGCTCTGCTGCATGTTCGTATTGAACAGAAGGTAGAGAGAGAGCAGGTTGCGAAGGTAACCGGAACGAACCGCGATGATACAGTGGCAAATGCACCGGTTAAGCGTTCTGCCAAGAAGGTTCAGCCGAATGATCCCTGCCCTTGTGGAAGTGGTAGAAAATACAAACACTGCTGTGGTAGAAATTCATAAAGAATTAAATAAATAGCAAGAGGCCGTTTCGATGAGAATAATATTATTATTTGCTTATGCTAACATATAAGTATCTGAACAGCCTCATGGGTATAACTTACAAGTGAATTAGCTCGCTAATTCACTTGTATTCGAATTCATGACAATAGAAAGGCGCGAAGCCTGCTTTCTATTGTTTATGCGTAGGCAAAGTGAGCATAAGCAAGCTTGCTTATATGCGAGTGAGCACGCAAAGTGGAGAAGCTCGTATAACATGCCTCTTCTGGTTTATGATAATCGTATATTCTTGTAGCATAATTTTTATATAGTGATTTTTATCATGATTTAACCTTTCTTATTTATTTAATTTGTAGCAAATGAAGAAATGTTGCATTTATATGCAAAATATGTTGAGATTTTATAAATAGTAATATATAATACAGTAAAGAGGTGATTTAGTGGTTGAGTTAGATCAGTATAAATATACATTAAGTACTTACGATAAGCCATTGATTGAAGTGGGGGATTCACTTTGACCTGGCTAATAAGAGCCTAAGAGTGGAAGAAATTGAACAAACCATGGAAGAACCCGGGTTTTGGGATAATAATGACAAAGCGCAGGGTTATATGAAGGAATTGAAGAATCTCAAGGATACAATTGAGGAATATAACCATCTTAAGAGAGATTTTGAGGATGTTCAGACCTTAATACAAATGGGTTATGAAGAGAATGATTTAAGCTTGCTTCCGGAGATAGAGGAAGCTATGAATCTCTTTGTTAAGGATCTGGAGGAACTTAAGCTTCGGACGCTTCTATCCGGGGACTATGATAAGTATAATGCGATCATTACACTACATGCCGGAGCAGGAGGAACAGAAAGCTGTGACTGGGCGAGTATGTTGTGTCGTATGTACCAGAGATGGGCTGATAAGAAGGGCTTTGCGTATGAGATGATTGATTTCCTTGAGGGTGAAGAGGCAGGTCTGAAATCCGTAACCTTGGAGATTAGAGGAGAAAATGCCTACGGTTATCTGAAGTCGGAACGAGGAGTGCATAGATTAGTCCGTATTTCTCCCTTCAATGCGGCCGGAAAACGGCAAACTTCTTTTGTGTCTTGTGATGTTATGCCGGATATTGAAGAGGATACAGGAATAGAGATTAACGAAGAGGACTTGAGAA
>JAEZKA010000025.1 GCA_023436225.1 Bacillota bacterium
AAAGGGATATCCAACAATAAGCTTTCGAGTTCGTTCATGAATTCTAGCTTTGTCATCTATTTCACTCCTTCAAAAATAATATTTATTTTCTTATAATAAGACTCCCACTCGTCTTTATATAACTTAAGTTGTGCCATACCCTTGTCGGTGATTTTGTAATATCTTCGATTTCTTCCTCCGAATTCCTGATCATATACTTCTAAGCAATCTTCTTTCTGAAGCCTTCTTAGAACTGGGTATAAGGTTGATTCTGATACCTCGATGGCTTGCCTTACATCCTGTGTAATTTTGTACCCATAGGTTCCTTCCGGTTCCTGAGAAATAGCTGCAAGTACAATCGCATCGAGAAGCGCTGAACCGGTATTAAATACCATAGTCTCAACTCCTTTCTGAGTTTTTCCAAAGAAAATAATATTGTTGATTTGATAATACTATACACCGTATAATATTATATGTCAATAATTATTTTTGGAATTTTTTGAGATTATTTTGTACTTTGTCATGCTTAGATTTTATTATTATACTTCTCTTCACCTTATATAACGAGTTTGAACACTGAAACACTTCAATTTTTATATGAAAGTACTACAGCATATAATCACATTATAATCCTAAGACGATAATCATTCATTAAGGTCACATTAAATTTCACCGCTGATATACAGAACAAAAAAAACACTATCAAATGTCAGTTATTCTCTAACCTTTGATAGTGTATGCAAATCACTAATTCTTCACTTGTATCCGATCCTTTAATTCCAAGACCTTCTCTTCAATAATCCGTATGACATTCTTAAATTCCTCATCGCTTTTGCCGGAGGGATCCCTAAGCCCCCAGTCCTCGCGGTACTTACAGGGCAGTATGGGACAGTTTACATTACACCCCATCGTGATTACGATATCCGGGCTGGGAATTGCTTCTATCAATTTATTACGCTGAGTCAGTTCCATATCAATTCCGTAGATCTCCTTCATCAGTCTGATTGCATCCGGATTAATATGGTCCTTCAACTCAGTACCGGCGGAATAGCTGTCAAATACATCGCCTGCTAAGAACTTACCAAGAGCTTCTGCCATCTGGCTTCTACAGGAATTATGAACACAGACAAAGGCTACCTTCGGCTTATGATCGATAATAATTTTATTGTTCTCTTCCATAACAGCCTCCTTCCATCAAATATATCCGTTTATTGCACAGCTTATTTACGATTATGCAGGAAACCATCTCGTCGTTCTATTTGCTATTTTAACTAGGATCAGCATGATCGGAACTTCCGTCAATACTCCGACGGTTGTTGCAAGTGCTGCCGGTGATTCCATACCAAACAATGCAATGGCTACTGCAACAGCAAGCTCAAAGAAATTCGAGGCACCAATCATTCCGGCTGGAGCTGCAATGTCATGAGGAAGCTTAAGCAGCTTAGCTGGAAAATATGCCACAAAGAAGATTAGAAATGTCTGTATTGTGAGTGGCACTGCAATCAACAAAATATGTAAGGGGTTATCAAGGATCACTTCTCCCTGGAAGGAGAATAAAAGCACCAGCATTAGCAACAAGCCTACCATAGTGATATTATCAAACTTCGGTAGAAAGGTTTTTTCAAAGTATTCCAGTCCCTTCTTATTCACCATAAGTATTCTGGTAAGAACTCCGCCGGCCAAAGGGATTACTACAAATAGAACAACGGATAATACTAAAGTATCCCAAGGTACGGATACCTCACTGACACCTAATAGAAATTTAACGATTGGGATAAATGCAACCAGAATGATTAAGTCATTGGTTGCTACCTGAACGACCGTATATGCCGGATTACCCTTAGTCAGCTGACTCCATACAAATACCATGGCAGTACAGGGTGCTGCACCCAGAAGCACCGCTCCTGCCAGATACTCTTTTGCAAGGCCAGCCGGTATTAAGTTCTTAAATATTACATAAAAGAATAAGACTGCTAAGCCATACATAGTAAAAGGCTTAATCAGCCAATTTGTTATCCAGGTTATATAAAGACCCTTCGGATTCTTACGCACATTTTTGACGCTTTGGAAGTCTACCTTCATCATCATCGGATAAATCATGATCCAGATGAGTACTGCTGTCGGTATAGAGACATTCGCATACTCAAACTGATCAAAAAAGTCCGGAATTACAGGTAAGAATCGACCGATCAAAACACCAATCACCATACATAACGCAACCCAAATTGTTAAGTACTTAGAAAAAAATCCTATACCTGTCGTCTGCTTCGCTTCACTCATAATAATCTCTCCTCAATGATCATATTGCATCGATAACTATCTATGTGATTATTATAGCTGACATATAGATAATGTTCAATATGAACCACTGATTTGATGATATATTTTTTCTTCCTATTAATTTAAAAATCCTCAAAAACCTCCAAACCAAGAGTTTTATATCTCGGTTTGGAGGTTTCTTCTGTTAGGCAATGATACGGTAAATGTACTTCCTTTCTCTAATTCACTCTCTACAGAGATCTTACCTCCGTGCGCCTGAATGATTGACTTAACAATTGTCAGTCCTATTCCGCTTCCCCCGGTGGTTCGATTACGTGATTTATCGGCCCGGTAAAAGCGCTCAAAGATATAAGGAAGCTCTTCCTTCGATATTCCGATCCCGTTATCTTGGATAGAGAAGCCGCAAGATTCATTATGCTCAAAGATTTCAAAGGAAATGCTACAGCCTTCTTTCGAATACTTAATTGCATTACTAAGTAGATTCACAATTACTTGCTTCATTCTGCTATGATCTGCGAAAAGTAACGTATTCGTTCCCTTAATCTCAATGGATAGCTTCTTATTCATGCTTTCTGCTTCAAAGGTACTAACGACCTGTTCGATAGCAGCTCGAAGATCCATCGGCTGTTTATCTAATTTCAGATTATCCTTCTCAAGCTTTGCCAGGTTCTCTAAGTCTCCGACGAGCTTTTCGATGCGTACTACCTCATCATAGCAGCTATGAAGTCTCTCCTGAGAAGCATCCCAGATCCCCTCGGTCATAGCCTCCAGGTAGGATTGCAGTATGGTAATCGGTGTCCGCAGCTCGTGTGCCACATCCTCAGTCAACTGCTTACGTAGCTTCTCCAGTGTCTCAAGTGATTCAGCCAGATGATTGATCGAGGTTATTAATAAGTGTAGCTCTACCGTATCACTCTGTTCTTCCAGTCGTACCTCATATTTTCCATCTGATATCTCTTTCGTGATCTCCACGGTCTTTAGGATTGGCCGACTGATGCGTTTTGCCAATAAATGTCCTACCAACAAGGATACCACAAGAGATATGACGCCAACACTAATCAGTATGATATTCAAGGAATGCAAAAAATGAAATTCGTTTTCATTCAAAAAGAACGGTCCAAAATAGCTGATACTGACACTTCCGATTTGTGATCCAGCTTGCTCCAGCTTATGAGAAACCAAGGTGAAGTCTCCATCAATCTGAGGATACTCTATTCTCATGCGTTCTGAGATATCATCCATAATCTGATTACAAAGATTCATATCATGTGACTGTGCATCCCAAAGTATCTCTCCCCGCTGATCATAAACCTTAATTATGTAACCCTCGTACAGGGAAAACATACCGATAGCATGGACATAATCCATATTCCATTGATTCGTAAGCACAGAATACTGCTGGCTGATACTGGAGGTGATAATCTGTGTCTTTAGTTCCTGCTGCTTACTGATATAATTAGTAAATTGTCGATTGATTAAAAGGTTCGAGGTAAAGCTAATGATGGCAATGGTGATTAATACAATGATCAATATCGTCAGGGACAGTCTTGATTTTAGGCTATGCCTCAATTACTCACCTCCAAATTTGTAACCCACTCCATGAATTGTTTTGACATAACAAGGAAGCTTTGGATCATCCTCAACTTTTTGTCTTAGGTTCTTAATATGACTATCAATCGTTCTGTCATAGCCTTCAAACTCATCGCCATAAGCAGTGGCAATCAGTTCTTCTCTAGTAAATACTTTATTCGGATATCTGGCTAAGGCCGCTAACAGCTTAAATTCGTTAGGCGTAAGCTTTATCTCCTCTCTAGCTTTCGTCACAGAATAGCTTCCATAATCAATGATAAGGTCACCGTTATTGTAGGTTCTTTTGGACAGCAATCCGGAGATATCATCCGCAGATCTTCGAAGTACTGCCTCCATTCTTGCATACAGTGTCTTTAAGCTAAAGGGCTTTGTAATATAATCATCCGCACCGATCCCCAAGCCTTGCAGCATATCGGCCTCATCTGACTTCGCTGTCAGCATGATAATCGGTATCTTTGATTTCTTCCTTAGGGCTTTGCATACCTCTTCCCCTGTTAGCTCCGGTAGCATCAGATCAAGCAGCACCAGCCCGACACTTTCCCTTTCAAAAATCTCCAGAGCTCTTTTACCATTTTCCGCAACAAGCACTGTAAAGTCCTTACTTTCCAGAAAGGACTTTACTACAGCTGCTATTTTCTCTTCATCTTCAACTACTAATATCTTCTTGACAAAGCGATTCATCAGGTTTAACTCTCCACATCAAAAGGTTTTAATAACTTATCTACCTCAATATCATTCCCTTTTTCATCCATGGTCTCAACTTTCGCCAATACCCATGTCTTTAATTTGGTCGGATCCACTCCGGCATCAAGGAAGGGCTGAGGGTTTAGCACGAATACGATGTCTTTATCATTGGTCTTCATATCCTTGGCCCACTCAAACATATTACCGTTACCAAGGGCAACACCATAATGATCGAGTGCTGTGTGATAGGTGACACTGTCACGGTAATTCTTGACCAGCTTCTTGTAAGAATCCAGGGGAGATGCATCACCTGCATAAGTAACCTTCTCATCACCAAAGTCTGTTCCTACAATAATCTTATCACCGGATATCATCTCCTGTGGCAGCTTACTAATATCTAATCCGGCATCGATAAAGGGCTGTGCATCTAACTCCAGCATTGCATCGGTTGTCGTATTACTAAAATCCTTTGTCCAGACGAAACGTGCTTCCCCGTCAGGAGACTTTAAGGACCAACCACCAAAGGTATCATCTGCTGTAATATCTTCCTGCATTGCGATCACTACTGCTTCAAAGGATTTTTCCGACTGATCTCCTATTACATCCAGCTTACCACATGCTGTAATCCCAAACAATACAATACATATCAATAGACTTAAAATTAATCTCTTCTTCATAATAACCTCCATTATAGCACTCTGCGCTATTCAATCAGTCTTGTAAGAAGTCTAATATGAATTTCCACTGGAATTCATGTTGGAGCTCTTTCTGAGTGAAAGCGTATTTCTTTCACGCTGCTTACTCTTATTATTTATAGGCTTTAAAGCCTTTTAATCTGAGTGCATTAGATACTACTGAAACCGAACTGAAGGCCATTGCTGCTGCAGCAAAGATTGGATTAAGTAGGGGGCCGCCAAACAGATGCAGGAGACCTGCTGCAATCGGAATACCTGCGACATTATAGCCAAAGGCCCAGAACAGGTTCTGCTTGATATTCCTTATGGTACTCTTACTCAAATGGATTGCCGTAGGCACATCCATCAGATCACTTCTCATTAATACGATATCAGCTGATTCCATCGCTACATCTGTTCCTGATCCGATGGCGATACCGATATCTGCCTGAACTAATGCAGGAGCATCATTGATACCATCACCAACCATACATACCTTCTTGCCTTCTGCCTGTAGCTTTTTAACCTCATTTGATTTATCCTGGGGCAGAACCTCCGCAAGGACTCGGTCAATTCCTACCTGCTTCGCAATCGCTTCTGCTGTCTTTCGATTATCACCTGTAATCATGGCTACTTCGATTCCCATACTTTGCAGCTTCTTGATTGCCTTGGCACTGCTTTCCTTCACGACGTCAGCAACAGCAATAATTCCAGACAGACTACCATCCATTGCAACATACATGGGAGTCTTTCCTTCCCTTGCAAGCAGGTCTGACTTATCGTTAAGTACACTAAGGGATATCCTTCTATCCTCCATCAACTTCTTATTACCGATCAATACCTTTACATGATCAATCGTAACCTCGATACCCTGGCCCGGGATTGCTTCAAAGGCTTCTACTGGCAGAAGTTCCAAATTGTCCTTTCCGGCTCCTCTTACAATCGCCTCACCCAGAGGATGCTCAGAACCTTTCTCCCCGGAAGCTGCAATGCGAAGTAATTGTTCTTTCTCTATATTACCGACAGTTATTATATCCGTCACTTCTGGTTTCCCTTCTGTAATGGTACCTGTCTTATCAAATACGATGGTAGTGATCTTATGGGCTGTCTCTAAGGCCTCTCCACCTTTGATTAGAATACCGTTCTCAGCACCCTTACCGGTTCCCACCATAATCGCGGTCGGTGTAGCAAGTCCCAGCGCACAGGGACAGGCAATTACCAGTACTGAGATAAATATGGTTAAGGAGAATGCGAGAGACTGACCGGTTAGGAACCATGCGAGGAATGCAACGAGAGCAATGGCGCAAACCACCGGTACAAAGTAACCGGATACGATATCTGCCATCTGAGCAATCGGAGCCTTGGAACCCTGTGCATCCTCTACCAGCTTGATAATCTGTGCTAAGGCGGTATCTGAACCCACCTTAGTCGCCTGGAATTTAATCATACCGTTCTTATTTATGCTGGCAGCAAATACCTTGTCTCCGACCTTTTTATCCACCGGCATACTCTCGCCGGTCAACATAGCCTCATCAATACTCGTATTACCCTCTAATACAACACCATCCACGGGAATTTTTTCGCCCGGTCTTACCAGAAGAATATCATCGATTTCAACATCCTCAATCGGAAGTTCCATTTCCCTACCATTCGTGATTACTGTGGCTGTCTTAGGCGCTAATCCCATGAGCTTTTTTATCGCTTCCGAGGTCTTTCCTTTTGATACCGCCTCTAAGGACTTACCGAGAAGGATCAAAGCAATGATCACTCCGGCTGTTTCATAATATAGACCTTCAACTGCACCAAAGTTACCTTGTATTATTTGATAAGTATTGTAAAGACTAAATAGGATAGCCGCTGTAGTACCGATGGCCACTAAGGAGTCCATATTCGGACTTCTTTGTATAAGAGCTTTAAAACCAACGGTATAGAAACGATAACCTGCTATAATAATCGGAGTCACTAAAACAATTTGCAACAGAGCGAACCTTAGCGGATAAAGCATGGGGTTTAACCCTCTGGGAATAGGAAATGGCCACCAGGATACCATTGGAACCATTGCAAAATATAATAACGGGATACCGAAGGTTATTGCAATAATGAATTTCGTCCATAAGGTTTTAATTTCCTTTTGTTTACGTACTCTATCCTCATCCACAGAATTCTTATCTGCCAGAACCTGATAGCCTGTATTCACGATACAGTCTTTTACTGAAGATAAACGAATTATCTGAGGATCATATTCAAGGGTAGCCTTCTCTGTCGCAAGATTCACAGAGACCTTACTGATACCCTCCAATTTTGCAATTGCTTTCTCAACTCTCTGAGAGCAGGCAGCGCAAGTCATGCCTCCAATCTTAATTGTTTCCTTGCTCATAATATATTCTCACACCCCTTCCTCATTTTTTATCTTTCATTTTCCCCCATTTTTCCAATGATCAAAAATTACAGTTGCCTCTGTGAGAAAATCCTTTGATATGGTTATTGTATCTGCATCGACTTTTTTATATTCGCTTGTGATCGGAACCGGATTACAGCCACCCTTTGCAACTTCAACATCTCCCATTCCAAAGTGATTTCCGCAGTTTTGGCAAATCAAGGTATCACCTTCCTGCTCGTAGTAGCCTTTACCGGAGCTATAACAAATCTGGCAGGTATTAAAGGCGGTTCGGATCGTCCCATCGGGAGCCTTTACCGCTATCACCTCTAAATCTATTCCGTTAATATTGGCGGGATAAAAGGTCGCGGTATCGGTTATATCCTTAACCGGAATTACAATGTCGCTATCCTTTACTACTTCTTTTGTTTTACCGTCATTAGAAGACTCCTTATTTCCTTTGATTGTATCGAAGCCATATGTGGCTGCTATTGCTACAATCGCAACAATTGCTATAAATGTAAGTCTTTTTAGATTAAAGCCATTATTCTGATTCATAATCTTTTTCCTTTCGTCTTATAAAATTTTTTCTGCTAATTACTGATCTCATCCACTACCGTAATCTTGCTACGTATCATACCCATCCAACAGCTATAAGGAATTACACCACTTTCTTCTGCGGTGAATTCTATCACATTATCGCCGCCAGTCAGATCTTTTTTGAGTCCAAGCTTCGGAACCATAATACTGTTATTGCATCCATTGATATCCCCCTCCTCTGCCTGAATGATCCATTTCACAGGAATGCCCTTCTGAACAATAATTGGTTCATAGCGTCCAGAGGCTAACCCGGTGGTAACAACCTGAACACCATCTTCAATGATAGCTATATTACCGTCTCCTGACTGTTCTTGACCAGAAAACATGGAGCGGGGTTGAAAATTAATGCCGGATAAGCTGATACCATTACCGAACATAAACATACCAAGTACTACTACTAATACAGCACTGACCTTAATCAGCTTACCAGAGAACTTTTTATTCATCAGAGAACTGAGTGCTCCAAAGAGGAACATGAGAGGAAATGTTCCTACACTGAATAAGAACATTGCAATCGCACCCTTTACTGGACTTCCGGTAGACAGTGCATAAAGCTGCATCGCTTGAAGTGGTCCGCAAGGCATTAATCCGTTAAGAATTCCTATATACAAAGGACTGCTGCCAAGGCGTTTTGCATGGATCTTTTTTGCGAATATCTTAGGCATTCTTGGATTAAATTTACGAAGTCCAGGGAAGATATTCAGCATGTTAAGTCCCATGATTACCATAAATATACCGGCAACGAGCTGCACAAAACCCTTCATTGTTCCAGAGAAGCTTATGACGGATCCGATTGCTCCGACAACTCCGCCAATGACCGTATAGGAAGTTACTCTTCCGAGATTATAAAGGAGGCTCGGCTGGATTGTCTCTAAGCGGCTGGTTCTATTATTCTTCGGCTGATTTTTCGGTACACACTGGGAGAGACAGATACCACCACACATAGCAACACAATGTACAGAGGTTAATACACCGATCACAAATAGCATTCCGTAGCCCATACCTTCTTTTGCAACCGGAAAGGCATTAAAGATATTTAATAAGCCAAAGCGGTTCGCCATCATATAGACAGCAAACATAATGATCAGAACTGCAATAATATCCGTATAATCTGTCTTTTCGATCCTTGCCGTTTTGCCTCCCGTCTTACCAGAAGCCTGCTTCTCTGTAGCCCTTTCCAAGGCTTCCTCTTGTTTGACAAAATAATCTGACTTTTCTAATATTTTCACGATTTCTTCCAGTTCAATAAGGTTTTGATTATAGGTTATTGTTACTGTACCTGTCGAGTAGCTTGCCTTCACCCGCTCTATCCCGATTACCGGTGACAGCTCCCGTTCAATAATGTTCTCACAATTGATGCAGGTCATATTTCGTATTAGTAACGTTTTCGTTATCATATTCGAAGACATATGTCTCCTCCTTTTATATGTTTTTGATAACACCCATTCCCTCAACCCCTACTAATCGAGATGATATTCTCTTATTACGAAACCTGTATCTTCCATCTTCGATGAAGCAGGGAACCCAGAAGAATAAGGAGTTCGACCACTGCTCTGACTTCGTAGCTTCTTTCAGTGTAAATCGCTTTATGATTCACACTACTTATGATAGCAATAAGTTGTGGAGATATTATGGAGATTTAGCTTCGAAATAGGTTTTTTGAAATATGTGGCAAAAAATAGAAAGCACGCCTTGCAAACGTCCTAATATCATAAACAACAGAAGGCACACTTTGCATAGAACTAATATGATGACAATAGAAGGCACTTCGCAAAAGTCATGAATCAAAAAGCTGCTATAGATTCTACACTTATCTCTAAGTATATTGTCTATAACAGCTTACTATTTGGATTAAGAAATTTTACAACTCATTTACCGCATCATTTTTTTACACTAGTTTACCAAATCCCCTGAGCCATCATTGCAGTTGCAACCTTTTCGAAGCCTGCAATATTAGCACCTACTACATAATTCCCTTCTGCGTTATACTTCTTAGCAGCAGTATCCATGTTATGGAAGATGTTAACCATGATTTGCTTCAGCTTAGCATCTACTTCTTCGAAGGTCCAGCTTAATCTCTCGCTGTTTTGAGTCATCTCTAATGCAGAGGTAGCAACACCACCTGCGTTAGCAGCCTTACCGGGCGCAAAATATACCTTATTAGCAATTAGGTACTCTGTAGCTTCTAGGGTTGTAGGCATGTTGGCACCTTCTGCTACAGCTATGCAGCCATTTGCAACAAGTGCCTTTGCATCTTCGATAAGAAGCTCGTTCTGAGTCGCACAAGGAAGTGCAATATCACACTTCACAGACCATACGCCTCTACCCTCGTGATATTCAGAATTCGGTCTGTAATTCTTATATTCGGTCAGTCTTGCACGTTTAACCTCTTTGATCTCCTGAAGTGCAGCAACATCAATGCCTTCCGGATCATATATCCATCCATTGGAATCGCTACAGGTTACACATTTCGCACCTAACTGATGAGCCTTCTGAATTGCATAGATCGCAACGTTACCGGAACCAGATACGGTACAAACCTTACCGTTGATATCCTTGCCATTACACTTTAACATTTCTTCTACTAAGTATAATAAACCATAACCGGTAGCCTCTGTTCTAGCTAAGGAACCACCGTAGGTTAACCCCTTGCCGGTTAATACTCCTTCATATGATCCGGTAATCTTCTTAAATTGTCCATACATATAACCGATTTCTCTACCGCCTGTACCGATGTCACCGGCAGGAACGTCAACATCAGCACCAATATATTTATAAAGTTCCGTGATGAAGCTGGTACAGAATGCTAACACCTCTCTATCCGATTTACCCTTAGGATCGAAATCAGAGCCACCCTTACCACCACCGATGGGAAGTCCGGTCAATGAATTCTTGAATATTTGCTCAAAGCCTAAGAATTTGATAATACCAAGGTTAACAGAAGGGTGTAAACGTAAGCCGCCCTTGTAAGGTCCAATGCTGTTATTAAATTGTACGCGATAGCCGGTGTTAACCTGAACCTTGCCACTGTCATCTACCCACGGTACTTTAAATTTAATCTGTCTGTCAGGCTCTACCAGTCTCTCAAGAAGACCTTCTCTTCTGAATTTCTCTTCGTTCGCATCAACTACTGCACGTAAAGATTCTAAAACTTCTTTCACCGCCTGATGAAACTCAGGTTCTGCGGGGTTCTTCTTAACTACTAATTCAATTACTTCATCAACGTATCCCATTTTTTAATCTCCTTTGATTAAAATTTTTATTCATGACAAGTGAATTGATATATCAACTCCTCTTGTTGGTTGCTTGGCAATACAACCGGGCGATAACCTGTGTTAATATTACGCCTCATATTATGAAAAAGCACGATTAAGAGCTCTCCGATACCAACATAAGAAAGTAGGCCTTGCGAACTTTCTTTAGTCATGAAAAAAAGGCGCATAAAAATAAACAAATGCGCCTTTGTATTTGCTTTTTTTATTATAAACACTTTTTCACTTTAATGCAATAGAATATTGATATTGTTTCGTTATTTTCTTATCATATATTTTCATAATATCTATATCTCTCAGTTATAATAACTTCTCATTTCATATACTTTCACATAAAATGGAATTCTATTCATAATTGCAGTTAATACTGATGCTATAAAGTAAGAGCTACTTGGAATGAGTTTGGCGTATTTCCAGAAAACTGTATTCTTTTTTGCTTCCATATGATATAATTCTTGATTATCGGAATGACTCCCCTGACTACATTCCTATCGCAAAGGAGTATAATTGATTATGGCATTTGATGGTGTTGTTATTGCAAATATTATAGATGAATTACGTAAAAACCTGCTGGGAGGCAGAATCAATAAGATAGCTCAACCAGAAAAGGATGAATTAATCCTTACAATCAAGGGCGGTGAACATGGGCAGTGTCGGCTTTTCCTTTCTGCAGGAGCCGGTCTTCCTCTTATCTACCTGACCGAGAAAAACAAGCCCAGTCCTATGACTGCACCCAACTTCTGTATGCTGCTTCGTAAGCATCTGAACGGTGCCCGAATCCTTGATATTACACAGCCCGGTTTTGAGAGAATTGTTAATTTCAAACTGGAGCATCTGAATGAAATGGGCGATTTATGCATTAAGTATCTTATTATCGAGTTAATGGGTAAACATAGCAATATTATTTTTTGTGATGATAATATGGTTATCCTGGATAGCATTAAGCGTATTAATCAATTTGTCAGCTCTGTTCGTGAGGTCCTACCCGGCAGGGATTATTTCATTCCCGCTACTACCGAGAAGCTGAATCCGCTGACCGTTGATTACGAGAGCTTTCGCAACATAATTCTCGGTAAATCCATGCCGATCGC
This sequence comes from Bacillota bacterium, assembly GCA_023436225.1. GTDB lineage: Bacteria > Bacillota > Clostridia > Lachnospirales > Lachnospiraceae > Mobilitalea. The sequence continues at coordinate 12,548 of JAEZKA010000025.1, forward strand.
CAAAGCACTCTATAGTAATCTGACCGGAATTAGCCCTTTAATAGCGAATGAGATCTGCTGCCGAGCTTCTATTGACGCCGGCGATTTTACCGAATCGCTCAGTGAAGCGGCCGGATTACATCTATATAAGAATTTTGAACGATTAATAGAGGATGTGAAGAAGGCTGATTTTACGCCGAATATTGTATCGAAGGATGGAATTCCAGTCGAGTTCTCCAGTTTGGAGCTGACCTGCTATGCCAATTACGAGGTACAATCCTTCCCTAGTATCTCCGTACTGCTGGAAGCGTTCTATTCTACAAAGAATTCAGTCGCTCGTATCCGCCAGAAGTCTGCTGATCTCCGGAAGGTTGTAACAAACGCGATCGAGCGTGCAGGCAAGAAATATGACCTTCAGTTGAAGCAGCTTAAGGATACGGAGAAGAGAGACAAGTTCAAGGTCTACGGAGAACTGATCAACACTTATGGTTATGGCCTGGAACCGGGTGCTAAGGTACTGAATACCATTAATTATTATGACAATCAGGAGATCAGTATCCCGCTGGATCCTACCATTACACCTATGGAGAATGCAAAGCAGTATTTTGAGAAGTATAATAAATTAAAACGTACTTTTGATGCACTTACGACCCAGATCTCCGATACCCAGGAGGAGCTTACGCACTTAGAATCAATTAAGACTTCACTTGATATCGCTACGGAGGAGGATGATCTGACCGCCCTAAAACACGAGCTTACTGAGTATGGCTATATCAGACGCCGTTTCACCAGTGGCAGCAAGAAGCTGGAGAAGAAGGTGAATGCAAAGAAAGCAGGAAATAAGAGTAAGCCTCTTCACTACCTCTCCTCCGATGGCTATCATATCTATGTCGGAAAGAATAATTATCAGAACGACGAATTAACCTTCCAATTTGCAGAAGGCGGTGACTGGTGGTTCCATGCCAAGAAGCAGGCCGGTTCTCATGTCATTGTCAAAGCAGGAGGCAGTGAGCTTCCTGATCGGACCTATGAGGAAGCTGCCAGACTGGCTGCTTACTATTCCGGCTCCCGAGAAGCAGATAAGGTAGAGATTGATTATACCCTTAAGAAGAACGTTAAGAAACCCGGTGGCGGAAAACCGGGCTTCGTTGTGTACTATACGAATTATTCCATGATTGCCACTACGGATATTACAGGAATTCAGCAGTTATAATCAAGAGGGCTATAGCTCCTGGTAGACTTTTTATGAAACTAGTATTATTGAATGAACCTTACAGACTCTATATAAATGAACTTTAAAAATCAGTTTGGATACAATCGAAGTGTATTATATTCAAACTCACTGACAAGGAGAATTAAATGATTATAGCAGATTACCATGTTCACTCCGACTTCTCCGGGGATTCACAGGCACCCATGGAGCAGATGATTGAACGAGCGATACAATTGGGTTTGAAAAAGATTTGCTTTACAGACCATATGGATTATGATTACCCTCATCAGAATGATATCAGCTTCGTCTTCGATCCAGAGGAATATGTCCCAAAATTACAGAAATTAAAGGAGCAATATTCAAAGCAAATAGAGATATTGACCGGTATTGAGCTAGGGCTCCAGCCGCGGCCTGCGGTGAAGGAATATTATGAATTCCTGCATAGCAAATACTCCTTTGATTTTGCTATCGGTTCCACTCATGTCCTTGACGATGTAGATCCTTACTTTCCTGTGTTCTGGGAACACAGAACAAAGGACGAAGGGTTAAGAGCTTACTTCCAGTCCCACATAGATAACTGCAAGCTTTTCAAAGATTATTTCAATATCTATGGCCATCTGGATTATATTATAAGATATGCCCCGACCAGTGACGGGAAGAAAGCGGATTATTCCTATCTTGACTACGCCGACCTGTTGGATGAAGTTCTTACAACCATTATCAACTGTGGTAAGGGTATTGAGGTGAATACCGCCGGATTTAAATACGGACTGGGTTATCCCCATCCGAAGACAGAGATTCTGAAGCGTTACCTGGAGCTGGGTGGTGAAATCATAACCATTGGTTCCGATGCACATAAACCGGAGCATCTATGCTATGACTTTAATTTAGTACCCGAGCTACTTAAGGACCTGGGATATACCTATTATGCTACCTTTGTACAGGGAAAACCGATATTCGAGAAACTATAAGTGACATCATCATCAAGAGCTATAAGTTATATAATGTACTACCCCATAACAATTGGAGATATTAGAATATGATGAAGACAGAGGACGGCTTGATACCAGAGATATCAAACCGTCCTCCTATTTATGAGTAGTGAATTGAATGAGTAAATTCATAATGTATCTTGTTATATTACAATAGAGGGATTGCAATGTCTTCAAGCGGGTCAATGACGCACCATGTTAAGCATCCTCATAATATTTATTTATGGGCTTAACGCATGATTGTACCGCCACCTACCACATAATCACCCTGATAGAATACGACTGCTTGTCCAGGCGTAATTGCTCTCTGAGGTTCATCGAATAGACATAGTACCTCATCCGGTCCGGTCCTCTTAATTGTACAACGGGCTCCCTTATGACTATATCTGATCTTCGCCTCTACGACAAGCTCACCCTCTAGATCCTCGATAGACATAAAGTTTAAGCGATTTGCAGTCAAACGATCAGAAAACACTTCATTGGCATTCCCAAGAACCACCTCATTGGTCTCCGGTTTTAACTCCACCACAAAGATCGGCTGCCCCATAGCAATTCCAAGACCTTTTCTCTGTCCGACGGTATAATGAATTAATCCACGATGTCTTCCGATGATCTCACCTGCGGTATTGATATAATTACCCGGTGTCATTCCGGTGAATTTATTCAGCGGTACATTCTCACCTTCTTTGACAGCCTTTCTCTTCTTCTCCTCCAAATAATCCGTAATAAAGCCTGCATAATCATTATCGGGGACGAAACAGATCTCCTGACTATCCGGCTTATTAGCAATGGGAAGCTTTCGATCTCTAGCAATCTCGCGAATCTCATCCTTCACATAGGCTCCTACCGGCATCAATGTGTGAGAAAGCTGATGCTGAGTCAGATTATAAAGAGCATAGGTCTGATCCTTCGCTTGCGTTACGGATTTCTTAATTGTATATCTTCCATTTGGCAGCTTTTCGATGCTGGCATAGTGACCGGTTGCAATATAGGTAGCTCCGATATCTAAGGAGCGCTTCAGCAATGACTCCCACTTAACATAACGATTGCAGGCAATGCAGGGGTTGGGAGTTCTGGCCTGAAGATATTCACCGACAAAATAATCGATTACATTTTCCTTAAACTCCCGTTTAAAATTCATAACATAATAGGGGATGTCCAGAACAGAAGCAACTCGTCTTGCATCCTCTACAGCACTGAGGCCACAGCAGCCACCATTTTCCTCCATGGAGCATACATCCTCATCCTGCCATATCTGCATTGTAACCCCAATTACATCATACCCCTGCTTCTGCAACAGATATGCCGCAACTGAGGAATCAACGCCACCTGACATTCCTACAACAACCTTTTCCATACCATCCTCCAAGCTCAGTTAATCAAAATATTATTGATGAATATCAGAATGCGTCTTCCATTGAATCCGGTGGACAAACAGACAAAATGCCCAACTACTTAGGCATCTCATCAATGTTATATATTTTGTTCATGGCAACAGAAAGTTCGCACTGCCTACCTTCTATTCGATCAATTAATATTCAATCTCTTCTTCATCCTCATGAATATCAGACTTCGGCTTCTGTAAGCCTTCGATTACAATACCCTTCTTCTCAGCATAATCCCATAGTGCAGCATGAATTGCTTCCTCTGCCAGTAATGAGCAATGCACCTTAACCGGCGGAAGACCATCAAGAGCCTCCATAACAGCCTTATTCGTGATCTGTAAAGCCTCCTGCACTGACTTGCCTTTTACAAGCTCCGTTGCCATACTACTGGTAGCAACCGCAGCTCCACAACCGAAGGTTTTAAATTTTACATCCTGAATAATACCTTCTTCATCTATGTCAAGATAGATACGCATAATATCTCCACATTTTGCATTACCGACAGTACCAACACCACTTGCATTCTCTATTTCACCTACATTTCTGGGATTGGTAAAATGGTCCATTACCTTCTCTGTATACATATGCTTTCCTCCAATTAATCGTGTGTTTTATCAAAAAAAATATATACCTACCTTTAAGATTGTTCTATCCGTGTGAACCTCGCCTTATATTTTCACACTATAGTTTTTTCTTCATAAAATCCTCATACAGAGGAGACATCTTGCGGAGCTTTTCAACTATCTCCTTAACCTTGTCAACTGTATAATGAATCTCTTCCTCTGTTATTTCCTCGTTTACGGTTAAACGAAGTGAGCCATGAGCGATCTCATGAGGAAGGCCGATCGCAAGGAGGACATGGGAAGGATCTAGAGAACCAGAGGTACAAGCGGAACCGCTGGAGCCACAGATATTATTCATATCCAACATGATCAGCAAGGATTCACCCTCGATAAACTGAAAGCTGAAATTTGCATTATTCGGAAGTCTTCTGATCTTGTCACCGTTAACACGAACGAAGGGGATCTCCTCTAGAACACGCTTCATCAGAAGATTACGCAGCATCGTTTCCTTTTCTGTACGCTCCTTCATTGTTGCCATAGCGATTTCAACCGCTTTTCCAAAACCAACGATTCCTGGTACATTTTCTGTTCCTGCTCTTCTCTGTCTCTCCTGTGCACCACCATGAAGCAGAGACCGGATCTTAACACCCTTTTTAATATAGAGAAGGCCAATTCCCTTAGGACCGTTTAATTTATGTGCACTGGCACTCAACATATCAATTCCTAAATCATTCACATTGATTTCTAATTGACCAAAGGCTTGTACGGCGTCTGTATGGAATAATATTTTGTTCTTTTTAGCAATTTCACCGATTTCCTTAATTGGTTGAATCGTGCCGATTTCATTATTGGCAAACATGACGGAAATTAAAATAGTTGTCGGACGGATCGCCTTCTCTAGCTGATCCAGCTTGATAATTCCATTCTCGTCTACATCGACATAGGTTACTTCTACACCATGCTTTTGAAGATACTCACAGGTATGAAGTATCGCGTGATGTTCTATCTTTGAAGTGATAATATGATTACCCTTCTCCGCGTAAGCATCTACCACTGCCTTCAGTGCCCAGTTATCTGCCTCTGTACCGCTTCCGGTAAAATAGATCTCACTGATGTCAGCACCCAGCGCCTGTGCAATGATACCTCTGGCTTCATCTACTGCTTTCTTATTCTGAGTAGCAAATTCATATACGCTGGATGGATTTCCATATAAATCAGTAAAATAGGGAAGCATCGTCTCTACAACCTCCGGCCTGGTTTTGGTTGTTGCCGCGTTATCTAGATAAATCTTCTTATCCATGTTGTCATCTCCTAAACTAAATATTATTTACCACATGTTTGTTTTTCTTTTGTATCGGTAGCACCTGTCCCATTCTGTACTCTCCTGCTTTCAGCGACAAGCTCCGATAGCATAATACCGTCAACCGCTTCATTTATACTATCACTTATACGCTTCCAGACATATTTTGTTACACAGGAATCTGAGTTACTACAGATTGTTTCGCCTTGATTTACTTCTGAACAATCAACGGGATTCAAATCTCCCTCCAGCGCTCTTAAGATTGCCCCAACTGATAGCTCCTCTGCGCGTACCGCCAGCATATAGCCACCCTGTGCACCTCGAACCCCCTTCACGATCCCTACCTTTTTCAGCTTTGCGATCAATTGTTCCAGATAGTTCATTGATATTCCCTGTCGTTCGGCAATCTGACTAAGAGCAACGGTTTCTTCCTCTGCATGGACTGCGAGATCCAGCACTGCTCTAAGACCGTATCGTCCTTTTGTAGAAAGCTTCATGTCTCTCACCTTACCTATTCTCCGGTAGCTTTATTCCGGTATGTAATACGCTAAGAATACACAGCGAAAAGCTAATGTCAATATGTTTTCCGACTTTGATTACATAGTTCTCATATAAATATTATTAACGAATTCTTATCATTTTAATTCCTATCATTTTAATTCCTATTACTTTAATTCCTATTACTTTAATTCCTATTATTTTAATTCCTATTATTTTAATTCCTATTATTTTACTCGGTTATTAGCATAACACCATCCACAAATCTTGTCAATAATTTTTTATCAATTATAAATCAATCCAAGGTCAAGATGTTAAAGGCTCTAACATAAGTTTTCCGTTCACGAAATATATATACATTAAAGAACAAAATAGGATGATAATCACACTATGAAAAAAAACACCATAACTGCTCAGGAAGCCAGACAAATCAAAAGGAACACCATAGTAAAGGGCACCCTGATTCTTACAGTAGCTGGCTTTATCACCCGCTTTGTAGGCTTTTTTTATCGTATCTTTCTATCAAATGCAATGGGCGCCGAGCTTTTAGGTATATATCAGTTAATTTTCCCTGTTTATGCAATCTGCTTCACCATCTATGCTACCGGTATTCAAACCTCCATCTCTAGACTAGTTGCTGCAGAGCTGGGTAGAAAAAATCCAAAAAACATTAATAAAATACTTAGAATCGGCCTATTAATCTCCGTTTCTCTGGCATTTATTATGTCCCTTCTGCTCTATAAATATGCCAATTTCATCGCAGTAAGGTTTCTCATGGAAGACAGAAGTATAATCTCTCTTCGGATATTAGCTGTCGTCTTTCCTTTCTGTGGAATAACAGCCTGTATCAACGGGTACTACTATGGATTAAAGAAAGCAGGGGTTCCGGCTTCTACTCAATTGCTGGAACAGGTAGTGCGTGTAGTTGTTGTATACATAATTGCTATGTATGCTGGTGGTGGTGTGGCGAAGGTCACCTTGCAATTGGCTGTGTTCGGTCTGGTCATCGGTGAGGTTGCCTCCAGTATTTACAATCTTGCTTCCTTGTGGATCAGCAAATCACCGATCGAAATGCTGCCTTTCGGCGCTGATCCTGAAGCTATGCCCGATAGCAGAACACAGATTATTCGTAATCTTATGTCCTTAAGTATTCCCATTTCCATGAATCGCCTACTGCTTAGTATCCTTCATAGTGTAGAGGCTATCTTAATTCCTGCCATGCTTCGAAGATTTGGATTAACTACAGAAGAAGCTCTAGCTACCTTTGGTATCCTGAACGGTATGTCCATCCCATTTATTATGTTCCCAACCGCTTTAACCAACGCTTTAGCTGTATTAATCCTCCCTACCATCTCGGAGGCACAGGCAACCCAAAATGATCATTTGATTGATAAGACCACGGCTATCGCCATCAAATATAGCGTCATCATAGGTATTATAAGTACAGGTATATTCATAATCTTTGGTAATGATCTTGGAAACACCATATTTCACAATGAACAGGCGGGAAACTATCTTATGATTCTTGCCTGGCTATGCCCCTTTATCTATCTGACAACAACCTTAGGCAGTATCATCAACGGATTGGGCAAGGCACATGTGACCTTTGTAAATTCTATCATCAGTTCCGTATGTAAAATCATATTAGTAGCCCTGTTAATCCCCCATTATGGTATCAAGGGCTATCTGATTGCGCTCTTGATCGGTCAATTCATCATTACCGGTTTAGATACCTATGCAGTAATTCGTTATGTACATTTCTCTATCCGTATGGATGATACCATTGTAAAACCCGGCCTGATTATTGCTCTTGCAGGATTTTTATTTAAGGAAAGCTATGAGTACATAAAAAAAATGACGCACATAAACGAAGTCCTCTTACTGCTTGGCTCCTGTTTTTTACTATGCGTCATTTGCTTAGGTCTTCTGTTAATAACGAAATCGATCTCACGCAAGGATTTTAGATAGCTTGTCCATCATCAAATCCGATTAACATTAATCCTTAAAGGAGGGAGAATAGAGCATAAAATCCTTCTTGCCCTGCTCCTTCACCCGATATAATGCTTTATCTGCCCGATCCATTAACTGCTCATAGTGCATACCGGCTTCTGGGTAAGTTGCTACGCCGATACTTCCCGAGATCGGGATACTATGATTATCACACTGATAGGTTGTGTTTAAAGCATCCTTTAATTGATTGGCTTTTACCATCAGCTCATCTATATCTGTTATATTACCAACAAAAACGACGAATTCATCTCCACCGATACGTCCGATAATCTCTCCCTCGGAGAAAATCTCCTTAATGCGTCCGATGATATAGATTAGAACCTTATCTCCCTGTAAATGTCCATAGGTATCATTGATACGCTTAAAATCATCGAAATCGATAAACATTAACATATGCATTCTGTCCTTATTGCCAGCGATGAACTTGTCAATCTTTTTTATAGTCATCTCTTTATTATATACACCAGTCAGAGGGTCTCTGGTTGCTTTATACTCCAAGGCTTCCAACTCTCTCTTTTGAGTATCAATATTTACGACTTTACCAATAACGCGTACTGGTTCCTTATCATCATCATATATCGTCTTGCCCATTATCTGACACCAGATAAATTCACCTAAACGGTCCTTAATACGGAATTCCTTCTCTATAATATTCTTTCCTTCAGCGAGCTCTTCACAAAGCTCCAGATAGATTCCCCAGTCATTCGGATGAATATTACTGCGTCTCTGATGACATTCACGGTCAAAATTTTGTATCAATGAATTATGTCCAAATAATTCACGGAACTTTTCCGATAATATCATCACATCACTCTTAATGTGGTATTCGAACAGAACATCCTTCGATAGCTCAGTTGCGATTCGATAACGTTCTCCCTCCAATAGTATAAGTTCCTGCATTTTCTTCTGTTCTGTTATATCAACAAATACAACAGAAAGAGTGTGCTTCCCGTCCTTACCGACCACGCAATTACCGTTCATCAGTAAATACAGCACACTACCATCCCTCGTAACCATCCGTACATCACAGCGAATCAGATCCTGATTGATCTGATTTTTGACGTCCTCCAGTATATGAGCATCTCTTGGATCGATAAAGTCGAGTAAGGTTAGTTTATGCTCTGCTTTGGCTGAAGCTTTTTGATAGCCTAACAATTCATAAAAACCATTACTGGCATATAGTATCCTACCCTCTCCTTCTATAGTAAAATGTACGAGTCCGGCACGGATACTATTCGTAATTCTTTTTAGTTCTATGGCTGCCTTTGTTACCCGTTTTTCATTTTCCAATCGAAAAAGTAATACCACAACAATACCAATAATGCAAATACTCACAACAACGATCATCAATACAAGAAGAACTGCCGGCTTATTTTGTAGCGCATTGATCAGTTTCATACTAAACATCCCCCAAACTTAACAACCAAACCCCGTGTTTTGTGGAATTTTGCTGTCATGAACTGAATTCCAATGTTAGATCACGTCCCAAACCATCCGAACATGATTATAGTACATATGAAGCTACTCTATTTATACCAACTTTCACCTAGAAATCTCAAAGTGTAACAATTTCAACTATCAACTTTCTTCTAATTAATCATAAGGAGTAACTCTGCCTACTACCAGCTCGCTCCTTATAAATCATAAGGAGTAACCTGGTAGACGTAGTAGTTCAGCCAGTTTGTGTACATTGCATTAGCATGGGCTCTCCAGACAAGATTTGGCCTGAATTCTGGCTGGTCAGCCGGATAGTAGTTTTTAGGTAACGCAATATCTAAGCCCTTTGCTATATCTCTTTTATATTCCTTGTCTAAGGATACTCTGTCATACTCAGGATGTCCCATTACAAAGATTTGTTTTCCATCCTTTGCAATAGCAATAAAGACACCAGCTTCTTCCGATTCAGCAAGAATCGTAAGATCCTTGCAGTCCTCAATATTCTCTCTGGTTACTGTAGTATATCTTGAATGAGGTGCATAAAAAACATCGTCAAACCCCCTGACGAAAGGTACTTTTCTCTCCAGTACCTTATGCTCGAATATGCCAAACATCTTACTATCCAGAGATGTTTTCTTAACCCCATAATGGTAATACAAGCCCGCCTGAGCTCCCCAGCAAATATGAAGTGTCGAAGTCACATTCGTAGTTGACCATTTCATTATTTTAACCAGTTCATCCCAGTAAGTAACCTCTTCGAAATCCATCTGTTCAACCGGAGCACCGGTAATAATTAATCCGTCAAATCTTCGTTCCCTAACATCATCAAATGTGAGATAAAACTGGTCCAAATGACTGGTTGGAGTATGCGATCCCACATAGGTTCCTGTCGTCAAGAAGGTAATATCTACCTGCAACGGCGTATTGGAAAGACTTCGAAGAAGCTGCACCTCCGTATCCTCTTTGATCGGCATCAGATTGAGGATTGCAATCTGCAGAGGTCGAATATCCTGATGCATCGCACGGGTTTCATCCATAACGAATATGTTCTCATCCTCGAGAACCCTTTTTGCCGGTAAATCACTTTGAATTCTAATAGGCATATTTCATCACCATTTCCATAATTTTGTCATAGTAAAAAATATCATATCATGATTTTTAAAATAAATCAATAAACAAACCTCTTAAATATCCATAAAATTCCTATTATTCCTATAAGGAACACAAAACTAATTCTATACTAATAATTTAAGAACATCCTCTTCTGATAATATATCAATTCCAAGCTCCTGTGCTTTCGTCAACTTACTTCCTGCATTCTCACCAGCAATCAGATACCTTGTGTTCTTCGATACACTGCCAGATATCTTCCCTCCATATTGCTTCACCAGCTCCTCCATCTCAGAGCGTCCCATAGAAGGAAGTGTACCGGTGATGACAAAAGTCATCCCTGCAAATCGCTGGTCCTCATTCGCCTCTTCTAATAGTGATGTAAAATTCATTCCTGCCTTCTCAAGACGATCTAGAATATTACGGTTCTCTTCCTGGGAGAAAAATTCAACAATCGATCTAGCCGTAATATCACCGACATCATTGATCGCAACAAGCTCTTCATAGGAAGCCTCAACGAGTTCATGAAGAGATTTAAAATGCTTCTTTAGCTCGGAACCTGCCTGCCTTCCGATGTTCTTAATGCCAAGACCGGTTATCAATCGATCGATATCATTTTGTTTGCTATCCTCGATTGCTTTCAAGAGCTTATCCGTATTCTTCTCTTTACCAATTAAGCCTTTTTGAATCAGCTCGTTCCTATAATTTTTAAGATAATAAATATCAGCGATATCCTTAAGATACCCTTCCTTAATCAACACCTCAATATATGCTTCACCAAAGCCCTTAATATCCATGGCATTACGGCCAACAAAGTTAATGATATGCTGGCTAAGCTGCGCCGGACAATTGATGTTAGTACACTTTGCTGTATTGGCATCTCGAATTGTTGGCGCACCACAGCTGGGACAGGCTTCAGAGATTCGGAAGGGAACGGTACCCTCCGGTCGTTTTGCCTTATTCACATAAAGAACCTCAGGTATTATCTCCCCAGCCTTACGAACAGCAATCGTGTCACCGATCCGGACATCCAATTCATCAATGCGATCCTGATTATGAAGAGTCGCCCTCTCCACACTGGTTCCACAGAGTCTTACCGGCTCAAAGATCGCAGTGGGGGTAATACGACCGGTTCTCCCTACCGAGAGTCGGATATCCTTTACCACAGTCTCTTTCTCTTCCGGTGGATACTTATAGGCAATCGCCCAACGAGGTACCTTTGAAGTTGCTCCAAAGTATGACCGATCCTCAAGACTATCTACCTTTACAACAGCCCCATCTATATCATAAGCTAAATTTCCGCGTTCTTCACCAATTGCCTGTATCGCTTCCCACACTTCATCAGCTGTCCTGCATAGCTTACTGCCCTCTACAACCTTGATGCCTTGTCTCTTAAGCCATTCCATACTCTCTGAATGGCTACGGAAGGTGATTCCTCTTGCCTCCTGAACATTAAAGACAAAGAGCGAAAGCTTTCTTTCCTTCACAACCTTCGGATCAAGTTGGCGAAGGGTTCCGGCAGAGCAGTTACGTGGATTGGCGAAAAGCTTCTTACCTGCAGCTTCTAGCCGTTCATTGACCGCCTCAAAATCCTCATTCTTCATATGAACCTCACCACGAATCTCTATATAGGGAACGGCTTCCTTCAGCTTTGCTTTCACATCTTGAATCATCTTGACGTTCTCAGTAACATCCTCACCCTGATTAATTCCGTCCCCTCTGGTTACACCCATTGTGAGAACTCCGTCAGTGTAACGAAGAGCTACCGATAAACCATCAATCTTCTTCTCTACGACAAATACGGTGCCTGGACGTTCCTTCTGTACCTTTTCCACAAAGCTGTACACTTCATCCTTATCAAATACATCCTGTAGGCTAAGCATCGGAATATTATGCTTTACCAATATCCCTGCTTCTCTCTTGGCACTGCCTCCAATCTTTTGTATCGGGGAATCTGCATCCGCAAATTCAGGATGCTCCTGCTCTAATTTCCTAAGTCTTAAGGATAGGCGGTCATATTCATAATCCGAGATTTCAGGGTCATCCTGATTATAATATCGGTCATTATGATACTGTATCTGTTTTCTCAATTCCTCTATCTCATTTCTAATATCCATAACAAGCTCATACCTTCCTTATCATATTTTCAAGTTTCATTTGCATAAGCATATCATTCTTTAGGGACATCGAATGTCTCCTTTGGATATATACTTATTTATCGTGTTCCTTTATGAAGCAATTGGTTCATATCCGCAATCTCTCGTTCCGTGACATTCCTGTAGTCACCGGTTTTCAATCTTCCAAGGAGGATATTCATTATACGAACACGCTTCAAATTCACGACACGATACCCAAGAGTTTCACACATACGTCGAATCTGTCGATTGAGCCCCTGGGTTAAAATAATACTGAAGGTATAACGATCGATCTGATTCACCTTACATGGCTTTGTCACGGTATCCAAGATTGCCACTCCCGTTGACATATGTTTTATAAATTCTAAGGTAATTTCCTTATTTACCGTTACGATATATTCCTTCTCATGATTATACTCAGCACGTAAGATCTTATTAACAATATTACCATCATTGGTTAATAAAATCAGGCCTTCCGAATCCTTATCCAGACGACCAATGGGATAAATCCTCATGTTATAACCGATATAATCAATGATATTATCCGGCTCACTATGATCCGTTGTGCATACAATTCCCTCCGGTTTATTGAAGGCGATGAGAACCAGTTTTTGTTCCTGCTTGACCGGTTTATCGCAGAAAGTAACCTCATTTTCCTTTGTTACCTTGGAACCCATCTGTGCTACGACACCATCAATTTTGACCTTTCCCGCCTCAATATACCGATCGGCCTCTCTCCTGGAGCATACCCCAGCCTCACTCAGAAATTTATTAATTCTTACCGCTTGTGTATCATCAACCTGAGAGGTTAGTCTCTTTGTTCTTTTTGCCATGTTCTACCTACCCTTTCTATATAACGATGCTCGCTGCAGACAAGAATGCAGTGATATTCATCGATAGCAATCAGCTATGTTAATAATTAATTATACTTGATTTAGTACAGTTCGTCCATTACCAATAATATAGAGCCCAACCAGTAATGCGGCAAAATGAGTTTGATAAATATATCTGAACTCGGTATATTGGCATTCGTTGGTACATAGGAATCAAAGAGGGCTATGCTCTCTCCACCGATACAGGATTGTTATCTGTATCTATGGAAAATTCATAGTCCTGATTAGACTTCGATATGAAAATAAGTATATCAAACTAAATTTGTGCCTAGGAACAGGCACAATCTCTTAGCGCAAATATACTTTTCAATAATTGATATCCTTATAGATAATTCTTCATTACCTCTATATTTTTCTCTTCCTTTTTCACGAACTCCTCAGCTATCTGTGCGCTCACACCATCTGCATTCTTTTTCGCATGCAGAAGCTTCGTCATCTGGGTAACTCCCATGGTGCTGCCCCTTATCACCATCTGCGCAATGTGACTATCTGATGAATTCATCATTACATTCAGTTTCACATTTCCCTTCATTATCGCTTTATTATAAAGGGATACATCCTTTACCTTAGCGCCATTCATGCGTAATTGCCTCTTTGATTTATCTGCAATCTCTTGATAATCACTCAATTGCTTATGCAGGTCGTTGCTGAACTGTTGGTTCTTTACTTTATCAAGAACAGCCTCTATGGCAGTAATTCCTACAGACGCATTCTGATAGGTCTTCTCCAGTAAATCCAAATCAACATTACCAATCATAAAAAAACACTCCTTATCCTATAATCTAACTATAGTATAAGGAGTAATTCATGATTTATTCAGCTGAGTCGCCTTCTGCTTTCTCTGTCTCACTGCCGCTTGCCATCGCATCAATACTCTCCCAGAAATTCTTCAAATCCTGGTCCTTCTCAATGGCCTTTTTACTCTTTTCATCCGTCATCTCAATCAAAGCAATTACGTCTTCATCATTGTTTCTTTCATCATAATAAGCTTTTGTCTCCGCATTCATATCACCGGAAAAAATCTTTAACTTATTGTCCGAATCGGTAATTACATAGAATTTGGCAAGTCCTGGAGCAGGAGTATTAATACTTGTAAATTTAATCTCGTGATAAACATATACGATATATTCGCCTTCCTTGATAGACTTTTTCGTATATGTTTTAATTTTACGATAGTCCTCTATATATTCCGTTTTCGTTTGGAGCTGCTCCTCCGATTCTACCTTTCCCGGATCACTTAGGATACTTTTCAAGGTATCAATATCGCGATTATTTTTTGCAGTGTAATAGGAATCGAATAAAGCATCAATATCGGGATAAGTGCCATTCTCTTCAATAGGAAAAATCGGTATCGGAGTTGGTGTCGGGACTGCAGTCGGAGCCTCAGTGACCTCGAATGCAGTGATTGCATTTTCTGCCATCCTTAACTCTTCCTTATCAGGAGTATTCTCTTCTGGCAGCATCTCTGCGCTTAACATTGTCTCAGCAGCCTTCTCCTCTGCCTTCGGTCTGTCCTGACTTACTGAAAGTGTCAATATTCCAATTCCCATTGTGCTCATAGTAGTTAGTAATATAATTTTTTTATATTTAAGCTTCATTGTATTCTCCTTAAAACTCTATAACAACATTTCCAAATTTATTAATTTACCTTACCTATTGTAGCAGATACCCAATAAAAAATCAATATGTTTATTTCATTAATTTGTAATATTATTTAATATTTATGTAATATTTGTGCCACAAATTCCTCCTTTTTAATCATAAAATAATTTTACAAAGGAATGGATAGAATATATAATTAATACATATGGGGGAAAAACTGTCAATGTTAATTTTTTTCATTCATGATTAAAAGTAAGAGAATGCCGATAAATCAAGGCTTTTCTTAGCAATTCAGCAAGAAAGAAGGGTGAAAAGCATGAATCCGATACTTACTCAGCAGTTAAAGCAAATCGAACTACAGGAGCAGAAAGTTTTCAATCAATCCAATCATACCATTCTGGACTCAACACTAACGCCGGTAATTGATAAAATACAAGATATCATTCCTGCCAAACTTGTTGATACTTTGAACACCGCTTTTTATAAAAGCTTTCAGCTAGTGTTTGAAAAAGGAAGTACTTATATTGAGAAGACTTATAATAAGGACAGAATCGAGTTAGAACATGACATTAATAATTACGCCCTGGATAAGCGAATGAATAAAAGGCATATCAAACGTCTGGATCGATATTCCAAACAATCACAACTGATCAACTCCTCCTTCTCTGTTGTGGAAGGTAGTGTACTCGGTATTCTTGGTATCGGTTTACCTGATACTCTTTTGCTTCTTTCTGTGATGGTAAAGACAATTTACGAAATTGCTCTAAGTTATGGATATTCCTATGATAGAGAGGAGGAAAAAGCTTATCTGCTGCTTCTGATTCATACAGCCGTATTAAAAGGAGAGCATCAAATCGATCTGAATAAAAAGCTTGAGCTGCTTAGTGATAGGGTTGACCACAATATCGATGCCCAGGCTGATGTAGATACGCAGATGAAGGAAACCTCTAAGGCCTTATCCGAGGCTCTGCTAACAGCTAAATTTATTCAAGGCATCCCCATCGTAGGAGTTGTTGGGGGCGCTGTGAATTACAGTTTCGTGAATCGAGTGGCCAAGTTTGCGCGTATAAAGTATAAGAAGCGCTACCTTTTAAAAAAGCTAACAGATTAAGCTTGTATTTTTATATTTTATTATAATCATTGCTATAATATGTATTTATTGAGACAAGATTTTGATGAAAACTTACTTTACTTTGCATTTTAGATAGTATATAATAACATAGTCCGAGAGAGCCAAATAAGGCATTATCGGCTATGTAAGCATCTGTAGCTCAGTGGATAGAGCGTTCGCCTCCGAAGTGAAAGGCCGCTGGTTCAAGTCCAGTCAGGTGCATTGTTTATTAAATCATATTAATTAAAAATGCCTGCTAAGCAGGCATTTTTGAATCTTATATTAGCTTCTAGAACTTTCTTCATAATCACGAGATGGACTGTTGCATCCAAAGGAGCTTCCTTGAGTAGCGGATCCGATTATAGTATCTCCGCCCCCTTGAAGATTTATATTGTATTCGCCATACTTAAATTTTATAATTGCTTAAATCCTCTTGGAAGTTGTTAATCATCTTATCAAAAACAGCAATCTGGCTAGTCAGTTCGTTGATTTGGTCGACATACACGGCTACATTGGAGCTCGCCTCCTGAGTAGCCGCAGAATTTTCTTCCGCAATCGCAGCTAAACTATGCATATTATCAAATAATGCTGCGATACTATCCGCTTCCACCTTCAATTCCTGGGAAGTCTCTATCATCAGATCCGATACTGCCTTGAGATTATAATTAGCTGTACTGGAGCTCTTCACAGCATCATTTAGCTTACCACTCTCCGCTTCCAGTATCTGATACTGCACATCAATATCTCCAACCACACCATCAATACTTTTTACAAATTCGGTTAGATTCTGGTTGATCTGAGCAACAGCCTTATTGGTCTGTCCTGAGAGATTTCTAACCTCATCCGCAACTACCGCAAAGCCCTTACCGGCTTCACCAGCTCTTGCTGCTTCGATAGAAGCATTCAAAGCCAAAAGATTGGTCTGTTGAGCGATTGAAGAAACAATAGAAACAATTTGCATCATACCCTCAGCATTCCTACGAAGCTCATCACTATTCGTGCGAATCGTACGGAATTGGTCAAGCATTGCTTGAATCTCCAGCGTCGTATGATCCACATTCTGAAAACTGCTTTCAAGCTTCTCCATCGCATCCTCAATCTTTACCTCATTCGTCTGACTCTCCCCTGAAATCCGGGTAACATTACGAATACTATCACTGAGGATACTTACAGAACGCTCCGTATCTTCTGCCTGTGTTATAGCGGCTACCGCTACCTCATCTAATACAGCTGTGATATCATTGGAGGTGGATTGCATGGTCTGCGCGATCTCTGTAACAGATTGGTTAAAGGTATACATCTCATCCACAATTGCATTAAAGCTAATAAAATCCTTCTGTACTCTTTGTTTAATTTCATTCAATTGACTCATAATAGCTTCGTATTCATCATTTGTCTTAATCGATGTATATTCTACAAAATCACAATTGCTTAACTTAGTCAACTCTTGTCTCAGTAGCTTCTGAGGTCGATTAAATAGGTAGGCCGATATTCCGGATATCAGGAAGGAGGATACACCGATTGGTAATGCATACAATCGTTCAGGCAATAGTATAAATGAAACCAGCATAATCATAATGGTATTTAATACGGCTGTTTTCCAGGTGACATTCTTAATAAAACCAAAGGAGAACATCTGATTAAGCCTAAAGCGTTTCGTAAATTGTATCTCCTTTTCAAAGGTTAGCTTAAGCTGAACCTCACCTTCCCTCTGCTCCAAAACATTAACACTAATCTGTTCCTTAAAATACTCTGCTACACCATTGATTAGACCAAACAAATAATGATACATTCCACGTTTGGAACGATAGGTAAATAATATATCATGGGCTGACAATGGTTCTACATCAAGAATAGGCGGAACCGCACCTTTGAAACGCTTCATTACTATCTTATGAACATCATTCATCGACTTCAAGAATTGATATGCCGATTCATGTCGGAAAAACCCCGGATAATTCTTACTAAAGGTTTTTATATTCTGTTCCCCCATCAGTCTCCAAATCTCCTGATGATTTTTCCCAACCAATTCGCCTATCTGGTCGACAATTCCTGTTGCAATTCTGTCTTCTACATCCTGCAGTGGAGTAAAAACAACATCCGGTTGAAGCTGAAATTTTGCCAGTGCTTTCGTAACAACTTCTTTACCGAATAATGTTTTGCTTGACTCGACCCACGATGAAACAACGGTGCCCTTCATGAAATAACCTCCTTATAAAATGTTCTTCTTAACATTTTATCTCTTGTAATACTAAAAATCAACAAATATTAATAATAATTATTATTATTAATTTTAACAGTAGTACTTAGTCATCTTAGGAAATCCACACATTGGGATAATCTGATAAATTTTCACAATGAAAGGATCGGTTTGTTATTTGCTTCATATAAAACAGGCTTGCAGCATGGGTACATCTTCATACTTACAAGCCTGTTTCTTATTCATGATAAGTGAGTTTATTTATCAATCTACTATGTTCACAAAATAGACAGCGAAAGAAACACTCTTTCTATTGTATGAGATAAATAAATAGTTTAGATTATTCAGCGTCTACTTCATAGAGCTTGGAAAGCTTAACCAAGTGATCATATTTAGCCAGTGCGCTCTTCTCTGCGTTAGCAAATAACTGCTCTGCTCTCTCAGGGTTCTGACGAACTAAGGAGCTGTAACGAACCTCATTTCTGATGAAATCCTGATAGCTTGCGCTAGGTGCCTTGCTATCTAACTGGAATGGATTCTTTCCTTCTTCAGCAACACGAGGATCGAAACGGAACATATTCCAGTAACCGGATGCTACCGCATTCTTCTCTTCTGTCTGAGATACACCCATACCACCCTTAATACCATGGTTGATACAAGGAGCATACGCGATAACGATGGAAGGACCCGGATAGCTTTCAGCTTCAACTAATGCCTTCATTGTCTGGTTGTAATCAGCACCCATAGCGATCTGAGCAACATATACATAACCGTAGCTCATTGCGATAGCTGCTAAATCCTTCTTCTTTACTTCCTTACCTGCAGCTGCAAACTGAGCGATTGCACCGGTAGGAGTAGCCTTGGAGGACTGACCGCCTGTGTTGGAGTAAATCTCGGTATCAAATACTAAGATATTAACATCCTGACCGCTAGCGATTACATGATCCAAACCGCCAAAGCCGATATCATATGCCCAGCCGTCACCACCGAAGATCCACTGAGACTTCTTGGATAAGAATTCCTTATCCTTTAAGATGTCCTTACCTTCAGCACAGCTACAAGCTTCCAGAACTCTTACGAGTGCTCTGGTAGCACCTGCATTCTCACGACCGTTATTATAAGAAGTAAGATATCTCTCAGCAGCTGCCTTAACGTCATCTTTGCTTGTCGATGCTGCTAACGCTTCTACCTTTTCCTTAACTCTCTCTCTTAAAGCCTGCTGAGCAAGATACATACCGTAACCATATTCAGCATTATCCTCGAATAAGGAGTTAGCCCATGCAGGACCGTGTCCTTCTTTATTAACTGTATACGGTGTGGAAGGATAAGAACCACCCCAGATAGAGGAACAGCCTGTTGCATTGGAGATAAACATTCTGTCTCCGAATAACTGTGTTACTAACTTAGCATAAGGTGTCTCACCACAACCTGCACAAGCTCCGGAGAACTCAAGCAGAGGCTGATTGAACTGGCTGCCCTTAACTGTAACTTCCTTAAACTTCTCAGCAACTTCAGGTTTAGCCTCTAAAGTAAGACCATACTCGAATATCTTCTGCTCCGGTAACTGAGTCTCAAGAGGCTTCATAACAAGCGCCTTAGCACCCTTCTTACCAGGACATACATTTGCACAGGAGCCGCAACCCATACAATCGAGTGAGGATACGGTCATAGCAAATTCAAAACCAGGAAGACCGGTCATAGCAACCTTCTTCATTCCTTCCGGAGCCTTAGCAGCTTCATCAGCGGTCATTGCAACCGGACGAATAACAGCATGAGGACATACATAGGAACAGAAGTTACATTGGATACAGTTCTCAGGATTCCACTCGGGAACATCTACGGCAATACCACGCTTTTCGAAGGCGGAAGAGCCCTGAGGTAAGGTACCGTCAACTGCATTGGCAAATGCAGATACCGGAAGATCATTACCCTGCTGAGCATTAACAGGAGCTAAGATATTGTTAACGAAGTCAACAACGTCCTTTCTATCACCAGTTACCTTATGGATAATCTCCTCATCCTGTGCATTCTTCCAGCTCTCAGGAACTATAATTTCCTTAAGACCGGTGAGACCACGATCAATCGCAGCATGGTTCATGGCAACGATTGCTTCACCCTTCTTGGAATAGGATGCAGTTGCTGCGTCCTTCATGTACTTCACAGCTTCCTCTACAGGAATGATGTTAGCAAGCTTGAAGAATGCTGACTGAAGGATCGTATTGATACGGCCGCCTAAGCCGATTTCCTTACCGATGCTGATACCATCGATGGTGTAGAACTTAATATTATGTTCTGCTATATAACGCTTAACCTGTCCGGGTAAATGCTGCTCAAGCTCTTCCATATCCCAACCGCAGTTAAGTAAGAAGGTACCACCATCCTTTAATTCCTGAACCATGTTATACTTTCTAACATAAGAAGGATTATGGCATGCAACGAAATCCGCCTCTGTGATTAAGTAAGTAGACTTGATCGGTTTCTTACCAAATCTCAAGTGGGACATGGTTACACCACCAGACTTCTTGGAATCATAATCAAAGTAAGCCTGAGCATACATGTTGGTATGATCACCAATGATCTTGATGGAGTTCTTGTTCGCACCTACTGTACCATCTGCACCAAGTCCCCAGAACTTACAGCTGATTGTACCCTCAGGTGTAGTGTTGGGATTCTCGGTAACATCAAGAGATAAGTTAGTTACGTCATCCTTGATACCGATGGTGAAGGTCTTTTTAGCGGAATTCTTATATACTGCAATAATCTGTGCAGGTGTAGTATTCTTAGATCCCAAACCATAACGGCCATTGAATACAGGAATGTTTTGGAACTGGGTATCCTTTAATGCTGCTACTACGTCTAAGTATAACGGCTCGCCAAGAGAACCAGGCTCCTTGGTTCTGTCAAGAACAGTAATCTTCTTAACAGTAGCAGGGATTGCTTCAACTAAACGTTTCGCGCTGAAAGGACGATATAAACGAACCTTAACAACACCAACCTTAGCTCCGTTTGCGTTTAAGTAATCGATGGTCTCTTCAATTGTATCATTTACAGAACCCATAGATACAATGATGTGATCTGCATCAGCAGCACCATAATAGTTGAACAATTTATAATCTGTACCGAGCTTAGCGTTAACCTTGCCCATGTATTCTTCTACAATACCAGGAACTGCATCGTAGTATGTATTACATGCTTCTCTTGCCTGGAAGAATACGTCAGGATTCTGTGCGGAGCCACGAAGTACCGGATGCTCAGGATTTAAGGCATTACGACGGTATACATCGATTGCATCCATATCAGCCATTTCCTTCAGATCCTCATAATCCCAAGTTTCAATCTTCTGAATTTCATGAGAAGTTCTAAATCCGTCAAAGAAATGTAAGAAAGGTACTTTACCTTTGATTGCGGCTAAGTGAGCAACAGCACCTAAGTCCATAACTTCTTGAGGATTACTGCTTGCTAGCATTGCAAAGCCTGTCTGACGACATGCATAAATATCGGAGTGATCACCGAAGATGGATAATGCATGGCTTGCTACTGCACGAGCGGATACGTTGATTACGCCCGGAAGTAATTCACCAGCGATTTTATACATATTGGGGATCATTAGTAACAAACCTTGTGATGCTGTAAATGTTGTTGTTAGCGCACCCGCTGCTAAAGAACCGTGTACTGTTCCAGCTGCTCCAGCTTCAGACTGCATCTCAACTACCTTTACCTCTTGTCCGAAAATGTTCTTTCTGCCTTCAGCTGACCATTTATCAGTTACCTCGGCCATAACGGAGCTTGGTGTGATAGGATAGATTGCAGCAACATCGGTAAATGCATATGACACATGTGCCGCAGCATTATTACCATCCATTGTTTTCATTTTCCTTGCCATTGAAATGTCCTCCTTAAATTTTTAACCTGGTTCCTGTGATTAAGTATCACACGCACAAATGGAATATTGTTAAAATCATCACGATGTTGTGAAATAAAAATGTCAAAATCGCACTGATTGCTATTATGAGTTAGCTCCTATAGCAATCTATAAGATCCAAAAACGAGTACAGCGTGTTTTGACATTTCGCCACATAATACCCTCTTATATTCCGCTTGTGCGTGGGGTACTTATCCCACGAATCGAACCAGATTGATGAGAATCAATATATGTTTTTATTCGTCAATTCATTATTATAACACATTGTGAAAAATATTAAAACAAAAAAAATGTATATTCCTATAAATTTCTTATTAAATTTGTCCACCAAGCCAAAGTATTTACTTTTTATGTAATTTTCGTGCAGTATTATACATTTGTAAATATAGTTTATAAGCTTCATAGACAATGCAACAGGAGTAAAGTGATTTTATCACTTTTCTCCTGCTTTAGACATTTTTATTTAATTAAGGAGTATTAATGCAATCCGTTATACAAGGCTCTAAGCAATACTGCATCTGGATCCTGACTCAATTCCCAAACCATTGCTCCTCCCAAATCTTTCTCAACAATATAGGATGCCTTTAGGTTAATCGATTCCTCATCATCATAGGATATAAAATTAGTGCCGTTAAATAACCACGGTACCTTGGACTCGCCGTGAAAATATCGGATATAGCCGGGAGAATTCACATAATTAGCTGCAATATTGGCATAGCTTATCGAAGCCGCTCCGGAGTAATTCTGATAAAGACCGTTATTCGAATTGGTAACCGCCTTATAGATATATCCATAAAAGGGAACTCCCATGATCAGTTTTTCAGCGGGAAAGCCCTTCTGCAACCATGCACTAATGGATTGATCCACACTTTCTTTATATTGAGGCGACAGATCCGAATTATTATAAAGCGGTGCATTAAAATCGGTATATGGGTCCCATGAGCCATGAAGATCATAAGTCATAATATTAGCATAATCTACGTATGCCGCCAGCTTTACTGCTTCAATATTATTCAAGTACCATGTTCCGGATGCCCCTGCAAAACTAAGGATATACTCTTTACCATCGATCACACCTCTGGCATCTAGCTTCTCTCTGAGTTTTTGCATTAGAAGCGTAAAATTATACTTATCCTCCGGTCTGCGGGTATTCGTTGATAGTCCTCCACTTACGGGATATTCCCAATCAATATCGACACCATCCAAGCCATATTTTACAACAAAATCAACGCAGCTATCAGCAAATACCGTTCTTGATGCATCAGTCAAGGCAGCATCGGAGAATCTGGCAGACCAGGACCAACCACCTACTGCGATCAGAAGCTTCAGATCAGGATTAGACTTTTTAAGCGCGGACAGCTTAGATAGATTCGATGGGTCCACATCAGGATATCCTAGTGTAATCTTATAGTCGCTGCCTATATTAGCAAAGGCATAATTAATATGTGTTAACTTGCTTACATCAAGCTTATCCGGCGTGAAGCCAGAATAGGCAGACCATGCTGCATAATAACCAATTACCTTCTGCGCGGGGGCGATCGGCGTCGGAGGAGCTGTCGGCGTTGGTGATGCTGTCGGCGTTGGTGATGCTGTCGGCGTAGGGGTTACCGTCGGTAATGGAGTCGGGGTTGAAGGATTGGTTGTAATCACAGCAATATTGCTGCTTTTGGATCTATTCCCCGCAGCATCCCTCGCTTTGATATAAAAAGAATATTTTGAAGCTGGAGATAAACCGATTACCTGATAGGACAAAAATGCTGTAGTGCCTACCAAAGTATTATTTCTATATATTTCATAATATGTAACTGCTACGTTATCTGTAGAAGCATTCCAAGATAAACGGGCTGAAGTATCAGTAACAGATGATTGAACCAAATTCAGAGGTGCTGTGGGTGGTGTTTTGTCCATTTTTTTTGGTTTCGCATAGGCAACCGATCCATACATCGAGTTAATCAATAATATCATAACTAATAAGATCCCTAACCACTTTCTCGCCCACGTATAATTCCTGTTTTTTTCCATCGATTGCTCTCCTTATTATGTATTGTCTACAAGCATATAATTCATCAAATTCTACATAGCATCCATTTATTCAATTTCCTTGAATTTTCCTGCTAAGAATGAAAATGTCTTTTTTGATGATATTATGCTACCAGTTTTGTCGTATTATGTCAATTCTGCACACCTAGGGAAACGATGGAAGCCCTTCCTATGTTTAGCATTCCAACACGGTCAATCCCTTCCCTCTGGAGTAGTAATAGACGCGGTCGGACAACACCTCTTCTCGAGCTACCTGAGTAACATTAATCTCACGTACCAGAATAGGATACATTCCCCTGGCTGTCCTGCATGATGTACATCATGGTTTTGATTATAAAACGCCAGATATTCCTTGAAGCTCTATGAAATAGGAAAGAGGGGATGTTGCACATTCCTGTACGACATCCCCCTTCACAAAAGGCCTCTATCCTTTATGTAAATTGAAGCCACATTATTACCGGATTTTATTCCACCGTTACCTTGATTCTCTTATATACACCATTCTGTGCATATGCGTACACATAACAGGTTCCTTTTGCTTTTGCCGTGATTTTTCCCTTGCTGTTTACGGTTGCAATCTCCTTGTTGGAGGATGCATAACGAATGACTGCCGTATGTTCCTTCAGCTTTTTGCCCTTGGGTAGAACCACCTGACCTGTCACGGTTTTCGATATCCCTACTTCCAGCTTTACCGATGCCTTATCTGTTGTAACCTTGGTCGGGTTACCATATTTCTTACTCTCGGTAATGGTATGTATTACCTTAGAGGTCGCGATGATAACCTGTTCTCCGTCGATCATCTGGTAAGCCTTTACCTGGTACTTGTAATTGGTTCCCTTTTTCAGGTTCTTTACCGTGTAGCTAGTGGTATCCGCCGGAAGCTTAGCCAGCTTCTTCATCTCTTCTCCGCATTTTCCGCCGTAGATCAGATATCCATCCGCATTCGCAATTCTCTTATAGGATAAGGTTTGTGAGGTCTTGCCTGCCTCTGCCGTCAGACGCAGATGGTGGAAGTCCTGATAGGTCTGTATCTTTATTTTATCCTGATAGGTCAGGGCATAGGTAGAGAATTTGTCCGTCTCAAAGGTAAATAAATGTGTTACCGGGTCATAGGTTCCCTCTATTCTGGTTACTTCTCCGTTATGAACCCGAAGAACATAAAACTCCCTGCTTATTGATCCATCTGTGCTCCGGAGCTCTTCCGGTACCTCGATGCTGATACTGATTTTATCCTTTGTCTCGGTAACCTTTGTCTCTTCCTGGCTGCCAACCTGCTTATACAGAGTCAAATCAATATATAGAACGGGTATATCCGTAGCCTCATTTGTTGTAACTCCATTCTCTGATGCTAATGTATCCTGAATCAGCTTCTTCTCTTTATCGTTAACCGAAGCACTGATGTCAGTAACCTTCAGTATAATCCTTGCATTCTCTCCTTCTGCTACTCTTTTCTGCTCCTCAGGAGTTAATACACTGGCCTTCAGCTCATCACTGCTGTTGTTTACATTTACTGCCGGAGCACCTTCCTCCTTCTTTTGATCCTTTTCTACTTTACCCTCGGATTTTTCCGTATTGTTTGAAGAAGAACCTGAACCGGAATCAGAGCTTGGGGTGGGAGTAGGACTTGGAACAGGAGTAGGTACTGCTGTTACTGTAATGGTAAAGGTCCTGGTATAATCACTACCTGCAGCTAAACCATTTACAACCGTTGCCTTCACTGTGACACTACCTGCCGATGTTGCCCGGAAGATATTTTCTGTAATGGATGCACCTGTGCCGTTCGCATCTTCCACGCTCCAGCTAATGGTCTGGTTAGTGGCATCACTAGGAGTTATGGTTCCCGTAAGGGTCAGATTGGAGCCAACTTGTACGGTAGACGCATTTGTCATGGTGATGTCTGTTACAGGAATAAAGGTGACAAGCTTGCTTAGGCTCAAATCCATGCCGGTTATATTAGCAGCTGTTACATCAAAGCTACTGGTTGTCCCGCTATGGTAACCAGAGGCACTTACCTCTATGACATAATCACCTGCGTTGACACCGCTAATAATATAAGCTCCATTTGAATCTGTATTTACCGCGCTGCCCATATTACTTCCACCGCTCTTTAGCTGGACAGACGCACCAGCGATGCCATGGCCCGTATCACTATCTGTGATGGTTCCATTAATAGTGTAGGTAGGAGCTGGTATATATGATGCTACGGTAAAGATACTGTCTTCCCCTGCATTGTGGGTGTCCGTTTCCGCAACCCGAACTAGATAGACTCCATCAGTCAAGCCAGTAATGGCACTTCCGCTAACAGAGATTGCACTTCCGCTAACGGTGGTATAGCTTGATTCACCGACTTTCTTATACTCCATAGCAGCTGTCACACCGACGCGCATACCATCATTATTGTCTGGGGTGGTGCATCCCTGGGCAGTTACTCCGGTAACTGCTGGGCCGTCGGCCTTTGCAATACTCCAGTTTATGCTTTTTTCTGTGGTGGTATTATCATTCCATATGTATCCGGATTTCAGTGTTGCTGTAGCGGTATAGCTGCCCACAGCCGTTGCTTTATCTCCGCTTAAGTCATAGCCTTCACCGCTATTCACGCCGATTTGCTCGCTGCCGTTCCACTTAAGTTCGGTATTTGCGGTAGGAATTGCAATTTTCGTTACTCCTGCCGGAACCTTTACTTCGGCATATGCTCCCGCCTCTTAAGTAGGAGTAGCTTTCACTCGCACATAGTAGGTTCCTGCGGAAAGGCCGGTAATTTCGGTTCCGGTGCAATTCTTGGCGTCAGTAAAGCTGCTGTTATCAGCATATTCCATATCGGTAGACGTTCCGCTGATCTTTCCGTCTGTACCACCAATGCTGCTGGGTGCCACTGCCGTAAGTCCTGTCGGAGCCGCAGGACCGACTGCCTTTGCGATGGTAGCGGTGGCATCGCTGGAAACAGAGTCTGTCTGCACACTGCTTGTTACCACACAGGTGAGGGTTTGACCGATATCCTCCTGCACGATAACATAAGTATTTCTGGTAGCTCCTTCTATATTGTTTTCGCCCCGCTTCCATTGATAGGATAATGCGCCGGAATTATTGCCGCTTGCATATACAGCCGTCAGTGTTTTACCGTATTTTGTCGTACCGCTGATTGTTACCGTACCGGTAAGCGAGACAGCAGCCCACTGTGCGGTCAAGCCTGCGACGGTGTTGAGCACCGTTTCACCCGCAGCGTAGGTTGTTATACTGCTTGTATCCTTCCACCCAGCAAACGCCTTGTCGGTGGGTGCGGTCAGCCCCTCGCCGCTGGGAGCGATGAAGCTATCGCCTGCACAGATGATTTTGATATTCGTTGTACTTCCCTTTAGGCTGCCGCCATTCAGATTCAAGGTTACCGCTTTCAATCCGTCATAACCCAGCGTTCCAGGATTCAGCACTTCAAGGGCGGGACGGAAGCTGGCATTAACGCTTTTTGGATAGCCATTACAGTAATGGACCGAATGGTCTCCGCGTATTGCAAAGAAATTTGAAATCAATCTGGTATCCTGACCCCAAGACGGAATCCCTTTCCAATTTTTTATCCATCCTGTTGCATTGTCGGCTGAATTTGATTTCTTCACAATCTGATCCCATTCATTGGTAAGGGGCAGCCCTTTATGATCACTGCCATCCGATGCAAAACCAGCATGACCGCTCCCTACGCTCAAAGAGCGCAGTTTATAATTTGTATCAAAGTCTTTGCCGAAGATAAGACCATTTGTATTCAAACTATTCCAACTGATGCCTGTGGAAATGGCATAATCCCCAACAAACAGGCTGCGGTCGGATTTATTTGCGTATGCATAGCTTTCAGTTGTCGCCATTTCACTTGTCAGGCTATAGGCATTCACCGTGCCTGCGTAGGTAAAGGGCACATAGTGCAGGCTTCTGTCAGGCAGAGTGGTATTTACCGTGCCGATGTTATTCTTTTCGCTGGAAAGGTCGAAATAGTAGGTGTCGCCGGGAGTGAGGTTGAATTGCTCCGTCACGGCCGGCGCAGGCTCAAATTTTACGTATTTGTATTGGTTTAGGTTCGCCATATCGTAAGCGACCAGTGAACCTTCGTCGTAACTGGTGCTTGCCATGGCCTGCGTACCGCCGCCGATATATAGCGTCTCATAGTAAAATGCACGGCCCATGCCTTTTATAATTGCAGAACCTCCTGAAACATTCACGAATACAGTGGAAGCACCTATAGCGTAACTTTTAGAGCTGCTAATTATTCCGCCGCAGATGTTTACAACGGCACCGGTTTCTGCATAAATTGTGACAAGGTTTGGATAAGCCTCTGAGGAAATTGTTCCGCCGTTTATCGTTGCCGTCCCACCGGAGCTGACAAAAACCGTATTAGCGAATTGCGAGTGGATTGTGCCGCCGTTCATTATTAAGTTTCCATTGTAACACTCAATAGCTCTGGCGCCTAATCCACTTGCACTAACGGCCCCGCCGCCCGCACTATCTTCGATTGTCAGCGTGGCGCCAGAGGCATTGATAAGAATCGCAGGTTTATCGGTACCTGACTGGGAAATCGTACGTCCGTTCAGATTAAGGATAAAGCTTTTTGTACTGGCGATGGTGACAGAATCTGTAAGGTTTATGTCCTTCAGAAGCTCAATGGTCTGCCCGTCGGTAACGGCATCAAACGCCTCCTCCAGCGTGGCATAGCCTGTCTCGCCGATTGCGGCGACGTCGCCGGCCTCAATCGCCAACAGCTGTATTCCCCGAGTGGCAAATGCAGGTTCACCCACCGTGGCGGTCAGCGTTTCGGGCAATTTCAAATCCTCAATAGCTGTACCGGTCATAACCGTTTTTGCTGTTTCTTCGAGCGGTGCATAGTTAGTGATTTCTCCGCTTGCACCAAGAGTCGTATGTGCTTTTGCCGTAACCGGCATCAAGGTCAATACCATGCACAGCACTAGCAACATGCTCAGTAATCGTTTTTTCATAATACCTGTTCCTCCTTTTGTAAAGAATAATTCCTTACCTTGATTTATTATATCAAAAATTTTTCTCTAAAACCGTCCACTACATGAAACATGTTTTTTTGACATGAATCATAGTTTCGGGAAAGTCATTTTACAATTGAAGTTTTACAATTGAAGCCTGAATCTTGCTAAAGCAGAGAAAAAGCCTCACACCCAAAAGGGTGAGAGGCCTGTTCAAAACCGGTAACCTTAGATTATAAGAATAAAAAGATTGCTGTAAGTAATAAAGCAATAGACGATACGCAGTCAGAGATTAAGGTTCAATTAGGTAAAAGAACTTTTACATTTAATAAAAATGGCTTCCTACATGATGAAATAGGGTTTCAAGGTGAATTTGAGTATCCACTGACTCTTGCCATTAATTCAGATTTATTAAAGGCTAATCATTTTGTTATTACTATAGATAAGCTTCAAAACAACTTAATCATTGGACAAAATTAATTCAACATAATTCAAATTTAAGAAGTAGAGGCTGTCTCAATCTCATTAGGCTTCCAGTACTGTCAGACCTTTTTCTCTGGAAAAATAATAGACGCAGTCGGACAGTACCTCCTCGCGAGCCACTTGTGTAGCATTAATCTCACGTACCATATTAGAATACTCTTTACTGCTCTTATCATCGTGGGTTGGAACAAGAATTAACTCATGAATACTACTTGGAAAGATATAAAGATCAGATTGAAATTGCTCAGAAAGCTTATGTAATACATTGGGATATAAAAGACAGGAGGCACCATTGATGCCTTTTTGATTGGACAGAATATACATCCTATTCTTCCGATCTGAAGCACTCATGATAAATGGGTTCATATCCTCCGGTACCTCAGCCTCTCGGCCGGTTGTTTCCTCGGAAAGTATGGATTGTATTACCTCCTCCATACTTCGTAGTATTTCTGGAAAAAGTCGCTTTGTATTCTCTGCAGCCAGCTCATGAAGCTCCTTAAGGTGAGTCTTCCACTGCTTCACATGTTCATTGGTAATTCGAATGGTGCCAATCCCCTCCTCATCTTCACGAACCAGACAATGATAGGTAATTGCCAGATCAAGATACCTGATATAAGGTATTTTCTTAAGAAGCGTTTGATTCCGATCATAATTGACGATTCGATAAATAATAAAGGGCTTCATCTCTTCATAAGTGAAGGTAAAGGTGTTATCTACAATAGGTACCATGGAATTTTGGTACACATTACACAATCGTTGAACCAGTTCCGATAATTCCACGCCCTCCTGATATGCCTCATAGTATGGCTGAAGATAAATATTCGGAGAGAAATTCTTACCCTCCTTAAGTAATACCAGACTATCCAGCTCCAGGGAGTTGTTCTTCACCACCTTATAAACCCGGGCTGTGTACTCCTTCCCCATTCTTTGGCTTACCCCTGATAGCAGTAGTCCTACAAAATAGTCATAGTCTGACGTTGTTTCTCTTAGCACTTGAACCATAAATTGTCCTCCTTGAAAGAATTATTTAGAACAAAGTGTCAGCTTGCTGACACTTTCGCGCCCGAGCGGATTGCGCAGCAATAACTTCCGAACGCATTCATGCGTTTGTCCGCAGAGGTGCGTCATCCCAAAGTGAATAAATTTCACTTGCACGGAGTGCGTTTAATTTCTATAAAATAAAAAGGCGGATAAATCCAACCCGATCATTTTAATACATAAGCTAAAAGTGCAGATCAACACGGTTATGCTTGGATGCAAGAGATGATAACAATTCCATCATAAGAGAACAACACAATAACCGGTTGCACAAATGAAATAATATCAATATAGGAAACTGGGAGTTAATATCGATTTGATAGAAAGACTGCCAATTGAAACTAATCTCTAATATAGTTTGAGATGTAGTTCTTGATTTAACAGCTAAGTGAAGATAATATTTCGTTATGTCTATTGTAGCAAATGGGAGCGCAAATAGCAACAAAATACGCACCATATATTTACATAAAAAAAGGACAAGGTTTTGTTTATTTTGACTGTTCCTTCGTGATATGGTTATAAGAACAACTAAGGGCAATCAGAACCTGGGAAGGTGCATAGAAGGTCCACATCAATATTGAGGAAAAGGAATAGATCACCAAGTAGATTTCCTCCGGCATGGTAATAAAACCGGTCAGATTGAAAAGGCCGACATTGATATCACATAGTAGGAATAATACCATACCGACAGCATACAAGAGAATCCCCCTATCCTTTCGATTGCTATGTGCTAAGCGGATTGCCCCTATGGTATTGAATAAGATGCTGATAAAATAAAAAACAGATGCGACTAGTAATCCCTCCAAAGTAATGCCTGTAAGCCACAGGCCTAGACAGACCAGAGCCGCTATCCCCACCTGGGTTACAACACGCTTCCCATATAAGATGCTCCTGTCTGATTTATCTATCAGCTTATATCGAAGAATAATCAGGCGAAGACTATATAGCTGCTGAACCAGAATAAATGCCAATACCCCATAGAAATAATAGTCCAGAATCAGAATGAACAGATCTGAAATGAGGGTGAAGAACAGACCCGCCCGTAATAAGCAAAAAACTATGCTTTTGCATGCACCCTTCTTAAGCAGTACATAGCAAAAGCATAGTATTATGATTAAATATTTAATGCCAACAGATAACCTAATACTTCCACCGGTAATATCCAAGGTCAGAAAAGCTACGTATAATATCGTCTGCAACAGAAGAAATATTAGTTCAAAGCTGTTCTTTTTTGCGTATCCTTTCACAATCTTACTCCTTATACCGATATCCGCATTAATCTTACAATTCCTTTTTCTTTAAGAACTGGATAGCCATATCCTTAGGAATGGGCTTACTGTACAGAAAGCCCTGAGCTTTATCACAATTTGATTCCTTCAAGAATTCTTCCTGATCAAAGCTCTCAACACCTTCAGCAATAACCAGCAAATCCAGATTTCTAGCTAAGGTAATAATTGTCTGTATTATTTTCTGATCGCTACGATCCTCCATTACCGTGTTTAGGAAACTTTTATCAATCTTTAGATTACTAACCGGTAATCTTTTTAAATAACTCATTGAGGAATAGCCTGTTCCAAAATCATCCAGCGAGAAGTTTACACCGATCTTTCGAAGCTCTTGAATCGTTTCAATGGTGTACTCGATATCGTCCAGTGCGATACTCTCCGTAATCTCTAGCTCTAGATTGTTCGGATTAACTCCAGTCTCCTCAATAATATCATAAACAATTTTTATAATGTCTTTATCCTTGAACTGTCTGGCAGACAGATTAACAGCCATATTGATGTCCGGATATTCCTTTGACCACTGCTTTAATTGATGACAAGCTGTACGTAATACCCATTTACCAATCGGAATGATTAATCCGGTTTCTTCTGCAAGGGAAATAAATTCATCCGGTCCTAAAAGTCCTTTTGTAGGATGATTCCAACGGATTAAGGCTTCAAAACCCACAACCTGCTTTGTATCCAAATTCATCTGGGCTTGATAAAAAAGCACAAATTCCTCTCTCTCGATTGCCTTTCGAAGCTCCGATTGAATCTCTATCTTCTCTGTCAGTTTCACATTGAAGGAATAATCAAAGTAAGCATGTGTATTCTTCCCATTTGCCTTGGCCACATACATTGCCGAATCCACGTTCTTGATTAATGCCTGCGAGGTCTTTCCATCCTTTGGCGCAAAAGCAACTCCAATACTGACGGTTACAAAATATTCCTTAGTAGACAAGATGAAGGGGTAACTGAAAACATTCTTGATTTTCTTTATCTTTTCCTCATAGGATACGGTTTCCTGTAGGTTCTGAGTAAGTACGATAAACTCATCTCCACCTATTCTGGCAAGATAATCATTCTCATCCATAGCCTGTTTTAATCGATATGTAACATCAATCAGAAGCTCATCACCATAGGAATGCCCAAGAGAATCATTAATATTCTTGAAGTTATCAATATCGATATCCATGATTCCTATTGTTTCACCACTTCTTAAGGTAATCATGATGTTATCTAGCATCTCTGTAAAAGCAGTACGATTCGGTAGCTCCGTAAGGTAATCCGAATAAGCCAGCTTCTTCATACTTTCTTTATTTCTGTTCAACTCTTCATATTTTATCGTCAAATCATTCAAAGAAGATAGAACATTATTATAATTACTCTCGAGTTCGGAATTTAGTTCTTTGATCTCTTGGACTTTTTGCTCCGTAAGGTTTTTTACGTGTTTCACATTCTTTAGTCGGATTGCGTATATCACCAGCATTAGAATTAATATCCCAATTCCAATCAGTATTGAAACTCCAGCGGATCGATCAATCACAAAATATCCCATAAGTCCTCCATACGTTTCCCCGCAACGTATTTTCTTTCGTTATTTAGTTTTCAGATACTGATCAATGCCTACAGCTGCTGCTTTACCTGCCCCCATAGCAAGTATAACGGTTGCTGCTCCGGTCACTGCATCTCCACCAGCAAACACACCTTCCCTTGATGTTTTACCAGTCTCTTCATCTGCTATAATACACTTATATTTGTTAGTATTCAAGCCTTTTGTTGTAGACGAGATTAGAGGGTTAGGACTTGTACCCAAGGACATGATTACAGTATCTACATCTAAGACAAATTCTGAATCCTGTTTTTCTACCGGCTTTCTTCTCCCGCTTTCGTCTGGCTCACCCAGCTCCATCTCTACACAGCGCATACCACAGACCCAGCCGTTCTCATTTACAAGAATTTCCTTAGGATTGGTTAACAGCTTAAAGATGATACCTTCTTCTTTGGCATGATGAACCTCTTCTACTCTGGCAGGAAGCTCTGCTTCACCTCTGCGATATACGATATATACCTGAGCTCCGAGACGGAGTGCTGTTCTAGCAGCATCCATCGCCACATTTCCACCACCAACCACTGCCACCTTTGTTCCTGCAATAATTGGAGTATCATAGCTTTTATCAAATGCCTTCATCAGATTGCTCCTGGTAAGGTATTCGTTTGCTGAAAAAACACCATTGGCATTCTCACCAGGAATACCCATGAACTTTGGAAGTCCGGCACCTGAACCGATAAAGACTGCTTCAAAACCTTCCTCATCCATCAACTCATCGATCGTAATTGATTTACCGATCACTACATTCGTCTCTATCTTTACTCCCAGGGCGCGAACATTATCAATTTCCGCCTTCACTACCGTCTCCTTCGGAAGACGGAATTCTGGGATTCCATACACGAGAACGCCACCGGGTTCATGAAGTGCTTCAAAGATAGTAACATCATAACCCATCTTTGCTAGGTCTCCTGCACAAGTTAGACCAGCTGGACCTGCACCGATTACAGCGACCTTTCTTCCATTGGTCTCCTTCGGAAGCTCAGGCTTAATATCATGCTCCCTTGCCCAATCAGCGGCAAAGCGCTCCAGCTTTCCAATGGATACAGGATCTCCCTTAATACCGCGAATACATCTCTCCTCACACTGTGATTCCTGAGGACATACTCTTCCGCATACTGCAGGTAAAGCAGAATATTTTCCAATTACTTTAAAAGCTTCTTCCGGATTGCCTTCCACAAGTTCCTTGATAAAGGCCGGGATATCTATATTCACAGGGCATCCGGTGATACATTTTGCATTCTTGCATTGTATACAGCGGGATGCTTCTTCCATCGCTTCCTCAAGATTATATCCATAGCAAACCTCGGTAAAGTTGGTTGCTCTAACTTCAGGATCTTGCTCCCTTACCGGCACCTTCTTTAATACGTCCATTCTCTACTCCTCCATACACCGTTTCACGGCAATACATGATTTATCTGTGACTAGCATTTTAATTATTAATCTCGGCTTCGTCATGACACTCACATCCGGGATGATGATGTGTCGGGCCTTCCTTCTGGCGTAGAATCACCTTGCCTTCTTCTGATTTGTACATCTGAAGTCTCTTCATTGCCTCATCGAAATTAACCTGATGTCCATCAAATTCAGGACCGTCCACGCATGCAAACTTAACCTCATTGCCGATGGATAATCTGCACGCACCGCACATACCGGTTCCGTCTACCATAACTGGATTCATACTTACAATCGTTCTGATTCCAAGCTCTTTGGTGAGTATACAGACAAACTTCATCATAATCATCGGTCCAATTGCGATCACCAAATCATATTTTTTTCCCTGATTATTCACAAGGTCCTTGATACAGTCATTCACATTACCCTTAAATCCATACGAACCGTCATCGGTGGTTATGTAAAGGTCCTGTGTTAACGGCCTCATTCTGTCCTCCAATATGATTAAATCCTTATTTCTTGCTCCAATGATACAATCTACATGGTATCCATTTTCCTTCATCCATTTTACCTGAGGATATACCGGAGCGGCACCAACACCACCTGCAACAAATAAGATATGCCGCTTTGATAACTCTTCTCTTGGCATATCTATTAACTCCGATTTATGACCTAGCGGTCCGGTAAAATCACGGAAGGCTTCTCCCTCTTCAAAGGTAGCCATAAGCTGTGTAGAGGATCCAAGTGCTTGGAACACGATGGTTACCGTTCCGGCTTCTCGATCATAATCACAGATTGTTAAAGGGATTCGTTCTCCCTTCTCATCCATCTTAACAATTACAAATTGTCCGGGATAGCAATTCTTAGCCACTCGAGGCGCCTTAACATCCATAAGATAGATGTTATTGGCAAGACTTTCCTTCTTCATGATCGTATAAATATAGTTTTCAGCCATATTGATTATCCTCTTTCTTTATACAAAAACGCTAATAATAATAAATATTTAGCTAACATTATAATGTACTTAATACAAAAAATCCAGTAATATTTTTATGAAAGCCCATTATCATACATATTTTGGAAATATGCCTATAAATTATAGGAATTCCTATATAGCATTAATGCTCCAGAAATAAATTTAGGCTTGCTTCCAAAGTGTTTTAGTCATAATACATAATCAGCTTAGATTTTCTAAAGCTAATTGCATAACTATGCAAAACAAATCGGAACAAGCCTAATTATACGATAGAAAGCATACAGTTCTATTATCACAAACGATAGAGAGTATACTTCACGCACTTTCTATTACCTATAATGAAACATTTTAGCCCCGAAAGAAGTGCTTTATTTATGTGGTAAGCTTTCGAAGTATCTGCAAGAACTCAGTATATTCCTTTTCCTCCAAGCTATAATCTGCATCTTTCCTTCCCAGTCGATCACATAAGCTCAGCAGGGCTAATTCATAAATATCCACTCTTTCTAATAATCCATTCAAATCAGCATAAGGAAGCTTTCGCAATACATATAGTATATGCATATGATACCTGACCATAGCTGCTACCGAATCTACAAAAGCCTGTTCACATTTGAAATATTGTAGGAACTCAATACATATTTCTTCTCCCACCTTATCGTGATCGTAGGAAGTGATTTTTCCTTTTCGAAATCTTGTGGTCGAAGGCTTTCCTATATCATGAAGCAGTGCAGACCACATGAACACTTCTTTATTTCGGCTTTTTTCACGCACCTTAGCCGCTTCATCCAGAACCAGCATTGTGTGATTCCAGACATTGCCTTCTGGATGATATTTAGGAGATTGTTCCGCCTCCTTCAATTTATCCAGTAACGATAACGGATACTCTTTTAAACTATTATGCAGACTTAGCTCATCAATATACAAGGAAGGCTTTTCATCGGCTAGCAGGTGTGTTGTGATATCTTTAAAGATAATATCCTTATCAACTTTAATCATTCTTTCGTGCACGATCTCCGATAGGCTTTGCTTTCTCATGCCCTGCTTTGGCTTTGCCCTGGATCTCAGGAACCGGTTCCTCCTCATTCTTTTGAATATGCATTCTTTGCCACCCCTCAGTACCATGGGGCTCAGTTACATTAGGTCTTCTCATTCCCGCCTTTGCCATAGTACACCTCCTGCTTATACATCATTATGCTCAATCGATTTTCGCTTTGCATTTTTATTCTTATTCTGATTTTCTCTGGTCAGCGGTGTCTGACCGTTGGCTTTTTCTACTCTTGCCTTTTTATTATCCGGTTGACTGTCCTTCGGCATGATTACCCTCCATTCTATATAAACTCAACATAGATCAGAAAAGCCAATGATAGGCTTTTACAGGAACATCTCACATGATCTTCTAAATTTAACTTCTATGTGCAGCAATCCCTGTAAGGATAGTATATACAAACCTTCACTGTCTATCCGAAGAAGCTAGAAGCCAAGCTCGGAGAGACCGAACAGCTTTGATAAATGATAATTGGTAAAGCGCTTATCACTTGATAAATCCTTTCCAAACCAAGCCGGTGGCTGAAAGGTATCAGCAATGGCAAGATCAGGAAATTCAACCTCAACAATCACCAATCCCTGTAGTAAGCCTTCAAACACATCCAGTTCAGCGGTCAGACCATCCCAGAGAGGAATTAAATATCGGGTTTTATAAACCATATTGTTATCTATCTTATGACTAAGAGTCCGATATGCTTCTTCTGTAAGAGGTAATTCGACCTCGTTATTTACCGAAGGACCGTTTATACTGATCGGTTCCAGTCCAAGCTTTGATTTATATGTTAGGATATAATCTTCATTGCTTTTACGAATTCGTACCGTTGGATTGTGGCATAAATAACCCTGCTCAATTTTCTTAAATCTATATTGCGATAAATTCTCCGGTAATATAGTAACTAAGTATTTCCGTTCAAT
Source organism: Bacillota bacterium (assembly GCA_023436225.1). Classification (GTDB taxonomy): domain Bacteria; phylum Bacillota; class Clostridia; order Lachnospirales; family Lachnospiraceae; genus Mobilitalea. The sequence continues at coordinate 50,636 of JAEZKA010000025.1, forward strand.
CTCCATTATTTCGCCTTTCTTATTGTTACTTAATAATATTTTTTAATACGATTCATTAATATGATACTAAATTTATATTATCCTGAATAGACTGCCGTTTTTCAAGAATACTATCCATATGAAAAAATATATGAAAAACTTTATTCTCTGCGGGCTCTGTGGATGGTGTATGGAATGCTTCTGGACCGGACTTGGTTCCTTAACGAAGCACACTGATAAGACGCTTTCCTGTCGGACAAGTGTATGGATGTTTCCCATCTATGGAATGGCTGCCTGCCTTACCCCCATCTGTAAGAAGCTGAAAAACCATAGTGCACTACTACGAGGAGGTGTATACGCATTCTTAATCTATATCGGTGAATACACTAGTGGTGTATTCCTAAAAAAATATGGTGCTTGTCCATGGGATTACAGCAAAGCAAAGCTTAATTACAAAGGAGTTATTCGATTGGATTATGCTCCTGCCTGGTTTCTAGCCGGGCTCCTTTTCGAAAAAATACTGGAACGAGATTAGCGGAATGGATTACCCTTCCGCTTTTTATTATGCTTCAGTTGTTGAAGAATTGCAAGCTTGAAAGGCAGGCTAAAAAGATGTATACTATAAATCGAAGTCGGTAGTCCAGGCTTTATATCGTACGTTGGAGGATTAATCTTGCTTAAAGCTGTATTATTCGATATGGATGGGGTAATCATTGACAGTGAGCCTCAGCACGCCAGAGCGGCTGTCCTGGCTTTAAAGAAATATAATGTCAATATCTCTATTGACTATGTATATCAATTCATTGGCACTACTACTTTTCATATGTGCAAAAGGATGGTCGAAGACTTTTCTATTGAAGCCACTCCTGAGGAGCTCCTTCTAGCGAACGAAGAAATGAAGGATTATCTTAGTAAAACCGAGGGCTATGAGGTAATTCCCTATATAGTAGATCTGATGAAGGACCTACAAAACCATGGTATCAAGATGATAATTGCATCCTCATCCTCTGCCTCAAGTATTAAGGATGTAATGAAATTCTTAAAAATTGATACTATTCTTGATGGCTATGTCTCTGGAACTACCGTAGCCCACCCGAAACCTGCACCGGATGTCTTCTTAACTGCAGCAAAGCAGTTAGGTGTTGAACCTTCGGAATGCATTGTAATAGAGGATTCCTACAACGGTGTTACCGCTGCTGCCGCAGCAGGAATTGTGTCCATTGGCTTCCTTAACCCGAATTCAGGGAAACAGGATCTAAGCCGTGCCGCAATTCTGGTTGAGGGCTTTGATGAGGTCGATTATCATTTTATCAACATGATTTACCAGCATGCCCATCTGCAGCCGACAACCATCCTCACTACAGAGCGTCTCATTCTTCGAGAGCTTACACCTGAGGACAACAGTGCTTTGTGTGAAATCTGTAATAAACCGGGTATTTTCGAGTATCTGGAGGATTATTCCGGTGATATTATGCTTGAAAGAACCAAACTGGAAGCTTACATAAAGAATGTATATCATTTTTATGGATATGGTTTATGGGGTATCTTCTTAAAAGAAACAAATCAATTAATCGGAAAATGTGGTATTGAATATAAAACAATAAATCAGGAAGCCGTCTATGAGTTGGGTTATCTCGTCGACACGAATCATCAGAATTTGGGCTATGCTTTTGAAGCTGTGACGGCTACGATACAATATAGTTTTCAAAGACTTGGTATCGATAGAATAATTGCCGTAATCGAGAAAGGCAATGTCAGCTCCGAACAACTAGCAAGAAAAATTGGTATGAAACCACTTCGTGAGATAATTCGAAATCAACGCATCTGTTTTACTTATGAAATACAAAATAATAGTTCACATGAACTATAGAAGGTTCATTTTTCGAATTTTCTAATGTCATAGAAAAGGAGTTCAGATATGGAGAGTCGAAGAAATACTAGGCAAAAACAATTAATACTTACCATTCTTAGAGAAGCTGATCGACCAATGTCAATTAATGAGGTTTATTCTCAGGTTGTACTATCTTTGCCGACGATCGCAAAATCAACCATATATCGTAATATCGACTCCCTGCTCAATCAGAACCTCATTGACAAATATCATTTTAATGACAATGAAGTCTTTTATCGAATTAAATCAGACACCCACGAGCATAAGCATGTTGTAATATGCGATGATTGCAAAAAGGTTTTTGATCTTCCTACCTGCCCCATTCACGCATTGGAGGATGCCATGGAAGAAGAAGGCTTCATTATTAAAGAGCATCAAATTCAAATAAGCGGAATCTGTAAATCTTGTGCAAAGAACAAATAACTATGCTTGCAATAAAATCGATTAAAGTATGAAAAAAGACAAGCCAAAGACTTGTCTTTTTTCATATTTACCGACTGGTTCCACAGGTTGTATTACCTTGTTGTTCCACCGGTTGTACCGGTGCCACCAGTAGTTGTGCCAGTTGTTCCAGTTGTGCCTGTTGTTCCGCCGGTTGTACCGGTGCCACCAGTAGTTCCGGTTGTTCCGCCGGTTGTACCGGTGCCATTAGTAGTTCCTGTTGTTCCGGTAGTTCCTGTTGTTCCAGTTGTGCCTGTTGTACCGGTGCCATTAGTAGTTCCAGTAGTTCCGGTTGTACCGGTTGTACCGGTGCCATTAGTAGTTCCACCTGTTGTACCACCTGTCGTATTGTTAGTCGTTGCGCTCTTTGTGGGTGTAACCTTGTTGGTAGCTGAGTTATTCAGATTATCATCTTTAGCACAAGCACTAAAGGCAAAAAATGCAATACAGCAAACACCTAATAATATAAAAAACTTCTTTTTCATTGCCACTCCTCCTATAAATTATTTCAATTTTACAGGATTAGTATCTCTCACTTCAATTGATTTATACTTAAATTAAAATCGTCAATTTCACAACCGTAAAAAATAACGGATTATAAAGCCTGTTTATCATATTATGAATTTATTGGATATACAAATGAATTCGAATCTTTTATCAAATTTTTATTAAAAACAGCTTAGTAACTGTTACGTTTAAATTCCGTCATGTCACCGCGAAAACGCAAAGGTAGATTATTCCTTTGCAGCTTTGGATTCACTCTTTCCTTAATGGCAATATGATCAAAGAAGGAAATCCAAAGTTCTTTATATCGATCTTCAGCTTCTGATACCTCTCGAACACGATCCTGGTCGATATTCGGCACCTCCGCGATAATCCAAGGGGTATTCGGCACATGGAGTGCAGCTAGCTTTCTGTTCCCATCATAGATCAAAAATCGTTCCATCGGAAGGCGATCTGCAAAATGAGGCACAATCAGGGTTAAAATATTATTTTTCGGATGAATAATCGACGTCAACAACCCGTTCTCCTGTTCAGAAAAGCGCAGGAAGCCAAGAATATGATGCGCCTCATTCGCTACATTCTTATTCACTTTGAACATCATATTCACTACCTCATGGCTCAAATGCTCTACAACCTGGCTTCCTATAGCAAAACCCAAAATCAAAAAACGATAAATCAAATCTGCTTTACCGGAATAATCGGATAACGCAACACGGCAGGACATCTCATAAGCTTCTTCGGATATCTTCTTCCTTATTGATCTTGCCACCTTATTCGCAAGCTCGTTATCCGTATCGACAGCAATATACTCTGCAAAAAGTTCAATATTAGAAAATTTACTTCCTTCACTCTTCTCTTCAATCTTCACATTGGAATGTCCTAATCTTGAGCTCCAAGCAATATAAACAGCTGTAAATATTCCATCAATACTATTATCACAAAGATAGATGCGTTTTGATTCCATTCTGTATCAACTCCTATAGCTACACATTACCCAGCTTCAAGGCCAATTTGCGGTCCGGCTGAAAACTCACGTCATCGAAAAGTGAAATCTGTTGATAAGTAATATCTTTATCAATCCCTATCGGCACTTGATCCTTCAGAGCAACCAACTGCCTGGTTATAAAGTTCTCCTCAATCCTAATCGGATACATCATTCTGCCGTTACAGGTAATAAAGTATATCGCACGTTTTAAGACGATTCCCATTCGTTTTAGATCATTATAATCAAGTACAGCACTTTTCCTTGCCATCATGATTCTCTGGGCAGAATTCGTACCAATACCCGGTACTCGAAGTAAGGTATAATAATCCGCTTTATTAATTTCCACCGGAAATTGCTCTAGATGTCGTAATGCCCAATCACACTTCGGATCAAGTAACACATTGAAATTAGGGCGTTTCTCATCAAGTAGTTCCTTTGCCTGAAAACCATAAAATCGAAGCAACCAATCCGCCTGATATAAACGGTGTTCACGAAGTAATGGTGGTCCGTCCGGAGTAGAAGGAAGTCTGCTGTCCTGATTCACATTAATAAACGCCGAATAGAAGACCCTTTTTAAATCAAAGTTATCATATAGAGCCTCTGCCACTGACATTATCTGATAATCGCTCTCTTTGGTCGCGCCGACAATCATTTGGGTACTCTGTCCTGCAGGTACAAAACTCCGGTTGATCACCGGCTTTCTCTGATGGGAAACCAATCCAGTGCTTGAGGTAATTATCTCCTTTATGTCATGATCCTCATGAGAGGGTATCCTCTTATTCGGCTCTGAATCCGTTAGAACCTTCTGATCTGATTTAAAATCAGGCAACCCAAGAAACTCCCTGTTATTCTTCCTTCCCAGCTGTATCTGGCGGATCGGCTTCAATATATTCTTGCGATTCTTATGAGGAGCCAGATCGCGAAGACTGTCAGCTGTGGGAAGCTCCAGATTGATGCTCATACGATCCGTATACCAGCCTAACATCTCAATCAATGCAGGATCTGCACCGGGAATTGCCTTACAATGGATATATCCGTTAAAATGGTGCACTTCACGAAGCAGGCGAAGAGCTTCTATGATTAATTCCATGGTATAATTCGGTGTATTCAATATCCCTGAGCTCAGAAATAAACCCTCGATGTAATTCCTGCGATAGAATTCCATTGTCAGCTCGCTCAGCTCCTGAGGAGTGAAGGAAGCCCTGACAACATCATTCGAGGATCGATTAGAACAATATTTACAGTCGAAGATGCACTCATTCGTAAACAATACCTTAAGAAGGGATATGCAACGACCATCTGCAGAAAAGCTATGACAAATACCACTTGCGACACTATTCCCCATACTTGACCCATTACCCTTTCGGTCCACTCCGCTAGAGGTACAGGCCACATCGTATTTTGCTGCGTCTGACAGTATCTCAAGCTTTCTCTGTAATGACATATTCTCTTGAATCACCATAGCTGCACCTCTTATATCAAACATTTGTTCTGTTTTAATTTTAACAAATACCAAGTTCATTGTCAACACTATTCAAACATTTGTTCTCTATGGTCATGGAATATATTGTCCTGGTTTCTACCTGCGTATACCGTGGTATCTACCTTGACAAATTAATACATATTTATCATTTTCTATTTGACATAATCCGAGAATAAAAGTAAAATCATACTAGAACTTTATGTGAATTTCGACAATATTATCTACTATATTGAGAGAATCAGAAAGGTGTCTGTTAATATGTGTCAGAATCGGCAGCATTTTCAGAAATATCGTAATAAGTTCAAATTAATTGTTAGGCTGTTTTACCTGGATCTTCTCTTTGTAATACTGACCTTTATTTCTCACGCTTTGGATATGATCAAACCGATAACCATAATTCTATTAGGAATTGACATCGTATTCCTTATTGTCACCCTGATTTATATTATTATGTCTCAAAATATGATAAGTCAGATTGCGACAGCCTTCTTACAAGATAATTATGGATCTATGTCGGACAAATTGAGTCATTTTCAGAAGCTATTAGAACTTAATCTCTTTCAGTATCATTTTCAACCGATTGTAGATGCCCGAACCGGAGAAATATTTGCTTATGAAGCATTAATGAGAACCGATCATGACACCCTCGATCTTACTCCAACAGAGATACTTGATCTTGCTACAAAGGAAGGTTGTTTGTATAGTATTGAACGATACACCTTTTTTAATCTCCTCCGGTTGATGAAAGAAAACCAGGATTTTTTCCAAAACAAAAAATTATTCATAAATAGCATCTCCAGTCATCAATTAACAGATACTGATTTCGAGGAATTGTATCATAATTACAGTTCACTCTTTCGCAATGTAGTCATAGAAATCACAGAAACCACTTTACTGAACCAAGGCAGTCTGAAGCTTATTGAGAAAAGAATACAGGAAACCGGCTTCCAGTTGGCATTGGATGATTACGGTACCGGTTATTCCAACGAATACAGTTTAATCAATTCCAATCCTAATTACATAAAAATTGACAGAACCATTCTGCGCTATATTAATGTCGATTCAAAAAAACAACATATTGTTACCGGATTGATTCACTTCGCATCTCAAAACAACATCAAAGTAATTGCTGAAGGAATCGAGACCTATGAAGAGTTCGAATATGTTATCAGTCTTGGTGTTGACTACATTCAAGGTTATTACGCCTCAAGGCCCAACCCGTTCTTGATTTCTAAGATACCGCAGGAAGTGATTGATAAGATACAAAATATATACGGAAGATGTTCTAGAGAAGGTATTGTTCAAAAGGTTTATGTGACAAATGGTAATGACATCTTATGTCCTAAGGCCTTAGCCCTCGAGATGTATTCTGAAGTAGTAATACAGGAACGCGATATTACCATTCAGGGACCAAATGAGATAGCAGTTAATCTCTCCTTTATCATCCCAGATAATCACGACTGTCGGATCACTCTTAATAGTGTCAATCTGCGCGGCAGTGAAAAACCAGCAATCACTCTGGGTAAAAACTGCAACGTAGTCATTAATTTAGTCGGCGATAGTTATATCTTTGATGACAGTATACGAGTTCCTGAGACCTCCATACTAAAAATAGTAGGTGAAGGAAATCTGACTATTAAGGTAGAACGCAACAACCACGTCGGTATTGGCGGGACAGCCTTACAGGCCTACGGTAATATTATTCTCGCTTCCACCGGTGTCATAAAAGTGAGCTGTAACGCAGAAGTGTCCATAGCCATCGGGGGTGGTCAAAATCCCTACAATTCATTAATTCAAATCTCATCCGGTACCATCTATATCGAGACCACCGGTTTTAACACCGTAGGTATCGGTAGTATCTCCGGTAATGCCAGAATTAAGATTGATAACAGTAAAATCAAGATAACATCAGAAGGATCTAAGGCAGTCAGCATCGGAAGTCTTATAGGTTACGTTGATATCTGCAGCACAGGCAACCTGATTATCAAATGTAGTGGTAAGAATGCGATAGCAATTGGTTCTATGGATGATAGTGATGGTAGGATTCTAATAGAAGACGGTATGATTAGTGTTCGTTTCAACACGAATTGCGGTTCGGGCATCGGTGCACTCGGAGGCAGAGTAGGTATCGAGATCCTACGGGGCGATATTGCTATTTTCGGGGAAGGAAGAGATATCATCGGGATCGGTGACCATTCAGGGTTCGGAGATATCCACATTAAGAATGGAACCATTTCTATTCAGCTCTATGCTCAGAATGCCATCTCAATCGGAAGCGAAAGACGAAATATAATCATCGATGGTGGTAATATTCAATGCGATTTCCCCGATCGGATTATTCCAATTAATACTTATGGAACTCCTCTGGTAGCCAGAATTATTATGGATTCCAATGAATTCCACCGTACCGTGGATACAGTAACCTATTCCTATGATTATCAGGCAAGCTATTGCGAGCGTTATCCCTATATCAAGGTTTATCTGCCCGAGAGCATCGACTTATAATATATTGTACTCCAAGGAAAAAAAGCTTTACACATAAGCACTAACTAAGCTGCTGTCTCTTTCTCTTACTTACTACTAGCGCGATAGAGATAATAGCTACCGCAAAGCCTAGTTGTATTGCCATATAGCTTGCGATAACGGACAGCTGTGACCAAGTGGTCTGTGTTACAGTCACTATTGTATTATTGGCCTTTACAAACCAATATACCGGTGTAAAGCTTGCCACCTTGAGTACCGGTGCGCCAAGGAACTCCTGCTGAACGAATATTCCGCTTAAAAAGGCTAAACCAACGGAAGCCGCAGTTGATATAGCGGAGATTGCTTTCCTGCTCTTCACACTGATACCGATTAGGTAGCTGATACTCAGGATTACCAACGCAAAGGTGATAGAATTTAGCCAGAACAATAATGTATTCACATTGATTATACGTTGCTTATTAATGATGTATCCTACTGCAATAAAGATCACCATATAGATCATAACAAAGATCAGATTCGCTAATAACAGCTGTACATTTAAATCCCGTACTGTAATCGGTGAAGCAAAATGTCGCCTTCGGATATCCAGACCATGGAAGGAGAACATAACCGTACTGATACTGGCGATAAAAATCGCGATCATAATATACCCAAGATAGTTAAAGTAGTATTTATTCTGGCTGTTCCCAGAGCTAACTGTATCCTTTAATTCACTGTTAAGCTTCACCGTTGTCTGCTCCTGCAGATTAACCTTAACATAAGCGCTGATTTCATCTGCAGACGCTTCCGGTAGATAGCCTCGATATACCCTTGATATGTTAAAATAGTTGTCTACCGCATTATCGATCGAGACCGCTTCCATTGAATCCGGTGCTGTTCGCTTCGTAAGGCTGATGTCACCGTTATGATAAAAGCTATCGGTAAAACCGACGGGAATCGTAAGGATATAGGACACCTCTCTATTATAGAGAGCATCCCTGATTGCAGCATCATCCACCTTCGGTTCTACGAAGGTAACATAATCCTCAAGATAATTCAAAAAACCATTAATCAGGCTATTCTCACTATCCTCATTGATTACCATTACAGAAACCTTCTTCATTTTGAATTGCTCCGTATTCTCAGTAATATTACTGGTAAATAAAATGGTTAGCATCAAAAAAAGGCCGGCATATATCAGAATTGCAGTCAACTCTGTCTTTAAAATCTTATAATAGGCTTTAAATACTTGCATAACTCTTCCTCCTTATTCCGATAATAGCCAGAACACTGAATATAATCGTGATTAAACCTAATATCACGATATTCATATAATAACGCTCATAGGTATCATAATAATACAGACTGTACATCGAATCCGTCAGAAGATTGACCGGGTTAATATATGCCAGGAGCGGTAATTTCGTTGCTATGATATACTTTATATTTGACATCATCATGCCAGAGAGGAAGGCCCCTCCCAGCGTCGCAGTAGTCAGAATTGCGATCTTTACTTCTACTTTCTTCTTCACCCATACTCCGATTAAGGCTCCCATACTAAGTCCTGCGAAGGAACCAATCATACATGCAATAAAGAGATACAGCAGATTATTACCGAAATCCACCTTAATAATGTAAAACATGTATAGGAACAAGAGCAACAAACTTCCCATATGTGCTGTAAAGGCTGCAAATATATTACATAGGAACAGTTTCATCTTTGGGATAGCCGATACACTTACTCTGGCGCCACGGTCTGATAAATTCGCCTGAATATTGACAACCTCATCAAGCCCCCAGTACCCAGCAAAGATACAGGTAAAGGCAAGTAGGGAATAGAAAAACACCAATAAATCTGCCGGTTTCTTATCGTCCTTTACTTCATTTATATAGGTGTCACGCTTCATTATATCATTAAGCAGCCCCTCAGCGAGGGCATTCGGATTACTTCTAATAATTGTTGATACTGTTGCTGACATCTGCCGATAGGTATCCAGGAAAGATTTAACGATTGTCTCGTCCAGACCGCTTTCTTTCACATACAGCACAGGGTCTGTACTGCCGACGATATAGGCATCAATGTCTCCCTCATCAAGGAGACGCTTCGCCTTTTCTTCCTCACAGTATTCTATATCAAACATTTTTACGTTCTCAGAGGTAGCCGCAGCCTCCAGAACCTGTTGAAAGGTCTTATCCGTTTCTCCACCGCTTACATAGGCAATCGGAAGGGTTTCAAAGTATTCAATCTTCCATAAATTATTAAAGGCAAAGAAGAAACAGCTTGCCAGTATGATTGGAAACAGGTAGCACCAGAACATTGCTTCCTTGTTGTGAAACAGACATTTCAGTCTGGAAAAATATAATTGAAAGCTCATAAACGTCTCCATTCTGCTGCAAACCCATGATTGGGTGACAGCGTAAAACCCGGAAGAACAAGGAGTTCGCACCTCTTTGGACTTCGCAGTTCTTCCTAAGCGAATGAAAATTCGCTTTGTGAAGATGCTTTTTCTTCACACTAGTCTCTTAATTCTTTTCCTGTAATCTCAAGAAATACATCATTGAGTGTCGGAACCTCTGTAATCACTTTACCAAAACTGATATTCATCCTCTGCATGAATTCCAGGACGGTGACAAGATTATTCTTGCCCTTCTTAGACTTGATCTCAAGAAAATTCTCCCTGTGCTCAACCGAGTACACATTGGGCAATCTCCGTAGCTCTTCCAAAGTCTGCTCGTCTATATTAAATACCTCTACCTGAATCTTCTCGCCCACGCTTATCATTGCTTTCAGATCGTCCTTGGTGCCCTTTGCAATCACTCTTCCTTTATCAATGATCGCTATATTCGAGCAAATCTGCTCTACCTCCTCCATATAATGAGAGGTATAGATAATGGTAGCTCCCTCTTCGTTCAGCTTCTTGATCCCCTCAAGTATCTTATTACGACTCTGAGGATCCACTGCTACTGTAGGCTCATCTAGAATAATCAGCCTAGGCTTATGAACGATACCACAGGCAATGTTAAGTCTTCTAAGAAGTCCGCCGCTGAGCTTCTTTGGATAGAACCCTTTATACTCCTCCAAGGATACAAACGTGATCGCTTCCTTCGTTAATCGCTTCACTTCTTCTCTGTTCTTAATGTATAAACTACAGAAGTAAGAGATATTCTCATATACAGTCAGCTCATCGAATACCGCCACATTCTGCATAATAATTCCGATATCCTTCTTAATATCATAAGCATTGGGTCCCATCTTCCTACCAAAGATTTCGATGCTGCCCTTGTCATATTTCAGTAGGGACAGAATACAATTAATTGCCGTTGTCTTACCGGAACCATTGGGTCCCAAGAGTCCGAAGATCTCACCCTCTTCTACCTGAAGATCAAGATAATCAAGTGCCACCAGCTTATCATACCGCTTAACCAAACCATCGACCTTTACTACCATCTACTACTCCTCCTAATTCATTTCTTTCGATTATTCTTTCTACTATTCTTTTATGGTAAATAATTCTTCTTACCATATGACCTACTATATCTTGAATTATGTTTTCCATCATTCATGCTTACACTTTACATCGATCGGATTATCCTTTCCAGTGAACTGCGTCACGATCTAGAATGACATTTGTCATTGCCTTCCTTTCTTTTAACACACTGAATCAAAAAGACCGGAAGCGCTGGGCTTCTCGGTCCTCATATTGTCTTTTTTATAGTCATTCCACCATATTTTTGTGGCATCCAAATGTTTTCATGATGGTGTCTGATATAGCATGTTCCGAATTGAATACAATCCTATTATTTAATCAACCTTGATATCTCCTTGAAGGTATCCGTCTTAGCGACACGGGTCAGCTCGAATAAAATTGATTCATAGGAGGTTGACATCGCTCCTTCCTGCAGTGCTCGCTGAATGCCAATACGGCGATTACTTTCCGTCCTGGAGCCAATACAATCCTCTACCAGCAGGACATTGTAATCCAATGCAATCAGGTCTATCACTGTCTGTAATACACAGATATGAGCCTCGATACCGCAGATGATGATGTTCTTCTTTCCAAGAGCCTTAATCTTCGCAAGGATTGCTTCATCCTCAGCACAACTGAAGGTCACCTTTTCCTCATACCCAAAGCTCTCCCCGTAAAGCTTAACAAGAGCAGGTACCGTCATGCCAATGCCTTTCGTATATTGCTGGGTTATAAGCATAGGAATCTGTAAGGCCTGAAGTCCCTTGATCAGTATTTCTGTATTATGAAGCAGTTCTTCGTTATGATCAATGACAGGAACCAATCTCTCCTGAAAATCAATGATTAAAGCCATCGTATCTTCTGCTGTTATTCTCATCTTGTCTCTCCTTCTTCTATTAAAATACTTGCCAATAAGTTTCAATGGTTGTTCATAAGGAATGGATATTCAGATTATAACATCCTCATTTGTTCCTTTCAACCATAACAATCAATCCTCTACCTTACATCTTGACATAACTATTTGAACATGTAATACTGAAGATCAGATAGAATATTTTTCCAGTTCCTAGCGTAAGGAGTACTTATGTACGAAATTATTGATAAACTACTATTGTTCCTATGCTGCTTAACCTTATATCTTACCGAGGATACCGGTAGCTTCTTTATCGTACCGGTTATCATTGCTGTTGTACTAAGCAGCTTATTTGTGAATTATGAGGACAGCAGAATTCGCTTCGCCGGTTGTACACTATATGCATTGCTATGCCTTCTCTTCCCTCAGTATGTTATCTTCCTGCCACTGATATTTTACGATATCCTTCACACCAAATATCAGTATGGGCTGATGTTCCTTCCTTTCCTTTATCTCTATCACCTACAGGAATATTCCGTTATGACTCTGACCTTCACAACTCTAATTCTGAGTATTGCTTATCTGTTAAGCTTCAAGACCAATAAGCTGAGAATGATAAAGAACGAATACAATGACCTTCGTGATAATACCACTGCCATGTCGATGTTACTGGAGGAGAAGAACCAAAGCCTTCTCAAGAATCAGGATTATGAGATAAATCTGGCCACTCTCAATGAGCGTAACCGAATATCCAAGGAAATCCATGATAATATCGGACATCTCTTATCCAGAGCCCTTTTGCAGGTCGGTGCCATGCTTACCATATCGAAGGAAGACCCGATCCGAGAGGGTCTTACCGATCTCAAGACTTCCCTCTCCGATGGTATGGATCAGATTCGAAGTAGCATCCACAATATGTATGACGAGTCCATTGATCTCTATGCCCAGGTGGAACAGTTGGTGAAGAACTTCACCTTCTGTCCGCTTCTCTATGAATATGATGTGATTAATCCACCAAAAACTCAGCTAAAGCACGCTATGATTGCTATTATTAAAGAGGCTTTATCCAATATCATTCGCCATTCTAAGGCTACCAAGGTTACTTTAATTCTCAGAGAACATCCAGCTATGTATCAGCTGATCATTCATGATAATCAGGTCCTGGAGGAACATAAAGCACATTTCCTCATAAAGGCTTTCGAGAATCAGGATTTCGGAGATGGTATGGGACTACACAATATTTATGACCGGGTGAAAAGCTTTGGGGGCAACATCAATATTTCGGTGGAGAGTGGCTACAAGCTATTCATCACTTTTCCAAAAAGCTAAAGCTTTAAAGCACTTTCGCTTGTACCTAATGGTTGATAGGCTAAGATAAATAGCATTTATTTATAGAAATAGGGGGACATTCATATGAAGGTATTATTAATTGATGATGACAAGCTGGTCTGCTCATCACTAAAGATTATCCTATCAGCAGACCCGGAGGTCAGTATCGTCGGCACCGGCAACAACGGAAAAGAAGGAGTGAAGCTATATCATAGTTTAAAGCCAGATGTGTTACTCATGGACATCCGGATGGAGGTCATGAGTGGACTTGAGGCAGGAGAACAGATACTATCTCGCCATCCGGAAGCACGAATACTCTACCTTACGACCTTCCTCGATGACGATTATATCATCAAGGCCTTACGTATCGGAGCGAAGGGTTATCTGCTGAAGCAGGACTATGAGAGCATCCTTCCGGCACTGAAGGCTGTTTATGCTGGGCAGAATGTCTATGGAAATGAGATCATCACCAAGCTCCCCCGGCTTATCTCAAAAGCAACAGAACAAAGGAGTCTTATAGAATATGGTATCAGCGAGAAGGAGCTGGATATCATCACAAAGATTGCCGACGGCCTATCCAATAAGGAGATTGCCGAGCTTCTGTACTTAAGTGAGGGCACCGTACGTAATAATATCAGCTCTATCCTAGAGAAGCTAGAGCTGAGAGATCGCACCCAGATTGCAATCTTCTACTATAAGAATATGAGATAATCGTTGGACAGGTAAATTTATTTAGTATTTCACTTTGCTCTTAACATTGCCGAAGCCATTGTAAGATGCGACCGACTGCTTCCTGATATCGCTGTCCCACCAGTAATCCGGTATGACTCGTATTCCATAGAGCAAGATAATTCCCCTTAAGCTGTTTTGCTGTTGCTCTGCCCTGAAGATCATCTCTTTCACTAGTCACTGCCTTAATCACTAGACAGGGACAGGTTATCCTACTACTATCGATTGAAATCCCCTCCTTACCTCGTATCCAGCAAGCCATGGCACCAATTGCTTTCGAAGATTCCATTGCCAGATACTTCTTCTGGAAGGCAATATCATCCGGTGATTCGTCAATACTCTCTTCCTCCCGAACCGGAGCGGGCATAACGATGCTCAATGTATCCTCCATCGGTGTCTCATAAGGAGCCGCAATATTAACCTCCCTGCTAATTGAGGTGTCAATCAAGACAAGCCCTGCAATCATCCCTTCCTCTGCAATCTTCTGACAAAGCATTCCTCCCATGCTGAAGCCGATCAGAATCGGAGGCTCACCACATTCCACAATATTCTCTCTGATGTCCTCTAGGTAATCCTCGAAGCTGATCTGTGTCATATCCATTGCCCTGCTTTTGTAATGACTTCTCAGGTTCATAGCGTAGCAGCGATACCCTGCTTCAACAAAATGGGGAATATACTTACTCCACATCCAGCTCCCTGTAAAGGCTCCGTGGACAAAGAGCAGAGGTGGCTTCTTATTCCCCTTCACACGATTACTTACTCCCTCGAATTGTTCGAGAAATAACTCCTTTTCCCCCAAGTATTTTTCCACATGCTCCGGTAGTAACTTCGTATAATCCATCCTTTCCTGTCTCCTTTTTTATATTTTTAGTTTGATATCAAACTATATAGTGAAAGATAAAAGAAAGCTCTTTGCCTGAACTTTCCCTATCATAAACTAACAAAAACAATTGCATTGAAATACTATTTAGTCAACTATAGAAAGCACGCTTCACGAACTCTCTACTGTCATGTATTAAAATTCCGATATATCTTATCAAGAATATTGGCTAGCTCCATCTTCTCAGCCTCTGATACGCCTGAATAAAAAGTACAAAGAACCTTATTCGATATCGCTTCAAAGGTTGGTTTAAGTTCCTGCCCCTTATCCGTTAGGGTCACATAGACAACCCTTGTATCCTGAGTATCTCTCTCTTTAACCACATAACCTAGCTTTACCAGCTTATCTACCAAGGCTGTCACTGTAGACTTATCCCTGCCGATCTTACTTGCAATCTCTGCCATGGTCATCCTCTGCTGATGAAATAGTGCATAGATGATATCTCCATGAGAGGTCACAATCCCATCCAGACCGCTATGAGCCATCTCTGCCTCTATTAAGTGATTCACTTTTTCTCTAATTTTTGATATATAGGATATCGCGTCTCTTGTCTTCATAATCACATTATAGTTTGATATCAAACAATTGTCAACTACTTTATACTCCATAACAAATTAGACTCTCTACCAAAGATTAATCATCTTCTTTCTATCTCTTTCAACCTTTATCTATATTCTCTATCCTCTCTTTGGCATCAGATGGATCGCCATACCCTCAACATCCTCCACTGCCTCTGTGATTGCCTCACTATAAGTCGGATGAGGACGAATGACTGCTGCCATATCTTTCACTGTTAGCTCATTCACGATCGCCGTGGCGAATTCACCTACCATATCCGTTGCCCGGTCACACAGTAAGACTGCTCCCAGAATTCGTAAGGTGTCCGCCTCGGCGATTACCTTGAGAAAGCCTCTCTCACCGGCGGATAATAGGGTCTTACCATTCCCTAACATCGGATACTTGCCTACCTTCACACGTAAGCCTGCCTGAATCGCTTCCTCCTCCGTCATTCCTACGGATGCTACTTCCGGTGTCGTATAGATGCAGGATGGTATAACGGCAAGATTGATGGTAGTCATATGTCCGAACATTTTCTCCACTGCGAAGATACCCTGCGCTGAAGCAGCATGAGCAAGCTGTCCGACACGATTCACTACATCACCGATCGCATAGATGCCTGGAATACTTGTCTCGAAATCTTCATTCACTGAAATATTTGCGCCCTCCATTAAGATATCTATACCATCCGCGAACAATCCATCGGTATTAGCTCTTCTGCCAATCGCAAGAAGAATTCCGTCTGCCTTGGTGGTGCACAAGGTGTCCTTCTCCGTGTATTCACAGATTAAGCTTCCATCCTCATCTGGCAGAAGCCTGGTTACTCTGGCCTTGGTATGAATTATGACACCCTTCTTCTTTAGGCTCATCGCAAGGCTCTGTGATATCTCCTTCTCCATATTAGGTAGGATACGATCTAAGGCTTCGATAATCTCTACCTCATAACCCAGCTCCTGATAAAGGGTTGCGAATTCAACGCCGATTACGCCTCCGCCGATAATAAGAAGCTTCTGAAAGGTCTTATTCATACTCAACAATTCATCACTGGTTATGACATTAGGAAGGTCTGCTCCCTCAAGCTTTGGAATGATAGGCTTTGAGCCTGTCGCAATCAGTATCTTCTCCGTATTAAGCTCCTGTAGTTCCTTATCGTCCGATGATAATTGCTCATTCTCCGATAGTATCCTTCTTACTTCTACGGTATTCTCGCCGATGATCCTTGCCTGTCCGTGAAGGATTGTAATCTTGTTAGCCTCTAGCAATCCTACGATGCCTTGACGCATCCTGCTTACGACACTTTCCTTACGCTCCCGAAGCTTATCCATATTAAGGTTTATGCTCTCTACCGTTATTCCCAGCTCCTGAAGATGCTGCGCCTCGTAGTAAAGATGAGAGCTGTGCATCAGAGTCTTCGTCGGAATACAGCCTCTGTTCAGACAGGTTCCACCAATATCCCTGCTTTCGATCAGTGCAACCTTCTTTCCAAGCTTTGCTGCTCTGATGGCAGCCACATAGCCTCCGGGCCCGGAGCCTATAATAATCAAATCAAATTGCCTCTCCATATCAACCATACCTTTCTTAAGTATAGGTTCATACCTACCCTATGAAATAGGAAAACCGCTTCTATTTACACTTACATTTCTAGCCTTTTCATATTTGATACTAAGGAAAATACAGATACAATTCTCCAAATGTATTCATATCGCCTCTTACGAATTCTAACTCTCCTTAAATCTGCCTATAACTTTAATTCTTGAAGGATTGCCAGAACATCCTGATGTATCATGGCTTCTTCCACTGTAGGTTTGATTGTATTCAGTGCCGTGATTATTGCTTCTGAGGCGAAGACACTACCACTCAGAGCGTCAGACAGCTTATCACAGTAATCCGTCTCCAGAGCATCGGAATATGCCTTGCACCTGACGATCCGTCCAGCGTCCACAATAAACTCCATGTCAATATTCCCCCATACGAAGCGCCTATCAATGGAATAGTTGAATTCCATTTTCTTGCCTAGGTTCCATTCCCAGGAGGCGAATTTCTCCTCCAGTTTCCTAATTTCATCCTGTTGTAGCTCCGATATTTTTAGTTCAACCGGAGCATACTCATATACCTCTTTGAAACTCTCCACCAGTTCACTGCGCATCCGGTCGATCGTAAGCTCCGGTACGTATTCCGTCAGATTGGCTACTCTTGACCTAACTGAATCCACGCCCTTAGATACCAGCTTCTCCCTTGATACATTAAGATAATGGGACAGCCTACTCATATCTACCTTTACTAATATGGTTCCGTGATGATAACAATGCAATCCGTCCGAGAAGAAGGCATTACCGGAAATTTTCCTTCCTTCAACGGTGATATCATTGCGACCGGATTTCTCTGCCGGTATCCCTAAGTGCCTCACCGCCTTTAGGATTACCTCCAGCTGCTTAACGACATTATAATTCTCCTTGGTCGCAAGAAAGGTAAAATTCAGATTGCCCAGATCATGGAACACCGCACCGCCACCGGATAAACGGCGAACCAGCTTCCCACCGTCCTCTGATAGCTCTGCCAGCTTACACTCCTTCCAGGGGTTCTGGTTCTTACCGATGACTACCGTTTTCTCATTTTGCCACAGATATAATATCACTTCCCCGTCTTTCACCTGTCTTAGGATATATTCCTCCACTGCCAGATTCTTATAAGGATCGGTTTCAGTGGATATGATGTATTTGATGATATTAACCATGGACTACCTCTTTCCTCGTAAATGTTTTTGGGCCCTTCCTTTACTCCCACACCTATAGCTGGCAGCATACCACCGGATTACGTGCGGCTCCTACCTCATCCGGACGACCTACCACCGTATTCACCGGACTTAGATGCAGGGCCTCCGGCTCCTCCAGGGCTCTCTTATAAATCTGCTTGTAGACTGCTACTGCTTCCTCCAAGGTTTCCTTCGATTCCGTCTCAGTAGGCTCTACCATCAGTGCTTCATGTACAATCAAAGGGAAGTACATTGTTGGCGGATGCATACCATAATCCAGCAATGTCTTTGCAAAGTCCAGGGCAGATACTCCCTTCTCCTTCTTCAGCTCCTCCAGCGAGATTACAAACTCGTGCATACAGGTCCCGGAAAAAGGTATATCAAAGATGTCCTCAAGTAAATGCATCATATAATTGGCATTTAGTACTGCATTCCGGGAAGCACTGCGAAGTCCTTCCGCTCCTAAGGTCAGAATATAGGTTAATGCTCTAACTACGATCAGGAAGTTACCATGGAAGGCCTTCACTCTGCCAATGCTGGTCAACGATTTCTCCTCCCAGCTATAGTTCCCATTATGCTCCTTGATACGTGGAGAAGGCAGGTACTTCGTGAGTATTTCCTTGCAGCCGACCGGACCACTGCCGGGGCCACCACCGCCATGAGGTGTTGAGAAGGTCTTATGAAGATTCAGATGGACTACATCAAAGCCCATATCACCAGGTCTGGCAATTCCCATTATTGCATTCAGGTTTGCACCATCATAATAATTCAGTCCACCTGCTTCATGGATAATTCTCGTAATCTCTAGGATATTCGCATCAAACATCCCGATGGTATTGGGATTGGTCAGCATAAAGCCTGCTGTATCCTCTCCGACCACCTTACGAAGCTCCTCTGGATCAACATAGCCCTCCTTGGTGGAAGCTACATTGACAACAGAAAAGCCCGCCATCGTCGCACTAGCGGGATTGGTTCCGTGTGCTGAGTCAGGAACAATAATCTTGGTTCGTTTTATATCCTTTCGATCCTGATGATAAGCCCATATTAATTTGAGACCGGTAAATTCTCCATGAGCACCTGCTGCCGGTTGGAAATCCATCGCATCCATCCCGGTAATCTCGCATAGGTACTCCTCTGCTTTCTTCAGTACCTCGAGACAACCCTGAATACTGTCCTCCGGCTGTAAGGGGTGAACTCCTGCGAAGCCGCTCAGCTTCGCAATATCATCATTAATTTTCGGATTGTATTTCATAGTACAGGAGCCTAGTGGATAGAAACCGTCATTGATACCAAAGGTACGTTTCATCAACTGTGTATAATGCCTGCTAAGCTCTGTCTCCGATACTTCCGGTAGCTGAAGTTCTTTCTTCCTCAGATAACCTTCCAGGGGTGCAACTACGGGGACATCACATTCCGGAAGAAGCGTACAGCCTCTGCCTGGCATACTCTTTTCAAAGATCAGCTTCATCATGCAAGCACCTCCTTTATAGCGGTTATAAGGTCATCGATTTCTTCCCTGGTATTCATCTCAGTCGCACACCAGAGGATATCCCCCTGATGCTCCATGGACAGTGGATAGCCGCCAAGAATTCCACGCTGTTCCAGCCCGCTAAGTAATTTATACACATCACCGGTAAAGCCAGTAACAAATTCGTTAAAATATTCTCCGTTATATCTCATCGAGAAGCCTTCCAGACCACAGAGTTGCTCTGCCAGATAATGAGCCTTGGACATAGAAAGCTCTGCTGCCTGCTGTAATCCTCTCCCGCCCATGGCGTCCAGATATATGGCAGCTGTCATTGCACAAAGTGCCTGATTCGAGCAGATATTGCTGGAGGCCTTCTCTCTTCGTATATGCTGTTCTCTCGCTTGAAGTGTCAAAACAAAGGTTCGGTTCCCCTTATTGTCCGTCGTCTCTCCGACAATGCGTCCGGGAAGTCTTCTCATCAGCTTTTCTGTAGTTGCCATGAAGCCAAGATATGGTCCGCCGAAGGATAAGGGAATACCAAGAGGCTGACCCTCCCCAACTGCAATGTCAGCTCCATATTCTATAGGAGATTTTAGAAGTCCTAAAGAAATGGGATTACAGCTCATGATATACTTTACATCTGTTCCCGAGGTAAGCGCTCCAACCCCGTCGCCGTCCTCAAGTAAACCGTAGAAATTGGGCTGCTGGATCAGTACACAAGCGGTCTCATCGTCAACCATCTTCTTCAACTGCTCCAGATCTGTTCTCCCTTCCCTCGAAGGTGCTATCACTACATCGATATCCGTACCACTGCAATAAGTGATAATTGTCTCAATTGTCTGCGGATGAATAGTTGCAGAGATGATTGCCTTCTTCCGCTTACGTTCCTTACACATAATGACTGCCTCTGCTGCAGCAGTAGCCCCGTCGTATACCGAAGCATTGGATACGTCCATTCCTGTCAGCTCACAGATCATAGTCTGATATTCAAAGATGGACTGCAGAATACCCTGGCTTATTTCCGCCTGATAAGGAGTATACGCGGTAACAAATTCCTCCTTGGAGGTAATCTGGCTTACAATGGAAGGAATATAGTGATTGTATGCGCCGGCTCCACGAAAGATAGAATGGAACACTTTATTCTTAGCTGCGATTCCGGTCATCTTTCTCCGGACCTCGAACTCGGATAAACCCTTGTTCAGCTTCAGTCCTTCCTCCAGATAGACCTCCTTCGGAATTGCCAGAAACAGATCGCGGAAGCTTTCTGCTCCGACCGCCTTCAGCATCTCCTGCTGCTCCTGTAACGTATTCGGTACGTAGGTGCCCATATGCTACCTCCTTATGAATTAAGCTCTTTATATTCCTTCTCTGATAAGAGATCCGCATGGTCGGTAATGTCTTCCACCTCGATAAACCATGCGTCGTAAGCATCGGCATTGATTAATTCTGGATGATCCAATAGCTCCTCATTAATTGCTTTTACGGTTCCGGTTACTGGACTGTAGACGCTGGACACTGCCTTTACTGACTCAACATCAGCGAATTCCTCACCAGCTACCACTTCATCACCTACCTCAGGCAAATTAACGAATACTAGATCTCCAAGCTGCTTCTGAGCGTAATCGGAGATCCCCACCTTTGCTGTTGTAGCACTATCAAACTGAACCCATTCATGTGATTTTAAATACGAATATTCCATCATCTTATATCAACCTCCAAATATAATATAGTTATTTTCTAAAATGTAATCATAGCTTAGCATATTACTTTTTCAATCAGTTTGTTCCAATCGGGTACTTCTATATATGAAAACAAAAAATATGACTATTTCATTCGTCTATAGAACGGCAAAGCTACTACCTCGGCGCTAATTCTTCTCCCTCTTACGTCAACCTCAACCTGTGTTCCCAATTCACTATGGCCAATATTTAATAGAGCCATTGCGATAGGGCGGCCCAGATATGGGCAATGAGTACCGGAGGTGGTTACTCCGATCTGCTCATTATTATAATATACCGGGCAAGCTTCTCTGGCGATACCTCTTCCAGTAATATTCAGTCCAACTCGGGTCTTCGTCGGTTCCCCTCTAGCTAGAATTCCTTCTTTTCCGATGAAATCCCCCTTCTCTATCTTCACCGCAAAACCAAGTCCGGTTTCCAGAGGTGATATGGTATCGTCCATCTCATGTCCATATAGGGGCATCGCCGCTTCCAATCGTAAGGTATCTCTTGCACCAAGTCCGCAGGGAATTAGTACATAATCCTCTGATGAATCCGCTCTCTTACGATTGCTTTCCATGTCGTAATTGCCAGCTTCAAGAAGGATCTGCCATAGCTTTGCTGCATCCTCGTTCTTACAATAAAGCTCATAGCCGTCTTCTCCGGTATAACCCGTCTTTGATACCAGACACGAGATTCCTGCAACCGGGACCTCCTCTCTGAAGCTGTAATATTTGTGCGGGAGTAGCTCCTTGGAAACCAGCTTGCTAAGGATTTCCATCGATCTCGGTCCCTGAAGAGCCAGCTGTGAGATGTCATCCGAGATATCTGTAAATTCTACATCTCCAACCAGATGTGCCTTTATCCAATCCACATCCTTGAAACGATTTGCAGCATTAATTACAATCAAATACTCTTCCGGATTTTTCTGATATACCAAAAGATCATCAACGACTCCTCCACTTTCATTGCACATCGGACTGTATTTGACCTGCCCGTTATACATATGCCCACAATCATTACTAACTAGGTACTGAACATTCTTCAAGGCATCCTTACCCTTTAAAAGTACTTCACCCATGTGGGATACATCAAATAATCCGGCCGCTGTTCTTACTGCCATATGCTCGGCAATGACTCCTGTCTCGTATTGAACCGGTAAAAGATAGCCGGCGAAGGGAACTATCTTCCCCGCAGCTTTCACATGACAATCATAAAGGTGCGTTTTCCTTTCCATCATAACCTCCCATTTTGCTTTGCATAAAGATACACTATATTATATCGATATGCATGATAAGCAATACGCCTTTCTTATCGAAGGATTTTAGACAATAAAAAAAGACGTACTGAAAAAATCAATACGCCTCTGTTGGTTTACCTGAAAGATTCTCCCCTGCCCTAACTAAGAAGGAACAGGAAATTGCTTCTTCGGTGCCGAATCGCTTTCCAGAGTATCGTCCAGATCAGGTCCTTTTGCCTGAGAGTTTTCGCATTCCCCTTCGGCGCCGCTACATGTTCAAACGGTCTCTCCCAAATCCTTCATCCGACTATGAGTCCTGTTATTATTACAGGTATTATATGAATATTATAGTATTCTAACCATATAAAGTCAATCCTAACATCAGTATTCCTTCCCCCCTTCCTTACCGTTCTGGCCTTCTGCAATCTTACAACAATCCTCCCCTTCATGGAACTTCTATATTGCCCTGTCATATAATACTGTATAAGCAAGAATGGAGGAAGTACCTATGAGCGAATTACTCAATATTGATCACCTCAGCTATACCTATCATAGTCTTGAAGGGGAAACACCGGCTCTATTCGATGTTTCTTTTCATGTGATGGATGGTGAATTCTTAAGCGTCGTAGGACCAAGCGGTTGTGGCAAATCTACTCTGCTTTCTCTGATTGCCGGGCTGATTGAACCAAGCAGCGGTTATATATATATCAATGGCAAGGACATAAAATCCTCCGGCAAGAACATCGGTTACATGCTACAGAGGGATCAACTACTGGAGTGGCGTAATACTCTCAAGAATATCACCTTAGGTCTGGAAATACAGCATAAGCTGTCCGAGAATAGCTATGTTCAAATAAATGAATTGCTTAACACCTATGGTCTTATTACCTTTCAGAATTCCTATCCCTCAAATCTCTCTGGAGGTATGAGACAAAGGGCAGCATTAATCCGTACCCTTCTATTGGAGCCGGATATACTCCTATTAGATGAACCTTTTTCTGCCCTGGATTATCAAACGCGTCTGGAGGTTGCGGATGATATCTGGGGTATTATTCGTAAGGAGAAGAAAACAGCAATACTCATTACCCATGATATCGCCGAAGCCATCAGCATGGCAGACCGAGTTGTCGTACTATCCAAAAGGCCAGGAACGGTTAAGAAGGTATTTGATATTAAGCTTTCCATTCCCGACCGTACCCCCTTCACCAGTCGTAGTGCCCCTGAGTTCCAGGAATATTTTAATCTTATATGGAAGGAGTTAACGCACCATGAGCAGGAAGCATAACAAAGTAGAAGGCGAAAGCCTGAACGTCTCCGCTGCTCAACAGGATTATATCAGAAAGCATCAGCTGCATCTTCGTTGGGTGCGGTTTTATCAGATTCTTATCCTGCTTAGCTTCATCTTTGCCTGGGAGATTACCGCAAGGCTTGGGATATTGAACTCCTTTGTATTCTCTAGTCCTTCCAGAGTTTTGAAGACAATCATACAGATGACAGCCTCCGGACAGCTATTGTACCATGTGGGGATCACCCTGCTTGAGACTCTGGGAAGCTTTTTCTTAGTCAATGTACTGGGAATTCTCATAGCAATCATCCTATGGTGGAATCACAGCGTCTCCAAGGTTCTGGAACCGTATCTGATTGTACTGAACAGTCTTCCAAAATCGGCATTGGCTCCAGTCTTCATCGTATGGTTAGGCAATAACGTAAAGACCATCATCGTAGCCGCTGTTTCGGTCGCGATCTTTGGAACAGTAATCAATCTATACTCAGATTTCAAGGAGGTAGAGGAGGATAAGATTAAGCTAATCTATACCCTGGGTGGAAAGAAGAAGGATGTCCTCTATAAGATCATCCTTCCCGGTAATATTCCCTCCATCATCAGTCAGATGAAGGTAAATATCGGGCTCTCTCTGGTAGGTGTAATCATCGGAGAATTCCTTGCGGCCAAAGCCGGACTGGGTTATCTCATCATCTATGGCAGTCAGGTCTTTAAGTTGGATTGGGTTATTATGTCGATTGTCATTCTGTGTATCGTAGCAACGGGACTATATAAGCTGCTGACCTATTTTGAGAAGAAGGTTTCAAAATAACGGAGTAAATAATGTATGTCATTGCGCCAATGTCTGGGCGAACCTAAAAGAATAGCTTTTGCAGGATGCTCCTGCAAAAGCCATTCTTCTATCTTCTCCAAATCAATTTGTGATAATCACACTGTTATGTGCATGTTATTCCGTTATCTGGAAGTTCGCAATCGCTTCCTCCAGCCTTTTTGCCTGTCTGGCAAGCTCTATTGCTGATTGACTCAAGAATTCTACTGAAGTAATCTGATTGTTCGCAGTTGCACTTACTTCCTCGGAGGAGGTAGCTGTCTGCTGGGATATCGCGGAGATATTACGGATCGCATCTAAGGTATCATCCTTTGCATTCTCAATTCCACGAACACCTTCCGATATATTATTCAGGTTATTTACCAGACTTCCGACCTGCTCATTAATATTCTCAAAGTTCTTAACAGTCTTCGTTAATGACTCCATCTGAGATGCGACTATATCCTTCGCTTTCTTCGCTGAATTCGCTGTAACCCTCGTCTTCTCCTTGATAATGCTTACTACCGTGGTTATCTGGTTAGAGGCCGTTACGGATTGTTCTGCCAGCTTACGGATCTCTGATGCAACTACCGCAAAGCCACGTCCAGCTTCCCCTGCTCTCGCTGCTTCTATGGAAGCATTCAGGGATAAGAGGTTCGTCTGATCTGCTATACTGTTAATAACCTCGATAAAGCTTTCAATACTCTTGGATTGCAGCTCCAAATCTTCAATTTCATTAATTACTTCTCTCGTTATCTCTGTAGTCGCATTGGACTTATGATTTAAATCATCGATGGTTGTAATACCTTCCCCGACAATTACCTTAGCATCCTTCGCAATCTGTTCAATCTCATAGGTATTGTTGTACACCTGGTCTATCTTAACGGATAGGTTTGACATCTGAAGTAAGCATTGTTCTGTATCTGTTGCCTGCTGCACGACGCCCTTCTCAATCTCGTCAATCGCTATGGAGATATCCTTCGTAGATGTGAGAATTTCACTGGAGGTTTCGGAAAGATTATCTGCCGATTCATTTACCTGGTTACCGACTGTAGCTACCTGCTCAATCAAGCCTCTCATTCCATCCACCATGTTGTTAAGACTATTGGACAGAATTAAGAATTCATCCTTTCGCTTTGTCCTAAACTTTGTAGTCAGTTTGCCCTGTGCTGCTACCTCGATGGACTTGGACAGCTTTGAAATCTCTGCACCGATGCTTGTTGCAATCAAAGTACCAACAAAAAGAGCTAGGATTGAAGCTATAACAATTGCAAGAACAGTCAATAATTTGATGGATTGTGCCTTCGCTAAGATCGTACTCTCAGGAACCAGTGCACATACCATTGCCTTCGTAGTTCCAACCTTGCTATAAAGGAATACATAATCCTTACCGTTATACTTCTCATAGGAAACTCCATTTAAATTATGATTATCTAAGGCTTCCCTGTAATATTCCTGGGAACTAAATACAGAGGTCTCATCCGAATTAGCAAGTGTTTCGTATCCATCATTTGTTACAAATCCAACAATACTACCTTCACCAAGCTTAATATTGGATATGGCACGATCAATCTCGGTCTTTGGAATGTCAATAATAATAAAGCCATTATTCTCAGCCATCTTTCGAATGATTGAGATGGAATAGTTAATTTGCTTATTTCCAAGCTTCTCATCTAAGTAGCTATGGTTGCCTACCCAGACATATCGATCCAGTGCTGAGGATATCGTATTACCTTCGGGGGATTCAATGAATCTGCTATAGATATCTGCAGGAAGATTACCAACCGAAGAAACTCCCTGACCCTGCTCCCCAATTATATGCATTGAATAGATAAAGGAATGGGAAGCCTTTGCATTCATCAGCTCATTTTCGACCTTTTCAAAGGCTTCAATATTCTCTGCTTCATTCATTGTATCCGATTTATTATAATAGTTTTTTATTACCTTGTTATCAGTTAATTCATAGGATTTTTTGGATACCGCATCAACACCCAGAAATATGTAGTCACGTACCGCATTCAATGCGTCTGACGCAATTAACTCGTAATTTTGAGTTATTGCTCTAGAAGTTTGATTATAGGAAATAGTACCAAAAACAGCCATCAGTATCACCGGTATAGCAAATCCCATGAACAGCTTGGTGCGAATACCAGAAAAGTGTCTTAGAAATCCCTTCTGAGGTAAGCTTATCACGTCCTCCTCATTCTCTTGCACCACAAATGTCTTCTTGATAAAGGATAATCCGGATAGTTTAAAGGCTTTCTCACTGCTCTGTGGTCTAACAGTTTCATCCTTCTTGCCATGTTT
This sequence comes from Bacillota bacterium, assembly GCA_023436225.1. Classification (GTDB taxonomy): domain Bacteria; phylum Bacillota; class Clostridia; order Lachnospirales; family Lachnospiraceae; genus Mobilitalea. The sequence goes on from JAEZKA010000025.1 coordinate 77,773, forward strand.
GCCGATGAATTTCTTCAATCCCTTCATCTTCTTAATTTGGGTCGAACTTGTCGTACTATCGACAAGGCTACTCTCCTCAGCAGCCACCTCTTGTGTATTCTCTTCAATCATATTCTCTTCCGACTGCTTTTTATCATGGATGTTTTCTATTTCCTCAGTCTTGAGAAACCCTTTATCCTCGTCGTACATTACTCATTCCTCCAAAATCCGTATCAAGTCAATTGGTTAAAATCATAAAAATTTATTATCTTAAATGTAGCATTATATAACAAATATTTATACCAATTACTTCTATTATTGTCAATACAAAATACTAATTACCTTTACTTTCCATTCCTATGTCTCTGGTAAGTGAATCCATTGCTATTAGATCAGCAATCCTATTAAACGGGCTTACCAAAATTAGTCCGTATATTATAAACTTTTTATAAACCAATAATTAACAAATTATAATATATAAGTATTGCGAAAAGCTTTACTCTCTAGTAGAATAGACTTATAACCATGAATTGGGAGGGAATTATACATGAAAAACTTCATTATTACTGCCGACTCAAACTCAGATTTATTGGATGATTATATAAAAGAAAAAAAGATTGGTATCATACCTCATTATTATGATCTTGAAGGAATTACTTATGGCGATGAGATTAATCTGACACCAAAGGAATTCTATGATAAGATGCGTAAAGGTCTCATGCCTACGACAATGGCAAGTAACCCCGAAGTAATCCGCAAAACCTTCCAAGGCTATGTTGATCAAGGGCTTGATATATTACATATCAGCTTTTCCTCCGCCCTGAGCGGCGGCTGCAGTAATGTAGCAAGCGGCGCCAACGAGATCTGTGAGGAGAATCCGGGTGTCAAAATAATCGTACTTGATACCTTGAATGCGTCTATGGGCGAAGGAATGTTTGTCATGAAGGCTGTGCAAATGAAAGAAGAAGGTAAATCCATCGATGAAATTGCTACCTGGTTAGAGGAGCATAAGCAGGATTTCTGTGTCTATTTTACCGTTGATGATCTGAATCACCTTCATCGCGGAGGACGTATCTCAAAAACCACCGCTATCATCGGCTCCATGATTAATATCAAGCCCATCCTGTATGTGAATCCGGAAGGTCAGCTGGTTGCTAAGTCTACCGCCCGTGGCCGCAAAAAATCCTTAGCTACTATTTGTAACGATATGATTGACTGCATGGGTAAATACAAAGACACAGATGACCCAATCTGTATCGCCCATGGTGATGCTAAAGAGGATGCTGATTTCTTAGCAGAAATGATACGCGAGAAGCTGCCAAACCGAAAGCTAATAATCAATTATGTCAGTCCCAGTATCGGTGCCCATTCCGGCCCCGGAGCCATCGGCTTATGCTTTATGGGTGAGAAGAAATAAGACTGAATTACATATAATTATTATCTATATATAAATTGACCTTCGAGTATTGATAAATTCTCCACCTATTTTACTAGTGAAGAATACCTCATCATCGAAGGTCTATTTTAATCTAAAGAAAGATAAAATAATCCTTGAAATTTCATAAGCTTTATAATAGAATAGTTGAGTAGCCTGCTTCAAAGGTTAATAAAATTATCTCTATGCTTCCCTAGCTCAGTTGGTAGAGCAACGCATTCGTAATGCGTAGGTCGTGGGTTCGAGTCCCATGGGGAGCTTTTTTGTTTGCCAGAAAAAGCAATTTATTAAACCATAAAGTACTCTGAAGCGAGTACTTTTTATTAGTTGGGGACTTTTAGGGGACTCAGCTCTCAGTTAAGACCGGTTTACTTATTCCGCAAAATATGACACTTTATACCATAATCAGCATAAAATAATAATAAATACTTGTTTGGAGTGAATAATATGGGTTGTTGTTTTTGTAATCGCCGTAGGCGCCGTAGACGTAGATGTTGTTAACTAATGAGTTCATAAGCTAGTAATACTAAAAAGGGCACTCTGAGGATCAATCAGTCAGAATGCCTTTTTTAGTTTTGTCTTACCCAGGCAATTTTATGTTGGCTTTAAACGTAGTATATCTATCTTATTTTTCCGCTATTGTACATATTGTGTCACTATTAAGTGAATATTTTGCTCCCGCAACATCATCATAAAATGTCAATTTTGAAAATCCTGTTTCATTGAGTGCATGCTTCAATTCTTCTACAGTAAATGTATGCTTCCACAGATTATAACAGTTAACGGAATTTTCGGTTACTATAATATTTTGATCAAGAACTGTAGAATCCTCATCATATCTGTAAAAAGTATAAAGGTTGATATGGGGGACTCCGCTAAAAAATCCTGTTTCATTGAACTCCCACGATGTTTTTTCTTTGCACTCCTTGTAAAACTTGGGTGTAAATACGTCAAAAATAAATTTCCCTTTAGGTTTCAACGCTCTGTGTATTTTTTTCAGTAGAAGTTTTCTAGTATCATCTGATAAAGGGCCAAAGTCACAGTAAATGAGAGTGATTATATCAAATTCATTCTCATAATCTAGTGTTAAATAGTCTTTCAGCAAATACTGAATATTCAAGCCCTTATCCATCGCACTATTTCTTGCGTAATTGATCGAACGCTCTGAAAAATCCATGCCTGTAACGTTGTATGCTTTTTCAATAAACTTTTCTGCATATATTCCTGGGCCGCAACCAATGTCCAGTAGCTTAGGGTATTCCTCTGGTGGCAATATTGAAGATATCCAATCCACCGACTTTTGTACAAAGCTATGCTTTCTTGTAGCGGCATCCCAATCTGGATGTAAATGCGCTTCAAGCATCCCCTTAGATATGTGAGGGTCATTCCAAAATTCAGCTGTGCTTTTTTCATAGAGAGCTGGCCTTTTCGCATTTTTAGCAATTGAATTTATCATTTTAGTTCCTCCAAATTTGATTTTGTATGTGATAACATGAAAAAAAGCTATGGAATTCTCCACAGCTTAAAATAAAAAACGTGGAAGAAGGTAATCAAATCATAAAAAACAGAAATAAGCCGTATTTAACGACCGTTTCATTTTCTGTTCAGTTTTTATGATTATCCTATCTTTTCCGCGTCTCACTTATATTACCGATTGTGTAATATCAAGAGCTACCGAATAGCATTCACTCCTTTATTTCATGTTATCACATGATATTATTTTATTCCAAAAGTAATGACATGTCAACATATGCATTTAATTTAATTACATTTTTTAACACATCCACAGTAGCATTTGCTCGAATTCCTTTCTGCTTCCACAAAACCCTATATTTTCAGGTAACACCACATGATTACTGTCTTTCCATTACTTAAATATTACAGATTTATTACAAATGTGTTACAATTTTATTGTTCCTAAGAGTTAGCAATAACATCAATAAGGAGGTAGCTATTATGTGTTTAAATTCTTATAATTTTATGGATATGATTAACAAGCTTATTAAATACTGTAGTTTCGGTTCTTGTAACTAATTTCTTTGGGCCTGTCCTTATGGATGGGCCCTTAAAATTTGTTCAGCTTCGAGTTATATATTTTATTTGCAAAAATTACCATCAATAAATTAGCATCAAAAAGTCATCTCCTGACCAATAGCTATAATAGAATAACCATACAAACACCATAAGGAGCTGACACCATGCCATTTCTTAATCCCAATCGCAAGCCTGCTATCAGGCATCCCGAAGGCCATCCTGTAGCCGTTCGTGCTGCTTTTAACACACTCGGAGAGTTTATCCCAAGATCCTTTTGTATCGAGGATGATGCTCAGGAACTATTCAAATTCAAGGTAAGTTCTATTAGAACGATCAAGTCTGACAAATTTCTGGTGAAGACCTTCTATTGTACCTTTGATGCATATGGTTTTCGCAACGATATTATCCTATGCTATGACGCCCAGAAGCACTGCTGGGTGATGGGATAATCCGCTTACTTTTTAACGCTGTTTTATTTTTGCCAGCACTTTATCATAGGAGTCTGCTTTATCGACGGTAAAGTACTTTATAAACTCTTTTGTCCACATATCCATCTCTTCTTCTATCTCATTTACTTCATTCATGATAAAGCCGACTTTTTTACAGCTTGTTTTTGCCATTTCCGGTATTAAGAAGCTAAACCCCCACTCCACATCCTCTTTTTCATCCTCGAAGCCATGTCTGGCATCCACCACCAGACAGCTTCCCGGGTATGCCTGCAGGAGCTCCAGTGAAAAGGTAGCCGGTTTTCGATAATTGTCAAAGCAACAGAACTTCTTCCAAGTAATCAGCACAACCATGTCCTTTTCGATATATCTTACGTTACTGAATTCTGAGTCAAATTCTCTAATATCCATAATTTATTCTCCCATCTCAATATGTATGTACTAAATCTACATCCCTACGATTGTACTTCTTCTCTCCATTATTACGGTATTCTGCCATAGTCCATCGTGATCCTGTGCAATTCGCTCGCGATAACCAATCATGCGAAAGCCCACCTTCTTATGTAAGGCCTGGCTAGCCTTATTACTCTCAAATATACCCGATTGTAGGGTCCAGAAGCCCTCCTCCTCCGCTTCCTTGATTAATTCTTGCATCAGTCTCTCTCCGACCTTCTGACCACGACAGTCCGCTTTAATGTAGACGCTGACTTCAGCAACTCCCGAATACACACAGCGGCTGCTATACGGGCTGAGCGCTGCCCATCCGACTATAATTCCATCCCTTTGCGCAACTAATCGGCAATTCTTTACATGGGACTTGTCCCAAGCCTCATAGGTCGGTGTCTCCTTCTGAAAGGTAGCTGTCTTCGTATCTATCCCCTCTTGATATATTGCCTCTACCGCATTCCAGTCCTCTGGCTTCATAGCTCGAATCAACAATTCCATACCTCAGTCCTCCCATAATATTCCTTTGATCAAACTCATCTCAATCTCCATTGATTTCCGTTATTTAATAAATATATCCATATTATACCTAGTCTATCTTGCTGTCAAGAAGCTTTCCAAATTAAAACAACTTAATAATATCATAATTAATGTCGAACGATAGAGTCTGACCAAAGCAACTGAACGTCAAGTTTTTATTCATATGATAAAGTTTATGACCCCTGTTTCTATGGCATCATAGATTACATACCTTTTTATACCACAAAAAAACCTACCAGTCTTTCAACTGATAGGTCTCCATAATCGTCGAGGCGACGGGATTCGAACCCACGGCCTCTGCGTCCCGAACGCAGCGCTCTACCAAACTGAGCCACGCCTCGATTTCTTTCGTTGCAGTGCTTTTTCAGAAGCACCGCATTAGTTATTATCTAATAAAAGTACTAAAAAGTCAACTGTTAATTTTACTTTTTTATAATAAATTATTTTGTCACTAATCGCAAATTTATTGTCAATCTTCGGAAAAATCTTCTTTTCCATTATTTCCATGTTGTATTGAGTTCATACTTACTTAACACGCTTGATTTTTCAATATTTGTACAATATGTGCTTTTACACTCTGATTTACAGGCTGATCACTCCCATATCAGATTAATTCAAGACTCCAGTTCCTCATAGGATATGTTAATTCGCACCAGGCGTTCCTCCCTCGATTCTTTTGTCCAAAGGCCAACCCGATAGACGGTCTCTTCCTTCCTGTTATGATTCTTGACTACTACCTTTTCTTCCTTATAATATAATACGGTATCATCATAGGACAGAAGCATTCTTCCAGCCTTTCCATCCAGAACCAGACAGCCTGCCTGCTTAAGCTGGGGCTTCACTACAGTGATAAACCCTTCCTCAAAGCAAATCGCTTCCGAGGCCTTATAATAATCCTCTAGAATAACAGAACCAGCTTTCATATCAGAGATTATTCTACGTCGATAGGTCTGAAGCTCCGGTATCTGATAGAGCTGTGATAATTCCATTGTGATATAAGAATAATCTGCATCAGCCTTTACCTCAAGAATCTTGCAATGATATGCTCCTGCCTTCTGTTCCTGATTGGCAACCACTGCTACATTATGATAGTATGATCTGGTCTGCGGATAAACATAACGTTTTTCTCCAAAATAGTCTGCTGTATAAGCTCCCGCACCCAAATCTGCTATAAACTGTTCCCCTGAAATTGCGAATACAAAGCTTCCAACATCGTTATGATTATGCGACTCCATATTATTTCCACCTTTTACGGCAAAATAAAAGGGGGTATTCCTTTGTATAAGCCACTGCTTATCGAATAGGTACTTCACCGTATTCTTCGGTGTCTCTGATAATAACTCTCCCTCCGTCCACCAAAGATTTCTACTGATATGCTGAAATCGGTAGCAGGGATCTGAATCAAAGGATGGAATGACTGGACAGGCAGGAAGCTCTATCTCATATTCCTTCTTCAGATAGCATAATAAGCCCGAAGGAATAGCCACTTCTGCCATGCTATCAGAGAAAGGAAGATATGTACTTCCATTCATCTGCAGATACTGGGGAAATTCTGCAATTGCCTTCAACTTACCTGATAGCTCCTTAGGTATGGTATACCTAGGCTCCAGCTCCTGTCGCATTGCCGTATAATAGGTATAATATCCAAAGCCATATACCCAGTAACCTACACCTTCCTCGGTAGCCCCATCATCACCAAAGCCCTCCAGATAGTAACTCAATGCACGTTCCACCTTTATTAGGAGCTTCTGCTGTTCCTCCTTCTTTGCCAGTAAAAGTGCTGCAATACCGATGGACCCTGCGCATACGGCACTCCAATTGTTACTCAGTGTTTCCCACCCCCATTCCCTCTCTAAAAAAGGGGTAAAAATACGTTCTTCAACTCTTCTGCGGATGTGATTCAGGATAAACGGATGAATGATATCTTGATGCATGGTAGCAATCTCACTTAAAGTCGCTGCAGTCTCTGCTGCAAAAAGATCAATCTGAGAAGAGGCATCCTTAACAAAGCCTTCCTCATCAAAGGGCAAATGTGCGGCCAGACACCAGGTGAATTCATTAGAGACCGACCATAATAGTTCATTGAGCTGAGTAACCTCCTGCTTATGATAGATACCGCTTGTATTCCAAAGCAGATAAAGCGCCAGTGCTGTCAGCCTTTTTCTAACATCAAAATATGCAGCCTCTGCTTCCTTTCTACTGCCGCGTTCCATAAACTGCCGATACCCTTCAAATAAGATAGATGGAGTACTCTCGTATCTTATTTGACACACATACTCCTCAATCTGCTCCCTTAGCTTCCTTGTAGCTTCCTGGTTCTCCCAGCCTGATATTCTCATCCTGTCCACACCTCACTAAAATTCTCCATTCACCATATGTATTTAGAGATAGCTCCATATAAGTGTGCTTTATCCTGTTATAGAACTACCAAACACTACTTATATGAAGCTATTCTTCATTGCACTATCATCCTGCGTTAATTAATATCTGCAGAACATTAAGCTTGATTAAAATAATAATTACTTACCTAGGTAAGCCTTATGCTCTGTTAGCTGTGCCTGAATAGCAGCCTTCACCTCTTCATAACCTGCATCATTCATAGCCTTTCTGAAATCAGCAACTGCCTGCTCCGGATCGCCTGCCTTACCAAAAGCAATAGCAGTTACATAACTGGTATAGATCTCAGACAAATTAGCCATTGTAGGTGCAATATCATCCGTATTAAATACTAATTGTGAATAAGGATAGTCAATTGCATAGGTATTATAATCAGCATATATCTGATCCTTACCTGTATACCAGGTAGCATTGGTAAGCTCAAGACTATCGTTTCTACCCCACCAGAAGAAGCCAGGGAACTCCATAGTATCCTTATCATAGCCTTCCGGGCGATCTAACCTGCCATCTGCAGTAACGATATAATTGGTGCCTTCGATACCATAGTTAAATAAGCGATAGCATTCTTCATCATTACGAAGTAAGTCATAAACCATTAAAGCTCTCTCAGGATGCTTTGAATTTGCACCAACTGCAGTTGCTCCATGGGTAATTGATACCTTACAAAGGTTCTTACTCTCTTCCGAGAAGGAGAAGAAGCCAACCTCAGACCCGGGTTGTCTCGTATCCATAATGGGTCGAGTTGAACTTACATAGGTCTGAGTATGGTGCTGAACTGCACCGGTCTGTCCTGCGTAAAGCTCTTCTGTGGTGTCACCGGTATAGTTAAGAACGTCCTCTCTCCAATAACCAGCATCGCCCCACTCCTTCATCATCTTTGCAAATGTTACATATACATCCCCTTCCATGTAAGGAGATACCAGGGTAAACGGATCTTCCTTCGAAGCACCGAAGAATATCGGAACGTCCAATCCGTCGATAAAGATGGTGGGAGTCTTAGATTGGAAGTAACCACCACTTAACTGATTACCAAAAGCCTGGCCACTTGCTGCAGCATCCCATGGAATGATATCAGTCTTATTTGCTTTGATATAAGCAAAATATTTCCCTAAATCTTCCCAGCTCTTAACACCGTTTGCTAAACCAGCTTCCTTTGCCCAGTCTCCGCGGAACATAAAGCCATGGTTAATCCATTGTGCATAATTATCTTCGGGCATCAAATAAATCTTGTCATTCAGTTTACACATATTCCAATGTTCTTCGGAAACAGATGCAAATGTCTGAGGAGCATAAGTCTTAAGCATATCTGTAGTTAATTCTAGGAAAGCGCCCTTCTTAGCATTCGGCCAGGCATCCAACCAGTCCGTTGCTGTTCCAATCAAATCGATTGATGGATCACCGGAAGCAAGCAAAAGGTTATACTGTGTCTGCCAATCCGTCCATTCAACCCAATATAATTCAATTTCTGCATTCAATTTCTCGGTAAGTATTGCATTGAGTTTCTCCATACCTGCCTCTAATTGTCCATTGGTAGGCTTGTTACCCAATACAACATATTTTACTGTTACATGTTCAGAAGTGTCAATTGCTGCAGGCTCTGCCGTTGAATCAGGTGTATCCGTTGTAGTACCCGTTTCTGTTGGCTTTGCCGGAGTATTATCCGTCTTCACTTCCTCCGTCTTCCCGCAGGCAGCCAAGGTGAATACCATGCTCAAAACCAGTATAAAACTTAAAAGTTTTTTAATCTTATTCCCCATTTCTCTTTCCTCCTATTTTTATTATCTATGTTTTCTTCGTGTCGCGAAGATTAACATCAAATTAGAGCTGCTATGAAGCATTAACCCTTTACCGCTCCTACGGTAATACCCGAGATAAAATATTTCTGTACAAATGGATATAGGAAAATAATCGGTCCGGTAGCAACTACTGCAGTTGCCATCTTCAACGTTTCCAGCGGAAGGGAGGTTACCTGTGTAACGGTAGCAGCTACCGAGTTACGTAGCGAAACTACTTCATTAATAATCTTATACAGATGATACTGTAAGGGTCTGAATTCCACTTTTGCGGATAAGAACAACATTGATTGATACCATTCATTCCAGTAGTTCAATGCCAGGAATAAACCGATGGTAGCTAGGGCTGGTTTTAACATAGGTAATATTAATCTGATAAAGATTGTGACATCGCCGGCTCCGTCTATCTTACCCGATTCTGTTATTTCATAAGGAATTGACTTTATAAAGTTTTTCATCAGAATAATAAGCCAGGGTGTCATTAAGAGCGGAAGGAATACCGCCAGGTAATTATCCTTTAGTCCCATATACTTAGTTACCAGGATGTAATAAGGTACCAAGCCTCCTTGAAACAGTGTTGTAAAATAAATATAAAAGGAAATACCGTTACGAAAAGGAAAGTCCTTTCTCTGCAAAGCATATCCGGTCATCGATATAATAAAAAGACCGATAAAGGTTCCACATATGGTCATCACGATGGTAACGATGTAAGCTCCGAGCAGTTGTTTTGAATTCTTCAGTAAGAGTTCATATGCTGTAAAGGTAAAGCCCTTCGGAATTAGCGCAAAGCCTGTCTTGGTAATCTCACTCTCCGTACTGAAGGAGGTGGAAATCATCAGGATAAATGGAACAAGGCACATGAGTGCAAATAGACTGATAAATAGGTAAGCAAAGCCACGAACAATTCTGTCTGATCGATCTAATTTTATTTTATTATTAATTCCTGCTGCCATACTATAGCCCCCTCCCCTAGAATAACGCATAGTCACTGTCAATTCTCTTAACAATCCAGTTACAGGTCATAACCAGTGCAAACCCGAATAAGGATTGATATAAGCCAACAGCACTTGCTTGAGTGAAATTAAAATTATTCATCATAGAACGGAATACAAAGGTCTCAATAATATCCGTAGTAGGGAAGAGCAGGGAATTAGAGGCACCGATTATGTTATAGAACAATCCGAAATTACCTTTTAATATTCCTCCCATAGCAAACAGGAGTAGTATAACGATTGTAGGTCTCAGGTTCGGAAGAATAATAAAACGGATCTTCTGGAAGGCATTCACGCCATCCACCTTGGCCGCTTCAATCATCTCTGAATCAATACCCATGATTGCTGCAAAGTAGACAATGGAACCATATCCTGTTCGCTGCCACAGATCAGCCGCGACAATTATGTAAGGCCAAACATGCTTGTTGGAATAAACCTTTACCGGTGTACCGCCAAAATGCTCGATAATACTGTTAATAAAGCCATAGTCAAAATTCAATAAGTTATAAAGGAGCAAACCAACCAATACGGCAGAGATAAAATACGGCAGGAACATCATGGTCTGCGTAATCTTCTTAAAACGCTTACTTAATATTTCATTTAACAAGATAGCAACAAATATCTGCAAAACGTTCCCCAAGATAATAAATGCCAGATTATATAGTATGGTATTACGGGTCAGCATTGATATTTTACCTGAGGTAATTAGGAACTTAAAATTATCCAGTCCGACAAACTGACTTCCAAAGAGTCCCTTGGCATAATTGAAATTGGTAAAGGCGATATAGATTCCCGGCATCGGTAAATAGGAATACACTAAGAAAAAAATAATTGCGGGCATACACATTAATAATAACACCCTATACTTGATCACCTTTTGCCAAAAGGTTAGTTTTTTGAATGGCTTCGCCGGAGCCCCCACCTTATTTATTACCCTTCTCATATCTCCACTCCTTTATTATATCTGATCTCATTTAACGCGAAACCGCTTTCAATTGCTTCAAAAATTTTTATACAACCAATTCTGATGGCTTCCGTATTTAAACTATCTTCCTTATTTCTTTCATAGCAGATTGAATTATTCATTGTGTGAAATCGCTTTCATAATTAGTAAAAAATAAAATGCCTAACAATTTTCCAACTAGTTTTCCTTTGTTGAAGTAATAGTATCGCATTTCTTTGTACATTTTGTCTGATATAGTTGATGTGAAATCGCTTTCATGTAATAATTATAACAATACGAAATTTGATTGTCAATATAAATTTGTAATATTTTAGATATCATTACGAAAGTCATTACGAAAGCTTCTGTTATTGTACAATTGTATCCGACAACTTTCATTCATTCCGGAGTATGACAAAAATCGCTCCCCACACACAGCTTGCAGGACATCCGTCTATCCGTCAAGCAGTGTATTATAGGGAGCGAAGATACTTTTTCTCTCAGTTATATATGGCTTACGCTATCGTTCTCCCTTATTTCCCGGCAGGAGCTACGTACCGTAAGATACGTTGGAATATATTTGATTTTTTCGGTTTCCTTTTTATTGATGATCTGCATTATGGTTTCCATGATCGCCTGAGCATATGCTTTCAGATTATAGCTGATACAGGTCAAGGGAGGTGATATCATCTCTGAATAAAAGGTATCATCATATCCGATAACCGAGATATCCTCCGGAACCCGGAGCCGCTTTTCACTCAGCGCACGGATAATACCCATCGCAACCGATTCATTCACTGCAATAATTGCTGTAGGGAGATGGTCCAGCTTTAAAAGCTTTCTGGCAGCTATATATCCGGCTTCAATCGAATAATCTGCTTCAATCATAAATTCCTTATAGAAGGGAAGATTTTGGTCCTGTAAAAAACGAATCAACGCTTGTTGCTTCTTCAAAGTAGGAATAACCGATGCACGCCCTCCGATAAAAGCAATTTCCTTATGTCCGAGTCCTGACAGATATGCCAGTAACTCATTCATACCATGTGTCGCCTCTGGAATAATGCGATATACATTAGCACCTTCCAATTCACCGGCGATTACGGTCGGGATTTTTTTGGAGACCTTATCCACCAATTCAATATACAGCGGGTCTGGAGTTACCTCATCTACACTGCCTCCGACTTGAATAATGGCATCCACTCTCTTCTCCATCAGGTTACGCAATTGGCCACCTTCTGATGCTATTTCATTGATCGTATTACATAAAATCATGTTGTAACCACACCTAGTCGCTTCCATCTCACAGTCGACAAATAAAGTGGAGTAAAAGGGATTTCTGATATCAGGCACTATCATGCCGATTGTCTTTGATTCCTGCTTACTTAAGCTTCTTGCTATACTGTTCGGCTCAAAATCATATTTCTTAATAATTTCCTGAACCCGGTTTCTCTTATCTTCACTCACTTTAGCATTACCGGTCAGAACTCTGGATACCGTCGCAGGAGATACCCCAGCTTCTCTTGCTATATCATATACCGTTATTGTTTCATTCCCCATACAATCACCCCATCATGTAAACACATTTCTACTGATTTGCAGAAGCACCTTATGATCATTAAAAAAAGCAACGCCACAAGCCTGTTATTCCGATTAACAGGCTAACCTCGTGGCAGTTCATGTATAATTGTATACACTTAGCCTCTTTTCGTCAAGCGCAGCAATCAAACCTTTGATCTCGTAATTCTGCCCATCTTAAACCATCACCGGTTACTACTTAACCAAGGTCGGGCTGGTCTGTCAGAATAATTGTATCCCGATGTATTCCATCGGTTTCAAACATCAATACGGTATTCTTACCGACTTTGATTAGTGGTCCAGGAATATAAAGTCTTTTCTGCGGACCGATTTCCCAAAAACGCCCTAGGTTAAAGCTGTTAATAAAGGCACAGCCCTTACCCCAGCCTGTAAAATCAAGATAGGTATCGCATGCTTTCTCTGCCTCGAATTCAAACAGATAGAAAGCCGGCAGCCCTTCCTGGTAGCCCTTGGTGAAATCCAGGCGTTCCAGATTATTAAGAGGTAAAGGGTAATGCTTCCAACAAAAATGTTGATGTCCGTTCACCTGGACACTTCCGTTAATTCCCTTTCTCTGATGTTCCATAGCAAGACCGAAATTCACACGCCCCATGTTCTCCACTAGAATATCCATTCTACTGACCTGCTGGAGCGAAACATCTACTTGTGCCTCCACTAACAGTTCTCTATCATACAGCTTTATTACAGGGTTTTGATCTATAAATACCTGTGCTCTGTCATTGGCTTCCCATAACCTCAGCCTTTCCAGACGATCTTCTTTCTTAAGCTCTGTACTGTATAATATGTACCCATAACTTTGCCCAAGCAGTTCCATTGATTTCGGATAGGTACTCTCTGTCATGGTTGTTATATCCTCCAGAGCTTCCAGCAGACCCACTCGCTTCACTACCTTCAGTTCTCCGTAGCTGTAAGCTTCTGACTGTGGTGGTAATGAAATCGATTCTACCGGATTATATTTACGAATCACCTTAGCGAAGGCTTCATATTTTGGTGTAATCTTTCCTGCCTCCGTAAGCAAAGCATCATAATCGTAGGAGGTTACATCCGGTGTCAGCTCTTCATAATAATTAGAGCCATTCATAAATCCAAAATTGGTTCCACCATGAAACATATAGATATTCACATTCCCAAGCCGCAAAATATCATCCAAATCCTTAACATTCTGTTCCAGCTCTGATGTAACATGCCCTCCATTACCCCAATGATCAAACCAGCCGATCCAAAATTCCATGCACATCAACGGTCCACCATGGGTATGCTCTGCGAGAACCTTGAACTGCTCTTCTGCTTTTGAGCCAAAATTTGCAGTAGGCAGAACACCCGGCAGGCTACCGCAACGCAGGGCATCACCCCAAGGACCATCAGAGGTGACGAAGGGCACCACCGCTCCCTGCTCAAGCATAGCAGACTTGATAGCCTCCAGATACTTAGTATCATTGCCGTAATATCCGTATTCATTCTCAATCTGTAGTAGTATGATGGGTCCACCGTAATTCACCTGCAGTGGAGTAATAATCTTAAATACCTCTTGAAAATACTCCTTAACATAGCCAAGGAAGGATTTATTATAACCCCTCAGTCTCATACCGTCTTTCGCAAGGAGCCAAGCAGGCAGTCCACCTAATTCCCATTCAGCACAAATATAAGGGGAAGGACGGACGATCACCCACAATCCAAGCTCCTGTGCCAGTTCAATATATGCTTTCAGATCAAGCATCCCGGTAAAATCGAATACCCCTTTTTCAGGCTCATGCATATTCCATGGTACATAAGTCTCTACTGTATTACACCCTAAGTTCTTTAATTTTATTAAACGATCACGCCAATATTCGGGAACAATGCGGAAATAATGCATTCCGCCTGATATTATCTTCATCTCTTTCCCGTTTAAATAGAACTTATCCTTTATTTCAAAATGATTCATCATCATTTTAGCCTCCTGATCATATTTTGAAAGACTTATGAAACCCGTTTCATAAGTCATGTTATCACTCTGCGAATCGACTGTCAATACGTTTAAACTAATTTCATAAAATTCTTTACCTAATACAGACCTTTTCAATCATAACTACGACTCTGAATCTATAAAACACGCTAAATGAAAAAGCATTTTTGTGAAAATGATTTCAGATAGAAAAAATATATTTATTATGAAACCGAATACATTCCACTAAAATAATGGATTTTCTAATTATCAGCACCTGCTTTGAACGAAAAAACAATTTTTGTTAAATGTATCTATTTTACAAATTAAGTTTCTATCTTCCATTGAATTTCTTCCATTTCTTACTATACTGAAATTGATTTGTAAATTACTTGGTCCATTCCGGATAGTTAAGATAGGAGGATACAATGCAAGCAATAAATTTACACAAGTGGAGATTTCATTATAACGATAATCCTGATGCATGGTTTCGAGGCTTTGACGATCATACCTGGGAGGAGGTAATGGTTCCTCACGACTGGTCCGTCCACATGC
Source organism: Bacillota bacterium (assembly GCA_023436225.1). GTDB lineage: Bacteria > Bacillota > Clostridia > Lachnospirales > Lachnospiraceae > Mobilitalea. The sequence continues at coordinate 92,851 of JAEZKA010000025.1, forward strand.
CTTTCTCCAAGGAATATTCCAGCGGAACCGGTTATCTGGCCGGTGGGATCGGCTGGTATCGTACTGCTTTCCTCCTTCCCAAGGAATGGGAGGGCAACCGCATCTACATAACCTTTGATGGTGTTTATAAGAACAGTCAGGTATGGTGCAACAGCTACTATATGGGCAAACGACCTTTTGGCTATGCTACATTCCGTTATGATATCACCGATCAGGTACACTTTGGTTCCCAGACGAACCTTATTGCAGTTAAGGTGGATCACAGAGATATCTCAGACTCCAGATGGTTTACCGGCTCCGGTATTACCAGAAAAGTCACTGTAACTGCAGAAGCTCCGGTCCATCCGGATTTTAACGGGATCTATTTTAAGACTCCATCCGTAACGGATGAACTGGCCGAGATCGAAATTGATCACAGCATACAAAATGACTCCCCTTATGATGTTACAGTCAATGTCATCAACCAGCTATTCTATGACGGTAAAAAAATGTTGCAAATAGAGCAAACCGACTTTCTTGCAGCCGGTACTATAAGAAGTCTTAAGACAAAGGGAACACTAGGACAACCAAAACTCTGGGCACCGGAACACCCTAATCTATATCAACTAACCAGTATTATCCGTGCAGAGCTTTCTGAAGACACTTTCACTCCTATCGGTGATCGGAAACTCCTATGTACAATGGAGACAGATCAAGTGGTAGGAATAAGGAGCCTTCGTTTTGATCCGAATAAGGGCTTCTTCCTTAATGATCAACCCTATAAGCTCAAGGGCGTATGCGTTCATCATGACGCAGGCTGTCTGGGCGCCGCTGTCCACCCTGAGGTATGGCATCGCCGTCTGAGCGCCTTAAAGGAAATGGGCTGTAATGCAATTCGCATGAGCCATAACCCCCATATGCCCGAGCTTTATGAGCTATGTGATACCCTTGGCTTCTTCGTTATGGATGAAGCCTTTGATGAGTGGGAAGGACCTAAAAACAAATGGTCCACGGGACATAATGTATATCCACCAAAGCATCAGGGATATTTCGAGGATTTCCCTGCATGGCACGAGCAGGATCTGGCTGATTTTATTAAACGTGATCGAAATCATCCCAGTATCATTGCCTGGAGTATCGGTAATGAAATCGATTATCCGAACGACCCCTATTGTCATCCCTTCTTTCAGAATATGGAGGGTAACAACGATAAGAATAAGCCAATCACAGAGCAGCAATACAGCCCCGATCGACCGAACGCAACAAGGCTGCCGGTTCTGGCAGATAGACTGGTTAAGATTGTGAAGAGGCATGAAACCACCAGACCGGTGACCTCAGCTGTATCATTTCCTGAATTATCCTCGAAGATAGGCTTCTACGATTCCCTCGATATCGTCGGATACAATTATAAGGAGCAGTATTATGCAGAAGATCATCTTCTCTTTCCAGATAAGCCGTTCTTAGGCAGTGAGAACAGTCATTCCTACATGGCCTGGAAGGCAGTACGGGATCAGGAGTATATCTCCGGTCAATTCTTATGGACCGGAATCGATTATCTGGGAGAAGCTCACGGCTGGCCAATCCACGGTTCCGGAGCCGGTCTGCTTACCTTAGCCGGATTTATGAAGACCTCCTTCTATCGTAGAAAGAGCTTCTGGTCAGTCTCTCCAATGCTATATCTGACTACCGCCAGAGCCGAGCTTATAAGCCATGACGTCTCTGATAAAGACCCGAACCGGGAGTGGAAATCAATGTACCGAAGCTGGAATTATACCTCCGGAGAAATGCTGGAGATCAGATGCTATACCAACCTTCCTACCGTTGAATTATTCTTAAGCGGCAGAAGCTTGGGAATAAAAGAATATAATGATGAACTTGGATATATAGACTGGTTCGTTCCCTTCGAACCTGGTGAGCTTACCGCAACAGGGTCAGCGAATGGTGATAACAGCGAATTAATTAGGGATGTGTTGGCTACAACAGGACGTAGCTGTAACATCAAGTTAAACCGTTGGATACCTACACAAGCAATGACCTATTCATCCGCTTTTGAAGAGGATATGATACAAATTGAGGTGACGATTACCGATGAGGAAGGTAGATGGATCACCAATGACTGCAGTCTGCTTTCTGTCAATGTCACAGGTGGCGGTAGGCTGGAAGGTCTGGAGAACGGAGATCTGGCAGACAACACAGAATATAGTGCCTCCTACCGAAGAGCCTATGAAGGAAGATTGATGATCTATATATCACCTACGGAACCGGGCAAAGATATCACAGTAATGGTACAAGGGGAAGGCCTTAAGCCGACGACCTACCATACCCGATAGACGATAGACCGGCTTGTAAGATGCTATAGACTGTTTCACTTATTCTCACAATCACTTCAGAACTCCCTTTGCAAAGGCAGAAGGGGTTATACCCGTAGCTTTTTTAAATACCTTACTAAAATAATAAATATCCGGAAAGCCAACAGCCTGTCCTATCTCAGAAATCTTCATACTGGTGGTAGAGATTAATTCTTTCGCATGGTTAATACGAACCATATTCAGATAAGCGAAGATAGTTCGGTGGGTGAGCTGCTTGAAGACGCGATTGATATAATCAAAATTACAGGCAGCTTTCTCCTCGATATCCACGCTGGTAATCTTGTCTGCATAATTCGTATTCAGATAGCTCAGTAAGAGCTGTACCTTACGATAGGACTTAAGAATACCGGTAGACATACTCTGGGTCACGAATAACACATAGCTGCGATAGGTCTGTGCAAAAACCTCCAACACCTTACAAGCAGTAAGTAGCTTATAGTATTCCAGATGATCCGCATTATGATTGGAGGCTTCCTCCAGGACACAACATACCTTGATAAAATCGCTATAATTAGAGAAATGGTAGTACTTCGGTAATAAAAGATCCCCTTCCTCGCAGGTTGTGTAGGAAAAGGGATCGCTTTTCAAGGTGTCATTGCGTCGTGCAATCACTTCCATCAAAGACTCCTGCTCGGAGGGATAGGATATTCTCTCTATCTGATCATGCCGAAAATGGATATAAAAATACTCACAGTAAGAGGCTTGATAGCCTTCATGACTATAATCCGGGTCTAAGACAATAAAATCACCCGGAACCAATACATATGATATATTATTCTCCCGAATAAACATCTTCCCATTTTTTATAATATACACAATATATTCATCCACCTGTCTCCTGTTATGGATATAAGGTGGTTGAATCACTGCTGTATTCATTAGCCGGACCTTGGGTGTCAGGCTGGTATCGAACCGATAGAGCATACGCTTCCTCCGTAGTAAAATATATATTGATCAAAAATATCTATCCCAGTTCAAACATTAGAAGACATGTCTTGCAAAATTCTATGTCATGATCAAAATGAACTGAGAAAACATTTCACCTATCATGAATTATAACATCGCTTACTTGCAATTGAAAGAGTATCTTATACAGGGTCCATAGCATAATAAACATTATTATTAACGCGAGATTAAGTGACCTTGATCTGTATTGTTGGGATGGACCTGCTTATAAGGTAACACCCTGTTTAAAGATCGCCATGTCACGATATCCATTCTCTTCACTCTTAGCCTTTCTACCTGAGGCTACTTCTAGTACATACTGGAACAATTCATTAGATATCTCCACCAGGGTTGAATCAGCCACCAGTCTCCCGGCATCAAAATCGATCCAATTCCCTTTCATTTGATAAAGAGAAGTATTACTGGATATTTTAACAGTTGGTACCTGTGAGCCAAAGGGCGTTCCTCGTCCTGTAGTAAAGAGTACGATATGGGCACCAGCCGCAACACAATCTCCTTAAGATGAATGCCATTATCGTCAATCAGTTCCACCGGCAATATAATCAGACCCTTCTCTATATCTCCATGGAAATGCTCAAATCTCTCGAATAAGAATTTGGTAAGCTTACCGGGTTGCCCTTAAGAAATTACCTTCTCCAAATTGAACCACCTTGATAGGACGATTAACCTTTTCAATACTTTGTCTACTTATCATCTTCATCTTGCTCATCCCTTTACACTGTATATGTAAGTGCTTACATTTTTATTGTACTATTATGTCTATATTACGCACACAAATCCTAATTATCATTTCTTTTCTTGCTTTTATATATGACATATTATATAATATACCATGTAAGCATTTACATATATTCTTTTATTCCTTGGTGTAAATTTTCAGGAATCAAATAAAAACGAGGTAGGAACCACCATGAATATTTATGACGTTTCAAAGAAAGCCGGCGTATCCATCGCCACAGTCTCCAGAGTAATTAACGGAAACTCATACGTCAGTGAAAAGACAAAAGAAAAAGTGCTAAAGGTTATCGAAGAATACCAATATACTCCTAATGCATTTGCAAGGGGTCTTGGTCTTAATTCCATGCATACCGTGGGTATCATGTGTGCAGATTCCTCCGACCCGTACCTAGCCAGCGCCATCTATTATCTTGAACAGGCTCTTCGGCAACACGGTTATGATTCCTTGCTATGCTGTACCGGTTATGAGCTGTCTGAGAAACAGAAATATCTGGATCTTCTGCTGTCCAAGAGAACCGATGCCATCATACTGGTAGGCTCTAATTTCGTCGAAGCTGATAGCACAAAGAATGATTATATCAGGGATGCAGCCTTACAGGTCCCGATCATGATACTGAATGCCGCCTTGGATGGCAGCAATATCTACTGCACCTTATGTGATGATTACCTTGCGGTATACGATGCTACCAATGCCTTGATTCAACGCGGGCTAAAGAATATCTTATTTCTGTATAATACAAAATCCTACAGTAGTAACAAGAAATTGTCCGGTTATCTGGCAGCTATGGATACCTTGTACTCCGATCCAGCAAAAAAGCAGGAGCTTGTACATTATATCAATGGAAACCTTCTAGAGGTAAAGGATCATTTGAATGCATTAAGAAAAACCGGGTTAAAACCAGAAGCAATTGTAGCTACGGACGATTTTCTGGCAATCGGAGCTTTAAAATATGCCAAAGAGCATCACATTAGCGTACCCGACCAGCTCTCTATCGTTGGCTATAATAACTCCATAGTTGCTCTATGCAGTGAACCGGAGCTAACCTCGATTGATAACAAGCTGGAAGCCTTATGTGCTAATTGCGTCACAACTCTGATGGGGGTATTTAATAACCAGGCAGTACCCCTTAAGACCGTTTATCAGGCCGAGATTAAAAAACGCGGAACAACACGTTTTTAATACAATTCATAAAGTGTTTGAATAGCAAACGTTTTTTGATTATACAATCATAAAATGTTTGCGAAACCAGCATTTTAGAATACATGCTTAAGAAAGACTGTCTTGCTGGCTTTCTTGAACACAGTAATATTTAGACAAATAAACAAGGGCAGATGTAAAAATCAAATTTTTCACACACAGGTTCGTTCATCAGTACAAACTTATACATTTGGGGAGGATTTTAACATGAAACAATTTTTAGACAGAGATTTTCTATTATCCACTGATACCGCGAAGAAGCTTTTCCACGAGTATGCAGATCAATTACCCATTATCGATTATCATTGCCACATTAATCCACAGGAGATAGCACTGGACAGACGATTTGATAATATCACCCAGATATGGCTTGGCGGCGACCATTATAAATGGAGGCTTATGCGAACCTGTGGAATTGATGAATATTATATTACCGGTAATGCTCCGGACCGAGAAAAATTTGAAAAGTGGGCAGAGACACTCTCAAAAGCAATCGGAAATCCCTTATACCATTGGAGTCATCTTGAGCTCCAGAGATACTTTGGTTATTACGGTGCATTAAGCCCGAAGACCTCTGAGGAAGTATGGAAGCTATGTAACGAGAAATTAGCTGATCCCTCCATGAGTGCACGCAATATAATAAAGATGTCCAAGGTAACCCATATCTGCACTACCGACGATCCAATTGATAGCCTTGAGTGGCATAAACAGATTGCCGAAGCTTCTGACTTCGATGTAACCGTTCTTCCCGCTTGGAGACCGGACAAAGCTATGAATCTGGAGAAACCCGAATATACGGCTTATCTTGAGAAACTAGGTTCCGTATCCGGAGTATCCATCGACAGCTTTGGTGCCTTGAAGAAAGCACTGCAGATACGTATGGATTATTTTGCTGCCTGTGGCTGCCGTATCTCCGATCATGGTCTGGATTATATTATGTATGAGCCCGCTTCCGAAGATGATGTTCAGGCCATCTTTGAGAAGAGACTCCGAGGGGAAGCTCTTACAGCCCTTGAGATTCTTCAGTTTAAAACCGCTTTTATGGTATTTGTCGGAGAATCCTATCATAAATTAGGCTGGGTTATGCAGCTGCATTACGGCTGTAAGAGAGATAATAACAGTCGTATCCATCAATCTTTGGGTCCCGACACCGGTTTCGACTGCATTAATAATAATACCCCTTCCTCCGATCTGTCTAATTTTCTTAATGCTTTAGAAAGTCGGAGTGCTTTGCCCAAGACAATCATCTACAGCTTAAACCCCAATGACAATGCTGCCATTGGAACTATCCTCGGATGCTTCCAGGATGGCTCTGTTATTGGCAAGATACAGCATGGAAGTGCCTGGTGGTTTAATGATAATAAAACCGGTATGATTGAGCAGATGACTTCTTTGGCTAATTTAGGCTACCTGGCTGGATTCGTAGGTATGCTGACCGATTCAAGAAGCTTCTTATCCTATCCTAGACATGAATATTTCCGCCGTATCCTATGTGAATTGATCGGAAATTGGGTAGAAAACGGCGAATACCCTGCTGACTATGACCTTTTAAAGGAAATCGTCGATAATATCTCCTATTATAATGCTTTGCGTTACTTTAATTTCTAGATTATTTTAGAAATAAAATGACCACTATGTCATAGAGGTATGCCCCTTTAGCCCTTACCTGATTGCCCAGATATATTGATCAGGCGTATGAGGGCTCCCAATTCCACTTGCGTATTTTCCGTACACTTCAACAATAAAACAGACCTGAGATGGGGCGATTAGGATGAACCGATTTGCAGTTCATCGCCCTATCTAGGTCTGTAAACGAGGTTAATTTCGTTTTATTTTTCGTTTTTATTTTCTACTTGTTCGAGGATAAGCGGGGTTGCCCATGCGATGAGACGAGGTGCCCGGCGACAACAAGAATTCTAGTATGCCGTAATGATTCCACCTTCATTGGCATACAGGGAGCTTACTCCCGCGGTATCAACAATAAAGCAATCCTTGAAGGGAATTCTCTTAAGTATCTCTTCCTTCACAAACTCAGCTCGTTCACGATTATTACAATGTGCTATTCCGAGAATCTTCTCAGAAGGCTTGATTACATCTTCCTCGATACATTTTGCCATCAGCATCAGGGCTTTACTAATTCCTCTCGCTTGATCCACCTTGCAGATATTACCCTCTGGGGTAGCGCCCATCACAGGCTTAATGCTTAATACACTTGCAATAATAGCCTGAAGATTTGATAATCTGCCGTTCTTGCGAAGGGTGTCCAAAGATTCCAGTACAAACTTTGTCTTTAGTCCATCACGAAATGAATGTACCCTCTCTACAACTTCTCTGAATGGAAGATGTGCTTCAATTAATTCTTTTATCTTCATAGCGATTAAAGTCTGACCTACGGAAGCAGAATGGGAATCAAATACTTCAATGTTCTTATCCGGGTGTTCCTCCAGGTATAGTTTCTTAGCAAGTTCAGCACTGTTATAAGAGCCACTCAATGGCGATGATAGGGTTACAATATAAACATCTCCATCAAAATCAAAATGTTTCATGTATTCCTCCGGAGAAGGGCATGCTGATTTAGGGCTCGTAGCGCTTGCTTTCACACGTTTCAAGAAATCCGCCTGATTAAAGGTCTCGTCATCCACTATTGAAACATCATCCACAATTAGAGTCAGAGGTACTAGCTTAAAATGAGGATCCTCCTTTAATTCCTTAGGCAAATCCGTGCAGCTGTCTCCAATAATTCTGTATGACATCTTTTTATCCTCCTGTTTTATAAATTAATTCTACAACATCTTAGTAATCAACTTAACAATATCCTAATTTTTACTTATATTGTATCCGTTAACACATCATCAAGTTCAGTCACCGCATAATATAGTTTTCATTACTATATAATAGCATACCATATCATTAGTAGTATTATCAAGAGGTACCTCATGTTTTATACAAATTTAATAAAGCATTTATTTAAGCTTAGAATGTAGCGTGAAGCAAGTGGGACGTATACGTTTTTTCTATCAAGCGTGGCTGCATACAGCATTAAAAGCGGGAGGTTATATTCTTTAGAGCCTTCTAGATATCAAAACTCATATTTTTCTTCTCATATTAATCCACACACTTCAAACCCATAATACAAGCCATTATTATAAACTTCCTTTGTAACAAGGTCTGCGGTTTGTTGTAATTTTTTTCCTGCATTCCCCATCGCAACTCCTATCCCAGCAAATCGAAGCATTTCGATATCATTTAGGCCGTCTCCAAAGGCTATGGTGTCCTCCTGCAAAGCACCGTAATGACCGAGTATCTTCTGAACTCCGGTAGCTTTACTTATTTTCTTATTATAGAATTCTCCGCTTCCTCGAAATAAATTATCCATAGATCCAGGATAGATACTGATTATATCTCCAAGATCTCTCGTTATTTGTTCAGTTGAAATTCTTGATCTGCTGAACATAATTTTATTAACACCTTCCACTTGATGAAAATCCTCTACTATGGTCAGCAGATTAATAAATTGATTATAACCTTCATCAACCTTGATTGATTCTGCTTCAAAAATACTCTTGTCCAAAGTTCCTTCATTCCGCTTCCGAAACTTATCCTTATATCCTTCATAGATTTTCTTTTGTATTTCTATCTGCTCCTCCGTACCGAATATATATTCATTGTTTTCTACAGTAAAAGCGATTTCGTTTGTAAAAAGATATTGATAGACTTCCTTTAGTATCTCAGGTTCGATGTGTTGGTTAAAGATAATATCTCCGTCCGATACAACATAAGCTCCTCCCGAGGATATAAAACCGTCGAATTTTAAATCTAGAATATCCTTGGGTAGTTCCGCTTTAGATCTACCTGTACTCACAAATATTTTATGTCCATTTTCTTTTGCCTTTTCAATCGCTGTCTTAGCACTCTCCGGAATTACTCCCATGCTACGATAGATTGTGCCGTCAATATCTAAGAATATCAATTTTTGTTTATTACTTTTTTGCATATTTTTCTCCTTGTCCCCAAAACTCAAGCTTATGCTATAGTATTTTTTATACAAGATGAATAGGCCCGCCGATTCACTGGTAATGAATAATAAAAGGTATGTGTCGCGTACTTTCTATTGTTCATGAACGATAGTAGATACGTTTCGCGAACCTTCTATCGTCATGAATTACAAACGGGAAGTCTTTTCAGGCTTCCCGTTCACAATTCATGACAACAGAAATCCTCGCCAGGCGAGAATTTCTGTTGATAATCTATTCATATATTATTTTGATGTACTCTCAAATCTTTCAATTGCTGCTCCATATATCTCAAGCATCTTAGGAAGTCCCATGTTATTAAGGTCAGCAACATAGCTGTCCCATGTATCAAATGACTTGGTGCCTGTAATAAATTCTGTTCTAGCTGATTCATAATACTTTTTAATATCGGTTTCAATTGCTGCTAACAGATCATTTTCTTCTGTTGTATAGGTAAAGCTTGGCCAATATACATCTGTACCATATTCAAACAGACTTCTTGCTGTTGCTGCAGGGATTGGCTGTGTTTCACCACCACCAAAGTATGGCCATACTTCAACAAGCGGATTGTTACCACCAACATAAGGGGTATAAGCACTTACAACTTCATCAAATGTAACAGAACCTGTCATTTTAGCGTAGATCTCATCTGTCCAGTCATAGCTTCCGTCCTCTTTAGCTACACAGGTAGTACCTACATCACCATAGTGATAGAATAAGTTACCTTCATTTGACCAGAAATAATCTAACCATTGTAAGGTTTCAGCAACATGTTCATTGGAGGAGGTAATAACTGCAGCACCTGAGGAATGGAAATGTGCTCTTACCGGAGCCCAAAGCTTGTCCCCGTTAGGACCTTCTAATGCTTCTTCTATACCTACCCAATTATCATTTGTGTCAGAAGGCACGCAAGAAAGGTTAGTGAAAGCAAAGCATCCAATTCTATCATCCTGCGCTTTTGTAAGGAAGTTTGCACCATCCATTGTAAATAATTCCTGGTCAACTAAACCTTCGGAATATAACTTATTCATGTATTGAAGCATACTCTTATAATCTTCACTTGCAGCGATAAGACGCGGAGAATTGGTTGCTGTATCCCAATCAACTACCTGGTTCTGCTGTCCTCTGTTGCTAAGGCCAAATGCTCCTAAGAAGCAATCCTGGAATGCAGCAAAGTCCTGAGTACACATAGGAATTTCATCTGTTGCATCACCGTTGCCGTTAGCATCCTGCTCTTTGAATGCTTTTAATACATTATATAATTCTTCTGTCGTTGTAGGAAGTTCTAAGCCTAAATTCTCAAGCCAGTTTTTATTAAAGAACATCTTACGAGAAACACGTAATTCAGGACCATCATTTACCTGAGGGAATGAATAAATCGCGCCGGAAGGATACTGCATACTTGCCTTTGTATCTGCATACTTAGATAAATAAGCCCAATAATTAGGAGCATAGGTCTGAATCATATCATTCTCAGTAAGATCAACCAGCAGACCTTGTTCTCCATAAAGTAACTGATCAGAGGATGACACCTTACAGCGAAGGAATACATCCGGCATATCACCACTAGCTAATGCAGTTGATACCTTCTCACTTCTTTCTGAACCTGTTATCTGTATCCAGTTAATATGTATGTTGGTCATTTCTTCATATTTTTTCCATACATAGATATCGTTCCAGTCAGGCTGCTGGTCGCCCTTTACAACCATGATATCTAAGGTAATTTTCTCGTCTGAAATAGGAAAGATGCCATCTTTGGCTGCATCTGCACTGTCTCCGGTTGCTGAAGTATCTGTTGTTGCTGCTGTTGTAGGCGCTACTGTTTCATTAGCCTCTTCATTTTTTGCCTTGCCACAACCATAGAATAGGGAAGATAAAAGTGTAATGCACAGTACGATTGACATTAATTTACTAATTTTTTTCATAAAAATCCCCTTTCGTAATAAATAAAGCTTTGTGTTTGTCTAGGTATTTACCATAAAATATGATAATCCTATTTAAGAATTAAAAATCGACGTTTATAGTCTGACACGGCATAAGTAATCTGCTTTTACTTATAATATTATTTCTTCGTTCTATAGCTTGATAAAATTATTCACATCCGTTATTCTGACATGCTTTACGATAAGTCATCGGTGTTACGCCTTCAATTTTTTTGAACTTCCGAATAAAGTTGCTTTGATCAATATATCCAGTTTCTATCAGAATTTGTTTCAGTGATTCATCCGTCTTGCAAAGCTTCTCCTTCACTAATGTCATACGTAGAGTTTCCACATAATTCATCGGTGTTTGCCCCGTTTGAGCCTTAAAATATCTACTCAGATAAGAGGGTGAAATGCCACACTGATCTGCAATACTTTCTAACGACATCATACTATCACATAAATTATTGGTAATTGTACTGATAATGGTATTAATCAAGTCTTTATTCTGATTACTTTTACGAATTTCATTTCGATATTCAGCAATGTTAATACATAAGCCTTCAATCTGCTCGAAAATTCTTAGATTATTCGACTGAGTACGTTTCAGCAAAGTTTGAAGTACTTCATTAATTTCGTCAGTGATTGCAGGATCATCCACATATTCTGTTAAAGTAGTTAATATACCATATGCAACGTAGCTTTGATGCTGTAATGAGATACTGTTATCCATTAATATAGCATTCATTTCACTCATAACATCATGTATTCCCTCGGTATCTCCCTGTCTTACGACTGAAATCAAATTTGTCGTGAAGCTGGATACCTTAGAGGTGATATGATCAATATCAATATCATTGAATCGCTTGATGAATCTTTCACCCTCGAGAATGCAAAAATACATTGCACTAACCGCTTCATTGGAAGAATCTAATACTTTAAGTACGGAAGGATAAATGTTACCGACACCAATGCTGATAATTGCATTATACTCTTCTCCAATCTTATAATATAATGTGCTTAAAATTGGTTCGAAAACTTCCCAGGATAACATTGACTCAGTTGCATTTACCAGAATCAGTACCCGATTGGGATTTGATTGATATAGCGGGTAGCATTGCATATCATTTACATCAAAGTGCTCTTTCATATTCGTAATGATGCCTTCACTCGTCTGATTGTCCAACACCCCGTGAAAATAAACTACACAAGCAATATAATGTGAGTATTCAAAATTCATATTACATTCATTCATGGCGGATTTTATTGTTGTCTCATCATATTGCCCAGTAACCAAATTTGCTAAGAATAGGTTTTGGGTAATACTTTGCGTTCTTTCCATCAGAGATACAAAGGCATTAGAAAGTAACACCTGTTCATTGCCCAGTTTATATTCACTGATATTTAAATCCTGGGATATGCTTTGTGCTAATTTATTGATATCACGGTAATTAAATAATACACATCCTATCGTTGCTATTATGGCAAATAACATAATGCTAAATAGTACTAATAAAAATTCAGTCTGTTTATTGGTCAAATTGCCGGTAATATCATCCTTCCGAATCATAGCCACATACTTCCAACCGTTATTATCTACTTGATGCTGGAAAATTATATAGTCTTGATCCTCATAGGTAAAAGTCCGATAAGTCTTATCCTCTGAAAGTAAGGAGACATTTTCAATAATCTCATCTTTTATACTCTCTCTTCCAGAACTCACATAATTATAAATAGGCACCTCGTCTATATCAAAGATCAGCATTTCACCCACACAATCCGCATATAAGGAATCGACTATTGAGTCTAATTCTGTTCCATTAATATAGGTAATGGCATAGGCACTTGGTCTATTGCTCAGCAAAGGAATCGGGTAAATCATTGTCAAATAGGATTTGCCTTTGCTGCTTTTCTTAGCAGGAAGAACCTTCCTGTTTGTATTGCTCCGAATATAATCCAAATACTGTTCTTCTGTCTCATCCTCAAATCCGACATAACTCTTCCAAAACGTATGGAATAACATTTCACCTTCAGAGCTATATACTTTATTTGGTTCAGAAATTCGGTAATAAGACAAGTAGGATATAAAATCGTTACCCACTAATAATTTCTCCAATGCCTTCGCTAATTCATAACCAGAATACTTCTTATGGTTGGTTAACGGAGTAAAACTAAATTGATCATCTTCGCTAATATGGTAGGAAATTCTATTAATTTCATTAAAACGCGCAGAAATACTTTGTTCCGTGGTCCTTAACTGCTGCAGCTTCTTTTCAATTTCATTCGTTTTCATCTCACTGGTAAAAGAAGAAAACACGATAAAAATAATTGCTGCCACAACTAAGACAAATATAGAGATAAGGGGCACCATGATGGATCGTGCAAATTTTGATTTTAACGCTGTATATATTGTTTGCGATTTTATCCTCATGATAATCCCTCTTTCTGGTGAATTAACCTTTTACCGCTCCAACCATAATACCCTTTGTAAAATACTTTTGCATAAATGGATAAACGATAAGTAGGGGCAAGCTGGATACAACTATAATAGCATATTGTAGTGACACATATGCCAAGGAAGATTCTGCCAACGTCTGATTCAGACCTAAGTCATCCTGGATTTGTGTGCTTTCCAATAAAAACTGACGTAATACTAACTGTAACGGATATTTGTCTTCTGATGATAAATAAATCATAGCATCGAAATAAGAATTCCAATGACTTACTGCATAAAAAATTACTAAAACAGCAAGAATGCTCTTTGATAACGGGAGTACTACTTTGATTAGTGTTTGCACATTACTGCAACCATCAATGGTAGCTGCCTCTACAATCTCATCCGGAATTGAATTCTGAAAGTAATTACGCATAATGAGCATATTATACACAGATATCATACCGGGGAGCATTAATGACCAACGACTATCTAATAAACCTAAATTCCTGATTAATAAGTAATTTGGAATCATACCTGCACTAAAGAACATTGTTATTGTTACAAATATAGTCAGGAAATTCTTACCCCAAAAGTCTCTTCTTGATAGCGGGTATGCACATATTGTTGTCATAACCAGATTAATCAGTGTTGCAGTACCCGTTATTATAACAGTGTTTTTATAGCCTGTCAAAATTTTCGCATTGTTAAAAACGCTTCTATAGGCCTCTAAGGTAAATTGTTTAGGCAAAACCCATACATCACCTCTCATAATGGAAAGAGGATTACTAAAGGATGCGCTAACTACGTAAACTAGTGGATACATAACAATAAGTATAATGATGACAGCAAGAATATTGACCACAATATCAAATCCTAAGTCAAATCCAGTAGTTTTAATTTTCATCGATTTAGTAACAGTCACCTGTTTATTTTTCATAGTACTTCCTCCTTTACCATAAACTTGTTTCTGTTACTTTTTTCGATAGTTTATTAACTGCAATAAGTAACGCAACATTAATTAATGAATTAAACAACCCTACAGCAGCTGCATAACTAAATTGGGAACCCGCAATACCACTTCGATAAACATAAGTAGATATAACCTCTGCTGTTCTCACATTCATATCATTTTGCATTAAGAATACTTTCTCAAAACCTACATTCATAACTTTACCTACATCCATAATGAGCAGGACAACGGCTGTCGGTATAATTGTTGGAATTGTTACGAACTTCATAATATGAAATCTGTTCGCACCATCGATTTTTGCAGCTTCGATATGCTGTGGATCAATATTCGACAAGGTTGCTAAATATACAATAGAACTGTATCCCGCATTTTGCCATATGCCAGAAAGGATATATAAAGGTTTAAACCATCCTGGTATTCCAAAGAAATAAGTAGCTTCACCACCTGCAGCTGTGACGATCTGATTAATGACACCGGTACTAGGAGATAAAATCGCCTGCATGATTGCCACTAAGATAACTGTGGAGATGAAGTGAGGCGCATACGTTACCATCTGTAATGTTTTCTTGAAGTATTTGTTTCTCAATTCATTCATTATTAATGCTAAGATAATTGGAATCGGGAAACCGATGATAAGTTGTAATGCGCTTAAACTAAAAGTATTCCATACAATCTCTTTAAAGAAAGCATTCTGAAAAAATCGGATAAAATGCCCGAAGCCATATGAACTAGTCCAAGGACTTCCCCAGGCTCCCAAGTTAAACTTATAATTCTTAAATGCCATAATTAAATCTGCTATTGGTCGGTATTTAAAAATGATAAAAAACATGAGAACAGGAATTAGCAGAAGATACAAATCCCAATACTTTCGGAGAGAGCGTTTCATCGTATTAACTTTTTGTGCTTTTGTTAAACGCCCGTCTGTACCCGCACTGCTTTTTTTTACATTAAACATTCTGTCACTCCTTTTAAATAATTGAACGCACTTTGAATTTTGCCGGCGAATTCGCAGTTATCGTTGTCATGCCTTTATTATACCCCCTCAGGAACTTCAGACAATAGTCTATTCCCGTCCTATGCCATATGTTCAGAATGTACATATTTCTGCATATAACACCATTTTTAATGTAAAATGTGCAATATGCATTCTATGAACAAAGCCATGAAATGAATATAGCAAATATAATTTGTTTGAAATATTATAAAACATAAAGCTGGTAACAGTACTTTTCCTACAAAAATAATAATAAGGAGGACATATGCCATTACGGAAGATGAATTTAGTCGGTTTTATAACTTTCCTGGTCATTCTTTTCATCGTGTTACTCATCATTGCTTTAACGCCAACACCAATGAATACGGATACAAAGAATGTACCAACAGAAGATTTAAACTCAAAATCATCTGATGCTTCTATATCTATAAAGTTGACCGAAGATGGATGGTTAAGTAAGAACGATAGTAACAAAATAAAAGTTATGAGCTTCAATGTTAAAAACGGGGGTGAAGGTATTAATGCTGTAGATATCAGACAGCCACGAGTTCTTGAATTATTTCAGAATTATTATCCTGATCTTATCGGATACCAGGAAGTAACTAAGGAATGGATCGATTGGTTTAGCTCTGATGCCTTTTCCGAACTATATGCCTTTTATGGCAAACCAAGAGATCCCTCTAAATCAAGTAGCGAATATAGTTTAATTATGTATAATTACAAAAAATTCACTTTATTAGATAGCGGTGATTTCTGGTTAAATGAAGAGGTACTTTCCGACCCCACCTCCTCATCTACAGCCATTGGCTGGGACGCAGCTCTTCCCAGATGTTGTTCATGGATTAAGTTAGAGGATATTAGTACGAAAACTCAGTTTGTTATCATGAATGTCCATTTTGATCACAAGGGCATGCAAGCAATAATACATAGTGCTGAATTAATGTTAAAGATGGCTGACTTATGGGATGTACCAGTAATTATCACAGGTGATTTTAATTCCTCCGAGTATACGGGAGCATATGACATTTTAACAAGTGGAAATTATGACAATACCAAGTACATCGCCCAAACAACAATGTCTTGGGCTACCTCTCCGGGTTTTTACAAAAAGGGAACACAGTTTGGAGAGGTAATCGACCATATATTAATACGTAAGAATACCTTTGTAGCCGATTCTTATTCCGTAATTACTCAGGACTTCGGTGGCGGACGAGTATCCGACCACTACCCTGTCATTTCTGAACTAATTTACTGGCATGAAGAAAGAGCAAAGGAATTAGAGTCTGCAATTGGTATTTTCAAAATCTAGCTTCATTTGTACACAGTAAGGAGTCTTAAAATGATTAAATTTATTGGTGATTTTGATATAATCATAAACTTAACCCGCCTATCTTTAGCATTACTATGTGGCGGAATCCTTGGAATGGAGCGAGGACGTAAGAACCGGCCAGCCGGATTTCGAACCTACATGCTCGTTTGTCTAGGTGCTGCGCTCGTTATGATGACCAATGAATTCATAAATGGCCAGTACGGCAGCGGGGATGTAGCCAGAATGGGAGCTCAAGTAATTAATGGCATCGGTTTTCTGGGTGCCGGCACTATTATATGTACAGGGCACAACAAAGTGAAGGGGTTAACAACTGCAGCCGGTTTATGGGCTTCTGCATGTATCGGCCTCGCAATTGGTATCGGATACTATATCGGTGCTATATTGGGAACAATTATGATCTATATTGCAATGGCTCTTCTTCATAAAGTTGATGAACGAGTAATGTCATCGACCAAAGTAATTAATCTATATATTGAGCTTGAGAAGTCAAATGATATGAAGCTTCTAATTAAAAGCTTAAAGGAGAACAATATAAGAGCTTCTGATTTAGAAATTAAGCCGGTAGGTACCTTCAATGAATTAGGGCCTGCCTTACTTATGACGCTGCACTTATCCAAAAGACAAAAGCACTTAGAATTGATCGATATTCTTAGCTTAATAGATGGTGTGCTCTATATAGAAGAGGTATAATCGATTAGATCAAAAATATCTACTAACATAATAACTATAGCTGAACTATAATTTCAAGATAACCTGGCAACTCTACCATTTGTCAGGAATAAAAAGGAGACGAATATCAATGTTAGATGAAATGAAAGCTTTATTTAATACCATCCCTTCTTATAAAGGAGGAAATAATTGTGAATATTTTGATTGCAATAACGGAAGTTCCATGGTTCGTATAACCAACACCACAAAAAAGGAGTACGAGGATTATCAGGAGCTCCTTTCCAGAGCTGGTTTCTCATTATATGACACCCATAGCATTAGGGATAATTATCATGCAACTTATATTAATTCTACTCTATTAATTCAGATCTATTATACCTCCCATGACTGTACAACCAGAATCATCGTTGATCCTAATACCAATCTATATAAGCTTGAACAGGATGTAACATTTGACAAGCTTTTTGATACCACTCTATATCAAATGGAGCTTGATTACAGAATGATCGATTGTGGTATGTGCTATATCACCCAATGTGCTGATGGTAGTTTCTTTATTATAGATAGTGCTCACATGAATTCTATCAATGACCATAAGCGTCTGCATGATTTATTACGACGCCTCACTCCACAAGGAAAAGAGATTATTATATCCGGTTGGTTCTTCAGTCATGCACATCAGGATCACATTGTGATGTTTATGGAATTTATTAAAGCCAACTTTAATGATTATAAGATTGAATGTCTCTATTATAACTTCCCTGCACTAACGATACCCGGTTCCGAGAACTGGAAAGAAGATGATAAAGTGACAATGCGAGAATTTGATGCACTTGTCGAGGAGCATAAGGAACTTTCCGTTGTAAAATTACATACCGGCCAAAGATTCTTTATTCGTAATCTGGAATTTGAGGTATTGGCAACACATGAAGATATTTATCCCGCAAGACTGACTCGCTTCAATGATTCCTCAACAATTCTTTTGATGACAGTCGAGGGTTGTAAAACTTTATTTCTTGGTGATGCCAATGTTGCTGAATCCACTATCGTGGTATCACGCTATGGTTCTTATGTGAACTCCGATATAGTCCAGGTTGCTCATCACGGCTATAACGCTTCGAATGTTGGAGTCTATTTCTGTGCCAATCCTAAGGTTGCTCTATATCCAACCACACAGAATAAATTCGAGGAGAACTTGAAAACTGAATCTAATGCCAGGGTTACCGAGCTTTGTAAGGAAATATTCATTGCCGGTAACGGAACAGTTGCGCTTAAGCTTCCTTATACCCTAGGCACAGCTACTGTATTTCCGAAAGAAATTAATGATTAATTGGTGATTTCGTGATATAGAACATAATATGGGTAGTGAGCATGATGCAAGCTTACTTGTAAAATAAAGAGGGAAAGCGAGTGAATATATATCACCCGCTTCCCCTCTTTATTTACTTATATTGTTAAACCTATTTATTTAGCAAGAAACATCATAATCTCATTACTTCTCTGGATGAACTTTGTCATTGCCTCCGGCTCCAGTGGCTTATGGCTAAGGAGTGCCAGATCATACAGCTGCTCACAAATCATAGGGGTCTGTTCTGCATTCTCATTGGTCAGGATGAACTGAACCAGCTTATTGTTAGCATTGAGCACCAGAGTCTCTCCACCACCAAAACCACCCATATCCATGCCGGACATGTTATACATACGCATCATATCCTGCATTCTACGGTTTTCCTCAGATAAGGTCATAACAGAGGATACCTTTTCATTCTTAAACTTATCTACCTTAACCTCCAGCTTATCCTTACCCAGCACCTTACGGAACAGGTTGGTCATCGCTTCGGTATTATTCTTTAATACCTTCTGATCCTTCTTCTTAATCTTATCCTTAAAGCCCTCAGTAATATCTGCATCGATTCGTTGGAAGCGGATCGTCTGATCCTGGTACTCCAGCTGAGTGATGAAGGGCTGATCTATATTATGGGTCAGGATAAAGGCATCACTGCCTGCTTCCTTAAACATATTGATGTATTGACTCTGTTGCTTAACATCGGTTACATAGAAGATGGTTATCTTCTTATCCTCATCTACTACATCCTCATCATCCTCATGCTTATGGTCATGACCGCATTCACAGTTTTCATCATGTACATGAGTTTCAGAGCCTTCCTCCGTCGTAGTTGCCTTATCGTCCTTCTTCTCTTCTTCCGGTCCCTTCTTAGCAGCAACATAATCTGCAAGCGTGATATATTTATCCTCAAGGTTCTTAAAGAGAATCACGTCCTTCACCTTCTCACGGAACTTCTCATCCTTAAGGCAGCCGAACTTGATAAAGGGACTGATATCATCCCAGAATTTTTCATAGCTTTCGCGCTCTACCTTATACATTCCGCTGAGCTTATCCGCAACCTTCTTGGTGATATATTCGGAAATCTTCTTAACGAAGCCGTCATTCTGTAATGCACTTCTTGATACATTAAGCGGTAGATCGGGACAATCAATAACACCCTTTAAGAGCATCAAAAATTCAGGAATTACTTCCTTAATATTATCTGCAATGAACACCTGATTACTGTATAATTTAATTAGGCCCTCTAAGGAATCATATTCGGTATTAATTTTCGGGAAATACAGGATACCCTTAAGGTTAAAAGGATAATCCATATTTAGGTGGATCCAGAACAGAGGCTCCTTATAATCGTTGAACACTTCACGATAGAACTTCTTGTATTCCTCCTCGGTACAATCATTGGGATGCTTTGCCCATAGAGGGGTGGGTTCATTAATCGGCTCCGGTTTTTTCTCCGCCTTCGCTTCTTCTACTGTTCCGTCCTCATTCACAGCAGCATCTACGATGTCCTCCTTCTTCTCTTCTACCTTCTCATTGGCATTGACCAGGTAGATCTCTACCGGCATAAAGGAGCAGTATTTCTTCAGAACCTCTCTAATACGGTATTCATTAGAGAATTCATAGCTGGAATCGTTCAGATAAAGAGTGATATCGGTTCCGCGTTCGCTCTTCGTGCTGTCACTCATCTCATATTGAGTACCGCCATCGGATTCCCAATGTACCGACTGCGCATCCGGCTGCCAGGACAAGGTATCAATCGTTACACGTGCAGCTACCATGAAAGCCGAATAGAAGCCGAGACCAAAATGACCGATAATCTGATCCTCGTTGGTCTTATCCTTATACTTCTCGAGAAACTTCTCCGCACCGGAGAAAGCGATCTGGTTGATGTATTCCTTTACCTCTTCAGCGGTCATACCGATACCATTGTCTGAAAAACGAATGGTCTTATCCTCCGCATTAACGGTTACGGTGATTTTATAATGATTATCCTCCGGCAGATTTGCCTCGCCCATAACCTCCAGCTTCTTCAGCTTTGTAATAGCATCACAGCCATTAGAGATCAACTCTCTTACGAAAATGTCGTGGTCAGAATATAACCACTTCTTAATAATCGGAAACAGATTTTCCGAATGAATTGATAAATTACCGCGTTCTGTACTCATGATTAACAACTCCTTTATAATTATTCTTGTAACGCCGATGCAGCTTAGCTTCCCTCTGTCTGTCGCATTACAGTTATATATAATCTTCAAATGTTATGATAATACTCATAATTGAAAATGTCAAGACTAAATTAGCACTCTTCTGGCAAGAGTGCTAACAATAATCCAT
Organism: Bacillota bacterium; assembly: GCA_023436225.1. Lineage (GTDB taxonomy): Bacteria > Bacillota > Clostridia > Lachnospirales > Lachnospiraceae > Mobilitalea. The sequence goes on from JAEZKA010000025.1 coordinate 114,118, forward strand.
CACCGTATTCTACGCTTCTTCAAAAGCAATCCCCTGTTCCTTTAGCATTGTCTTAACCCATTGATCCCACTCCTGTTCCAGAGTCTTGTCCAGGGTAAAGGTCTTGATTGCTGTTCCCGTAATAAGATGTAATTCATTCTTATCAAATCGGATATTTAGAAACAGCCCGCCGACTTCCTCACTTTTTAGTCTTCCACCGGACCCTTGAACCAGTTCCTCACAGAGGGGTCTGGGCAGCTGGAATACGATCTTCAGCGCCAGCGGTGTTTTATTTCCCTTAATCATGGAGTAAGCGATGCCGCGAACCTCACTCCATAAGGAATTATGCTGATTTTCGCCTCGTTCCTCCAGTTCCTCCTTCGTATAAAAGGCTTCATTCAATTGGCCATTCATATGGAAGCTGATAAAGGTAGATAACTCCATCTCCTTAAGGAGAAAAAAATCAAAGGTTGTTTGAGCAAGAAGCTTACCCATAAAGGATTTTACTTCAGTTATAGTCAGTGAAATCATATGTTACTCTCCTAATGGTATTGCATTATATGTAAAAATTGTAAAAACTCGATCAAATTCCTAGTATAGTTCCAAACCGATTGTCAAACAATAATAACAGATCATCAATAAAGGAGGTTTATTTTCATGTACTTTGAACCTACCAGGAAAACCTATTATCGATTTCCATCCTTTAGTAGTGTCCAGGATTTTGATGAGAGACACTATTATCCAGATAAACCGTACTCTTCCGGTGATGATTTGCGATATTTATCACAGGCTACCGAATATGAACCATCACCTGATATGTATGAATGATTACTAAAACAACATGTTAATTCCAGCCAGGATCAACAGATGAGCGGGGTAAAAGATATAAAATGCATATTTTATACTTTTACCCTTTTGTCCATTATAGCAGCTAATCGGTATGATTGATACTGTCGCGTAGATGTTAATATATCCCAGGAGAAAGCCTGATACAAACAGCAAAGAAAATCCACGCAGTAGCTTACTTCCACGAAACAGATAAAATGCAACGATTAACAATATTCCTCTATAGTCGTAATCCGTCTTCATAATGAGGGCAATAAAACCAATGATAAGCGTTAATAAAGCGTTCAATAAATTCATGATAAGGATATTATTTTTATATTTCTTCTCTACTTCACTCATCAGATACATACAAAGTAATCCAAGAAATAAGGTAAAGAAGATATTTTGATGGTTAAATTCCAGCACCTTACCATCGAATGCAAGATCAAAGGGTATCTCCGAAATAAGTGCAAAGGCACCCATTCTCAACAGATACTTCTTCACATCCTTCGTATGATGGAAGCCTTCAACCAGAAGGAATACAAAGATGGGAAAGGATAGCCTTCCGATACAACGCATAATAAGATATAGCATTGTATTGCTTGGAACAAGAACCGCGCCGGTATGGTCAATCAGCATAGTAATTATTGCAATTAATTTCAAATGATATGAATTCATATATAATCCTCTCTCTTATAAGGCTTAATTTAACATAGTATCAAGCCTCTTGACCGTACTTCGTAGCATAAGTACTAAATATGCATTTTCTTTCTTAATTCTGCCTTCATATTATCTCCCTGAAAAAGTATTAATGCCGACAGGCTGATTGCACTTGTCGCCACGCAGATTATCGAGGGAAAAGCCACACTCAGTATACCAGTCAGTATAAAAATAATCGGTATAAAACCAAAAATAATATCAATGAAGAGGTATACTATCAGATCACGGACTCCAATCTTTAAGATCTTTGCTGCAATGGCCATAACAACCATAGCACCAAAACAAATGATAGGAATTACAAAATTAATGGACCATCCAAGCCATCCCATGGACCAATCCCATAGGACCGATAATATACTGATTAACACTACCTGCCAGACAATTGTCTTGGGAATGTTATTCTTCTTGCGGATGATAATAAACAAACTGATCCACATACAGGCAATTCCTGCAGCAACGATCAAAGACCATCTGGAATCCTTTGTAAAGATCAGATTGATTGCAAAGCTGATTATGATGGCAGCAATGGATACTAATATGATTACTCGGATAAAGATGTTAAACTCTTGAAAAATAGTCGGTAAATTTGGAAATACTTCTTCACTTTTTTCTTTATTATCAAGGATACCGCCACAAAGAGGGCACACCTCATAATTCCCCTTCAGAGATACCTTACAATTATCACATCTTTGCATTCGCCCACCTCCTATATATCCTTATAGTTGGAGGCAATAGTTACACCAATGCCTTCCTGGGTTAATGTACGAAAGAAATTCTTCTGAATATCCATCCCTATAAAAGGAGAAGTAAAGCTGATTACCAGCTCATCTCCAAAGGAACACATGGCGATCTGAGGTCGTTTGGCACTGGTAAAGCAATCAAACAAATGAATGTAAGGTACCAGCTCCTTCGCAACATTAATCTTACCAATATTGGATAAGGTAGCCGTAATGCCACGGTCACTTAATCGAGTTGCGAAGCGGAGAATAGAATCCTTTAGCACTAACGGAATCACCCGCATGAATACATTATGCTCCAGGGCGGATAACCGATTAATATGCTCTCGCAGTCTCTCCTCTGTAAGCTCCCTTGTAAAGGCTTCCTTCACCTCCAGAATAATATCCTCCAGCTTGTCCGAATTCTTGGCAAAATCATAGCTGACACCAACCGTTGTAAAGAAGTTTCTTGCCGTTACCGAAGGAAAATAGGTTCTTAGATTCACTGGTACTGTTAACCTTACCGGATACCTTCTGCTTCTGGTCGGCATGTCCATATAGATTGCCTTCATATAAAGTGCGGTCAGATACATGGTCATAGTCGTGTCATACCGATGTGCCAGCTGGAGAACCTCCTTAACTGACATAACCCCCTCCACGATCCTAAGTCGATTATCAATGGCTCTTCTTCCGGTAATATGATATGCACGATTCAGTTTTATTTTATCCAGCGTCTTATCGCCACTATAATGCTTTAAAAAGCTATCATCCATCTTCTGCGTAAAGGATGCATCGTAAGGTAGTTTAGGTAAGCCCTCTTTAAAATCATCTTCGTGCTTTATCGTAAGATAATAATAAACAATTGTATTTAAGAAGCCTAAAGCTCCTGTTCCATCCGTCAGGGCATGATACATCTCAAGATTAATTCTACGATTGAAATAAGATACCTCAAACAGTAAATTCCTGCGGTTCTGCTTATACAGCATACTGCAGGGTAACTTTCGTTCCTCGACCACCTCAGGTCTTGCATCCGTACTGTCAAAATAATACCAAAACATTCCCCTTCGTAAAACCGACTGATATAACGGAAATAAGGGTAATGCCTTATCTAACGCTTTTTGTAATATTTCTTTATCAATTTCCTCATGTAATTCACAAACAAATCGGAAAACCTTCGTATCCTTCTCATTTGTGTTAGGAGGAAATATCTTTGCTGCATTATCTAACTTCAACCATTCCAGCTGTTTCCTTCTTGTCATAGAATCATGCTTCCTCCTTTCCTGTATCATTACCGATTATAATAAAACCCATATTATAATATGATCGGAGTATCAACAGCGGTACAAATAACTAATATACATCAATTCCGTACAAGTAAAACAGTATACTGCTTCATCCTGTATGCACAATTTAATATAAGCTTTTATATTCCAATCATAGTATTCTATAGAAAATAATGGTTTCCTCTATTATTAACGAATTTTCTTTACATTATCTTCAAGATATTGCTTTCGGTTTAATTATTATTCAAAAACTGATTGATTAGCTCATAGCTGCGCTTCACATGAACAAAATGCTTCGGCAAGGACAGGAAGCCATGCAATGCATCCTTCATTCGATATACCTCCACCTGATTGCCAAATTCATATAGCTTCTTGCCATAAGCCTCAGCCTCATCTCGCAAGGGATCATACTCCGCTGTAATGATCAGTGTCCTTGGCTGATTGGACAAGTCCTCTGCCAGAATTGGTGCAAGATAAGGATTCTTAAGATCCTCTTCACAGCTTATATATAAATCAATAAAGTCACAAATTCGTTTTGTAGTTAGTAGAAAATCTGTTCCGTTTTCTATCAAGGAGGGATAGGGAGATGTCTCACTGTGATTACTATCCGCAGAGGGATAAAGTAAAACCTGTCTAGCAGGAAGAAAGGTTCCCCGGTCTCTTGCCATCAAAGAGACAACAGCTGCCAGATTCCCCCCGGCACTGTCTCCAATCAGGGTGATATCCTCTGTCTTTACATCAAACAGCCGGGCATACTCATAAAGCTCTTTGGTAACAGCATAACAATCCTCAGGTGCTGTTGGAAACTTGAACTCCGGTGCCAGTCGATAATCCACCGAGATCACGATATGACCAGTCTGCTTCGCCATATTAGCACAGACATTGGTATAGGTATCGATATTACCTACTACCCATCCGCCTCCATGGAAGAAAATCAGCAGCTTCTTCATGGCAAATTGCTCCGATGGCAGAAAGATACGAACTGGTATATCGTAATCACCGATCGATACCTTGTGATCCCACATCTCATATAAGGGCTTTATCACCGGATGAGCTGCTGTCTTTAGCTGCCTCTGTAGCTTATAGGTCTTCTTCAGATCCAGATCGGGATAAGACAAGGCACGTAGTGCCATTCTCATCGCTTTATTAATTGCCATTGATGCCTCCGTATCTTAACAATTCTCGATAACGGATGAAATAGAGAATTAATTCACCGGTCATGAGTAATAACAGAAGAGTTGCAATTTAATTCTACTCAAGTTACTAATAAATGTCAAACAAATCGTTGGCTTTGCACCTACGAAACCTTTCGCTCTAATGCATCTCTCATAAGCTAAACATTCCCATGTGTCGATATTTGTGTTATAATTGTTCTCGACTGTATCATCGTTATTAACGATTTTCATTCATTATGACGGGTATTACAATAGCTTATTATGGAGGTTGAAAACAATGTATTACAAACAATATGGTGACACGAAAAAGAAGGTTTCTGCCATTGGAATGGGAACCATGCGGTATGATGACGCCGATGTCAATGCAGGTAATTATTCCAAATGCGCAGATGTTGTATTATATGCACACGAAAAGGGGATCAATTTCTTTGACTCTGCACCGTTCTATTGCAACGATAAAAGTGAGGAAATTACCGGTTTGGCATTATCCCAGTTACCCAGAGACAGCTTCTACATATCTTCTAAGGTCAATTTGGGCTCATACGGAGGTAACTTTTCTCCGGATGCCTTCCGCCAGAGGCTGGAAACCTCGTTAACAAGACTTAAGGTCGATTATCTGGATTTTTATTATTTATGGTGTTTGTTGGACCTCGAATCCTTCCACAAGCAGTTTGATTTGATGTATAGCTCCTTTGAGAAAGCAAAAGCAGAAGGTTTGATCAAGAACATCACCTTCTCTTCTCATATGCAGGGTGACCAACTGGAAGAGGTTGTGAATACCAATGCCTTCAAGGGCATGCTGATCGGCTATAACGCCTTGAATTACCGTTTCCGTCAAGCCGGTATCAGCGCCGCCAATAAGAATGGAATGGGTATTGTGGTTATGAATCCCTTGGGCGGAGGCCTAATACCGAACAATCCAAAGGTATTCGAATATCTTACCGAAGGAACTGATCTGAATGTGGCACAGGCAGCATTGCGTTTTGTTGCTTCCCACAAGGAGATCTCTGTTGCTTTATGTGGCTGTACCACCAAGCAGCATGTCGATGAGGCGGTAGCTTCCGTCGAGGATCTGATTGAAAGACCTGCAAGCGAGATTTATGCAGAATACGAGACCAAGGGTATGGCTCTGAATAATCTTTGCACCGGCTGTGGCTATTGTAAGCACTGTCCAGTGGATATCGATATTCCAAAGTTCATGGATGCCTATAACGAGAAGCTTCTTGGTAACAGTATCACTAGCCGTCTAAAAGGACATTGGGGTATTTCTAATAAACTTGCTGCAGAATGCATCAAGTGCGGTCAGTGTGAGACACTATGCACCCAGCATCTTCCAATTATCGAACGTCTCGAGGAAATCGCTGTAATTAACTAAATGAGTCGATAATCAACTTAACGATCAAAAATACGTAAGGCACGTCGCATCTAACTTGAAAGTTATAATGCCACGTGCCCTTTGTGTATCAAGCCGGGAGAGGAAAAGCCAACTTCTTCAAGTTGGCTTTGGGGAGGAGGAGATTTATGAAAAAAACTCTATGTTAAGTAGTAATTGACTTATTTATTGTTCTATTGCTTTTTATTCTTCTTCTATCTTATAACGTAATTATAATGTCTATTTATGGAGAAGGTATTAACGTTTCATGAACATTTTAAGAACATTTAGACCTTATAGAAACAGCCTCAGATACTCCTGCCCATACTTCGATGACCAAACGGGCCCTAAAACGATAACGGAAGTATTCCCCTGATTTTATGAAAACCAACAGTTTTTGCTTGCAAAATCAGGAATATACGATACAATAGAAATGGTTATTCTTTATTAATTGGATATTTCCAGGAGGTTATACATGATACAAGCTAGCAATGTAACTTTACGATTAGGAAAGAGAGCGTTGTTCGAGGATGTAAACATCAAGTTTACTGAGGGCAATTGCTACGGTTTAATCGGTGCAAATGGTGCCGGTAAGTCAACCTTTCTCAAGATATTAAATGGGCAGATTGAGCCCAGCAAGGGTGAGATTATCATCACTCCAGGACAAAGATTATCCTTCTTACAACAGGATCACTTCAAATATGATGCATATCAGGTACTCGATACCGTAATAATGGGTAATAAACGCCTCTATGAGATCATGAAGGAAAAGGAAGTCATCTATGCGAAGGAAGATTTCACAGAAGAGGACGGCATACGCGCCAGTGAGCTCGAAGGCGAATTTGCAGCTATGGACGGCTGGGAAGCGGAATCCAATGCCGCATCCTTATTAAATGGCCTTGGCATTGAAACTGATCTACACTATAAGCTTATGAGCGAGTTAAGCGGTGGTGATAAGGTCAAGGTTCTGCTTGCGCAGGCTCTCTTTGGCAATCCTGACATCCTCTTACTCGACGAGCCTACCAACCACTTAGACCTGGAAGCGATTCGTTGGTTAGAGGAGTTCTTAATTAACTTTGAAAATACCGTCATCGTAGTATCCCATGACCGTTATTTCTTAAATAAGGTCTGTACCCATATTGCGGATATTGATTATGCCAAGATACAGCTTTATTCCGGTAACTATGACTTCTGGTATGAATCCAGTCAGTTAATGGTTAAGCAGATGAAGGAAGCGAATAAGAAGAAGGAAGAAAAGATTAAGGAGCTGCAGGAATTCATCCAGCGCTTTAGTGCCAATGCTTCCAAATCCAAGCAAGCTACCTCCAGAAAGAAAGCACTTGAAAAAATTGAGCTGGATGACATCAGACCCTCCAGTAGAAAATATCCTTACATCGACTTTAGGCCCAGCCGTGAAATCGGTAACGAGGTTCTCTCCGTTGAGAACCTGTCTAAAACAATAGACGGTGTTAAGGTTCTTGATAAGATATCCTTTATTGTAGGCAAAGAAGATAAGATTGCCTTTGTTGGCCCAAATACACAGGCTACCACTCTTCTCTTCAAGATTCTCTCCGGCGAGATCGAACCGGATGAAGGAACCTATAAATGGGGTATCACCACCAATGTTTCCTACTTCCCGAAGGACAATACAAAGCTGTTCTCTGGTGATGAAACCATCGTTGACTTCTTAATGCCCTTCTCCCCTGAGAAGGATGTAACCTATGTACGTGGCTTCATGGGCAGAATGCTCTTCGCCGGCGAGGAAGGTTCCAAGAAGGTTAACGTATTATCCGGTGGTGAAAGAGTTCGTGTTCTGTTATCCAAGATGATGATTGCAGGCGCCAATGTACTCATATTAGATGAGCCTACTAACCACCTAGATATGGAGTCAATTACCGCTTTAAATAACGGATTAATCAAATTCCCGGGTGTCGCTTTATTCACTTCACCTGACCATCAGTTCATCCAGACTACCGCAAACCGTATTATGGAGATCTATAATGGTCATTTAATTGATAAGATTACAACCTATGACGAATACCTTGATAGCGACGAACAGGCCAGAAAGAGACAGATCAGCCAGTTCGATGCTGAGGAGGAAAGCTCAGAACAAGAATAGCAGATATCATACGGCAAATTTGAGCAATCGCTTGAGTTTGCCGTGTCTGATTCAAGACAACAGAAAGTGCTCAAAGCTGCTTTCTAGCATTTGCGATAAGCTATCCCGTATAATTGATAGATGATCCGGTATTATATACTGCATAGTCTGCGGATTGAACCAGGCTGTGCAGTTTTTTTACGCAACAAGAACAAGCGAAGCAGAATACAATAATTATGAGAATATAACATTAGGAGAATTTACTGTGCCCTTCAAAGACAATATATGTATTGAACTGTCACGCCCGGAGTATGTACCCGTTTTTAAAGACGGTAGCTTTCAATATGGCGGAAGCCAGATGTGGTTTTCTGATCAGAATCGGTATAGTAAGGATTATATTCTTCATAACTACGGTTGCGGAACCGTTGCAACCGCTGACCTGTTTCTATATCTGGCATTGCAGAAGAAGTCTTACCGGACTGAAGTCACAGCCACAGCCATAAACATGGAGGATAAAATAAATTTCACAGAATATACTGACTACCTCCGCCTCATTAATACCAAATACACCAAGACACGCCGTCATCTGGCTGTCCTTGGCCCGACTGCTGCTTCTGCAATTAATTCATATTCTAACTTTTATGGTCTTGGCCTTAAGGCATCCTGGAAGTGGAAGCTAAACTATTATGATATGTATAATCTAATAGAAGAAATGCTCTGGAAGGACATTCCTGTTATCCTGTCCATCGGCCCAAACACCCCGAATCTTTGGGGGAAGAAGGGTATTCCCTTCTATGAGCTAAAGGAAATTGATTATCAGGAGCCAAAAGAAGATACGAAAGAGAAGCCAGAAGGAATATCGAAGCCTTATTACTATAAAGCTGTTCATGAAAACATCTGCGGGCATTATGTTACCGTCACTGCCCTGATTAAGGATGAGGTAACCGGTCGTATCATGCTTCGCATCTCCTCCTGGGGAAAGAAGTATTATATCAATTATGAGGAATACTGGGATTATATCGAGAATATCAGCGGTACCTTTACCTCCAGCATGATATACATGAAAGAGAATTACTAAATAAAATACGATATCATTTATATTATAAACGAAGGAAGATGGATCGTTTGGCTTTATCCATCTTCCTTCGTTTATATAATATTTTTCTATTCACACTATCGTCTCATAGATAAATCCTTTGTCTTAAGCCCGTTCGCTCTGATATATTTTCTCCATCCCTGCTCTGCAGCCAGCTTATAAAGAATACGAGGAATTCCGGCGTTCACATAGATGTTATCAGCACTGCTCTTTCGCCTGATATTTTCGATTAAGACATTCAGCGCGAGAGATATATTCTTCTTAGGCCCCTTTCCGTCAGGAACATTCCTAAGACTATGAATCATTACTCCCCCACCGAAGCCGATTCCCTGTCCCCAAGTGACTCCACTCTTGATGCACCAATTCCTAAGTATCTGTAAGGCATATTGATTCTGATGTCCTTCATAAAAACCAGCATTACAGATGGCATATACCACAATATCTGTTTTATGCCCCTTAAGCCGTTCCCTCAGCTCCTCCAGACAATGCAGCAGATGAGAAGGTATCCCATCTAGATATAAGGGAAAGGCAAATACCAGAACATCATGATTGATCACCTCTTCCGGATTATTTAGCTCCGGTGTCCGAAAGCTGTACTCCGTTACCACATAGTCCTTAAGCTGCTTCTTTAAATCCTCCAAAAAACATTCGGAGGTACTGTTTTTTGCTTTCGGACTTCCATTGATCAGTGCTATTCTTACCATAGATCCCCCTCCATCAATTCCTTCATCGTTAAGAAACGGATCTCTTCAAATCGTGCATCCAGATTGACACTGACCGCTTCAACATATCCATTCGCCGTATCCTTCTCATCCTGAGTGATATCCTCACCGTAGAAAAATACTCTTAAGCGGATTACATTGTCATATCGGCGCTTATGATGCATCTCCTTGTTCCTTATCTTAAAATTCGCATGGAGATAAGATATACTTCGATCCATTACATTCTTCACATATGGACTGAAGCCTCCGTAATTCATCCTGCTGATTACAATTAGCTCCTTCGTCTTTCCCAACCTTGCACCCATAGACTCATATCCGTCCTTAATGACACATTGACCGGGGGTCTTAACCCAACAGCCAAAGCAACCGATGCAGTTATGAATGGAATGATTTTCGCAAATGATAAGGTCATCCTCGGTCTTAGCTAACACCTTCTCTGCCTGCTCCGGATTCAAATCATGTATGATCATTTAGCTCCTCCTAATATCGTTTATCTCTCTTACTACTTAGCTTTGATAAGATAGATAACAACATTTCCCATAATTGTTAATTTATATTTTCATATTACATGACCATCTCTCCAGATGCAAGTAAAAAAACATAGTATTACCAGGCTGGCACTATCCCCTATCAATGATTTGCTAGAAAGAGGCAGATCGTTACTCACTCTAGATCCTACGGAACTTCTGGTAACGCTTCTCCAACAGCTCATCCACCGGTAGCGCTAAGAGCTCCTGCATATCTGCTTCAATCACCGCTTTCATGTTGCCTGCCGTCCGATCATAGTCGTTGTGTGCTCCTCCCTGAGGTTCCGTAATAATACCATCGATGATATTAAATTGAAACAGATCCTGTGCGGTTAGCTTCATATCCTTCGCCGCCTGCTCTGCCTTAGAGGAATCCTTATAAAGAATACTTGCGAAGCCCTCCGGTGATAAAATCGCATAGATAGAGTGTTCCAGCATATATACCTTATCCGCAACACCGAGTGCTAAAGCGCCACCGCTTCCGCCTTCTGAGATGACTACTGAGATGATTGGTGTTTTTAACATCATCATCTCTGCAAGGTTTACTGCAATTGCTTCTCCCTGTCCTCTCTCCTCAGCACCCAATCCACAGAAGGCACCTGGTGTATCGATAAAGCAGATAATCGGTCTTCTGAACTTCTCTGCCTGCTTCATCAACCGAAGCGCCTTCCGGTAGCCTTCCGGATGTGGCATGGAGAAGTTTCGGGCTATATTCTCTTTCGTGTTTCTTCCCTTTTGCTGTGCAATTACGGTAACCGGAGTACTACCCAGAAAAGCAATACCACCGACAATCGCACGATCCTCTGCGTAATACCGATCACCGTGCAGCTCAAGAAATTGATCAAAGATACGATCTATATAATCCATGCCAGTTGGTCTGACCGGCATTCTGGCAAGCTTTACTTCTTCCCAAGGTGTAATGCTCATAGCTTTACCTTCCTTTTTCTAATATCAAGCAATAATAGGACTTCACGATCTAAGATTCCAAAGAATGAAGCTTAAGAATTGTTCCCAGTGTAGATTTAAGCTGGTCTCTAGTCACAATCTGATCTACAAACCCATGCTCCAATAAAAACTCCGCTCTCTGAAAGCCTTCCGGAAGCTTCTGTCCTATGGTCTGCTCAATTACCCTAGGTCCCGCAAATCCGATGAGTGCTCCCGGCTCTGCCAGAATGATATCTCCTAGCATAGCAAAGCTGGCTGTAACACCACCTGTCGTTGGGTCTGTAAGTACAACAACATATAGTAGCCCGGCTTCATTGTGCTTTGCCACAGCTGCACTTACCTTAGCCATCTGCATCAGGGAGAATATCCCCTCCTGCATTCTGGCACCGCCGGAAGCAGTAAATACAATAACTGGTAGTCTCTCTTTGGTAGCATTTTCAAAAAGTCTTGTCAGCTTCTCACCGATTGCCGTCCCCATACTTCCCATGAAGAAAGCAGGATCCATAACACCCAGCATCGCAGGAAGGCCTTCAATCCTACCGAGTCCGGTTACTACACCGTCTACCAACCCAGTTTGTGACTGTGTTTTCACCAGCTTATCTCTGTAACCAGGGAAATCGAGTGGATCACATGTTGTCAGCTGGGCATCGAATTCCTGTAGCTCTCCATCATCCAAAATCATAGCAAAACGTTCCTTTGCAGATACCTTGAAGTTATAACCGCATTCATCACATCGTTTGAAGTTCACAAGCAACAGCTTCGTATAGATGACCTTACCGCAGCAAGGACACTTAGTCATAATTCCCTGAGGTACATTCGGTTTCTCTTCCTCTGTTTCTGTACGAACGATATCCTGCGGTCTGGCACGATATATTTTTGAGGTTGCATATTGCTTCGGTTTAAATGGATTCTTATTCATCTTTTATTATCCCTCAATTAATCCGGTATGATATCTTCCAGTTAGGATTTCCTCCCGTTCCAAAAGCTCATACTGATATTCCACATTGGTCTGAATGCCATCAATCATCAGTTCCGACAATGCCCTCTTCATTCGACCAATCGCCTCATCCCTGTCTCTTCCATAGGCAATCACCTTAGCAAGCATGGAATCATAACAGGAAGGAACCTGATAGCCAGGATACAGGGCACTGTCAACACGGACACCGAAGCCTCCAGGAAACAGTACATTCTCTATGCGTCCGGGACAGGGCATGAAGTTCTTCGCCGGGTCCTCCGCATTAATTCTACACTCAATTGCATGACCGCAGAATTCTATGTTCTCCTGGCGGTATGGCATCTCCTCACCATAGGCTATTCTAATCTGAGCCTTAATCATATCGATTCCTGTTACCATCTCTGTCACGGGGTGCTCTACTTGGATTCGGGTATTCATTTCCATGAAATAGTAATTCCCCTGCTGATCGAGCAAGAACTCTATGGTTCCGGCATTGGTGTATCCAGTAGCCTCAGCTGCTTTCACAGCAGCCAAACCCATCCTACTACGAAGCTCCGGTGTCATTATTGCTGAAGGTGACTCCTCAATCATCTTCTGATGCCTTCTCTGGACAGAACAATCCCTCTCTCCAAGATGAACTACATTACCATGATTGTCTGCAAGTATCTGAAACTCTATGTGCTTGGGATGAACGATTAGCTTCTCAATGTATACCCTATCATCCGAAAAGGAGGCTTTGGCTTCTGCCTTGGCAGAATGATATGCCTTTTCTAAATCCTCTGCATTAAAAACAGCTCTCATGCCCTTTCCACCACCACCGGCAGATGCCTTAATCATTACAGGATAACCGATTGTCTGTGCCAGATGGATTGCGTCCTTGACTGTCTCAACCTCTCCTTCGGAACCCGGTATAACCGGAACACCGGCTTTCTGCATCGTCTCTCTTGCCCTGGACTTATTGCCCAGCAAATCAATCGTATCTGCTTTCGGGCCGATAAAGGTGATATTGCAATCCTCACACATTCTTGCAAAGGAGCTATTCTCCGATAGGAAGCCAAACCCCGGATGAATAGCAGTAGCACCAGTTAAAACCGTTGCGCTGATAATATTCTGAATATTAAGGTAGCTATCCTTTGACCTTGCTGGACCAATACATACCGCTTCATCTGCCAGCATTACATGCAAGGCCTCCTTATCTGCTTCGGAATAAACAGCGACAGTTTCAATACCCATTTCCTTGCAGGCGCGGATGATTCTGACTGCAATCTCTCCACGGTTCGCTATTAAAATCTTCTTAAACATCGCATTTCTCCTTGATTTGTCCAACTTACAATACATGTCAGGTATTATGCTCCGATTGCAAAAGTCAGGATGGCTTCTACTGCCACCTCATCCTCCACGTAGGCTATTGCCGTGCCTACCCCGAAGCTACCTTTGCTCTTTGTTATCTCAACCTCTAACGTCAGCACATCGCCCGGAATAACCTGTCGCTTAAATTTAACCTTATCTATTCCACCGAAATAAACGATTTTGCCTTCATTTCCTTCTACTGTCAACATACAGATTGCTCCTGTCTGAGCAAGAGCTTCTAATATTAACACTCCGGGCATAACTGCCTTCCCGGGGAAATGTCCTTGAAAGAAGGGCTCATTCATCGTCACACACTTCCTGCCAGTGGCACGTTTTCCCGGCTCCAAGTCGACTACTCGGTCGAGTAATAAAAATGGTGTACGATGAGGCAGGATTTTTTGTATCTCATCAACATTTAACATTATAGTTACCATACCTTTCTCATAGACAGCTAATTTGGTACTTTTCAAAATTACCGTATAGCCGGTAATTACTCCCATCGTTCCACTACTTTATAAGGAACATAGGTTGCCCGAATTCTACCATTTCCTCGTTGTCTACCAAAACTTTTACAATTTCTCCATCATGCTCACTTTCAATTTCGTTCATCAGCTTCATTGCCTCTATGATACAGATGGGCTGCCCCTTCTTTATCTTATCTCCTACTTTCACAAAAGCAGGTTTATCCGGGGAGGGCTGTGAATAGAAGGTTCCCACCATCGGAGATACCAGCTTCTTATAGCTTGCTTCATCATCGATGTCCCCTGCTGCTGGTACTGTAGAAGTTATATTGCCGGTCATATTCGAAGCAATCTGACTTACTGTCTGAGGATAGCTCATTGTATGCGTACCCAGCGGATAGGGTAACTGATTCTGTGTGAATGCAGCATTGGAACACGGATCCACAGAGGGCTTATGCGCCTTCTCCAGACAGATACGAAAACCTTCTTCTTCTATCTCAAGCTTCGTTAATTCTGTCTGATCCATTTCCTTCATCAAGTTGATAATTGCCTTGTAATCCATAATTTGCCTCCATAATTCCACTGTCGAATAAAATCTTAATCCTTCAAACTATTCACTTATATTTTTGAATAATAATGTAGCATTATGTCCCCCAAAGCCTAAGGAGTTGGACATAGTATAGACAAGCTTTGCTGGTCTCCCAATATTAGCTACATAATCCAGATCACATTCCTCATCAATAACCTTCAATCCGATTGTAGGCGGTATGAAGCTTCGCTCCATAGCCTTAATACAGACGACTGCTTCAACTGCTCCTGCAGCTCCGAGAAGATGTCCTATCATCGACTTGGTTGAGCTTACCGGAATCCGATAAGCTGCCTCCCCCATTGCCAGCTTAATGGCAGCTGTCTCGATGCGGTCATTCGTCGGTGTACTGGTTCCATGGGCATTGATATATGAAATATCGTCCGCGGTGACATTTGCCTCCTCCATCGCCAGCTTCATAGCCCTTGCACCACCCTCTCCTTCGGGAGACGGAGCGGTAATATGATAAGCATCTCCAGTTGTACCATAGCCTACGACTTCCGCATAGATTTTCGCACCTCGAGCCTTCGCATGTTCATATTCTTCCAGTAATAAGATACCAGCACCTTCCCCCATAACGAAGCCGTCTCGCTCCTTATCAAAGGGAATGGATGCTCTTGTCGGATCGCTACTGGTAGATAATGCGGTCAACGCTGAGAAGCCTGCTACTCCCAACGGAGTAATCGCTCCTTCCGTGCCACCTGCCAATATGAGATCCGCATAACCATGCTTAATACTGCGGAAGGCTTCACCGATGCAGTTATTGCCTGTTGCACAAGCAGTTACAACATTGGTGCATATGCCGTTTGCACCAAATTGAATAGCAATATTACCTGCTGCCATATTTGTGATGGTCATTGGAATAAACAACGGATTTATACGCTTTGGTCCTTTTTCAATCAGGGTCTTTGTCTCTTTCTCAATAAGCCCGATACTGCCGATACCGGAGCCAACAATAACTCCGAAACGGTCTCGGTTAATATTCTCGAGATTGATACCCGAATCCTCGACTGCCTCCTTTGCAGCAGCTACTGCAAACTGAGAGAAGCGGTCCATTCTTCTGGCATCCTTTGAATCCATGTATTTTTTAGGTTCAAAATCCTTAACCTCTGCTGCGAGCTTTACCTGAAAGCCTTCTGTATCAAATGCTTTGATGCAGTCGATACCACAGACTCCCGCCTGTATGCTATGAAAGAATTCCTCTACACTATTACCGATTGGGGTAATAGCACCCATACCTGTAACAACTACTCTATAATTCATATCTAACCTCTCTTTACACCGTTCTCGGCGTCAGTATTTATAAAGGCATCTATTCTTTGAATCCATGTATTTCATCTATGCTGGTGCGTCTATACTTAAATCTTTGGTACAATTTACATTTCGTTATCTTCACTAGCCAACATGGGCTGCTTTCATAGTATTTTTAATCCAAAGATTATTACTTTACATTGCAAGACCACCGTCTACTTGAAGCACCTGCCCCGTGATATAACTCGCAGCCTCAGAAGCTAAGAAGCTGACAGCACCGGCTACCTCACTTGCAAATCCATAACGTCTTAACGGTATATTCGCAATCATTGTCTCCTTCACCTTATCGGACAGCTGCTCTGTCATATCTGTCTCAATAAAGCCGGGTGCAACACAATTTACTGTGATACCGCGGGAAGAAAGCTCTCTTGCCACTGCCTTTGTCATACCAATCACTCCGGCTTTGGAAGCCGCATAATTTGCCTGTCCCACATTACCGGTAATTCCAACCACGGAAGAAATATTGATGATCTTTCCACTTCGTTGCTTCAGCATTACGGATGCTGCGTACTTAGTGCATAAGAAGGTTCCCTTCAAATTCGTATCAATTACACTGTCAAAATCCTGTTCTGTCATACGCATCAGCAAACTATCCTTGGTAATTCCGGCGTTATTCACTAAAACATCCAATCTGCCATACTGCTTTACCGCTTCTTCAATCAGTCTCTTAGCATCCTCTTCCTTACTGATATCAGCCTGTACCGCGATTGCTTCACCTCCGGTACTTCTGATGAAGTCTATAACCTCTTCGACATGCTTCACGCTACTGCGATAATTTATTACTATCTTGGAGCCGTTCTCGGCAAGCTGTATGGCGATTGCCTTGCCAATTCCTCTTCCTGCTCCTGTGATTACTGCAACCTTTCCCTTCAGCATTCTATATGTTTCCTTTCTATTTCCATGCCTGCATCGCCTTTGTAGCAGCTTCTAGGGAAGCGATATCCTCTACATTTTGGATATTCAACCCTCGATCTATCTTCCTGACAAATCCGGATAAGGTCTTACCCGGTCCAATTTCAATAAAATCTGTCACCCCATCGGCTATCATCCTGCGAAGAGTCTGTTCCCATAACACACTGCTCATTACCTGCTGATACAATAGGTCCTTCACCTGACTGATACTCTGGATATATTCAGCATTAACATTACTAATCACCGGAGTCATCAGCTCACCGAGTAGTAATTTATCGAACTCCAGCTTCAATCGGTCAGCCGCCGGCTTAAGCATTGAGGTATGAAAGGGTGCGCTTACCGGCAAATCTATGGTCTTCATAGCTCCCTTTTCCTTCGCCAGCCTTGCCGCTTCCTCCACCGCTTCTATCTCACCTCCGATGACGATCTGTCCGGGGCAATTAAAGTTAGCCGGTTCAACAAGACCGAAGGGCTTTGCTTCCTCACAGGCTTCTCTTATCTTATCCTCTGACAGATTGAGAACGGCACACATCTTGCCTACCCCTGCCGGTACCGCCTCCTGCATGAAGCGGCCACGTTTACGAACCAACTCTACCACCTGAGATAGGTTGAAGACTCCTGCTGCAGTTAAAGCAGAATACTCGCCAAGGCTAAGACCTGCCATCACATCGGGAACAATACCCTGTTCGCGTACTGCCAAATAGACTGCCAAAGACATCGTCACCACAGCCGGCTGCGTATTCTCTGTCAGATCAAGCTCTTCCTTCGTTCCTGTAAGTATCAGCTTACTAAGGTCAAAGCCTAAGCAATCGCTCGCTTCCTCAAAGACCTGCCTGCATACCGGATAAGCTTCATAAAGCTCTTTGCCCATTCCGATATACTGAGCTCCCTGTCCAGCAAATATAAAAGCTATCTTTCCCATATATCCTCCATCTTCAGACATAATATATATTTATCTATATCTGATTGCTCAAAAGCAGATTTACCTCATTAAGCAATTCCTTAATAATGTCGTTACAGCTTTGTTCTTTATTTACCATAGCTGCAACCTGACCTGCCATGACACTACCGAATTCCATATCGCCTTGTATTACCGCCTTCGCCAATGCTCCAACACCAAGCTGTTCAAGCTCTTCCGTGGATGCATTTGTTGCTTCTAGTTCGATAAATTTGCGGCTCAGCTTATTCTTCAGGGTTCTAACAGGATGACCAGTAGATCGTCCTGTAACAACCGTATCAATATCCTTTGCACTAAGTACTTTCTGCTTATAATTAGGGTGAATGGTACATTCATGAGCAGTCAGGAAACGAGTTCCTATCTGTACCGCTTCTGCACCCAACATAAAGGCTGCTGCCATGCCTCTGCCATCCGCTATACCGCCTGCTGCAATCACAGGTACCTCTACTGCATCCACAACCTGAGGAACTAAAACCATAGTTGTCAGTTCTCCCACATGTCCACCGGACTCAGTACCTTCTGCTATCACGGCATCTGCACCACTTCGTACCATTCGTTTTGCTATGGCAACAGAGGGAACTACCGGAATCACTTTAATCCCATGTTCTTTCCACATCTGCATATATTTACCCGGTGCTCCAGCTCCAGTAGTGACCACTTTAACTCCCTCTTCACAGACCATATTAGCGATATCGTCCGCAAATTCACTCAGAAGCATGATATTAACACCAAAAGGCTTATTGGTTAATTCCTTCGCCTTTCTAACTTCACCTCGAATCAACTCCACCGGTGCAGTCCCTCCAGCAATAATACCTAATCCACCCGCCTCCGATACTGCAGAAGCAAGGGAGGCGTCTGAAATTCTAGCCATTGCGCCTTGGAAGATTGGATACTCAATATTCAGTAAATCGCATACTCTAGATTTCATCCTCTTACCAACTCCATTCCGCCGCTAATAGCGGCACAAATACTCAGGAAATAGATAATCCCATTAATTATTCTTCACTTCTGCTGTTCAAATACTTCTCGATGTCACCGATTGTTCCGATACTCTCTGTATCCTCGGTAGGAATTTCAATACCAAACTCTTCCTCTAAGGACATAATAATCTGGAATAAATCGAGAGAATCTGCATTTAAATCCTCCTTTAAGGAAGTCTCCTGTGTTAACTCAGCTACTTCTACTCCTAATTGATCTGCTACAACCTCTTTAATCTTGTTTAAATCCATAGTCTTTTTCATCCTCCATAGATACGGAGGACTACCTCCTTTTCATTTTATCAGGGAGGAGCCTTGCTCCTTCCATATTGTTTGTTGTGATAGAACCGCATACCATGCGGTTTGAGAACAATATGCGTATTTTAGTGTTAATCGCACAATTTATGATTAAGGGTCAATCACCCAATAATCCGCTTTAAATTCTTACCTTCCATTACCTATCCAGTCATACCATGTTCAAAATTCATATGTCATAAATCCTTTTAAGCATCCTTACAAACTGCTTCAATTTTTAAATTAAAATATTTGAAGTATATATCCGTAAAGAACCTAACGTATCTTCAGAATAGATACCCCTACTAATCCTATAATAAAAACTCACTCTTCATCAATTATACCAGGATATAGACTTCTTAAGCTTTTCACTCAGCTCTTCGTTAAAGATACTTGGTCTGGGCTTTCTTAAGCATTGAAACTCATTTAACGTCAAGGATACTTGGTTATGGGCTTCTTAATCAATGAATCTGATTTATCGAAAAATATACTTGGTTATGGCCCAACTTAATAATATCTCTCAGCTCTTCGTTAAAGTTACTTGGTCTGGGCTTTCTTAAGCATTGAAATTCATTTAACGTCAAGGATACCTAGCTATAATCTCTTGTAACGTATATCCCATGATTGAGGGATGGTATAAGGTATTTTGCGTAGACCGGCTGACCAAGGGGATCATGTTTCGTCAAGACTCTTTAAGAGGCTTGTAAGAAACATCCCGCCGGGAAGGAAAGGCAAGTAAAACACCTTATACATTCCTCAATCATGATCTCTACCTACACTCGAACACCTTCTCTACCTACACTCGAACACATAGGCTCAAGCCCACTCAACCAGTATCGCCCCACTGGTCATTCCACCACCAAAGCCAACCAAAATCAACTTATCTCCTGCTGCAAGTAATCCCTTCTGAACCATTTCATCCAAGGCAATGCCAATGGAGGCTGCGGATGTGTTCCCATACAGGTTCAGATTCATATAGAATCTTTCAATTGGAAGCTTTAGTAGCTTAGCTGCTTGTTCAATGATCCGATAATTAGCTTGATGTGTTATGATATACCTAACTTCATTCTCCGATATATCGACTTTCTTCAATATGGCATTGATATGTTCTGTAATACTTCTTACTGCGAACTTGAATACCTCCTGCCCCTTCATTGTTATAACACAGGGCAGCTCCTCCTTTCCCGATACCATTGGATTACGTAATGGTAATGCGGGCAGACACAGATAATCCTGTTTGCTTCCATCGCTCAACAGATGGATTGAGGTTATTCCCTTCCCGGAATGAGATGCACTTAAAATTACTGCCCCTGCACCATCTCCGAAGAGAACGCAGGTGGAACGGTCGGTCCAATCCAGCGCCTTTGATAACGTCTCTGCTCCTATCACCAGTATGTTCTGATACATACCTGTCTCAATGAAGGAGGCCGCACAGGCAATTCCGTAGATTAAGCCGCTGCATGCTGCTGATAAATCAAAGGCTGCTGCTCTTGTTGCTCCTAATCGTTGTTGGACCATGCACGCTACGGATGGCATAAAAGAATCCGGTGTAATTGTTGCACAAATAATAAGATCAATATCCTTTGCATCGAGTTCCGTTTTCTGTAACGCTCTGTATGCTGCTTTATAGGCTAGGTCTGAAGTATTCTCACCGGTTGAAATTCTTCTTTCCCTGATTCCCGTTCTCGATGCTATCCAATCATCATTGGTTTCAACCAGCTTTGCCATGTTATCATTTGTCATTCTATAATCCGGAACATAACTGCCAATTCCGGTAATCATTGCGCGTCTCATTATGGAGTCCTCCTTAACATAGTAATAGCGCCGATCTATCTTATGTCCTATCCAAGATAAATATCCTTCAAATGCTTGTTCAGCTTACTTAAGGCAGTCAATAATACTTCTTCCTCCTGCTGTGTAAAATCCAGCATGATAGCCTTTACCATATCCAAGTGAAACTTCTCATGAATTCTGTATGCCAGCTTACCCCTCTTCGTCAGATTGACATTCACGATCCTACGATCCGCGCTGCTTCTGCTTCGTTCCATATAGCCCTTCTTAATCAACTTATCAACTGCGATTGTTAAGGTACCCATCGTGATTCCCAGCTCTGTTGCTATCTCAGACATAGTTTTGGCTCCATACAGACCGACAGCCTCGATAGTATGAATCTCCGTTATTGATAAATCGTTAAAAGCTCCCTGCTTAATTGAGTATTCCTCAATATGGTTTACGTCATCATAAATCTCAACAAGTATCTTATTAATTTCATTCAGTTTCTCATTCATGTGCTTCACTCCTATGCATAAATCAGGTACCCCTCTTAAGCCTGATATACTATTCAGAAGAAGCACGCTATGCGAGCTTCTCTTAATCGCATGCACAAATGCAAATATACAAGCAAGCTTATTATGGCTCACTTTGCTATTGCGCATATCAATACTTTGTATTGCAAATATTTTGATAACCAAAATATAAAGGAAAAACTTCCCCTTGTCAAGTTAATTTTTAAGCAAGATGCCCCTTTTCTTTACATTACTTCTCTCAGGTGTATGAAGTGTATTGACAGAATTGTAATATTCTGGTATATTGTTGAGTATAAATTCATTGAATAGAGGTTCAACGAAATGACGACAAGATCAGAACAAAAAGAAAAAAGGCGTCAGGATATTCTTATGGCAGGGCTTGACTTATTTATTCACAAAGGCTTCTCAGCGACTAAAATCACCGATATTGCAGCAAAAGTAGATATGAGTGTCGGTTTGCTCTTCCACTACTTCAAGTCGAAGGAACACCTGTATGAAGAACTGATTCTAATCGGTATGTCGGGTCCTAAATCAATCCTGCAAAACGATATGAGTGATCCATTAAGCTTTTTTGAAACAACTGCCAGTCAGATTTTAGGATATGCATCCAGCGATCCTTTAACCGCAAAGATGTTTGTTCTAATGAAGCAGGTACAGTACAACGATGCTATTCCCGAGTCTGTGAAGTTAATACTAAAGGATGAAGATACCATTAAGCAGACCTCTCTATTAATGGAACAGGGTCAAAAAAACGGTACCATACGAGACGGTAACCCATTAGCGTTATCGTTAGCCTATTGGTCTGCAATCCAAGGAGTTTGCGAAGAGCTGGCGATCAATCCTGACTTTCCGTGTCCGGAGAGTGACTGGATTGTCGATATGATAAGGAGGAAACAATAATGAAGAAGGTAATCGTGGTTGGCGCCGGTATTGCCGGAATGACTGCAGGCATTTATGCTCTGCTGAGTGGTTTTGATGTTACGATCTTGGAACAACATAAAATACCGGGTGGAAACTGTACTAGTTGGAAACGAGGTGGCTATTTATTTGAAGGTGGGATGCACTGGCTGACCGGCTCAGATCAGAAGCAACCCATTCATAAACTCTGGAAAGAAGTTGGGGCATTGACCAAGGATACCAAAATACACCTTCGAGATCCCTTTATCACCTATCAATATAATAATGAAAATATCTGCCTATATCGGGATTTGGATAAGCTTAAGAAGCATTTATGTTCTGTATCCCCGCAAGACACAGCACAGATTAATCGTCTTTGCAAGAATATAAAGGCTTATTCGAATGTGAGTATGCCCATTATGGATATTCCCGGATGTAAAATAAAAGACAAGGAAAAGGAACCTTCTATGCTGGGTATGCTGACAAAGATGCTCCCTATTCTATTCCGTATGAAGAGCCTTAGCAAGCAATCGGCAGCAGAATATGTGAAGCAATTTAAGCATCCTGCAATCAGGCTCCTTCTCTCCCATGTAGTTGGTGAGGATTACGATGCTAATTCTCTGCTGTTTACGCTTGCCTGTCTTGCCAGCGGTGACGGTGGCTATGTCGAGGGTGGATCTCTTAAGATGGCAACGAACATGGCAAAACGCTTTCGAGACCTGGGTGGTAATCTTTCTTATGAAACCAAGGTTGAAAAGATATTAATCGAAAAGAATAAGGCAACCGGTGTGATTACAGATGTTGAAACATTTTATGCCGATGCTGTAATTATTTCCTCTGATACAAGATGTGCCATTGATCGATTCTTTGACCCTCCGATCAATGAGACCTGGACAAATAATATGCGTAAGAACATCAAGCCTGCAAATTGTACTTTTATTTGTCTTGGAGTAGAAGCTGACTTAGCCCATCTACCGGAAGTAATGATATATGTCCTAAATAAACCGATTGAAATTGCAGGTCATCAAATCGGTACTCTTAGTATCAACAATTATGCCAATTATAAGGATTACTCTCCGAAGGGATGTACCTCTCTCACACTAATCATCGATAGCTATTATGATTATTGGAAGAGCGCAAGGGAGGATGGCTCCTATACCAGTAAGAAGCAGGATCTTGCTGAGCAAATAATCGCACGTTTAGAGGATTTAATTCCTATCACAAAGAATATGGTGACCATCTGGGATGTTGCAACACCTTTAACCTACGAACGTTACTGTGGTACATACCAAGGCTCATGGATGACCATCAAGACCCCCGGTAGTCCACGAGTTACATACCCATGTAAGCTAGCCGGAATCGATAACCTATATTTTGCCGGTCAGCGTTTACAGCCTCCTGGCGGACTCCCTGTGGCTCTTATGACAGGACGGCAGGCTGTTCAAAATCTGTGCAAAGATCTTGACATTGTATTTCAAAGTAAAGAATAAGTATATATAATTAAATGCCTTCCGTCGATATATCCCATTGCAAAAAGCCGCTTCTTATCGCTAAGAAACGGCTTTTTATATCGTATTGCTTATATAAAAATAAGAGGAAAATACTAATTATGAAACAAATTATTTTATACCTCAAACAACAGATCGCCATAGGTAGGAACCGGCCATAACTCCTTCTCAACCAATACCTCTAAAGCATCAATCGGAGCTCTGAGTTCTGTCATCGCCGGATATACTGTCTCTTTAAAATACTTTGCCTGTTCTGCAATATCTCCGATGGAATTCGCCTGTGCTGTAACCTCCTGAAGCTTCAGTAAAGCTACCTGAGCCTTGGCAAGAAGAGAGGATACCTCCTTCAATAACTCACTTTGAACACTGACATCTGCATCAGCAACTGCAGACTTAACCGCGTTGATAGAGTCGGCCAATTTTTTGGTATATGAAATAATCGCAGGGATGTATTTTACTTTAGCCATGGAAATCATCGTCTTAGCTTCAATGTTAATCGCTTTTGTATACGACTCATATAAGATCTCAGCACGGGAATGTAACTCAACTGATGAGAAAACATGATGCTTCTCAAACATTTTAATCGCTTTATCTGTAACCAAAGCAGGTACTGCTTCAACCATTGATTTGATATTCGGCAGGCCTCGTCTTGTTGCCTCTTCAACCCATGCCTCAGCATAACCATTGCCATTGAATACGATTCTCTGGTGTTCTGTTAATGTCTTCTTAATCAGATCATGCACTGCAATATCAAAATCCTCAGCCTTTTCAAGCTCATCAGCCATCTCGCTAAATACATCTGCCACAATCGTATTAAGGACTGTATTTGCAGTTCCGATTGACATGGACGATGCCACCATACGGAATTCAAATTTATTTCCGGTAAAGGCAAAGGGTGAAGTACGATTACGATCCGTTGCGTCCTTCTTAAATTCAGGAATTGTGTGTACACCGACATTCAGCTTACCGCCGTCCTTACTGCTCTTCGCTTCGCCTGTCTCAATTAACTGAGAAATAACATCCTCTAACTGAGCTCCTAAGAATACAGAGATAATTGCAGGAGGTGCTTCATTAGCACCTAATCTATGATCATTACCAGGATTAGAAGCAGATACACGAAGAAGATCAGCATGAAGATCCACTGCCTTTAATACTGCTGATAACACTAAGAGGAACTGTACATTATCATGAGGGGTTTTACCTGGATCAAGAAGATTCTTACCTGTATCAGAAACCATGGACCAGTTGTCATGCTTTCCTGAACCATTTACTCCTGCAAAGGGCTTCTCATGAAGAAGACAAGCGAGACCATGACGATTTGCCACCTTCTTCATACATTCCATTACTAACTGATTGTGATCGGTAGCAATATTTGCCGATGCATAGATTGGGGCTAATTCATGCTGAGCCGGTGCAACCTCGTTATGTTGGGTTTTAGCGGTAACACCCATCTTCCAAAGCTCAATATTTAACTCCTTCATAAAGGAGGCAACACGCTCCTTAATGCTACCAAAATAATGATCGTCTAGCTCCTGACCCTTGGGAGGCATTGCACCAAATAAGGTTCTTCCGGTGAAGATAAGGTCATCTCTCTTTAAGTATTTTGCTTTATCAACTAAGAAATACTCCTGTTCAGGTCCAACAGAAGGAGTAACACGCTTCACATCGGTATGACCAAACAGCTTCATAATTCTAACAGCCTGAACACTAAGAGCTTCCATAGAACGAAGTAATGGTGTCTTTAAATCCAGTGCTTCTCCTGTATAAGAACAAAATGCAGTAGGAATACAGAGGGTAACACCTGCAGCATCTTCTCTGAGGAAGGCCGGAGAGGTACAATCCCAAGCGGTATAGCCTCTTGCTTCAAAGGTCGCTCTAAGACCACCAGAAGGGAAGGAGGAAGCATCTGGTTCACCCTTGATTAATTCCTTACCTGAGAATTCCATAATAATCTTACCGTCAGCTGTAGGGCTGATAAAGGAGTCGTGCTTTTCTGCCGTAATTCCGGTCAAAGGCTGGAACCAGTGGGTATAATGTGTAGCGCCTCTTTCAATTGCCCAATCCTTCATAGCGTTCGCAACAACCTCTGCAACGTTAGGATCCAGATCTTCTCCATTCTCAATAGTCTTTTTTAGCGCTGCATATGTTTTCTTAGGCAGACGCTCTACCATTGTCGCATCATTAAATACATCCGTTCCAAATAGTTCTGTTAATTTTTCCGACATACCATATCTCCTCTCATGATTAGAACATAGTGTCAGCTCCGCTGACAATTACGCGTTGAACGCTTTGATCGTATCCCAGCAAAGCCTTTTGTATATAGGAAACAAATTCCTATATACAAAAAGGTGTCCTCAATAAATCGAGAACACCTTCGCTCCATACAAAAATTATATATATAGTATATATCACGTTTTCACTTAAATGAAAAGAAATTTTTGTGAAAATTTAAATTTTTATTAAAAATGACTGAAAGCACCTCAAAATATTCAGTTTGATATACGAAATGAATAACTTTACACTAACATCCATATTTCATCTTTAGTGCAGTCGGTATAAGAACAACTATTCTAAATACCATTCATCCTTACTAGAATGCTTTTCTTCAGACGTCTCTCCTTCAGTCGTCTCTTCATCAGTCGTCTCTGCTTTTGGCATATACTTCTTTAATATGCGTTCCATGAGGAAAGAGTTAACTAAAACAACGGCAGCCGGCGCAATAAATATCAATAACGGTATAATAAATGTACCAACAATTCCTGCCGCAGTTACAACAACCATCACCAGTGTAGAAGGAAGGTGTCTAATTGACATGAATGTCCCTGCTTTTACCAACTGCTTCACTGTCATATCAAAGCGAGATAGTATCGGGAATGCATAAGAGGAAAAGCATACCAACAAGAAGGTGAACGCAATAAAAACACCAAATAATATGGAGCTGGTACTTTTTGAGCTACCTAAATTCGCATAGGCCCATATTAGGTCAAAACCTAAAACAACAAACATGATAGTAAGTACCACACCTAGAATTGCTGCCCTCTTAAAATTCAATTTAAAGGATTTAAAGAATTCTCGAAATAAATAGCCTCTTTCTCTTCGGATAACCTTCACTATTGCATAATATAATGCTGTATTCGCCGGCCCAATGGTTATCACCGGTATACAGAATAGCACCCATACTACGCTAATGAAAAGCATATCACATATCTTTCCCAGCGTAGTAAAGAAGGGATTATCCATGTTAAAAAAATTACTCATTACTAACACCTGTACCTTTCACATTTTTGAAGGCCCTTCGTTACTTCTCGATTGGGTTCCCCATATAACTCATTTGTGATATATTTTAGCATATTTAACTCTATTAAGGAAGCGAAATAATTATAAAATCATTTAATATATTTAACGGGCTGTCCAAAATTGATATGCTCCCTTCTAGGAGTGAAATAATAAAATCACTTGATACTTAGAAGGGAGCATATCAATTCAAATTATATTCTGCGAAGTCCCCTAATGCACTATTTGGAAGACAGACTGTATTCCAACGAGTGTATGAGGGGATATATGTAACTATATTTTAGAAGCAGTCGTCCAATAATTGGAAGTAATCTCTCGGGTGTTGGCAGGTAGGACAAAGAGCAGGAGCTGCATCACCTTCGTGAATATGACCGCAATTGATACATTTCCAGAATACCTTGCCATCCTTCTTGAACACGGTCCCGTTCTCAATATTTTGAAGAAGCTTGCGATATCTCTCCTCATGATGCTTTTCAACCTTAGCAATCAAAAGAAAACGAGTTGCAATATCCGGGAAGCCCTCTTCCTTTGCTGTCTTAGCGAATGCCGGATAGTCTAATTCCGCCTCCTCATGTTCTCCTTCTGCTGCTGATTTTAGATTTGCTGCGGTATCTCCATAAGCAAAAGGATAGGTTGCATTAATTTCAACCGGGGCAGGATTTTCACCATCAAGATGCTCCAGAGCCAGCTTCATAAATACCTTTGCATGCTCTTTCTCATTCTCTGCTGTCTCAAGGAAAATATTCTGAATTTGTTTGTAACCTTCTTTGCCAGCTACCGATGCGAAATAAGTATATCTCATTCTTGCCTGTGACTCACCCGCAAAGGATTTCATTAAATTCTCCAATGTTTTTGTTCCACGTAGATTTGCCATATATATATCCTCCTTCTTATAATAAGGTAAAGTGTATTCCTAAGCTAACTCCCTTGCCGAGCTAATAATCTTAAGGAATACCCTTGTTAATTATACCACAATAAAAACATAATTCTAGATAACACATTAGAGAAAATTCTAACTTTTTTATAAAATTATTCAATTAATTTAGTCCTATCAAACTACGCTCAATTCATCTGTCCATGACTACTTCACCATATCCTTCAGCCTCCGGCTCAAGTCATACACTTGCGAAACGGAGGAATTAATCTGGGAGATCTGAGAGCTCTCATCCTCAATGATTGATAATATCTCTTCTGTGGATGCTGAATTCTCTTCCGATATACTTGCCACATTCGTAATCTGCTCCTGTATCTCAATAAAATTTTTAACAGCTATTTCAATCTCTCTCATGCTCCTTGATAATTCATCATTTGTCTCTCGATAAGCTTCCTTCATGTCAGTAAAGAAGCATGCCACTTCAGAGATGATATCCATTCCCACATTCGTTGCGTTCTGCCCTTCCTTTGACACTCTAGCTGCATTCTCTGACTTTTCCAGTATTACAGTAGTTACTTTGCTGATATTGTCAACTATTTTCCTACTTTGTTCAGACAATCCGCGAATATTCTCTGCAACAACTGCAAAGCCTTTTCCTTGTTCGCCCGCACGAGCAGATTCTATAGAAGCATTTAGTGCAAGCAGATTCGTCTGTGAGGCTATCGTCTTGATGCTATTTAACAAAACAATGATTTCTTTTAAACTGGTTTGAAGATCATTTACCGTAGCGGCGGTCGTCCCAATTGCTGTACTTACTGTTGACATATGAACTGCCACTTCATTTACCCTGTTCCAGCCGTCTTCAACCTTCTTACTCATCGCCCCTGATTTATCTACAACGCCGTTTGATATTTCGATTGTCCGATTTACCACCTGTAGAGATTGAGTCATTGATTCATTGATCCTATATACACTAGCTGCTTCATCCTGTATGGCAGTTGCCATCTGTTGAACTGAGTTAACGATACCCAGGCTGGCATCGTGAATCCCTTTTAGCTGCGTGTCTACTACACTAAGATTATTGTTTAGAGACCTTGCACCTTCGTCAATTGTATGGAAGGTATTCTCTAGCTGATCAACTAATTGTTTTGCTTCTTCTTCCTTTTTACTGGCTTGCTCCACAAGCTCGTTACCCCACTTAGTCAGAAAATACAAAAGAACCATAATTCCGTTAATCAGGGTAATAACAGTAACAAATTCTTTTAAAGCCGTATTATCAGAAAGTAAATTCTGCGGTATAAGTAGATACATCAATAGATATCCAATATTCACCAGTATTCCAAATATAACAATTAATTCTTTTCTAAAATATAAGGTGATCATTGCAATTGTTGTAAATATCAGATAATGTTTATTCAGTGTATATCCGAAAAAATACATCAGTCCGAAAGCGGCAACTAAATCTATGGTTGGAAATAAAAAGCTTTTTAACCGTTCATTGATTGGTACGAAATAGTTAATAATACATATGGAAAAAGTAATAAGCGTAGCGATTATGGGTTTAATCCCTTCATCAATGCCCTTTGCAACTAATACCTGCACTAATATCAAGCTAACGATCACTATCGTGCCTATAAGATTTACCTTATGTACCCTTTTGACATTGTATCCGCTCTGTTTCGTTTTAATTGCTTCCGTCTTAGGCATCGTATCTTCTCCTCCATATTATTATTTATTTAATAAATTAAACACCCCTATATAAGTCCAATATTATCATATTTTGTTTATTTATGGTATCATAAAATGGAGCTTTAACAGTAAAAACATCAATTTTTAAGGTTCTATAATAAATGTTGGGGTATGTTCAAAACATACTTCCAACATTTTATTTTTTATATTAAAATGCATCTATACGAAGCCTCTAAAAAATGCACGTCGTCCAAACAAACATTAAAAGGAG